>NZ_JBIWMA010000011.1:0-290956 GCF_044766465.1 Streptomyces sp. NPDC102259 | reverse complement strand
ATTTTTGGCACGCTGTTGAGTTCTCAAGGAACGGACGCTTCCTTTGTACTCACCCGAGAGACTCTCTCAGGCTTTCCTCCGGGCGCTTCCCTTCGATCTTGCGTTTCCGACTCTATCAGATCTTTTCTCGACCCGATTTCCTCGGTGCTTTCCAGGTTCCCGCTTTCGCGTTTCCCTTTCCGGCGGCTCCGACTCTATCAGATCCTTTTCTTGATCCGATTCCCTGTCGGGGGGATTGTCTTGGGCTTTGGGCTTTCGCCTGTCGGCCTTTCGACATTCACTACGTTAGCCGATTCCCTCTGCGACTCATAATCGAGTTCCGCCAGGTTGGAATTCGGGCATGCGGGCATGCCGAATTCGCTCCCGCTGAGGGGCGTTGTAGGTAGTGGGTTGGCCGCTTCCGACTGCCGGCGAATGCCGTACCCGGTTCAAGCGGCTCGGGCCACGTTACGCGCCGGCGAACAGCGAGTCAACTTCGGCGACGCCTGGGGACATGGGCCCGATAGGGGCTCACCGTCGGGTCGTCGGCGACCCAGTACCGCCAGGGGTGGACCGCTCCGTCGCCGGAGACTCCGGTGCGCGGGCCGTTGCGTACCTGGTCGGAGGGGACCGGGGTGCCGGTCAGGATCCTCAAAGGGGTGTCCCCGGTGGCGCAGGCGTCCGTACCGTCGAGGGCTCGGTCCACGTCCAGGGCAGTGGCCAGGCGGGCGGGCCCTTTGGCCAGTTCCTTGTCATTTCGGGCCGAGAGTCGACGTTTGCGGGCCGACTCGGCGCCCTCGACGATCTCGCCGGCGCGGAGCAGGACAGCGCTCGCCGTGCCGTCCGGACCGCAGACGAGGTTCATGCAGTGCCACATGCCGTAGGTGAAGTAGACGTACACATGTCCGGGCGGACCGAACATCACACCGTTGCGGGCCGTGGGACCGCGATACGCGTGGGAGCCCGGGTCGTTCGGTCCGTCGTAGGCCTCGACCTCCGTGAGGCGCAGGGTGATCGGACCGTCGGGGGTCGTACGGACGAGGAGACGGCCGAGCAGATCCTGGGCCACCTCCCGGACAGGGCGGTCGAAGAAGGTCCTGGGCAGGGGCGTACGGTCGGGGGTCGCGATCATGCCCTCCGAGCGTAGTGCAGACCCGTGGGTGCGTCGGGGTGGTCAGCGGGCATCCGTCTTGCCAGGGTGTGGGGCACGGAACCGGCCACGCCGGGATCGCGTATGTAGGGGTCGAGGGATCCCGTAAGAAGAAGGTCGTAGAGGGAGAGACATGGCGTTCAAGAAGCTGCTCGCGAGTCTGGGGGCCGGCGGGGCTTCGGTCGAGACCGTGCTGACCGAGGTCAACGTCGTTCCGGGCGGTGTCGTCCAGGGTGAGGTGCGGATCCAGGGCGGGTCCGTCAACCAGCAGATCGAGGGGCTCTCGGTCGGGCTGCAGGCCAAGGTCGAGGTGGAGAGCGGCGACCAGGAGTACAAGCAGGACATCGAGTTCACGAAGCTGCGGCTCGGGGGCGCCTTCGAGCTCCAGGCCGGTGCCGTGCACGCGGTGCCGTTCGGGCTCGAGATCCCGTGGGAGACGCCGGTCACGACGATCGACGGCCAGACGCTGCGTGGCATGAACATCGGTGTGACCACGGAGCTGGAGATCGCCCGCGCCGTGGACTCCGGCGACCTGGACCCGATCAACGTGCACCCGCTGCCGGCGCAGAAGGCGATTCTCGACGCCTTCATCCAGCTGGGCTTCCGCTTCAAGAACGCGGACCTGGAGCGCGGGCACATCCGCGGCACGCGGCAGAAGCTGCCGTTCTACCAGGAGATCGAGTTCTTCCCGCCGTCGCAGTACCGGGGGCTGAACCAGGTCGAGCTGAGCTTCGTGGCCGATGAGCACACGATGGACGTCGTGCTGGAGATGGACAAGAAGCCGGGGCTGTTCAGCGAGGGCAGCGACACCTTCCGCTCGTTCCAGGTGGGTCTGCACGACTACCAGGGAACCGACTGGGCGGCGTACCTCAACCAGTGGCTGTCCGAGGTCGGCAGCAAGCGCAACTGGTTCTGAGCCGGACAGAGGGCCCGGAGTGCCGTACGGCGTTCCGGGCCCTCTGTGCGTCCTCGCGCGGGGCGTGAAGGTCGTAGGCTCCGAAGGGAGTGCCTTTCCGATCAATCAGGAGGTGTCCAGGTGACCGAGCTGAAGAGGCGGCCGCTGCCCCACGATTTCCATCCGCCGGTGCCGTCGTTCACGGTCACGAGCGAGGATGTGGAGGAAGGGGCGACGCTCAAGGACGCCCAGGTCCACGCGGCGGGGAACACCTCGCCGCAGCTGCGGTGGGAGGGTTTCCCGTCCGGGACCAAGAGCTTCGCCGTGACCTGCTACGACCCCGATGCCCCGACGGGCAGCGGATTCTGGCACTGGGTGCTGTTCGACATCCCGGCCTCGGTGACCGAGCTGCCCGCGGGTGCGGGCGGCGGCAAGTTCGAGGGGCTGCCCGAGGGCGCCGTACACGCGCGCAACGACTACGGCACCAAGGAGTTCGGCGGAGCCGCTCCGCCGCCGGGGGACGGGCCGCACCGGTACGTCTTCACGGTGTACGCGGTGGATCAGGAGAAGCTCGGCCCGGACGCCGACGCCTCGCCCGCCGCCGTGGGATTCAATCTGCGGTTCCACACGATCGCCCGCGCTCAGTTGATCGGTGAGTACGAACTTCCCGCGGAGGGATGAGTCAGCTCATCGTTCATTGAACGTTTGCCCGCCTCTGGTCTTGGAAGTGATCAGAGGCGGGCATTTTTGTTGCCGGGGGTCGCGGGGGTCACCTCCCGTGGAGCAGCAGATATTGCGTTGTCCATCTCGGCGTGCCCGGCCAGAGTTGATCCCAGCCCGCCAGGGGGTGGGCCGGTGCACACAGGAGGTGGGCTGGTATGCGGGACACGCTGGTACTGAACGCGAGCTTCGAGCCGCTGTCGACGGTGACGTTGAACCGAGCCGTCGTTCTGGTGCTTCAGGACAAGGCCGTCGTCGAGCAGGCCCACCCCGAACTGCGGATGCGCGGAGCCGAGGTCGACATCCCGGCGCCTCGTGTGATCAGGCTGTGCAGGTACGTACGGGTGCCGTTCCGAAGACAAGCTCCGTGGTCGAGGCGGGGTGTGCTGATAAGGGACCGGCACCGGTGCGCGTACTGCGGTCGCCGGGCGACGACCGTGGACCACGTGGTGCCGCGGGCCCAGGGGGGCCAGGACGTGTGGCTGAACACCGTCGCCTCGTGTGCCGAGGACAATCACCGCAAAGCGGACCGGACTCCGGAGCAGGCGGAGATGCCGTTGCTGCGGCAGCCGTTCGAGCCGACGCCGGCGGACGCGATGCTGCTGGCCCTGGGGCAGGACGACCTGGCCGCGCTGCCGGAGTGGCTGACCATGGACGCGGCGTAGCCCGGATCCGGATGTGACCGGGGGTCAGTCGATCGACGGCTTCTCCCGGCGTTCCGAACCGCCGCCGTTGCCGGAGTCGTTGCCTCCCGAACCCCCGCCGAAGGGGCCGAAGTTGCCCATGGCGCCGGACAACCCCTTGAGGGCGTCGCCGATTTCGCTGGGGACGATCCAGAGCTTGTTGGCGTCGCCTTCGGCGATCTTCGGGAGCATCTGGAGGTACTGGTAGGAGAGGAGCTTCTGGTCCGCGTCGCCGGCGTGGATGGCCTCGAAGACCGTGCGCACGGCCTGGGCCTCGCCCTCGGCGCGCAGGGCCGCCGCCTTGGCCTCGCCCTCGGCACGCAGGATCTGCGACTGCTTCTCGCCCTCGGCGGTGAGGATGGCGGCCTGGCGCGTGCCTTCGGCGGTGAGGATCGCGGCGCGCTTGTCACGGTCGGCGCGCATCTGCTTCTCCATCGAGTCCTGGATGGAGGTCGGGGGCTCGATGGCCTTCAGTTCCACGCGGTTGACGCGGATGCCCCACTTGCCGGTCGCCTCGTCGAGGACTCCGCGCAGCGCAGCGTTGATCTCCTCGCGGGAGGTCAGGGTCCGCTCGAGGTCCATGCCGCCGATGATGTTGCGGAGCGTGGTGACGGTGAGCTGCTCGATCGCCTGGATGTAGCTGGCGACTTCGTAGGTCGCGGCCCGGGCGTCGGTCACCTGGTAGTAGATGACGGTGTCGATGTTCACGACCAGGTTGTCCTGGGTGATCACCGGCTGCGGCGGGAACGGCACGACCTGTTCGCGCAGGTCGATGCGGTTGCGGATGGTGTCGATGAACGGGACGACGATGTTGAGGCCCGCGTTGAGTGTCCTCGTGTAGCGGCCGAACCGCTCCACGATGGCGGCACTCGCCTGTGGGATGACCTGGATCGTCTTGATCAGGGCGATGAAGACCAACACCACCAGAATGACCAGGACGATGATGACCGGTTCCATCGCGGCTCCCCGTACCTTTCTCCGCCTCGGCGCTTTCGGAAGATCTTATGCCTGTTGAAGATCTTGCTGGACGAGTGTGACAGACCGTCGTGCGGCTCGTGAGGTGTTCTGTTCACTTACGTCGTGCGGGAGTTGCGCGGAGTCAGATGACGATCGCCGTGGCCCCCTCGATGTCCACGACGTCGACTTCCTGCCCCACGTCGTAGGCGCGGTCGGTGTCGAGGGCGCGTGCCGACCAGATCTCGCCGGCGAGTTTGATACGGCCGCCCGAGCCGTCGACGCGCTCCAGCACGACGGCCTGCTTGCCCTTCAACGCGTCGATGCCGGTGGCGAGTTGGGGACGCTGCTTGGCGTGCTTGATCGCGATCGGGCGTACGACGGCGATCAGTGCGACGGAGACGACGATGAAGACGAGCACCTGGGCGACGGCTCCGAAGCCGAGGCCTGCCGCGACGGCCGCGGCCACCGCGCCGACCGCGAGCATGCCGAATTCGGGCATGGCGGTCACCACGAGCGGGATTCCGAGCGCTGCCGCCCCGACGAGCCACCACACCCACGCGTCGATGTCGTTCACACCGTCATGGTAGGGCCGCACGTCCTGCCGGGGACAGGGCGCACAAGGAGCGGTCAGGACATCGGCAGGCCCTGTGCGGTCCAGCGGTCGCCGACCTGTTCCACGACGAGCGGGAGGCCGAAGCAGAGGGAGAGGTTGCGGGAGGTGAGCTCGAGCTCGACCGGGCCCGCGGCGAGGACCTTGCCCTGGCGGATCATGAGGACGTGGGTGAAGCCGGGGGCGATCTCCTCGACGTGGTGGGTCACCATGATCATCGAGGGGGCGATGGGGTCGCGTGCGAGGCGGCCGAGGCGGCGTACGAGGTCCTCGCGGCCGCCGAGGTCCAGGCCGGCGGCGGGCTCGTCGAGGAGCAGCAGCTCGGGGTCGGTCATCAGAGCGCGGGCGATGAGGGTGCGCTTGCGCTCGCCCTCGGAGAGCGTGCCGAACTTGCGGTCCAGGTAGTCGCTCATGCCGAGGCGGTCGAGGAAGGCGCGGGCGCGCTGCTCGTCGACGTCCTCGTACTCCTCCTGCCAGCCGGCGGTCATGCCGTAGGCGGCGGTCAGCACCGTCTGGAGGACGGTCTGGCGCTTGGGGAGCTTGTCGGCGAGGGCGATGCCGGCCATGCCGACGCGGGGGCGCAGCTCGAAGACGTCGGTGCCGGGGTTGCCGAGGGTCTCGCCGAGGATGGAGACGGTGCCGGCGCTGGGGAAGAGGTAGGTCGAGGCGATGTTCAGCAGGGTCGTCTTGCCGGCCCCGTTGGGACCGAGGATGACCCAGCGCTCGCCCTCCTTGACCGACCAGGAGACCTGGTCCACCAGAGCCCGGCCCTCACGGACCACGGATACGTCCTGAAGCTCCAGAACATCGCTCATGAGCGCGTTGTCTCCCCTTGCTGTGTGGCCGGTCGTTTGTCGCGGGCGCCTGTGGCTCGGACCGCCGCGCGTGGGTGGGCGCGGCCTCTCCGGGAAAATCTACGCCACCGGTCGGGCGGCCCGTTCCATCGGTCCGGTCCTTAGGGTGGGGGGATGCTCTCGGAACCGCGCTCTGGTCGCCTCGCCGCTTGGGGAAATGCCCTGTTGGCCGGAATCGTCTCGCCGGACGACGCCGTGCTCGCCATCGTCGGCGACGACGCCGTGCACCGGGTGGAGGGGCTGCCGGGCGAGTCGGCGCCCGTCGGACTCACGCTCGCGCTGGGGCGGCTGCGCACGCTCGGGGTGGACGGGCTGCGGGTGGCGCTGCCCGCGCCGGGGCATCCGCTGGGGTTGAGCGGACCGCCGGAGTTCAACACGCGGGCGTTGGAGGCGGAGGAGGCGGTGGTCTGTCACGGCGCCGGGTACGGACTGGTGCCGGAGGTGTACGAGGCCGGGCCCGACGGTGACGTGCATGTCGAGGTCGTGTGGCACTGCCTGCCGGTGCGGGAGGCTCCGCCGGCCGACGTGCCGTCGCTGGGCGAGGCGGAACGGGAGCTGGCGGAGGCGCTGCGGGACGCCACGGCGGTGCTGGCGCGGCTGGACCTGGCGGGATCGGGGCCGGTGGCGGAGGCGGCGATCGACGCGTACCGGGCGCGGGCCGAGCGGGGGCGGGAGGTCCTGGCGCCGGGGTATCCGCCTCGGGCGGTGCGGGTGCTGGAACTGGCGCAGCGGGTGGGGCTGCTGGTGTCCCTCGCCTATGAGAACGGTCCCGGGGGCGCGGTGAGCTCGGCGGAGATGGCGGTGCGGGCGGAGGCCTTGCGGCCGGTCGAGCGGACGGGGCGGCGGGCTCAGGTCGCCGCGTACAACTCCGTTGTGGAGGAGCGGGAGCGGGGGGTTCGGTGAGCGTCGGGCTGGATGCCCCGGGTTGGGGTGAACCTCTGGGGGCCGTGCCCCCAGGCCCCCCTTCGGCCCTGATGGGGCCTCGTCCTCAAGCGCCGGGCGGGCTGAGTTGCCGGGCGGCGTCGAAAGGTCGCGGCATGCGGAGGGGCCCACGCGTCGTCTGTGACGCGTGGGCCCCTCCGTGGTGCGGCTACGAACTCAGTCGTTGATGCAGGTGTTGCCGAACGCCGGGTTCAGCAGGCCGACCACGTTGATCGTGTTGCCGCAGAGGTTGATCGGGACGTGCACGGGAATCTGGACGACGTTGCCCGAAGCGACGCCCGGCGACTTCACGGCCGCGCCTTCGGCACCCGCGTCGGCGACTGCGGCACCGGCCGAGGCGCCCGCGGCGATGCCCGCGACGGTGAGGGCAACGGCAGCCTTCTTGGCGATGTTCATGGGAAGTGTTCCTCCTGCGTTTGCGTGTCCGACCCGGCCGCGGGTCGTGCGCTGCCCAACGCGGGGGTGATCGGGAACGATGCGGGGCCCGCCGGGAAGACACCTCGTTCGGATCATTGGAACGACAAGATCATTGGACCGACGAACGGACCGGCCTCCCTCGGTGGGCGCCGAGGGAGGCCGGAGGTCACCGCGAGTGCGGGCGGGACCTCAGTGGTTGAGACCCAGGTTGCCGAAGGCCGGGTTCAGCACGCCGATGACGTTCACGCTGTTGCCGACCACGTTGACCGGGACGTGCACCGGGGCCTGGACGAGATTGCCCGAGACGACG
Source organism: Streptomyces sp. NPDC102259 (assembly GCF_044766465.1). NCBI lineage: Bacteria > Bacillati > Actinomycetota > Actinomycetes > Kitasatosporales > Streptomycetaceae > Streptomyces > Streptomyces sp. NPDC102259. Next base: position 283,439 of record NZ_JBIWMA010000011.1, on the reverse strand, counting down.
CCCGGCGAGCCCTTGGCCTCGCCGAGGGCGGTGGCGCCGTCGGTGGCGGAGGCCATGCCGGCACCCGCGGCCATCAGCCCGCCGGCCACCATCGTCACGGCCGCTGCCTTCTTCAGGTTCTTCACTTCTGACCCCTCCTAGCGATTACCGCGGCAATCGCCGCGGCACGCACTGGAGAACGGCGGCGAGCCGCGAAGGATGCGCCATCCGGGGGACATTCCCACGACGGTATGAATCTCGGATCGGAAGTTAACCTTCCGCGTTGCCGGACCGGAGCGCCCCGCGACGCTCCGGGTGGTGCGCCGGAGCGTGTCTCAGCGGGTCACACCATGGCGTACGGCCCACAGCGCGGCCTGGGTGCGGTCCGCCAGGTCGAGCTTCATCAGGATGTTCGAGACGTGCGTCTTGACGGTCTTCTCGGAGAGGACCAGGGCCCGTGCGATCTCGCGGTTGGAGCGGCCGTCCGCGATCAGCCCGAGCACCTCGCGCTCGCGTTCCGTGAGCGAGCCGCCCCTGCCCTGGCCCGTGGTGCCCTCGTCCTGGGAGAGGAGTGCGCCGGCGACCTCCGGCTGGAGCAGGATGTGCCCGGCGTGCACCGAGCGGATGGCGCCGGCCAGGGCGTCGGGGTCCACGTCCTTGTAGACGTACCCGGCGGCGCCCGCGCGCAGGGCCGGGACCACGGTGCGCTGTTCGGTGAAGCTGGTGACGATCAGCACGCGCGCGGGGTTGGCCAGGTCGCGGAGCCTGCGGAGGGCCTCGACGCCGTCCATGCCGGGCATCTTGACGTCCATCAGGACGACGTCGGGCTTCAACTCCTCGGCGAGGGCGACTCCTTCGGCGCCGTCGGCGGCCTCGCCGACGACCTCGATGTCGTCCTGCACCTCCAGGAAGGTGCGCAGGCCCCGGCGGACGACCTGGTGGTCGTCGACGAGCAGCACCTTGATTGCGTCAGCCACCGGGAGCCTCCATCTCGATCGTGGTGCCCCTGCCGGGCGCCGATTCCACCGTGAGCGTGCCACCGACCCCGCCGGCCCGGTCCCGCATCGACACCAGTCCGAGGTGGCGGCCGGCCCGGCGGACCGTCGTCGGGTCGAAGCCGCCGCCGTCGTCCGTGACGCGCAGGACCGTGCCCGGGCCGCGTTTCCCGAGCGTTACCTCGACGCGCTGTGCCCCGGAGTGACGCAGCGCGTTGTGCAGCGCCTCCTGGGCGACGCGCAGCAGGGCCTCCTCCTGCGCGGCGGGCAGGGCGCGGACGCCCTGACTGGTGAAGGTCACGCGCGCGGTGTGGGCGCGGTCGAGGACCTGGATGTGGGTGCGGAGGGTGGCGACGAGGCCGTCCTCGTCGAGGGCGGCGGGGCGCAACTCCACTACCGCGGCGCGCAGTTCGTCGGCGGCCTCGGCGGCGAGCGCGGCGACCTGTTGCAGTTCGCCCTTCGCGCGCGCGGGGTCGCGGTCGACGAGGGCGGTGGCGGCCTGCGCCGTCAGCCGCAGGGAGAACAGCTTCTGGCTGACCGCGTCGTGCAGTTCGTGGGCCAGCCGGGAGCGTTCCTCGGCGATCGTCAGTTCACGGCTGCGCTCGTACAGGCGGGCGTTGGTGAGGGCTATCGCGGCGTGCTGGGCGAGGATCGAGAGCAGTTCCTCGTCGTCCTCGGTGAAGCCACAGCCGCCTTGGGGCTCGACGCCCGGGGGGTGTGAGGGGTTTTCCCTCGCGGGGCGCAGCTTGTTGGCCAGGAACAGGGCGCCGAGTACCTCGTCGCCGTCCCGGACGGGCAGGCCCAGGAAGTCGGACATCTCGGGGTGGGCGGACGGCCAGCCCTCGAAGCGCGGGTCCTTGCGGACGTCGGCGAGGCGCTGGGGCCGGGCCTCCTGGAGCATCGCCGCCAGGATGCCGTGCTGGCGGGGCAGCGGGCCGATGGCCTTCCACTGCTCCTCGCCGACGCCGTCGACGACGAACTGGGCGAAGCCGCCGTGGTCGTCGGGCACGCCGAGGGCGGCGTACTGCGCGTCCAGCAGCTCGCGGGCGGAGGCGACGATCGTCTTGAGGACGTCGCGGACCTCGAGGTGCCTGCTCATGGCCAGCAGCGCGGAACTCACCGCGGCGAGGCCGGACCGGGGGCCTTGACTCATGCCCTCACGTTACCGGCGGGGTGTGACAGCGCGGATCGGACCTGTGGCGGCCACGGGCTGGGGCGGAGGACCTAGGACCGAGGTCCCCGGTCCTGCGGCCCAGGGCGGGGGGACCGGGTGCGCGGACGTACGACGAAGGGCCCCTGCGGCTTGCGTCCCGCGTCCGAGGCGTGAGCGCGGGGCCGGTTCCTACGTTGGGATCACCGCCGCGAGGAGGCGGTCGGACGAGGGGACGGTTGTCATGCCGGTTGCGATCATCACGGGTGCGTCGAAGGGGCTGGGGCGGGCGCTGGCCGAGGCGCTGGCCGCGCGCGGCTGGGATCTGGTGCTCGACGCCAGAACCGCGGAGGTGCTGAAGGAGACGGCTGCGGCCGTGGCGGCGCACGGGACCCGGGTCGAGGCCCGGGCGGGGGACGTCACGGATGCGGCGCACCGGGCCGAGCTGGTGGCGGCCGCCCGGCGGCTCGGGGGCTGCGATCTGGTGGTGAACAACGCGAGCGCGCTGGGCGCCGAACCGCTGGTCCGGCTGGCCGAGCTGTCCCTGGACGGGCTGCGGCGGGCGCTGGAGGTGAACGTCGTGGCGGCGCTGGGGCTGGTTCAGGAGGCGCTGCCGCTGCTGCTCGGAGCGGGGGCGGGCGCGGTGATCACCGTCAGCTCGGACGCGGCGGCCGAGGCGTACGGGACGTGGGGTGGTTACGGGGCGTCCAAGGCGGCCCTGGACCAGCTCGCGGCGGTGCTCGGCGCGGAGGAGCCGGGACTGCGGGTGTGGGCGGTGGACCCCGGGGACATGGCCACGGACCTGTACACGGCGGCCGTACCGGACGACGACGATCCGCGGCCGGATCCGGCCGGTGTGGCGCCGGCCTTCCTGCGGCTGCTGGACGAGCGCCCGGCGAGCGGGCGGTACGGGGCCCCGGCCCTGCTGGAGGGACGGCGATGACGCTGGCCGTGCAGCGGGTTCCGCGGGAGCTGTCGGCGCGGGTGCCGGCCGAGCAGCGTGGGCCGGGGCGGGAGCGCGACGACGTCCGGCTGCTGGTGTCGCGGGGGACGGAGGTCACGCATCACGCGTTCCGGGAGCTGCCGTGTCTGCTGCGGGCCGGGGACCTGCTCGTGGTGAACACCTCGCCGACGCTGGCGGCGGCCGTGGACGGGCGGGTCGGGCACGCGCGCGTGGTGGTGCACTTCTCCACGCGCGGTGACGACGGACGGTGGGCCGTCGAGCTGCGGGAGCCGGACGGGAAGGGCACCACCCGCGCGCGTGCGGGTGGTGCCGCCGGGACCGAGGTGCGGCTGGCCGGGGGTGTGCGGCTGGCGCTGGAGGAGCCGCTGAGCCCGGGGAGCGGGCGGCTGTGGTGGGCGCGGGTGTCTCCTGCCGGGGCGGTGCCGTCGTCTGCCGGGGCGGTGCTGTCGTCTGCCGGGGTGGTGCCCGGGCTGCTGCGGGAGCACGGGCGGCCCATTCGCTACTCCTATACGGAGCGGGACCAGCCGCTGTCCGTCTACCAGACGGTGTTCGCGCTGCCGTCGGCCGACGGCACGGGCAGTGCGGAGATGCCGAGTGCGGCGCGGCCCTTCACCGCGCGGCTGGTGGCGGAGCTGGTGAGCCGGGGGGTGCAGTTCGCGCCGATCACCCTGCACACCGGGGTCGCCTCCGCGGAGGCGCACGAGCCGCCGTACCCGGAGCGGTTCGCGGTACCCGAGGCGTCGGCGCGGCTGATCAACGCCGTGCGCGGTGGTGGGGGGAGGCAGGCGCGCGGGCGGGTGATCGCGGTGGGGACGACCGCGGTGCGGGCCGTGGAGTCGGCGACCGGGGCGGACGGGCTCGTACGCGCGCGTGCGGGATGGACGGATCTCGTCGTCACCCCCGCGCGCGGGGTACGGGTGGTGGACGGGCTGCTGACCGGGCTGCACGAGCCTGAGGCCTCGCATCTGCTGATGCTGGAGGCGGTGGCGGGGCGGGCCGCGATCAGCCGTGGCTACGAGGAGGCGCTGGGCGGGCGCTACCTGTGGCACGAGTTCGGGGACGTGCACCTCGTCCTTACGGAGGAGAGCGCTGACGCAGAGCATTGCTCGGGCAACCATCTGTGAGAACAGGGTGGGGCCCGTGTGAGCCCGCACATAGGGCGCGGATCACGTACTAGGGGCAATAGGAGATAAAGGGGACGCGGTGAACGGGGCAGATGGTTCCATCTGTCCCGATTTGCCCTTCCCTGATCCACTATCGGGGATCGTACGTCACACCTTTGCCTGCCCTTTTTGCGGCCGCTAACAATGGCTCTCGTCGCTCAGCGCCGTGGGTTCTCCCCCGGCGGCGCCCGTGCCACAAGCACCCGCTGTCCGCCGTCGGACGAAGAGAGCGACCTCCGCGCTATTCGAAGAGGTCCATCCGCATGCCCAAGAACACTCGTAAGATCGCGATCGCCGGTGCCGCCACGCTCGGTGCCGCCGCCCTCGCCTTCTCCGTGGTGCCGGCCGACGCGCAGACGACCACTACGGACGCCGTCTCCTCGGCCCGGGTCGCCTACAGCACGACGCCGGTGCAGGCCGTCAAGGCCAGCGTGACCGACCAGCTGGCCACGACGAGCGTGAAGGTCGACGCCATCGAGGCCAAGAAGAAGGCCGCCGCGGCCGCCGCCGCCAAGAAGAAGGCAGCCGCCGAGGCCGCCGCGAAGGCAGCGGCAGCCAAGAAGAAGGCGGCCGCAGCGGCCGCGGCCAAGAAGGCCGCCGCCGCGCGCAAGGCCGCCAAGGAGGCCGCGAGCCGGTCCGCCAAGCGTGTGGTGGTCAAGAAGGTCGCCACCAAGAGCTACGCGAACAACCTCGACGGCTGGATCAAGCACTCCCTGGACATCATGAAGGCCAAGGGCATCCCGGGCTCCTACAGCGGTCTGCACCGCAACATCATCCGGGAGTCCTCGGGCAACCCGAAGGCGATCAACAACTGGGACATCAACGCCATCAACGGCATCCCGTCCAAGGGGCTGCTCCAGGTGATCCCGCCGACCTTCACCGCGTACCACGTCGCCGGGACGTCCTGGAACATCTACGACCCGGTCGCCAACATCACCGCCGCGGCGAACTACGCGGCCGACAAGTACGGCACGATCGACAACGTCGACAGCGCGTACTGAGCGACCTCCGTACGCCGATGGGCGGCACCCCGGATCCGGGGTGCCGCCCATCGGCGTACTACGGCAGCGACTACTTGCGCATGACCTCGGGCTCGTGGCGGCGCAGGAAGCGGGCCACGAAGAAGCCGCAGATCACACCGATGACGATCAGCGCGGCCATGTCCAGGCCCCAGGCGCCGACGGTGTGCTCCCACAGCGGGTCGGTCTCGCCGCCGTCCTTGGGCGGGCTGATCTTGTTGAAGTCCAGCGTGGCGCCCGCGGCGGCGACCGCCCAGCGCGAGGGCATCAGGTACGAGAACTCGTTGACGCCGACCGCGCCGTTCAGAGTGAAGAGGCAGCCGGTGAACACGACCTGGATGATCGCGAACATGACCAGCAGCGGCATGGTCTTCTCGGCCGTCTTCACCAGCGAGGAGATGACCAGGCCGAACATCATCGAGGTGAAGCCCAGCGCCATGATCGGGATGGAGAGCTCGAACATGGTGGCGCTGCCGAGGACCAGACCCTGCGTCGGGATCTCCCGGCTCGCGAAGCCGATCACGCCGACCATCAGCCCCTGGAGCAGGGTGACCACGCCGAGCACGAACACCTTGGACATCAGGTACGCGGACCGGGACAGGCCGGTCGCGCGTTCCCGCTCGTAGATGACCCGTTCCTTGATGAGCTCGCGGACCGAGTTGGCCGCGCCCGCGAAGCAGGCGCCGACCGCGAGGATCAGCAGGACGGTGGTGGCCGTGCCGTTGGGGATGATCCGGCCGGTCTTCGGGTTGACCGGGTTGGGCAGCAGACTGTTCCCGGAGTCGATGAGCAGGCTCACCGCGCCGAGGACGGCCGGCAGGATCACCGTCAGGGCCAGGAAGCCCTTGTCGGAGGCGATCACCGAGGCATAGCGGCGCACCAGCGTGACGAACTGGGACATCCAGCCCTGCGGCTTCGGCGGCTTCATCGCCTGCATCGGCGGCATCTGTACGGACTGCGGCGCGATGGCGTCGATGTCCGCGGCGTACATCTGGTAGTGCTGCGAGCCCTTCCAGCGGCCCGCCCAGTCGTAGTCGCGGTAGTTCTCGAAGGCGGAGAACACGTCGGCCCAGGTGTCGTAGCCGAAGAAGTTCAGCGCTTCCTCGGGCGGGCCGAAGTAGGCGACGGCACCGCCCGGCGCCATCACGAGCAGCTTGTCGCAGATCGCGAGTTCGGCCACCGAGTGCGTGACGACCAGGACCGTGCGCCCGTCGTCGGCGAGGCCGCGCAGCAGCTGCATGACATCGCGGTCCATGCCCGGGTCGAGGCCGGAGGTCGGCTCGTCCAGGAAGATCAGCGACGGCTTGGTGAGCAGCTCCAGGGCCACCGAGACGCGCTTGCGCTGGCCGCCGGAGAGGGAGGTGATCTTCTTCTCTTTGTGGATGTCCAGCTTGAGCTCGCGCAGCACCTCGTCGATGCGGGCGTCACGCTCGGCGCCCGTGGTGTCGGCGGGGAAGCGGAGTTTGGCCGCGTACTTGAGAGCCCTCTTGACGGTCAGTTCCTTGTGCAGGATGTCGTCCTGCGGGACCAGACCGATGCGCTGACGCAGCTCGGCGAACTGCTTGTACAGGTTCCGGTTGTCGTAGAGGACGTCGCCCTGGTTGGCCGGACGGTAGCCCGTCAGTGCCTTGAGCAGGGTCGACTTGCCGGAACCGGAGGGTCCGATGACCGCGATCAGGGACTTCTCCGGGACCCCGAAGGAGACGTCCTTCAGGATCTGCTTGCCGCCGTCGACCGTGACGGTCAGGTGGCGGGCCGAGAAGGAGACCTCACCGGTGTCGACGAACTCCTCGAGCCGGTCGCCGACGATCCGGAACGTCGAGTGGCCGACGCCGACGATGTCGGTGGGCCCCAGCTGGACCGAGCCGCCCTTGGGGATCGGCTGGCCGTTGACGTAGGTGCCGTTGTGCGAGCCGAGGTCGCGGATCTCCATCCGGCCGTCGGGCGTCGAGTGGAACTCGGCGTGGTTGCGCGAGACCTGGAGGTCCGAGACGACCAGCTCGTTCTCCAGGGCACGGCCGATGCGCATCACGCGGCCGAGGGAGAACTGGTGGAACGTGGTCGGACTGCGGTCTCCGTAGACCGGCGGCGCCCCCGCGCCTCCACCGGGCACCTTCTGCACATACGGCTCGCTCGGCCCCTGCTGCTGCGGGACCTGCGGCGCGCCCTGCTGCGGCTGCTGCCATCCGGCCTGCGGCGCCTGCTGGGGCGGGGCCTGCTGGGCCCAGCCCGGGTTCGCGGCCTGCGCGGCGTACGGCTGCTGGGGCTGCGCGGCGGGCGCCCGCGTCCCCGAGAGGTTCACGCGCGGCCCGTCGGTCGCGTTGCCCAGGTGCAACGCCGAGCCGGGGCCGATCTCCAGCTGATGGATCCGCTGCCCCTGCGCGAAGGTGCCGTTGGTGCTCCCGTGGTCCTCGACGACCCAACTGCGCCCGTTGAAGCTGACCGTGGCGTGACGCCAGGAGACCCTGGCGTCGTCGAGGACGATGTCGCCCTGCGGATCACGTCCGAGGGTGTATGGCCTGGACGGGTCGAGCGTCCAGGTGCGTCCGTTCAATTCCAGTACGAGTTCCGGCACTCCAGCCCCACTGAGTTGTCCCCCGAGTTAGCCCCATCAACGGGGAGTCTAGGGATGTCGAACATCGGGGGGAACTATTTCAGTAGCGGCCCCCTGACCGAAAGTCGGGCCTTGTGAAGAGCGTGCGCGAGCGTATCGGCCGTTCCCGTTGACGGGGTTGAAACCGGCCCGGAGAGTGGTAAAGGCACGCGAGGGGGACGGAAGCGGCGATCTTCGCCGCCGCGCGCCGCGGATCGGGGGGTCTGCATGAGTGCCGGTACGGGTGTCGAAGGCAGTGGGAGCGCGGCGCGTGGCAGGGGCGTGCCGTGGATCGACGTACTGCTGGCCGCGGTCGCGGCGGTGAGCTGGGCGTTGATCGGGATGGCGGGGACGGCCGCGCTGGGGCTGCACCTCCTGGAGGCGGACTCCGCGGGCTCGTTGGGCCCGATGACGGCCGCGGTGGTCGCCCTGGCCGCCGGCGGCTCGGTGACTCCGTCGGGCGATGTGTCCGCTTTCGGGCTCACGGGTGCGGAGGCGAACACGGCCATCGAGATCACGCCATTGGGTGTGAGCCTGGTGGGTGCGCTGCTGCTGTCGTGGTTCTTCCTGCGGTCCCTGCGGACGGCGGGAGTTGTGATCGCCCCGGCCGAACTCCTCGCCCGCGTCGGGGCGGTGGTCGCGCTGTACGTGGCGATGCTCGGCGGACTGGCCTGGGCGGGGCACGACGTCATCACGCTCGACGGGGGCGCGCTGGGGCTGGACGACCTGCCCGGCAACGGCGGTGGGGGCGGCGGCGGTGGCGGTCTGGAGATCCCCGGGCTCGGGGACATCGGCGGACTGCTGCCCGACCGGCTCGGTGACCTCGTCGACGCGAAGGCCGCGGTCGGCTTCACCGTCGACACGGCGCCCACGTTGCTCGGCGGCCTCGGCTGGTCCCTCGGCATCCTGCTGATCGCGCTGCTGGCCTCGCGCCGCACGCCGTTGCCGAGCGGCTGGGAGGCGGTGCACCGGGTGGTGCGGCCCGCGGTGTCCGCCGTCGTGACCGTGCTGCTGGTGGCCGTGGCGGCCGGGTTCGCCGCGGCGGCGTACGCGGCGATCGGCGACGACCATCCCCGGCGGATCGCGGGAGCGGCGCTGCTGGGCGCGCCGAACGGGGTCTGGCTGGGCATCCCGATCGGCCTGTTCGTCCCCTGGGACGGCCGGGCCACGGGCGCGCTGACGAGCGTCCTGCCGGACCCGCTGGACGATTTGCTGGGCGCCGGCACGAAGCAGTCGGTGACGCTGGGCCGCCTCGCCGAGCTGGACGGACGGGTGTGGCTGCTGGGCGTGGCCGCGGCGCTGATGATGCTGCTGGCGGGGGTGCTGGCGGCGGTGCGGACGCCTGTGGGGTCGACGGGGTCTCCGCCGGCCGCGAGGGCCGGGTCCAAGGCCGGGGCCAAGGCCGGGTCGGGAGTGGGAGCGGGGTCCGGGAGCCGGGGCGGGCACGGGGCCGGTGCGGTCGGGTTCGCGGGGCGGTGCGCCGTGCGGCTGGGGGCGGCGACCGCCGTGGCGTTGCCGCTGATCGCCTGGTTGACGAACGTGTCCGTGGACGCCTCGCTGTCCGTGCTGGGGTTCGACGCCTTCGGGGCCGGGATCGCGCTGCACGGGCACCTCGGTGCGGCGTTGCTGCTGGGCGCCTTGTGGGGTGCGGGGGCGGGGGCCGCCGGTGCGCTGCTGGCTCGGGCCACGGGGGCCGCCGGACGGCGGGCGGCGCCACTGGCACGGAGTGACCCTGGTGGCACTGCGGGCCCCGGCGAGGGCCGGGGGCCTTCGGGGCGCCCGGACGACCGGGCCGGACCGTACGCGTCGAGCGCACCGGCGTACCGGCCGCCGAATCCGGCGACCAATCCCTATCTGCGGGTTCCGCAGGAGCTGCGGGAGCCGCGGGACGCGCGGCCGGAGCGGGCTCGGCCCGAACGGCCCAGGGGGGACGGGACCGGTCCGTCGAGGCCGTACGAGAGCTCCCGGCACAACGAGGAGCCTCCCTCGGACGGCGGGCGGCCGCCTGCCGGACCGCCGGGGGCGGACGACGTCTACGGCGCTCCGACGGTGGTCCGGCCCATCGGGCCGCCGCCCCGCGTCCCGCGGCGGCCGCCCGGCCCACGGCCCGGTGAGCGGCCACCCCCCGGATCGGAGGAGGGTCCGCCGCCTCCGCCACCGCCACCGCCTCCCGCTCCTCCCAGGGGGCCCAGGACGCCTCGCGGACCGCGGTGAGGGGCGGGGACCGAAACGCCCGCGGAACGCCCACAGCCGGCCGTTGAGGAGCGCGCCACCTCGTCGACATCCACTGTTCCCCGTCCGTCAGGCGGACCTCGGCGGCGCGCGGCACCGGGTGCCGGATACGGTGGGTACACCATGAGCGCTTTGCAGACTTCGTCCTCCGACGTCCCCACGCTCCTTGTCAAGATCTTCGGCAAGGACAGGCCGGGCATCACGGCCGGCCTCTTCGACACCCTCGCCGCCTTCTCCGTCGACGTGGTCGACATCGAGCAGGTCGTCACCCGCGGGCGGATGGTGCTGTGCGCGCTCGTCACCGAGCCGCCGGCCGGCCTCGAGGGGGAGGTGCGGTCGACGGTCCACAGCTGGGCCGAGTCGATGAAGATGCAGGCCGAGATCATCTCCGGCATCGGCGACAACCGGCCGCGCGGCCTCGGCCGGTCACTGGTCACCGTGCTCGGGCATCCGCTCACCGCGCAGGCCACGGCCGCCGTGGCGGCGAAGATCACGAAGGCCGGCGGGAACATCGACCGCATCTTCCGGCTGGCCAAGTATCCCGTCACCGCCGTCGAGTTCGCCGTCTCGGGCGTGGAGACGGAGCCCCTGCGCACCGCCCTGGTCACGGGCGCGGCGGCGCTGGGGGTGGACGTCGCGGTGGTGGACGCGGGCCTGTACCGGCGGGCCCAGCGGCTCGTCGTCATGGACGTCGACTCCACCCTGATCCAGGACGAGGTGATCGAGCTCTTCGCCGCGCACGCCGGCTGTGAGGGTGAGGTCGCCGAGGTGACAGCGGCCGCGATGCGTGGTGAGCTCGACTTCGAGCAGTCACTGCACGCGCGCGTGGCGCTGCTGGCGGGACTGGACGCCTCGGTGGTGGACAAGGTGCGCGCCGAGGTCCGGCTGACGCCGGGCGCGCGCACGTTGATCCGGACGCTGAAGCGGCTCGGATATCAGGTGGGGGTCGTCTCCGGCGGCTTCACCCAGGTCACCGACGATCTTCAGGAACGGCTCGGCCTGGACTTCGCGCAGGCCAACACGCTGGAGATCGTCGACGGCAGGCTGACGGGCCGGGTCACCGGCGAGATCGTGGACCGTGCGGGCAAGGCGCGGCTGCTGCGCCGGTTCGCCGCCGAGGCGGGCGTGCCGCTCTCGCAGACCGTGGCGATCGGCGACGGCGCCAACGACCTCGACATGCTCAACGCGGCCGGTCTCGGGGTCGCCTTCAACGCCAAGCCGGTGGTGCGCGAGGCCGCGCACACGGCGGTGAACGTGCCGTTCCTGGACACCGTGCTGTACCTGCTCGGCATCACCCGCGAAGAGGTCGAGGCCGCGGAGACGCACGACGAGCAGTAGCCCCGCGCGGCAGGGGCGAAGAGACAGGGGCACCGGCGCGCGGACGCACGGGCGCCCCGCGGGACGAGGGAGGGCCCGGCGCCGTCGCGGCGCCGGGCCCTCCTCGTGCCGGGTGGGTCACTCGGAGGGCGCCCAGTAGTCGAGCAGGGTCGCCACGCCCGGTTCCAGGGACTTCCAGGGGCCGTCGAAGGAGACGATGGCGTAGGCGGCGGCCGGGAACCCGCGGCGGCCCATCCGCTCGCCCGCGTCGCCTTCGCTCCGGCCGGAGAGGATCTCGGCGAGACCCTGGATGCCCGGGTTGTGGCCGATCAGGACGACGTCACGCACGTCGTCGGGCGTTTCGTTGAGCAGGGCGATCAGCTCACCGGGCGAGGCCTCGTAGATCCGCTCCTCGTAGACGGTTTTCGGCCGCTGCGGAAACTCCTGGACGGCGAGCTTCCACGTCTCGCGGGTGCGGGCCGCGGTGGAGCAGACGGCCAGGTCGATGGGGATACCGGTGTCGACCAGCTTGCGTCCGGCGACGGCGGCGTCCTTACGACCCCGGTCAGCGAGCGGACGCTCATGGTCGGTCACCTGTGGCCAGTCGGCCTTCGCATGACGGAGGAGGACGATCCTGCGGGGTTCTGCGACGCTCATGAGTCCCAGCTTCGCATGAAACAGGCCATGGGGCGCAGGGAGTTGACATGCGGCTTCACCAGCGGTCCTGAGCTCCGCCCTAGCGGGTGATCAGCTGTTGCACGCGCTCGACGAGGTGGGTGATCGCCGGGTCGCCGGTGGCCGCGTGGGCGTCGGCGGGGTTCAGTATCAGCGCCAGCAGGGTGATGAAGGCGAGCGTCGGCAGGGCGAGGGCCCACCAGGGCAGCCAGGTGTCGACGCCGCCCGAGGTGGCCGGGTGGGGCCGGGTGTGCGTAGGGGCCGACATGGGTGCCTCCGCTGTCTTCGAGTGGTCCGTGGACCTTGGCAGGTGACCCGCGTCCTGCGGTCACACCTCGAAGTTACGGAATCGGCGGCCCTCAACCCATCCGGCGATCCACCCACTTGACCCTGACCCTCGCCCCCTAGGGGACAGGGGGGTTAGCCCCACCCCCGTCGCTCGGACGGGTTCGCGGCAGGAGCGATCCGGCCGGTCGTCACGGTCGGGGCGTCGCGCCGGTCGTCACGGCCGGGGCGTCAGGGCGAGGCGAGGGTCGCGATGACGGCGATGACGACGAAGATGGCGAAGAACGCGCCGAAGACGATCAGCATCTTCTTCTGGCCGTTCTGGGGGTTCGGGTCGAGCACTGGCATACGGCAAGTCTCGCACCCCGCGTCCCCGGCGGTGCCCCGGGGGTCAGCGGGCGGCTTCCTCCTCCACCGTGCGGTCCCGGCCGGCCAGGACGCCCACGACCGTCTGCGGGACCATCAGGGCCGCCATCAGCGCGAGGGGCAGGCCCCAGCCGCCGCTGTGCTGGTAGAGCACCCCCACCAGGAGCGGGCCGGGTATGGAGATCAGATAGCCGGTGCTCTGCGCGAACGCCGACAGCTGAGCCACACCCGCGCCGCTCCTGGCGCGCATCCCGACCATCGTGAGGGCCAGCGGGAAGGCGCAGTTGGCGATGCCGAGCAGCAGGGCCCAGGCCCAGGCGCCGCCGGCCGGCGCGAGGTACAGGCCGGCGTATCCGACGAGGCCGCAGCCGCCGAGCGCGAGCACGATCGGGCCCTGGTGCGGCAGCCGGGTGGCGAGGCGCGGGATGACGAAGGCCAGCGGCACGCCCATCGCCATCGTCACGGCGAGGAGCAGTCCGGCCGTGCTCGCGGGCACCCCGGCGTCCCGGAAGATCTGCGGCATCCAGCCCATGGTGATGTAGGCGGCGGTGGCCTGGAGGCCGAAGAAGACGGCGAGCGCCCAGGCGGTACGGCTGCGGGTGATGCGCAGCGGGGCGGCCGACGGCTGCGGCACGCGCGCGTGGGCCTGCGGGGCGGACCGCGGGCCCCGCTCCTGGCGCTCCCCCGCCGTACGCGGGCCGCCCGGTGCCGTTCCGCGGTCCCGGGCGAGCGCCAGCCAGGGCAGGACGGCCGCCGCCGCCAGGCCCGCCCACAGCGCGAGTCCGGTCTGCCAACTGCCGCCCAGCGCCTCGGTCATGGGCACGGTGATCGCGGCGGCGGTGGAGGTGCCCAGGGCGAGGGCCATCGAGTACAGGCCGGTCATGGTGCCGACCCGGTCGGGGAAGTGGCGCTTGACGATGACCGGCATCAGGACGTTGCTGACGGCGATGCCCATGAGGGCGAGGGCACTGGCGGCGAGGAACCCCGCCGTGCCGCCCCCGTAGGGGCGCAGGAGCAGTCCAGCCGTGATGGCGACCATCCCCGCGCACACCACCGCGCCCGGCCCGAAGCGGCGGGCGAGGCGGGGCGCCATGACGCCGAAGACGGCGAAGCAGAGCGGGGGCACGGAGGTGAGGAGCCCGGCCACGCTGCCGCTCATGCCGAGCCCGCCGCGCACCTCTTCGAGGAGGGCGCCGAGGCTCGTGATGGCGGGCCGGAGGTTGAGGGCGGCCAGCACGATGCCGGCGACGAGCAGCCGTTTGCTCCAGTCTCCCGCGCGGGTGGCCGTGCGCGGGGGCTCGCTCTCCGCCGAGGCGCGCGGGGGCGGGGATGTCGTCGTCCGGGTCTGCTCGCCAGTCATGGCGACCATCATAGAATCATAGGATGATTGGTTGTCCAGGCCCGGGTTCCCCTCGGCCGCCCCACCCGTGCGAAGGTGTGCCATGCCCCTGAGCCATCCCCGACGCTCGGCGCTCTCCGAGCAGGTCATCGCCGCGCTGCGCACCCAGATCACCTCGGGCGAGTGGCCGGTCGGCGCGCGCATCCCCACCGAACCCGAGCTGGTCGAACAGCTGGGCGTCGCCCGCAACACGGTCCGCGAGGCCGTCCGGGCGCTCGCGCACAACGGGCTGCTGGACATCCGACAGGGGTCGGGCACCTATGTCGTGGCGACCAGCGAGCTGGCGGGCGTGATGCACCGCCGCTTCGCCGACGCCGACCCCGGACACATCGCCGAGCTGCGCGCCGCTCTGGAGTCGAGTGCGGCGAAGCTGGCGGCCGGACGGCGCACGGAGAAGGACCTCAAGAAGCTGGACACGCTCCTCCTGCGGCGCGAGGAGGCCTGGGCCTCGGGCGACACGGAGGCGTTCGTGACGGCGGACGCGACCTTCCACCTGGCGGTGGTGGCGGCCTCCCACAACGACGTCATGACCGCGATGTACGCGGACCTCGGCGAGGTGCTGCGGGACTGGCTGCGCGAGGACGTCGGCGAGGAGCTGACGCCGGAGACGTACATGGACCACACGCGGCTGGTGGACGCGATCCGCGCGGGCGACGCGGAGGCCGCCGCCGTCGAGGCGGCCGGCTACCCCTTGCTGTGCAGGCCCGGGCGGTTCACCGCTTCTGATGGCTGACCCAGGCCGAGCCGACCTCCTTCCAGCAGCGGCCGGTGAGCCGTACGGTCTGGGCGGGCCCCGCGTCGACGGGGGTGCCGTCGGTGTCGAGATCCCACCAGCGCTCGCACTCGATGTGCAGGCGGACGCGGTCGGTGTCGGCATAGGGGTTGTGGCAGTGGGCGACGACGCGGGAACCACGGACCTCGGTGCGGCACTCCGCGCCGAACGGCTCCTCGGGCGCGGCGGTGGCCTGCCGGGCCGCCACGCGTGCGTGCGGCAGCGCGTCGTACGGCAGCGACAGGACGAGACAGACGGCGACGGTCACTGGGGCCAGGCTGCGAGACAGGCGCACAAGGGGACCTCCTCGGCCGTGCTGGGGAGGAAAGCGCGGTAAGGAACCCGCACTTCAGAGTGCCGTGCCGGGGCGCTCGCCCGCCTGGCCGGTGAGCCGAACGGGTGACGCCCCGCTCCCCCACGCGCGGGCGGGGGAACGGGGCGTCGAGGGCGTGTCGGTGATCAGGCTCCGATGGCGTGCAGGCCGCCGTCGACGTGCACGATCTCGCCCGTGGTCTTCGGGAACCAGTCGCTCAGCAGGGCGACGACGCCGCGGCCGGCCGGGCCCGGGTCGTTGAGGTCCCACTCCAGCGGGGAACGGTCGTCCCACACGGAGGCCAGCTCGGAGAAGCCCGGGATGGACTTGGCCGCCATGGAACCGATGGGACCGGCGGAGACCAGGTTGCAGCGGATGTTCTGCTTGCCCAGGTCACGCGCCATATAGCGGCTGGTGGCCTCCAGGGCGGCCTTGGCGGGGCCCATCCAGTCGTACTGCGGCCAGGCGAACGAGGCGTCGAAGGTGAGGCCGACGACCGAGCCGCCGTTCTGCATCAGCGGCAGACAGGCCATGGTGAGCGACTTCAGGGAGAACGCCGAGACGTGCATGGCCGTGGCGACCGACTCGAACGGCGTGTTGAGGAAGTTGCCGCCCATGGCGTCCTGCGGCGCGAAGCCGATGGAGTGCACGACGCCGTCGAGACCGCCGAGCTCCTCGCCGACGATGTCG
Organism: Streptomyces sp. NPDC102259; assembly: GCF_044766465.1. Lineage (NCBI taxonomy): Bacteria > Bacillati > Actinomycetota > Actinomycetes > Kitasatosporales > Streptomycetaceae > Streptomyces > Streptomyces sp. NPDC102259. The sequence goes on along the minus strand of NZ_JBIWMA010000011.1, from coordinate 267,527 downwards.
GCCAGCCGGCCGAGGTGCTCGTCGTTCGTCACGTCGAGCTCGATGACCTTGGTGGGCTTCGGCAGCTTCTTGGCGATGCGCTCGGTCAGCGTGGGCCGCGGGAACGCGGTCAGGATGATCTCGGCCCCCTGCTCCTGGGCCAGCTTGGCGGTGTGGAAGGCGATGGAGGACTCCAGCAGCACGCCGGTGATCAGGACGCGCTTGCCCTCGAGAATTCCGCTCATGGTGATCAGTGACCCATTCCCAGTCCGCCGTCAACGGGGATGACGGCTCCAGTGATGTACGAGGCGTCGTCCGAGGCGAGGAACCGCACCGTCGCGGCGATCTCCTCCGGCTGCGCGTACCGGCCGAGCGGGACCTGCGAGACGATGCCCGCGCGCTGCTCGTCGGTGAGCACCTTGGTCATGTCGGTGTCGACGAAACCGGGCGCGACGACGTTGAAGGTGATGTTGCGCGACCCCAGCTCACGGGCGAGGGAACGCGCGAAGCCGACCAGGGCGGCCTTGGAGGCGGCGTAGTTCGCCTGCCCCGCGGAGCCGAGCAGTCCGACCACCGAGGAGATCAGGACGACGCGGCCCTTCTTGGCCCGCAGCATGGCGCGGTTGGCACGCTTGACCACGCGGAAGGTGCCGGTGAGGTTGGTGTCGATGACCGAGGTGAAGTCCTCCTCGGACATGCGCATCAGGAGCTGGTCCTTGGTGACGCCGGCGTTGGCGATCAGGACCTCCACGGGGCCGTGCTCGGCCTCGATCTCCTTGTAGGCCTGCTCCACCTGCTCGGAGTCGGTGATGTCGCACTTGACCGCGAAGAAGCCGGCCGGTGGCTCGCCCGAGCGGTACGTGATCGCGACCTTGTCGCCGGCATCGGCGAACGCGCGGGCGATGGCGAGGCCGATGCCCCGGTTTCCTCCGGTGACGAGAACCGAGCGGCTCAACGGATCACCCTTTCGATAGGGGTCTGACGCACCCGCCCGAACACTGGAAGGCAGGTGACTTCCCTCGAAACCTATCGGTCTGCGTCTTCCTACGGACATTCGGGCACCGACAGTGGCTCACCGGACTGGCTGTGGGGTCTCTACAGAAAGTTTGCGGAAGCGGGGCGGAAACGTGTGGTCCGGGGCTGCCGGGCGCGACATGATCGAGGCCTTCACACGTGACGACCCAGGGAGAGACGTAGGTGCCCCACAGCATCGATGAGAGTTTCACGGCCCTACCCCTACGCGCCCTCGCCGACGCCGCTCTCGCACGCGCGCGTGCGCTGGGGGCGGAGCACGCGGACTTCCGCTTCGAGCGGGTGCGCAGCGCGTCCTGGCGGCTGCGGGACGCCAAGCCCTCCGGGTCGTCCGACACGACCGACCTCGGGTACGCGGTGCGTGTGGTGCACGGCGGGACGTGGGGGTTCGCGTCCGGCGTGGATCTGACGATGGACGCCGCGGCCAAGGTCGCCTCGCAGGCCGTCGCGATGGCCAAGCTGTCCGCGCAGGTGATCAGGGCCGCCGGTTCGGACGAGCGGGTGGAACTGGCCGACGAGCCGGTGCACGCCGACCGGACGTGGATCTCGTCCTACGAGATCGACCCGTTCACCGTCGCGGACGAGGAGAAGGCGGCGCTGCTCGCGGACTGGAGCGCGCGGCTGCTGGCGGCGAACGGCGTCAACCACGTGGACGCCTCGCTGCTCACCGTCCACGAGAACAAGTTCTACGCCGACACGGCCGGGACCGTGACCACCCAGCAGCGGGTGCGGCTGCACCCGGCGCTGACCGCGGTGTCGGTCGACGAGTCGAGCGGCGAGTTCGACTCGATGCGCACGATCGCGCCGCCCGCCGGCCGCGGCTGGGAGTACCTCACGGGCACCGGGTGGGACTGGGACGAGGAGCTCGAGCGGATCCCGGAGCTGCTCGCCGAGAAGATGCGGGCGCCGAGCGTCGAGCCGGGGTTGTACGACCTGGTCGTCGACCCGTCCAACCTGTGGCTGACCATCCACGAGTCCATCGGCCACGCCACCGAGCTGGACCGGGCCCTCGGCTACGAGGCCGCCTACGCGGGCACCTCCTTCGCCACCTTCGACCAGCTCGGCAAGCTGCGCTACGGCTCGGACCTGATGAACGTCACGGGCGACCGCACCGCCGAGCACGGCCTGGCGACCGTCGGCTACGACGACGAGGGCGTCGAGGGCCAGTCCTGGGACCTCGTGAAGGACGGCACGCTCGTCGGCTACCAGCTGGACCGCCGGATCGCGAAGCTGACCGGGTTCGAGCGGTCCAACGGGTGCGCCTTCGCCGACTCCCCCGACCATGTTCCGGTGCAGCGCATGGCCAACGTGTCGTTGCGGCCGGATCCGGCCGGGATGTCGACCGAGGGTCTCATCGGCAGCGTCGACCGGGGCATCTACGTCGTCGGCGACCGGTCCTGGTCGATCGACATGCAGCGCTACAACTTCCAGTTCACCGGGCAGCGGTTCTTCCGGATCGAGAACGGGCGGATCACCGGCCAGCTGCGGGACGTGGCCTACCAGGCGACGACCACCGACTTCTGGGGCTCGATGGCGGCGGTCGGCGGCCCGCAGACGTACGTCCTCGGCGGTGCCTTCAACTGCGGCAAGGCCCAGCCGGGCCAGGTCGCGGCGGTGTCGCACGGCTGCCCGTCGGCCCTCTTCAAGGGCGTCAACATCCTCAACACCACGCAGGAGGCCGGTCGATGAGCGCGGGCACCAAGAAGGCGCGGCAGCCGCACGAGATCGTCGAGCGTGCCCTCGAGCTGTCGCGGGCCGACGGCTGTGTCGTGATCGCCGACGAACAGTCGTCGGCGAACCTGCGCTGGGCCGGCAACGCGCTCACGACCAACGGCGTCACGCGCGGGCGCACGCTCACCGTGATCGCCACGGTCGACGGCAGGGAGGGCACCGCCTCCGGTGTCGTCTCGCGGGCCGCCGTCACCGCGGACGAGCTGGAGTCCCTCGTACGGGCCGCCGAGGCCGCCGCGCGCGGCGCCGGCCCCGCCGAGGACGCGCAGCCGCTGGTCAGCGGCGTGGCCCCGTCCCCCGAGTTCACCGAGGCGCCCGCGGAGACCTCGTCGGCGGTGTTCGCCGACTTCGCGCCCGCCCTGGGCGAGGCGTTCGCACGCGCGCGGGCGGGCGGTCGTGAGCTGTACGGGTTCGCCAACCACGAGCTCGTCTCGACGTACCTGGGCACGTCGACCGGACTGCGACTGCGGCACGACCAGCCGAACGGGACGCTGGAGCTCAACGCCAAGTCCCCGGACCGGACCCGCTCGGCATGGGCCGGCCGCTCGACCCGGGACTTCAAGGACGTCGACCCCGCGGCGCTCGACGCCGAGCTGGCCGTCCGGCTGGGCTGGGCGGAGCGGCGGATCGAGCTGCCCGCCGGGCGGTACGAGACGCTGCTGCCGCCGACCGCGGTGGCCGACCTGATGATCTACCAGCTGTGGTCGGCGTCCGGCCGGGACGCGACCGAGGGCCGGACGGTGTTCTCGAAGCCCGGCGGCGGCACCCGGCTCGGGGAGAAGCTGTCCGACCTGCCGCTGACCCTGCGCAGCGACCCGAACGAGCCGGGCCTGGAGGCGCCGCCGTTCGTCATCGCGCACTCCTCCGGGGGCGACTCGTCGGTCTTCGACAACGGCCTGCCCGTGCGGCCCACCGAGTGGGTCGGCGCGGGCGAGCTGAAGCATCTGACGACCACCCGGCACAGCGCCTCCCTGACCGGCCTGCCGGTGGCTCCCGGGGCCGACAACCTGATCCTGGACGGCGGCGAGGACCGCTCCCTGGAGGAGATGGTCGCGAGCACCGGCCGCGGGCTGCTGCTGACCTGCCTGTGGTACATCCGCGAGGTCGACCCGGCGACGCTGCTCCTCACCGGTCTGACCCGGGACGGCGTCTACCTGGTGGAGAACGGCGAGGTCGTCGGCGAGGTGAACAACTTCCGCTTCAACGAGTCGCCGGTCGGCCTGCTGGGGCGGGCGACGGAGGCGGGGCGCACGGAAAAGACGCTGCCCCGGGAGTGGAGCGACTGGTTCACTAGGGCTGCGATGCCCGCGCTGAGGGTGCCGGACTTCAATATGAGCTCTGTCAGTCAGGGCGTATAACCTCGTAGCCGGTGGTCGCTCGACCGCCCGGACACAGCCTGAAGATCATCAAGGAGATACGAGAACCGTGACGGACATCGTCGACGAACTGCAGTGGCGCGGGCTGATCGCCCTCTCCACTGACGAGGACGCATTGCGCAAGGCGTTCGCGGACGGTCCCGTCACGTTCTATTGCGGCTTCGACCCGACCGCGCCCAGCCTGCACCTCGGCAACCTCGTGCAGATCCTGACGATGCGCAGGATCCAGCAGGCGGGCAACCGTCCGCTGGGTCTGGTCGGGGGCGCCACCGGGCTGATCGGCGACCCGAAGCCCACCGCGGAGCGGACGCTGAACGCGCCCGAGGTCGTCGCCCAGTGGGTCGAGCGGCTGCGCGCGCAGATCGCGCCGCTGCTCGACTTCGAGGGCCCGAACGCGGCGGTCATGGTCAACAACCTGGACTGGACGCAGGGCCTGTCGGCCATCGAGTTCCTGCGGGACGTCGGCAAGCACTTCCGCGTCAACAAGATGATCGCCAAGGAGGCCGTCTCCCGGCGGCTCAACTCCGACGCGGGCATCGGCTACACCGAGTTCAGCTACCAGATCCTCCAGGGCATGGACTTCCTGGAGCTGTTCCGGCGGCACGGCTGCACGCTCCAGACCGGCGGCAGCGACCAGTGGGGCAACCTCACTTCGGGCACCGACCTGATCCACCGGGTGGAGTCCGACGCCGTCGTGCACGCGCTGGCCACCCCGCTGATCACCAAGGCCGACGGCACCAAGTTCGGCAAGACGGAGTCCGGCACGATCTGGCTCGACCCCGAGATGACCACGCCGTACGCCTTCTACCAGTTCTGGCTGAACGCGGACGACCGGGACGTGTCGAAGTTCCTGCGCATCTTCAGCTTCAGGTCCCACGCCGAGATCGAGGAGCTGGAGCGGCAGACCGAGGAGCGTCCGCAGGCCCGGGCCGCTCAGCGCGCGCTTGCCGAGGAGCTGACGACGCTGGTGCACGGCGCCGACCAGACGGCCGCCGTGGTCGCCGCGTCCAAGGCCCTCTTCGGCCAGGGCGAGCTCGGCGACCTCGACGACCGGACGCTGGCCGCGGCCCTCTCCGAGGTGCCGCACATCCAGGTCACCGAGCTCGGACCGGTCGTGGACCTGTTCGCCGAGGTCGGTCTGGTGGCCAGCAAGTCCGCCGCGCGGCGGACCGTGAAGGAGGGCGGGGCCTACGTGAACAACGTCAAGGTCACCGCGGAGGACGCCGTTCCGACGCGGGAGGAGCTCATCCACGGGCGGTGGCTGGTGCTGCGGCGCGGGAAGAAGAACCTGGCCGCCGTCGAGGTCGTCGACGTCTGAGTGCCGCGCTGTCCGAGTGCCGCGCTGTCCGAGTGCCGCGCTGTCCGAGTGCCGCGCTGTCCGAGTGCCGCGCTTCCGCTCTGCGGGTTGCGCGGACGGGATGCGCCGTAGGGGTGCGGGTTTCTGCCGGCCGCGGCTTTCGTCGTGGCTTGTCGGGCAGTTCCCCGCGCCCTGGCGCGTCGGTCACGTCCTCTGCTTGCGCTTGCCCAGCGTCGCCATGTAGAGCATGTCGCCCAGGGCCACGATGATGATCGCGGCGATCAGCTGGAACAGGTGGCGGCTCCAGTCGATGCCGGACGTCTCCTCGACCCCTGCCGCGCGGGCGATCGCGTTGCCCACGATCGCGCCCAGCATGCCGAAAATGGTGGTCAGCCAGAGCGGACTGTGCTGCTTCCCCGGGAGGATCGCCTTCGCGATCAGGCCCAGCACGAATCCCACGATGATGGCCCACAACCAGCCCATGGCTGCCTCCTTGTACGGCTCTACGTGAGCATTGCCCCCAAGTCTCGGTCCGCCCGCCGTACGGCGCATGTCGGGTGCGGCCATACGCGGGAGGGCGCAGAACGTTCGCCCGGGCGGTGGGCGACCCGGTCTCGAAGGCGGCGCAGTCGCGGCGTAACGTGGACGGTGTCCGGGCCCGGCTCCCCGATCGGGTGCGGGCCAAAGAGGGGCCGGGCGCAAGGCCGATGCGGGCGGACGGTGGAATGTGATGCGGAAGCAGGGTGGCGGCGGCAACCTCCAGGTGTTCCGGATCACCGGTGCGCGCCAGGGACTCCAGGACGACGTGCGAGGCCGGCAACGGCGCTACATCATCTCGATGTCGATCCGTACGCTGTCGGTGATCCTCGCGGCGACGCTGTGGAACGTGGAACGGCACGTGGCTGTCGTCGCATTGGTCCTGGGAGTGGTACTCCCCTACATCTCGGTGGTGATCGCCAACGCGGGCCGGGAGAACGTGCCTTCGCTTCCCTCCACCTTCCTGACCGTGCCGGTGCGAACCATGATCGCGCCGCCGCGCGCCGAGGGTGAATCCGTGGGCTCCGTCCCGGAAGAGGAGGGCTTCGCGGAATCTCTCCGGAAGGAGCCGGCGCCCGATCCGGCCGAGCCTCAGCCGTGAACAGACCATGAACAGGCTGTGCGGCAAGCTCAGGAAAAGCTCAGATCAATCATGTTGTTCCAGTGCCGAGGGCGCCATGGGCCGTGACATACTTCGTACGCGCTCCGCATCCCCCGTCGGAGCGACGGACCGACGCCGGGCAGCTCCCCCCGTGGCTGCTCGGCGTCGCCTTTGTGTGCGTGTGGTGAGACAAATCTGTGAGTGACGAGACCCCGATCTGTTCGGCCAAGGGCTGCCGTGTCGACGCGGTGTGGGTGCTGGCGTGGAACAACCCGAAGCTGCATACGCCGGAGCGGCGCAAGACGTGGCTCGCGTGTGAGGAGCACCGGGAGCATCTGTCGCAGTTCCTCGGCGTCCGGGGCTTCCTCAAGGACGTCGTCCTGCTGACCGAGTGGGAGTCCCCGGAAGCTTCCTAGCCGCCGATCGCCGACATCGGCCGGTCCGGCTGGAGGAAGGTCGGGTCGTCAAGGCCCGAGCCCGCCTTCTTGCCCCACATCGCCAGCCGCCAGATACGGGCTATCTCCTCGTCGGGGGCGTCGGAGCGCAGGGCCGCCCGCAGGTCTGTCTCCTCGCGGGCGAAGAGGCAGGTGCGGACCTGCCCGTCGGCCGTGAGACGGGTGCGGTCGCAGGCGGCGCAGAACGGGCGGGTGACGGAGGCGATCACGCCCACCCGGTGCGGGCCGCCGTCCACCAGCCAGCGTTCGGCCGGGGCGGAGCCGCGCTCCCCCTCGCCCTCGGCGGTGAGGTCGAAGCGGGTGCGCAGGGAGGCCAGGATGTCCCCGGCCGTGACCATGCCGTCGCGCTTCCAGCCGTGCTGGGCGTCCAGGGGCATCTGCTCGATGAAACGCAGCTCGTAGTCGTGCTCGACGGCCCAGGAGAGGAGGTCCGGCGCCTCGTCCTCGTTCAGGCCGGGCATCAGGACCGAGTTGACCTTCACCGGCGTCAGACCCGCCTCGCGGGCGGCTTCGAGGCCTTCGAGGACGTCCTTGTGCCGGTCCCGGCGGGTGAGGGTCTTGAAGACGTCGGGTCGCAGGGTGTCGAGGGAGACGTTGACCCGGTCCAGGCCCGCCGCCTTCAGGGCGGTGGCGGTGCGGCGCAGACCGATGCCGTTCGTCGTGAGGGACATCTGGGGGCGGGGCGTCAGGGCCGCGACCCGCTCGACGATGCCGACCAGGCCCGGGCGCAGCAGGGGCTCGCCCCCCGTGAAGCGGACTTCCTCGATGCCGAGAGTCGAGACCGCTATGCCGATCAGGCGGACGATCTCGTCGTCGTCCAGGAGGTCGGGCTTGGCCAGCCACTGCAGGCCCTCCTCGGGCATGCAGTACGTACAGCGCAGGTTGCACCGGTCGGTCAGCGAGACCCTCAGGTCGGTGGCCACCCGGCCATAGGTGTCGATGAGCACGTGGGCCCCCTCCCTCGTAGCGATCCCGTGTTCTTCTCCGTCACTTGCGAGCCTACGTGACACCGGTGACAACGGCGGTACCCGATCACACGAGATCCCGGGAGGCGGGACGCGGCCGCGTCGTAGGGATCTACGACGCGGCCGCGGGGAGCGCGTGGTCAGGGCTTGCTCAGTGGGCTCCGGTGCCGGTCAGGGAGCGGACCTCCAGCTCGGCGTACTTGGCCTTGTCCGGCTCCTCCTTCGACAGCAGGGTGCCTACGACGCCCAGCAGGAAACCGACCGGGATCGAGACGATGCCCGGGTTCTCCAGCGGGAACCAGTGGAAGTCGACGTCCGGGAACATCGAGGTGGGCTTGCCCGAGACGACCGGCGAGAACAGCACCAGTCCGACCGCGGTGACCAGGCCGCCGTAGATCGACCACAGGGCTCCGGAGGTGGTGAACCGCTTCCAGAAGAGGCTGTAGAGGATCGTGGGGAGGTTGGCGGAGGCGGCGACCGCGAAGGCGAGGGCGACCAGGCCGGCGACGTTCAGGTCGCGGGCGAGGGCGCCCAGGAGGATGGAGACGGCGCCGATGCCCACGGTGGCGTAGCGGGCCGCGTTGATCTCCTGCTTCTCGGTGGCGGTGCCCCTCTTGATCACGTTGGCGTAGATGTCGTGGGCGAAGGACGAGGACGACGCCAGGGTGAGTCCCGCGACGACCGCGAGGATGGTGGCGAAGGCGACGGCCGAGATGGTGGCCAGCAGGATCGCGCCCCAGCTGGAGTCCACTCCGCCCAGGTGGAGCGCCAGCAGGGGTGCGGCCGTGTTGCCCGCCTTGTTGGAGGCGGTGATCTCGTCCGGCTTGATCAGCGCGGCGGCGCCGAAGCCGAGGGCGAGGGTCATCAGGTAGAAGGCGCCGATCAGGCCGATGGCCCAGAGGACCGACTTACGGGCGGCCTTGGCGGTGGGCACGGTGTAGAAGCGGATCAGGATGTGCGGCAGGCCCGCGGTGCCCAGGACCAGGGCGATGCCCAGGGAGATGAAGTCCAGTTTGGTGGTGCCGGTGGCGCCGTACTTCAGGCCGGGCTCCAGGAAGGCCGCGCCCTTGCCGCTGTTGTCGGCAGCCGAGCCGAGCAGGTCGGAGAGGTTGAAGTCGAACTTCAGCAGGACCAGGAAGGTGAGCAGGAGGGCGCCGGCGATGAGCAGGACCGCCTTGACCATCTGGACCCAGGTGGTGCCCTTCATGCCGCCGATCGTCACGTAGACGATCATCAGCAGGCCGACCAGCGCGACGATGCCGATCTTGCCGCTGTCGCTGGTGATGCCCAGCAGCAGGGAGACCAGGACGCCCGCGCCGGCCATCTGGGCCAGCAGGTAGAAGATCGACACCACGATGGTGGAGGTGCCGGCCGCCGTGCGGACGGGCCGCTGGCGCATGCGGTACGCCAGGACGTCGCCCATCGTGTAGCGGCCGGAGTTGCGCAGCGGCTCGGCGACCAGGAGCAGGGCGACCAGCCAGGCGACCAGGAAGCCGATGGAGTACAGGAAGCCGTCGTAGCCGAAGAGGGCGATGGCGCCCGCGATGCCGAGGAAGGACGCGGCGGACATGTAGTCGCCGGAGACGGCGAGGCCGTTCTGGAAGCCGGTGAACTGGCGGCCGCCGGCGTAGAAGTCGGCGGCGTCCTTGGTCTGGCGGCCGGCCCAGACGGTGATGACGAGGGTCGCGGCTACGAACACCGAGAACAGGATGATGATCAGCGTGCGGTGCTCGCTGGCCTCTCCCGCGGCGAGCAGGGTGTGCTGTGCGGGGCTCATGCTCCGCCCTCCATCCGGGACTTGATGGCCTCGGCCTTGGGGTCGAACCGCGCGGCGGCGGTCCGCGCGTACCACCAGGCGATGAGGAAGGTGGTGAGGAACTGGGCGAGGCCTAGGGCCATGGCCACGTTGAAGTTGCCGAAGAGCTTGGTGCCCATGAAGTCGCCCGCGTAGCTGGACAGCAGGACGTACAGCAGGTACCAGGCGATGAAGGCGACGGTCAGCGGGAAGGCGAAGTTGCGGTAGGAGCTGCGCAGTTCACCGAACTCCGCGCTCTCCTGCACCGCGACGAACTCCTCGGTGGACGGGAGTTGGGCTGGGGATTTCGAGGGGGGCGGTGTCTCGGTGGCCACGAAGTCTCCTCGTTGCGGATGCGGGTCGGACGGCGAAAGGAGGCGAGTGTCCTCTCGCTCCCTGCCCAAGGTCACGGCGCCGCACGAGGACGGGTTCAACGCGTCGGGCGGGTTTGTCGAAGCGGCCTCGGGCAGGTCATGACCAACGAGTCAGGGCAGCGTCAGGTCATGGGTCGGCAAACTCGCCGCCTGGAAATCATTGCTGGCCGGTGAGTCAGGGAGATAGCTTCGGGACCAGCACCACCCGTCATGTACCTGCCCAAGCAGCACCTGCGCTTGGGTCAGGTCCCGTTTCCGGATGATGTGGAGACCCCATGGCTCATCTGCCTTCCAGACGCCGCCTCGCGCTCGCGGTGCCCGTCGTGCTGTCGCTGACCGCCTCCCTCGGCTTCCTGCCGACGGCGGCCTCCGCGGCGCCCGTCACGACCTCCGCCACCCAGACGGCCGATGCCGGAACCCTGGCGTACGTCGTCAACACGAAGGTGGACCACCGCACGATCGGGTCGGTGAAGAAGGCGATCGCCGCGGCTGGCGGCACCGTCGTCGCGGCGTACGAGAAGATCGGCGTGATCGTCGTCCATTCGGCGAACCCCGACTTCGGTCCCCACATACGCGCGGTGCGCGGCGTGCAGTCGGCGGGTGCGACCCGTACCGCGCCGCTGACCGCCGCGGGGACCACCGACGAGGGGGCGGCACAGGTCCTCTCCAAGGCGGAGGCCGCGAAGATCGAGAAGGCGTCCGACGCGGCGGGCCAGAGCGAGCCGCTCGAGGCCGACCAGTGGGACCTGCGCGCGATCGGCGCCGACAAGGCCGCCGGGATCAACCCGGGCAGCAAGAAGGTGACGGTCGCCGTGATCGACACCGGCGTCGACGACACCCACCCGGACCTCGCGCCGAACTTCTCCGCGTCCCAGTCGGCGAACTGCGTCGGCGGCGTCGCGGACACCAGCGAGGGCGCCTGGCGCCCCTACACGGCGGACGACTACCACGGCACCCATGTCGCGGGTGAGATCGCCGCGGCCCGCAACGGCATAGGCGTGGCGGGTGTCGCGCCCGGCGTGAAGGTCGCCGGCATCAAGGTGAGCGACCCCAAGGACGGCCTCTTCTACCCGGAGAACGTCGTCTGCGCCTTCGTGTTCGCCGCCGACCACGGCGTCGAGGTCACGAACAACAGCTACTACGTCGACCCGTGGCTGTACAACTGCATGGACGACCCCGACCAGAAGGCGATAGTCGACGCGGTCAACAGGGCCCAGCTGTACGCCCAGAAGAAGGGCACGCTCAACGTCGCCTCGGCGGGCAACTCCAACCACGACCTGGACTCCGACTCCCTGGTCGACGCCTCCAGCCCGGACGACGCCACGCCGGTGGAGCGGACCATCGACCCGCACGAGTGCTTCGACGTCCCGACCCAGCTGCCGGGTGTCGTCACGGTGAGCGCGACGGGCGTCAAGGGCACCAAGTCGTACTACTCCACCTACGGTCTCGGTGCGATCGACGTTGCGGCTCCGGGTGGCGACAAGTACCAGATCCCGGACACCCCGTCCGCCAACGGCCGCATCCTGTCGACGCTGCCGAACAACACGTACGGCTTCCTCCAGGGCACCTCGATGGCGTCGCCGCACGTCGCCGGTGTGGCCGCGCTGCTGAAGTCGACCCACCCGTACGCGACCCCGGCCCAGCTCCAGGCGCTGCTCAAGCTCCAGGCCGACAGCACGGCGTGCCCGACCGAGCCGTACGACGGCAACGGTGACGGTGTCGTGGACGCGACCTGCGTGGGCGGCAAGCGCCTCAACGGCTTCTTCGGCTTCGGCGTCGTGAACGCGCTGCGTGCCGTGAAGTAGCCGTCCGAAGGACGACGCGAGGGCCGGGCGGACATCCGCCCGGCCCTTCGTGCGCGCGGTGACGCATGCCGTGCCGCATGCCGTGACGCACGGCAACATATGTTGATTGCATCAATAATGCATAGTACAGTCATGACTGGAATCACGTTCGCCTGGTCGGAGCTGGGCGGCGATCCCGCCCTCCTCCCGCGCGTGTCGGCCGTCGTCCGGGAGGACGTCCTGCAGGCGCGCCTTCCCGTACGGGAGCTGGCGCGCGCCTGCGTGGGCGTGTGCGCGCTGGCGGGCGCCGAACTGGGGGCGCGACGGGCCGGCCGCCCGGAGGCGCCCCGGGTGCGGGTGGACGACGGGGCGGTCGCCACCGCGTTCGTCAGCGAGCGGCGGCTGCTGGTCGACGGGCGGGCGCCGGTCCTCTTCGCCCCGCTGTCCCGGTTCTGGCGGACGGCCGACGGATGGGTGCGCACCCACGCCAACTACCCGCACCACCGCGAGCGGTTGCTCAAGGCGCTCCGGCTGCCGGAGGGCGCCGACCCGGCCGTCGTCGAGGCGTCGCTCGCGGAGCGCTCCGCCCTGGACGTGGAGGAGGCGGTGTACGCGGCCGGAGGCCTGGCCGTCGCGTCGCGCACGCCCGAGGAGTGGGCGGCGCAGGAGCAGGCGACCCTGATCGCCGCTCGCCCCCTGGTGGAGCGGGGTCGCTCGGACGGGGCACGCGCGCGTGCGTTCGCACCGCTGGAGGACGGCCCGCTGCTGCCCGCCGCCGGACTGCGCGTCCTGGATCTGACCCGGGTCCTGGCCGGGCCGGTCGCCACCCGCACGCTCGCCCTGCTGGGCGCGGACGTCCTGCGGGTCGACGCGCCCCGCCTGCCCGAGCTGCCCGACCAGCACGCCGACACGGGCTTCGGCAAGCGCTCCGCGCTGCTGGACCTCACGGCGGACCGGCGCGCCTTCGAGGAGTTGCTCGCGGCGGCGGACGTCGTGGTCACCGGCTACCGGCCGGGCGCCCTGGACCGGTTCGGACTCTCCCCCGAGGCACTGGCCGAGCGTCGGCCCGGGCTGGTCGTGGCGCAGGTGTCGGCGTGGGGCGCGTACGGGCCGTGGGGCGGGCGGCGCGGCTTCGACAGCCTGGTCCAGGTGGCCACCGGCATCGCGAGCGTCGAGGGCTCCGCCGAGCGGCCGGGCGCCCTGCCCGCCCAGGCCCTCGACCACGGCACCGGCTATCTGCTGGCGGCGGCCGTGCTGCGGGCGCTGACCGAGCAGTCGCACGACGGCGGCAGCCGGTTCGTACGGCTGGCGCTGGCCCGGACCGCGGCGTGGCTCACCGACGGAGCCTGGGCGAGCGAGGGCGTCCGGATGGACGAAGGGGAGGGCAAAGGGATGACCAAGGGGCAGGACCGGGAGGTCAGCGGGGGTGGGAGCGCCGGCCCCGGCCCTTGGCTCGCGGAGACCGACAGCCCGCTCGGGCGACTGCGCCACGCCCTTCCGCCGGTGTCGTTCGACGGCGGGCCGGGCGACTGGGCGCGGCCGCCGGGGCCCTGGGGAGCCGATCCGGCGCGCTGGCTCTGAGCCCCCAGACGACCCCGATCCCGCACCGGTCCCACACCCCCGGTCGGTTCACGATGAGTTGCCCTGTTTTGCCGGGAATGGTGAAGATCCTGGCATGGCTCTCATACGACCGACCGACGCAACCGAGTCCATACGCCGTACCGCCCCCGGCCCCGGCCGGGCGGTGACGCTGCTCGTCCTGGTGGGGCTCGCGGCCCTGATCCCGCTGCTCGGGCCCTCCGTCGCCGCGCACGGCACCGGGACGGCCGCGACCGCGGACTCCGGCGTGGTCGCACTGCTGCGGACGCTGCTGTTCGCGGCGCTGTGCGTGCAGGTGGGCGAGGTGTTCGCGGCCGGTCTCGCCCGAGGGGTGCCCGACGCCCCGCCCGGCCGACCGGTCAGCTGGGCGCCCTACGCGGCGGTCGTGGGGTTCGCGGCCGCGGCGACCGTCGGTGAGCTGGCGCCGCACGGCCATGGCTCGCGGAGCGGCGTTCTCTCGCTGCTGGAGGCGATCGCGTTCGCCGTGGCGGGACTGTGCGCGCTCACCCGCCGACCGAACCGTCAGGCATGGCCGCTCGCGGCGGTGGTCCTGGCGGAGGCGCTGCGCGCGCACCCGCCCACCGAGTCCATGCCGATGATCGGGTCCGGGCTGACGGTGGTGCATCTGACGTGCTCGGCGCTGTGGGCGGGCGGACTGCTGAACGTGCTCCGCACCCTGCGGCGATGGGACGACACCGAGGCGGGCGCCGCGCTGCTCGGGCTCTACGCGCGCGTGGCGGCCGTCCTGTTCGCCGGGATCACCGCGACCGGGCTGTGCAGTTCGCTGCGCCGGATGCCTTCGGAGAGGGTGCTCGACCAGCTGACGACGACGGCGTACGGGCGCGTGCTGCTCGCCAAGGTGCTTGTCGTGGGCGCGGTCGCCCTGCTCGCCCTGTGGGCGCGGACACGGTTGCGCCGGGCCCCCGACCCGCTGGCCGCCTGCTCCCCCGCGCGCGTGGAGATCGTCGCGCTGGGGGTGGTGGTCGCGGTGTCGGGGCTGTTGACGACGTTGCCGCTGCCGATCAAGGGTTGATGATCAGGACTTGAGGATCAGGGCCTGATCAGGGCCTTGAGGATCAACGGTTGAGAATCAATGGTTGAGCTCAGGAGTTGAGAATCAACGGCCGCGGGTCGACCGTCGGACGGCTGCGACGTGTCGCGCCGAGGACCAGCAGGACCTGTGCGGCGATATAGGTGAGCATGATCCACAGGTCGGGTCGCGGGAGCTGGGGCCAGTCGGCGACGCCGGTGGCTATGAGGGTGTCGGAGAGCAGGAACAGCGCTCCGCCGGCACCGGCGACCGGGCCGAGCCGGGTGGTCGCGGAGTACGCCATGGCCGTGAGCAGGGTGCTGTAGACGGCGACCGGGAGGCGCAGGTCCGCGGGGAGGTCCGGCCACAGCAGGACGACGGTGGCGATCAGGGCGGCGGCGTAGCAGGGGGCGAGAAGGGCGCCGCGCGCGTGGGGCCGGCCGACGCGGGCGAACAGCGCCAGGTAGCAGAGGTGACCGGCGGCGAAGGACGCCATGCCGGCAAGGAAGGCGGGGTCGGCGTCGAACAGCAGCAGGGTGTCGCCGCCCCAGCCGCACAGAAGGGCGGCGACCAGGAGCCGGGGCGCGCCGCGCAGGGCCGCCCAGGCGGCGAGGAGGGGCATCAGGAGGGGCTTGGCCACCGTGTGCCCGGCGTCGGAGCCGACCGCGAGGCTGAGCAGGTCGACGGCCGCGGCGAGGGCGAACAGAGCGAGGAGGACCCGGGAGCGGGTCACGCGGCCGGGGTCTTCTCGACCGCGGTGGCATTGCCGGTGGCGGTGGCGGTGGCGGTGGCGGTGGCGGTGGCGGTGGCGGTGGCGGTGGCGGTGGCGGTGGTCGAGGGTGCCGGAGCGGACGCGGGTTGCCAGCCCGGCCCGCGGAACACGCGTCCCGTCCGCTCGCGCCAACCGCGTGCCGCCTTCACGTCCTTGGCGATCGCGAGGTACTCGTGCGTGGCCACCTTGATCGGGTTGAACGTGTTGATGTTCTTGGTCAACCCGTAGACGGGCCGGTCGACCTCGGGCACGAAGGACCCGAAGAGCCGGTCCCAGACGATGAGGATGCCGCCGAAGTTGCGGTCCAGGTAGCCACCCTGGGAGGCGTGGTGGACGCGGTGGTGGGAGGGCGTGTTGAACACGAACTCGAACCACCGGGGCATCCTGTCGATCCGCTCGGTGTGGATCCAGAACTGGTAGACGAGGTTGACCGAGGAGCAGAACGCGAGCGCAGCCGGGTGAACGCCGAGGGCGATGAGCGGGACGTAGAACGGCCAGACGGTCAGGGTGGTCCAGGGCTGGCGCAGGGCGGTGGTGAGGTTGAACTTCTCGCTGGAGTGGTGGACGACGTGACAGGCCCACAGCACGCGGATGACGTGGTGGCCGCGGTGGGACCAGTAGTAGAAGAAGTCCTGCGCGAGCAGCATCAGCGGGAGCGTCCACCACAGGACCGGTACCCGGAGCGGGGTCAGCTCGTAGATCGCCGTGTAGATCGCCACGATCGGGATCTTCCAGACGAAGTCGAACACGAGACTCCCGAGCCCCATGCCGACGCTCGTCGCGGCGTCCTTCGTCTCGTATCCGGCCTCGTCCTCGTCGGGATGAAGCCGGACGCTGATCACCTCGACCACGGTGAGCAGCACGAAGGCGGGTATCGACCACAGCACGACATCGGGCAGGTTCGGCATGTGGGCACCGTAGAACGGCTGATGGGCTGCGGCTAGACGTTGTTACCCACAAGTATTACCGACGGTACGCGCTTGCTTGTTGGCGATCTCCACCAACCGGCGCCGAGCTCACACCCCCGCCGCCCCCAGCAACGATCCGAGGAGATACGTCACCCCCATCGCCAGCGCCCCGCCCGCCACGTTGCGCAGTACCGCGCGTCCCGGCGCCGCCGCTCCCAGGCGGGCGCTGCTCCATCCGGTGCCGGCCAGGGCCGCCAGGACCGAGGCGACGGTCACCGACAGGCGCCAGTCCGCCGGGGGCAGCACGATGGCGAGCAGGGGGAGCAGGGCGCCGGCCGTGAAGGCGAGGAAGCTGGCCCAGGCCGCGTGCCAGGGGTTGGTGAGGTCGTCGGGGTCGATGCCGAGCTCCACGCGCGCGTGGGCCTTCAGGGCGTCCCGCTCGGTGAGCTGGACGGCGGCCTCGTGGGCCACCTCCGCGGACAGCCCGC
Source organism: Streptomyces sp. NPDC102259 (assembly GCF_044766465.1). Lineage (NCBI taxonomy): Bacteria > Bacillati > Actinomycetota > Actinomycetes > Kitasatosporales > Streptomycetaceae > Streptomyces > Streptomyces sp. NPDC102259. The sequence goes on along the minus strand of NZ_JBIWMA010000011.1, from coordinate 250,804 downwards.
GTTCCGCCAGCAGCTCGGTCAGCTCCGCCAGCTCGGCCTCCGGCTGCTCGCGCAGTTCCCGCCGCTCGAGCGCGAGGGCGGCCTTCTCGGAGTCCCGTTGGGTCGACACGGAGACGTACTCCCCCGCCGCCATGGACATCGACCCGGCGAGCAGACCGGCGAGGCCGGCCGTCAGCAGGGCCGAGCGGTCGTCCGTCGCACCGGCCACGCCGACGACGAGGCCGGCGGTGGAGACGATGCCGTCGTTGGCGCCGAGGACCGCGGCGCGCAGCCAGTTGAGCCGCGATCCGAGCGAGCCTCCGTGGGCCTCGGCATGGGTGGGTTCCGTCACAGGACGGAGGATGGCACCCCGGGAGGCGCCTGCCCCGCACCGACGCTCGTCGTCGCGGGAGCGGACACGGGACCGGGCCCGGCGGACCGGGACGGATCGGCGTGGACCGGCATGGACCGGAGTGAACCGGCGCGGACCGGCGCGGACCGGCGCGGACCGAAGTGTGAACCAGCGCCCGGTGGAGCGGAGTTGGCCGGGCATCAGCCGACGGCCGTAGGCGCGCGCGCGTGCGCCCCGCGAACTCCCGTACGGTCCGAAGGGCTTCGCACGCCCCCTCTTCGGGGCGGGTGCGGCGAGGTGTCAGTGGGGGCCCGTATCCTCAGTGACCATGCTCGAAGACCACACGACGACAGCGTCCTCCCCCACGGAGTGGCCGACCGCGTATCCCCAGGGGTACGCGGTCGTTGACGTGGAGACCACCGGCCTGGCCCGGGACGACCGGATCATCTCCGCCGCCGTCTACCGGCTGGACGCGCGCGGCGAGGTGGAGGACCACTGGTACACGCTGGTGAACCCGGAGCGCGACCCGGGCCCGGTGTGGATCCACGGTCTGACGAGCGACGTGCTCGAGGGCGCGCCCCTCTTCCAGGAGGTGGCCGCGGAGTTCGCCGCCCGGCTCGACGGGCGGGTGCTCGTCGCGCACAACGCGGTCTTCGACTGGCAGATGATCGCGCGGGAGTACGCGCGCGCGGAGCGCGAGGCGCCGGTGCGGCAGCGGCTGTGCACCATCGCGCTCTCCAAGGAGCTCGGCCTGCCGCTGCCCAACCACAAGCTGGAGTCGCTGGCGGCCCACTTCGGCGTGGTGCAGCAGCGGGCGCACCACGCCCTGGACGACGCGCGCGTGCTCGCCGAGGCCTTCCGGCCGAGTCTGCGGGCCGCGGCGGCGGGCGGTGTCCGGCTGCCGCTGCTCGAGTGCAGGCCGCTGACCGAGTGGGCCGACCGGCCCGCGCCCGCGATCGGCAGGCAGGCGAGCGGTCCGGGCAGTGGCTACGGCAGCTATCGGCCCGGCAGTTGGCGACCGTCCCGTAAAAGGCCCGCATGCCCCCATCCCAACCCCGGCCGGTACGAAGACGGCAAAAGTCTCAAGCAGGGCATGCGGGTCGCCTTCTCGGGCGACACGTCGATCGAGCGGGAGCTGCTGGAGGACCGTGCCGCCGAGGCGGGGCTGCACGTCGCCACGAGCCTGTCCCGGCTGACCAGCCTGCTGGTCACCAACGACCCCGACTCGGGCACCTCAAAGGTGGTGAAGGCGCGGCAGTTCGGGACGCCCGTCGTCGACGAGGCCGCCTTCGGGCAACTCCTGCGAGATGTGGAGCCCGCCGACGAGTGACCGGTGCGTACGGGTGATTGCCGCGCGACTCGCCCGCCGTCCGCTCGCCCGCGCGGGGACGACGGCTCACCCTGTGGCCCATGGCGAGATGCGAAGTTTGCGGCAATGACTACGGAATGACCTTCGAAGTGCACGCGCAGGGCGCGATCCACGTCTTCGACTGCTTCTCCTGTGCGATCCATCGCATGGCCCCCATCTGCGAGCACTGCCGGGTGCAGATCATCGGCCAGGGCGTCGAGGTGGAGGGTCACTGGTACTGCGGCGCGCACTGCGCCCGCGCGGAGGGCAGGGCGGGCATCGTCGACAAGGTGTGAGCCCACCCGACGGCCTCCCGGGGTCCGACACCGGAAGAACCCCTTCCGGTACCCGGCCGAATGCGCCCCACGACCGAGTTGTACGGTCGTGGGGTGTACCGCTTCCTGTTGTCCCGGCAGTGGGTGATCCTCACGCTGGTCTCCCTCCTCCTCATCCCCACGATGATCAGGCTGGGCTTCTGGCAGATGCATCGCTACGACGAGCGCACCGCGCGCAACCAGTTGGTCTCCGACGCGTTGACCGCCGACGCGGTGCCCGTGGAGCAGCTGACCACCCCGGGGCACGCCGTCACCCGCGGCGAGCGGTACCGCAGCGTCACCGCCACCGGCACCTTCGACACCGAGCACGAGGTGGTCGTCAGGCGCCGGGTCAACGCCGACGAGACGGTCGGCTTCCACGTCCTCACCCCGTTCGTCCTGGCGGACGGCAAGGTGCTGCTGGTCGACCGGGGCTGGATCCCCGCGGACGCCCCCAGCCAGACCTCGTTCCCCAAGGTCCCCGCGCCGCCCGCCGGCCGGATCACCGTCACCGGGCGGCTGATGCCCGACGAGACGACCGCGGCGAGCGGCATCAAGGACCTCAAGGGACTGCCGGACCGACAGGTCATGCTGATCAACAGCGAGCAGGAGGCCCGGCGGCTCGGCGCGCGGGTGCTCGGCGGCTACATCGCGCAGACGGCGCCCGAGCCGAAGGGCGACAGTCCGGAGCTGGTCGGGCGGCCCGGCAGCGAGGACGCGGCCCTGAACTACGCGTACGCCATCCAGTGGTGGCTGTTCTCCGTGGGCGTCCCCGTCGGCTGGGTGATCCTGGTCCGCCGCGAGACCCGCGACCGCGCTCAGGCCGCCGTGCGAGAGGCGGAACAGGCCGAGCCGGCGACGGTCTGACGAACGCGGACATCGAGGTGGACGCGGACGTAGCCCTAGACACGGACACCGTCGTTGCGTACCGGGTGCGCCGGGTCGAGAAGCCGATCCCGGGGTCGTCGGAGAAGAGCTTCTGATCGGATCCGGGCGCCCGGGCGGTTCCGCCGTCACCCGCCCGGCCGCAGCCCTGATTGCCCCCGGGGCCCGCCGGGAACCCGGACTGCGTGCACCCCCGCATCGAGGACTACGCGCTCATCGGCGACGAACAGACCGCCGCCCTGGTCGGCAGGAACGGTTCGATCGACTGGCTCTGCCTACCCCGCTTCGACTCCGGAGCCTGCTTCGCCCGCCTCCTCGGCGGCGAGGAGAACGGCCACTGGCGCATCGCCCCCCAGGGCGTGCAAGGTTCCTGCACGCGGCGCGCCTACCGGCCCGACACCCTCGTCCTGGACACCGAGTGGGAGACCGACGAGGGCGCGATCCGGGTCACCGACCTGATGCCCCAACGGGACCAGGCCCCCGACGTCGTACGCATCGTCGAGGGGCTCCGCGGCCGGGTCACCGTGGGCAGCACGCTGCGGCTGCGCTTCGACTACGGCTGGATCATCCCGTGGATGCGCCGGGTCGACGGCCATCGGGTGGCGATCGGCGGCCCCGACGCGGTCTGGTTCCGCAGCGAGCCGGAGGTGCGCACCTGGGGCGAGGACTTCACCACCTTCTCGGAGTTCACCGTCGCCGAGGGCGACTCGGTGGCCTTCGTCCTGACCTGGCATCCCTCGCACGAGTCGCGCCCGCCGCTCGTCGACCCGTGGGAGGCGCTGCGGGTCAGCGTCGACGACTGGCAGGCGTGGGCCGCCCGCTGCCGCTACGACGGGCCCCACCGGGACGCCGTGGTCCGCTCCCTGATCACCCTCAAGGCCCTCACGTACGTCCCCACCGGCGGTATCGCCGCCGCGCTCACCACCTCCCTGCCCGAGGAGATGGGCGGGGTCCGCAACTGGGACTACCGCTACTGCTGGCTGCGCGACTCCACCCTCACCCTCGGCGCCCTCCTGGCGGCCGGCTACCAGGACGAGGCCGAGGCCTGGCGCAACTGGCTGCTGCGCGCCGTCGCGGGCGATCCGGCGGACCTCCAGATCATGTACGGGCTGGCGGGCGAGCGACGGCTGCCCGAGTGCGAGCTGCCCTGGCTGTCCGGCTACGCGGACTCCAAGCCGGTACGCATCGGCAACGGCGCCGTGGACCAGCTCCAGCTGGACGTCTACGGCGAGGTCATGGACTCGCTGTCGCTGGCCCGGACCGCGGGCATGTCGCCCCGGCCGCACATGTGGTCGTTGCAGTGCGCGCTGATGAAGTGGCTCTGCGAGAACTGGCGGCAGCCGGACGAGGGACTGTGGGAGGTGCGCGGTGGCCGGCACCAGTTCGTGCACTCCAAGGTGATGGTGTGGGTGGCCGCCGACCGGGCCGTCCGCGCGCTGGAGGAGTACCCCGGCCTGAGCGGCGACCTGGCGGGCTGGCGGGCGCTGCGCGACGAGGTGCACCAGGAGGTGTGCGAGCGGGGCTACGACCCGGAGCGGGGCACGTTCACCCAGTACTACGGCTCGCGCGACCTGGACGCCTCCCTGCTGCTCATCCCGCGCGTCGGCTTCCTGCCGCCGGACGACCCGCGCGTGGTCGGGACCGTCGACGCGGTCCGCGCGGAGCTCGGGCACGGCGGTCTGCTGCGCCGCTACAGCACGGACGGCGCGACCGTCGACGGCCTGCCGGGCGACGAGGGCACCTTCCTGGCCTGCTCGTTCTGGCTCGCGGACGCGCTGCACATGACGGGCCGCACGCAGGAGGCACGGGAGCTGTTCGAACGGCTCGTGGGCCTGGCCAACGACGTGGGGCTGCTGGCCGAGGAGTACGACCCGACGACCGGCCGGCACCTCGGCAACTTCCCGCAGGCCTTCAGTCACATCGGCCTGGTGAACACGGCCCTCGCCCTGTACGGCGCCGAGGAGGCAGGATAGGGGCCATGGATCTTGGACTGAAGGACCGGGTGTACGTGGTCACCGGAGCGACGCGCGGCCTCGGTAACGCCGCCGCGCGCGAGCTGGTCGCGGACGGCGCGAAGGTGGTGCTCACCGGACGGGACGAGGAGCGCGTCGCCGACGCCGCGGCCGAGCTGGGACCGAACGCCGTCGGCGTCGCCGTGGACAACGCCGATCCCGAGGCCGCCGCGCGGCTGATCGCGGCGGCGCGCGATGCCTTCGGCGGGTTCGACGGGGTGCTGGTGAGCGTGGGCGGTCCGCCGCCCGGGTTCGTCGCGGACAACACGGACGAGCAGTGGCAGGCCGCGTTCGAGTCGGTGTTCCTGGGCGCGGTCCGGCTGGCGCGGGCGGCCGCCGCCGAGCTGGAGGCGGGCGGGGTCATCGGGTTCGTGCTGTCGGGGTCGGTGCACGAGCCGATTCCGGGGCTGACCATCTCCAACGGCCTGCGGCCGGGACTGGCCGGGTTCGCGAAGTCGCTCTCCGACGAACTGGGGCCCCGGGGCATCCGGGTCGTGGGCCTGCTGCCCGCTCGTATCGACACCGACCGGGTGCGGGAGCTGGACGGGCTGTCGGCGGACCCCGAGGCCACCCGGGCCGCGAACGAGTCCCGGATTCCGTTGCGGCGGTACGGGGCTCCGGCGGAGTTCGGCCGGACGGCCGCGTTCCTGCTGTCGCCGGCGGCCTCCTATCTGACGGGCCTCATGGTGCCGGTCGACGGCGGGATGCGGCACGGGTTCTGACGGGTCCGGCGCCGGGCGCGGGGACCGGTCACGGCCGCGCGGCACAGCCGTGGACCGTCACCGCCCCCGCCCTCCCGGCGACGTCAACCGACCCTTTCGGCCTTGTGTTTGACGCCCTTCATCCGCACCTCCGCGGGCAGTGCCGCGAGCGCCGCCGAATCCCGCGCGTGGGTCAGGGCCTGCGCCGTCAGCTGGTCCAGCGCCGTCGCCGGGTCCACGTGGGGCTCCAACGCCAGGCGGACCCGCGCCTCGGGCGCCTCCCTCCTGCCCTTCAGCGCCACATGGGCGTGGGCGACGCCGTCCAGCCGCTCCGCCTCGCCGGCGAGCACGCCCTCCAGGGCGCGGCCCCGCAGCAGCGCGCCCGCGCCGTCGCCCGTGTCGACGAGGAGCTCGCCGAGCCGGCGGCGGCGCAGGACCGCCGCCAGCCACCACAGGGTCAGCAGGACGAGCAGCGCGAGGACGGCGATCACCGCCGGCCACCACCAGGTCCCGCCACGCCAGCGGGTGCGTTCGGCGGTGGTGAGAAGGACGTCGTGCGGGCCGGCGTGAAGCCACCAGGAGGGTGCGGAGGCGCCCAGGCCCACGGCCAGGACCGCGCCGCCGACGGCGAGCAGCACCAGTCCGACGACGCCGAGAAGCACACGGTTGACGGTACCGAGCATCGTCCTCACCCCTTCTTCCCGGGTCGCCGCACACGCACCGACAGGGCGAGCGGCCGGACCAGGCCCAGGCCACGGATCGCGTCGGTGAGGACGGCGTCCAGGTCGGCGCGCACATCGTCCAGGTCGCGGAAGTGGGAGAGCGCGCGGACGTCGGCCTTGCGGCGGCCCGTGCGTACCCGTGCCGACTGCACACCGGCGACCTCCATGGCCCGGTCGCGCAGCACCAGTGCGGCCGCGTCCCGGTGGAGGCCCGCCCGTACGTCCGGGTGGGTGCGGCGCATCGGCAGGACGCCCCTGAGGCCCGGGGTCACGGCCAGAATGATCAGCCACAGGCCGAGGGCCGCCGCGACCCCGGCGCCGACCAGCACCCAGATGTCGTCGAGGGGGCGCTCGGCGAGCTGCCGGGCGAGTCCGCTCCGCCAGGCCAGGGCCGAGCGGTGGGCGCGTACGGCGACCACGTCGTAGAGGAAGGCTGCCGCGACGACCAGCAGCAGCGCCGCGACGACACCGGCCGGCAGACGGCGCGCCGACCAGAAGCGGTGCTCGGAGGGGCCCGCCGCGCCGGGGCGGGCCTCCTCACCGGGGCCGTCGTCCCCCGTGGGTTTCTCCAGAACGGGCAGTGTGCTGCCCTGCAAGCCTCCGGGCTCGCTCATCGCGTCCTCCCGTGCGCCACGCCGGGGGCCGCTGTCAGGTGCAGCCGTTCCACCTGGACGGCGACCTCCGGGACCTCCATTCCCACCAACGCGCCTACCCGCTCGGTGACATGTCGACGCACCCGGTGACAGCGTCCGCCGATATCGGTCGGATAGTCGAGTTCGAGATGGACCCGGACGTGCGCGGTCTCGTGGTGGACGACGACCGTGGCGTGCGGGCCGGCGGCGTCGGGCGGCAGCGGGCCGACCGCCTCGCGCGCGGCCCGGGCGGCGATCTTCACCACGACCCGGTCGGCGATGCGGGTCGCGCCGCGGGCGCCCGGGGGCACGACGGACGGGCGCCCGCCGACGGCGGCGCCGCCCTCGTCCACGGAGGTCACCGGCGCCGGTCGTCGCGGGTACGGAAGAAGTCGCCGAGTTCCAGGTCTCCCTGCAGGAACCGGCCGACGACGAACCCGACGGCGCCCAGTGCCGCCACCAGGAGGAAGGCCCCGAACCCGCCGAAGTACCCGGCGAAGCCCAGCGCCATACCGGCGATCAAGCCGACCACGGCCATGCTCAAGGTGCTCTCCCCTCGGCGGTCCGGTCACCCGGCCGTCTGTGTGTCACTGGATCCGGGGCTCCGGCTCCTCGTCCTCTTCGTCGGGCAGCTTGACGTCGCTCACCGCGATGTTGACCTCGACGACCTCCAGTCCGGTCATCCGCTCCACGGCGGCGATCACGTTCTCCCGCACGGCCTGCGCTACATCGGCGATGGCCACGCCGTAGTCGACGACGATCTCCAGGTCGAGCGCGGTCTGCACCTCGCCGACCTCGGCCTTCACACCTCGGGTCACCGACTTCGAGCCGCCGGGCACCCGGTCGCGCACGGCGCCGAAGGTACGGCTGAGCCCGCTGCCCATCGCGTGAACGCCCAGGACGTCCCGTGCCGCGAGGCCCGCGATCTTCTCGACGACCCCGTCGGCGATGGTGGTCCGCCCTCGGGTCGCCGGATCCCCGCCGCCGCGCCTGGTCGTCTTGCGGGTGCCCAGCGGATCGGTACCGCTTTCGGGAGTCTGCGTCCGGTGCTGCTCCGCTGCCTCGGTCATCGCCGTACGTCCTTACGTCCGGTTCGTTCTCGTCCCCTCCACCACGGTAAGCGCGGTTGCCCGACAGCGCGCCAGGGATGCGGCAGGCTGGAGTAATGACGGCGGACGGATGGACGAGCGCGGTACGGCATCAGCTGGGCCTGGGCAGGCTGCTCCCGCTGGGCGGGCCGCGGGACGGCACGTGGATCACGGAGGCGGCGGCCGAGGCGGTGCTGCGGCGGGCGGTGCGGGGTGTGGCGGGCGTGCGCGTGGGCGCGCTGCGGATCGCGCCGGCCGACCCCGACGGGGTGTACGAGCCCGCCGTGCCGGCTCCGCCGAGCGCCCTGCCACCCGGGCCGCTGCGGGTGACGGCGGACATCGCCGCGTCTGCGTCCGAACCGCTGCCGACCACGGCGTCCCGCCTGCGCACGGTGCTGGCGGCGGCCGCGACGGACCGTCTCGGCCTGGTGGTGTCGGAGGTGGACCTGCGGGTGACGGCCCTGCTGGACGAGGAACCGGAACCGGAGGCGGTACCGCCTGTTCCGGAGCCGGCGCACGTCGGGACGGCACAGCACGGCGACGAGGCACGCGCGACCCTCGCCGCTCTGTCCGTGCCCGGGGTGACCCGATTGACCGACGTCGTCGGCAGGGCGGTACACATCGAGGAACGACAGCACACGACCGCCCTGCCGCACCGACACGCACGCGTGGAGATCGCGGTGAGTGCGAACCATCGGGCCCTGGAGGTGGCCAGGGGGGTGCGCGGGGTGGTGTCGGAGGCGCTACGGGATCACCCGACGGTGGCCGTTCTGGTCACGGCGGTGGAGTGACCTCGGCCCGCGAGGACGCGGCTCATTCCCCGATGCCGGCCAGCTCACGCAGCCGGCGGCCCTGGGCGGCGCGCTCGGCGGCGCGCTGCTCGTCGTACGTCCGGTCTCCGGCGCCGCGCAGCAGCGCCTTGGTCTCGATGACGGCTTCCCGGGGCGCGGCCAGGATCGCCGCGGCCAGCTCACGCGTCGCGGTGTCGAGGTCCTGCACGGGGACCGCGAGGTTGGCGAGCCCGGAGCTCACCGCCTCCTCGGCGTGCACGAACCGGCCGGTCAGGCAGATCTCGGCCGCGCGGCCGTAGCCGACCAGGGAGACGAGGGGATGCGTGCCCGTCAGGTCCGGTACGAGGCCGAGGCTGGTCTCCCGCATGGCGAACTGCACGTCGTCGGCGACGACGCGCAGGTCACAGGCGAGAGCCAACTGGAAGCCCGCGCCGATGGCGTGGCCCTGGACGGCGGCGATGGACACGAGGTCGTTGCGTCGCCACCAGGTGAAGCCCTCCTGGAACCCGGCGATGGCGGCGTCGAGTTCGGCGTCGCCACTGCGCGCGAGATCGATGAAGGACGGCTCGCCCTCGATCCCCTCGGGCGTGAACATCTGCCGGTCGAGCCCCGCGGAGAAGGACTTGCCTTCGCCGCGCAGCACGACCACGCGGACGGAGCCCGGCACCAGCCGCCCGGCCTCGGCGAGCGTCCGCCACATGGCGGGGCTCTGCGCATTGCGCTTGGCCGGGTTGGCCAGCGTCACCGTGGCGAGCGCGTCGTCGACGGTGAGCCGTACGCCGTCCTTGTCGAGCAGGGGAACGAGTTCCTGGTCGGGCGTGGCCATGAGGCGCCTCCGATGAGTGCGGTCAGCTAGCGGTCAGCTAAGTGACTGCACAGTAACCACCCGGCCGATCGGACAATCGACCGGGTGGCCACCGTCACCGTCGAAACCGGTGGGCCGCACCGGGTCAGGACGAGGCGGCCTTCTTGCCTCGGGTCGCCCCGCCACGCCCACGCAGCGTGACGCCCGACTCGCTGAGCATCCGGTGGACGAAGCCATACGAGCGACCGGTTTCCTCGGCCAGCGCCCGAATGCTCGCACCGGAGTCGTACTTCTTCTTCAGGTCTGCCGCGAGCTTGTCGCGCGCGGCGCCGGTTACCCGGCTGCCCTTCTTCAGAGTCTCGGCCACCCGTGCCTCCTCGTGGGAAGTGCGCTCTGGTCATCCTCATGATCACCCCTCCGGCGCGCGATGGCCACCCATTCGGCAAGGTCCGTGCGACAGGGTTTTGACGACAGGAGCGCGTCCCCACAAGTGGAATATGCGATTCCACCCGGTGGTGTTCGTGGGGCCGAACGGGTTGGTGAGCGAAGTGGCAGGTCAGAGACGCGCGACGGCCGACCCCTTGTCGACAAAGGGATCGGCCGGAAAATCGATGTAGGACACACCTCGATACGAGGAGATCTCACACAGATGATGGATCACCGGTGGGCCGAATGATCCAGACGAATGATCCAACATCGTGGATCACGTCTTGGATCACGTCTTGGATCACGTCGTGGACCATGCCGTGGCTCACGCTGTGGAGCCCGTTCCCGATCAGGCCAGTGCGACCAGGTCCGCGTAGTCGGCGCCCCACAGGTCCTCGACGCCGTCGGGCAGCAGGATGATCCGCTCGGGCTGGAGCGCCTCCACGGCGCCCTCGTCGTGGGTGACGAGGACGACCGCGCCCTTGTAGGTGCGCAGCGCGCCGAGGATCTCCTGACGGCTGGCCGGGTCGAGGTTGTTGGTGGGCTCGTCGAGCAGCAGCACGTTGGCCGAGGAGACCACGAGGGTGGCGAGGGCCAGCCGGGTCTTCTCGCCGCCGGAGAGCACGCCGGCGGGCTTGTCGACGTCGTCGCCGGAGAACAGGAACGAGCCGAGCGTCTTGCGCACCTCGACCAGGTCCAGGTCGGGGGCGGCGGACCGCATGTTCTCCAGGACCGTGCGCTCCGGGTCGAGGGTCTCGTGCTCCTGCGCGTAGTAGCCGAGCTTGAGGCCGTGGCCCGCGACGACCTCGCCGGTGTCGGGCCGCTCCGCCCCGCCGAGCAGCCGCAGCAGGGTCGTCTTGCCCGCGCCGTTCAGACCGAGGATGACGACCCGGGAGCCCTTGTCGATGGCCAGGTCGACGTCGGTGAAGATCTCCAGCGAGCCGTAGGACTTCGACAGGCCCTCGGCCATCAGGGGCGTCTTGCCGCAGGGCGCGGGCTCGGGGAAGCGGAGCTTGGCGACCTTGTCGGACTGACGGACCGCCTCCAGGCCGGAGAGCAGCTTGTCGGCGCGGCGGGCCATGTTCTGCGCGGCGACCGTCTTGGTGGCCTTGGCGCGCATCTTGTCGGCCTGCGAATGCAGCGCGGCGGCCTTCTTCTCGGCGTTCTGGCGCTCCCGCTTGCGGCGCTTCTCGTCGGACTCGCGCTGCTGCTGGTAGAGCCGCCAGCCCATGTTGTAGACGTCGATCTGGGAGCGGTTGGCGTCCAGGTAGAAGACCTTGTTGACGACCGTCTCGACCAGGTCGACGTCGTGGCTGATGACGATGAAGCCGCCGCGGTAGGTCTTGAGGTAGTCGCGCAGCCAGACGATCGAGTCGGCGTCGAGGTGGTTCGTCGGCTCGTCGAGGAGCAGCGTGTCCGCGTCGGAGAACAGGATGCGGGCCAGCTCGACCCGGCGCCGCTGACCGCCGGAGAGCGTGTGCAGGGGCTGGCCGAGCACCCGGTCGGGCAGGTTGAGCGCGGCGGCGATGGTGGACGCCTCGGCCTCGGCGGAGTAGCCCCCCTTGGTGAGGAACTCCGTCTCCTGGCGCTCGTACTGGCGCATCGCCTTGTCGCGGGTGGCGCCCGAGCCGTTCGCGATCCGCTGTTCGTTCTCGCGCATCTTGCGGATCAGGACGTCCAGGCCGCGCGCGGAGAGGATGCGGTCGCGGGCGAGGACGTCGAGGTCGCCGGTGCGGGGGTCCTGCGGAAGGTAGCCGACCTCGCCGGAGCGGGTGACCTGGCCGGCGGCCGGGATGCCCTCGCCCGCCAGGACCTTGGTCAGCGTGGTCTTGCCGGCGCCGTTGCGCCCGACCAGGCCGATGCGGTCGCCCTTGGCCACACGGAAGGAGGCGTTCTCGATGAGGATGCGGGCACCGGCGCGCAGCTCGATGCCGGAGGCGGAGATCACGGACAGACTCCAGTGCGGGGGTCGTTGGCAGGATGGACGGCCGAGGACGTTCCCGCCGTCTAATGCGCGAGGAGAATGGCCATGAGGGCCAGTCTAACGGGATCGTGCAAGCATTTTTTCTGGGTCCAGGTGTTCGATCTTCGCGCCGTCCCGCCGGATCCTGCTCCCGGGGGCGTTGTCGGTGGCGGGTGCCAGACTGAGCAGCGGGTGACGAATCCGGCATTGATCACAAGGGAGTGATCGGCATGGCAGGCACGAACAGCGGGCGGCCCAGCATCTATCCGTCGGTGCTGTACAGCGACGCGAAGGCGGCGATCCGGCAGCTCACGGAGGCCCTGGGGTTCACGGAGCTGTCCGTCTACGAGGGCGAGGACGGCTCGGTCGTGCACGCCGAGCTGGTGCAGGGCAACGGCGCGGTGATGCTCGGCTCCAAGGGGCGCGGCGGGGTCTTCGACACGGCGATGAAGGACGCGGGCCCGACCGGGGTGTACGTCGTGGTGGACGACGTCGACGCACACCACCGGCGGGCCGTGGAGCACGGCGCGGAGATCCTGATGCCCCCGACGGACCAGGACTACGGCTCCCGGGACTACATGGCCCGCGATCTCGAGGGCAACCTCTGGAGCTTCGGCACGTACGCACCCGAGATACAGGGCTGAGAGCCCCGCCAAAACCTCGGGGGTCGCCCGCGCGGAGCCCGTGCCGAACTCGTTCAGCTGCCCCCGGTGTGCACCTGGAAGGCGGCCCGGCGGACGGCCTTGGCCAGCGCCGGGTCGGGGTGCGCGGCGGCGAGCGCCACCAGCACCTGCACGGTGCGCGGATGTCCGACGGCACGCACCTCGGTCAGCAGGGCGGGGACGGTCGGCTGGAGCGCGGACTCCAGGTGGCGTACGAGCATCGGCGCCTCCCCGTGGTCGGCGACGGCCGCGGCGGTGTCGACCCACAGCCAGGTGGCCTCCTGCCGGGTGAGCACCTCGTGGGCGTCCTCCGGGTCGACGCCGTCGTGCTCGGCGAGCCACAGCAGCGCGTACGGCCGCAGGGCCGGCTCGTCGACGACCGCGCGGACGTCGGGCTCGGCGGGGGCGCCGACGACGCGCAGCGCCTCGAAGGCGAGGCCGCGCAGCAGGGCGTCGTCGCCGCGGGCGGCGAACAGCAGCTCGGCGACGGCGCTGCCGACGGTACGGGCGGCGAGCCAGGCGCGGTACTCGGCGCGGGCCGCGTTCGGGCGCAGCTGGGCGCAGCCGCGGAGCATCGCCTCGGCCGACTGCTCGATGTTGCCGGCGGGGCTCTGCGCGGCGACGCAGATCTGCTCCAGCTTGACCCAGACCGCCCAGCTGCCCAGCGGCGTGAGCGTGGCCTGGCCGGCGCCGTAGGTGAGGGCGCCCACGGCGGCGAGGGCGTTCAGGGCCCAGTCGAGAAGGGGGACGAGCTCGGCGTCCTGGGCGGGCTCCGCCGGGTCGGCGTCGGCGGAGAGGAGGACCGGGGCGAGGGGGGTCGCGGGTTCCGAGCCGGCGCCGTAGGGCACCTCGCATCGCTCGGTGCGCAGTTCGGTGACCCGCTGGCGCAGCAGGTCCAGGAGCTGCTCCACGGGGACGGGCCCGGCGGAGAGCTGGAGGAAGGAGAGCACCTGGGGCATGGCCGAGACGACCTCGGCGACGGCACCGGGCTCCTGGTCCCCGGGTTCCGGAGAGGCAAGCGACCAGGCGTCGAACAGGGCCACCCAGCCGCGCAGGACGGCGCTGTCGTCGCGGTTCCATGCGCGTAGCCGCCAGCCGGGGCGGGCGCTGTCCCCGTGCACCTCGACGAGGCCGGCGAGGCGGGCGGTGTCCCAGTCGGCGCGGATCCGGTCCGTGGTCAGGCCCAGATCACTGGCGGCCCGTTCGGCGGTCGCGTCGGAGAGGGTGGCCTTGCCGTCGGTCGTGGCGGCGTCTCGGCCGGGGCCGAGGGCGTTGTCGGCCCAGCGGGCGACACGGGCCGCGGCGGCCAGTCCGGAGCGCGCCATTCTGGCCAGCTCCGCGGGGGCCGGGGTGCCCTCCGGCGGGCGGGGTGCGGGGCGGCGCGGGCGCCGCTCGTTCACAGCTGAGGGGGCGGCGGCCAGGGGTCGCGGGCGGACGAGTCGAAGCCTGGAGTCGCGCGGGATACGGGACGTCACGAGTGCAGTCTTCCGGTTGACGGTCCGAAAACCCAAACGGAATGTCACGTCGGGCTACGGGACTGGCCAAGGCACGGGGTTCCGTGACGGGCGGAGAGGCGCCTTCAGGCCAGTGGTACGGGCTTAAACGGAACCAGCGGCACCGGTCCGGCCGCCCTGTCGGGGCGCACCGGCGGCGGGTCCGGCGGCGGGTCGGATCAGGAGGCCACGTCACGAGGTCATGCCAGAAGGTCGCGTCAGGAGGTCACATCAGCGGGGTGAGGAAGCGGCGCAGGGCCTCCTCGTAGGCCGCGGGGTCTGGGTTCCACATGGCGCCGTGCGGGGCGTGCGGGACGGTGTGCAGGGTGACCAGCTCGGGACGGAAGGCGGCGAGACGGCGGGAGGCGCCCCAGGGGGCGACCGTGTCGTCGGGGCCGTGCAGGAGGAGGGTCGGGACCCTCAGCCGGTCCGGATCGGCGACGGCGTCCCCGTGGCCGCCGGGGCCGGTGTGCAGCCCGGTGCGGCCCTCGGCGGCACGGACGGCGAGCGGCAGCAGCGCGCCCGGGGTGCGCCGGGCGGCGGCGAGGGCGCGCACCGTCGTCCGCCAGTCGAGGACCGGGGAGTCCAGTACCAGCCCGGAGACGAGGTCGCGCAGCCCCGAGTCGGCGGCGGCCCGCAGGGCCATGGTCGCGCCGGTGGACCAGCCCAGGAGGACGACGCGTTCGGCGCCGTAACGCACGGCGTACCGCATCGCCGCGTCCAGGTCGCGCCACTCGGTCTCGCCGAGGTGGTTCAGGCCGTCCGGGGAGCGGGGCGCGCCGAGATCGCCGCGGTAGGCGAGGGCCAGGACGGGGAAGCGACGGCGGTGCAGGAAGCCCATGACGTTCAGGGTGTGCTCCCGGGTGGTGCCCAGGCCGTGCACGGCGATCACCCAGGTGCGGCGCGGGCCGGGCACGAACCAGGCGGGCAGGTTGCCCAGCTCGCCGGGGACGTCGATGTCGGCGTGGTCGAGACCGAGGGCGCTGCTCGGGTTGCCGACGTGGAGATTGGGGGTCAGCCAGACCGCGTCGCCGGAGCTCAGGCTGCCATGGGTGACCCGCTCCAGTCGGCGTACGACGGTGTCGGCGGAGTGCGGGGCGGTGGGCAGGACGGGACCCACGACCGCGTGGGAGCCGTCGCCGGAGAGGCCGTAGGTGCCGGGGCGCAGCGCGGCCAGGTCACGGGTGAGGGTGATCCGGCCGGCGGCCGCGCCGTGCACGGTGAGCCGGGGTTCGGTGGGCAGGGGCCGACCGGGCGGCGCCTTCAACGCGGCGTCGCTGGCCAGCCGGCCTGCGGCGACACTGACGACGCCGGCGGCCAGGGCTGCGGTGACGGCGGCGGCCGTCGCTTTGACAGTGCGCACCCGTCCAGTGTCCTGGCCCGCCTCCCTCCCGGCCAGTGGTGGAGCCGGTCGGGGGACGGCGGGTCACTCCCGCTGCCCGTACCCGCGCAGTCGCTCGCCCGCCTCCGCGACCTGTTCCTCCGTCAGGAGCGCCGGGTTCAGGCCGGGTACGGACGAGGCCGTCAGCCACAGGCGGCACATCCACTCCAGCTGGGCCGTGCGGTCGTAGGCCTGGTCGAGGGTGGCGCCGTGAGTGAGGGTGCCGTGGTTCTGGAGGAGGCAGCCGCTGCGGTCGACCAGGGCGCGGAGCATGTTCTCGGCCAACTCCTCGGTGCCGTAGGTCGCATAGGCGGCGACCCGGACGGGTCCGCCGAGCGCGCCCGCCATGTAGTGGACGCGGGGAAGCTCGGTGACGAGGGTCGAGACGGCGGTCGCGTGCACGGCGTGGGTGTGGACGACCGCCCTGGCGTCCGTGGTGCGGTAGACGGCGAGGTGCATGGGCAGCTCGCTCGTCGGGAGCAGGGTGCCGAGCACCTGCCGGCCGGCGAGGTCGACGCCCGTGACGTCGTCGGGGGTGAGCCGCTCGTAGGGCACGCCCGACGGTGTGACCAGCACGGTGTCGCCGACGCGCACGGAGACGTTGCCGGAGGTGCCGACGACCAGCCCGTCGGTCACGGTGCGGCGGGCCGCCGTCACGAGCGCCTCCCAGGCCCGCGCCTCCTCGAGGACGGCATGCCTCCCCCACCGCTCCGCCACGTCCTGTACGCCGTCCCGGTGATCCCGGGCGTCCCCCTGCTCGCGCCGCTCCTCAGCCATGCCGCGATCCTGCCAGGAGCCACCGGAGGCCGCCGCCGGACTGTTCCCCGGCGTGTATCGCCTCGCCCTGTGGGCCATGGGCCCGAGCGAGGAGCGGGCCGCGTATTTCGTACACGATGGCGGCGGCCGGTGCGCCGACGGCCGGACCCTGCCGCCCGCGCTCGACGTCGCGTACGGCCCCTACGACAGGGGTGCAGACGCCGCGGCCCGACCGGGGCCCCGACCGGGCCCGGACGGTCACGTGGGTCACGCCCCGCGCACCGCCCGTCACGGGGCGTCGACTCGGGACGGCGTCGGCCGGACGGCCGACGGGGCCTTCTGGCAGTACGCGGACAGCGGCAGCCTGTGGGGTGACCGGAATCTCTTTGACGGCTCCGCGACGCGGCCGCGCGGGCTCGCCAAGGACGGGTGACCGTACGGCGCTTGAGCCCTGCCCCCGCGCCGCGACGGGACTGCGCCCCGACCCCCTCACACAGACACCCTGACGCCCTTCCCAGTTCATCTTCCGTTCACCCAGATTGCTTACGGTCAACGCGCCAATGACTTCGAACGATTGCCTGGGTAAATGGAAAACTTCTCGCTGATCCTCGCGATTGTGGTCGTCACCGCACTCGCGTTCGATTTCACGAACGGTTTCCACGACACCGCCAACGCGATGGCCACCACCATCTCGACCGGTGCACTCAAGCCCAAGGTCGCGGTGGCCATGTCCGCCGCGCTCAACCTTGTGGGAGCTTTCCTCTCGGTGGAGGTCGCCAACACGATCTCCAAAGGTCTCGTCGACGAGACCGGCATCCGTCCCGAGGTCATCTTCGCCGCCCTGGTCGGCGCGATCCTCTGGAACCTGCTGACCTGGCTGGTGGGCCTGCCGTCCAGTTCCTCGCACGCCCTGATGGGCGGTCTGATCGGCGCCACCATCGCGTCGGCCGGCACGGGCGCGGTGCACGGTGACGCGCTGGTCACCAAGGTGCTGATCCCGGCGATCGCGGCGCCGATCGTCGCGGGCGTCGCGGCGATGCTCGCGACCCGCCTCTCCTACACCCTCGGCAAGAAGGCCGACGGCAAGGCCGCGGCGAAGGGCTACCGCACGGGCCAGATCGCCTCGGCCGGCCTGGTCTCCCTCGCGCACGGCACCAACGACGCGCAGAAGACGATGGGCATCATCACCCTGGCCCTGGTGGCCGGCGGTGTCGTGGCCCCCGACTCCGACCCGCCCACCTGGGTCATCCTCTCCGCCGGCCTGGCCATCGCGCTCGGCACCTACCTCGGCGGCTGGCGGATCATCCGCACCATGGGCAAGGGCCTGACCGACCTCCAGCCGCAGCAGGGCTTCGCCGCCCAGACCAGCGCGGCCACGGTCATCCTGGCCTCCTCGCACCTCGGCTTCTCCCTCTCCACCACGCACTCGGTCTCCGGTGCCGTGATGGGCGCCGGGCTGGGCCGCAAGGGCGGGGTGGTCCGCTGGTCGACGGCGACCCGGATGTTCGTCGCCTGGGGCCTGACGCTCCCGGCCGCGGCCCTGGTGGGCGCGCTCGCCGAGGCCGTCACCGGCCTGGGCGACTGGGGCACGGCCCTCGTGGCGGTCTTCCTGATCGCCTCCAGCGCGGCCATCTGGAAGGTCTCCCGGCGCGAGGTCGTCGACGCCTCGAACGTCAACGAGCCCGAGGAGCCCGCGGGCGTCGTCACGACGGCGATCGCCGCCGTCACCCCGCCGCCCGCCGGCATCCTGGCCGAGGACCTCACGGCCGGCCTCACGGCGGACCTGACGGCCACGATCCCCGCCCCGTCCGCAGAGCCCGCGACCCCCGCCGCTCCGCCGGCCGCGGCCGTCTGAGCCCGCGCACCCGGCACGAAGGAAGAGAAGCAGCATGAAGATCGACTGGGCAGCCCTGGGCTCCGTCTTCGGCGTCAGCCTCGTGGTCACCGTAGGCCTCGTCGCCCTGTTCACCCTCGGCATCATGGGCCTGTCGCGGCAGGAACGCGCGTCGGCGCAGGGCGGCTCGGCCACCCTCGCGGTGACCGGCACGTACGCCTGCTTCGCGGCCTGCGCGGCGGCGGTGGCGTACGGGATCTCACTGATCGTCGCCTGACGCACCATCCGAACACCCCTGGGGTGCGGGACGGATCACCGTCCCGCACCCCTTGGCGTTCGCGGCCCCGCCGACCGGCCCCGTGTGGGGTTCTGCACACTCCAGCCTCGCAGGTCAACAGCAAGTTGACGGCTCTTGCGGGCCGTGGTGGACTGCCCGAGCCATGTACGGCAGCAGAAGAGGAAGCCGGTGTGAATCCGGCGCGGTCCCGCCACTGTGACCGGGGTAGAAACCCCCGGGAGCCAGGAACTCTCGCCGCCGGTCTCGTCGAACCAGGGCGTGGACACCCTGAGTGAGGACATATCGCCATGCTCGCTCGGCCGTTGAGGTACAGCACCAGGTCGCTGCCCGACCCCACGGCCGGCTGAGCCGATGCGTGCCGATCGCCTCTACGCGTACGGCGCCGCCACCGGCCTCCTGGGCGACCTGCTGCTCGGCGATCCGCGCCGAGGGCATCCGGTCGCCGCGTTCGGGCGGGCCGCCGGTGCCGTCGAGCGGCTGCTGTGGCGGGACCACCGGGGACAGGGCGCCCTCCACGCCGTCGTGTGCGCGGGCGGGGTCGTGGCCCTGGGAGCAGTCGCCGAGCAGGCCGTACGCCGTTCCCCCGCCGCTTCACTCGCTCTGGTCTCCGCCGCCACCTGGGCCGTGGTCGGGGGCAGTTCGCTGGTCCGGGAGGCCCGGGCCATCGGGCGGGCGCTCGAAGCGGGGGACGTCGAGGCCGCCCGGGAGCGGCTGCCGCATCTGTGCGGGCGGGATCCGCAGGCGCTGGACGCCGACGGGATCGCCCGGGCGGTCGTGGAGTCCGTCGCCGAGAACACCTCCGACGCCGTCGTGGGGGCGCTGGTGTGGGGAGCCGTGGGCGGAGTGCCGGGCCTGGTCGGGTTCCGGGCCGTCAACACCCTGGACGCGATGGTGGGTCACCGGTCGCCGAGGTATCTGCGGTACGGCTGGGCCGCCGCCCGCCTCGACGACGTCGCCGGATGGCCGGGAGCCCGGCTGACCGCCGTGCTCGCCACCGTCGCGGGAGGCGATCCCCGAGGCGCCGTACGAGCCTGGCGGGCCGACGCCCGTAAGCATCCGAGCCCCAACGCCGGGCCGGTGGAGGCGTCGTTCGCGGGCGCCCTCGGGGTGCGGCTGGGCGGGACCCTGTCGTACGCCGGGCGGGTCGAGCACCGGCCCGTGCTGAACGGCGCGGCCGGGCGGCCCGTCGTCGCCCGGGACATCGAACGTGCCGCGCGGCTCTCCCGCCGCGTCGGTCTGCTCGCGCTCGGCGTGACCGTCGCCGCGCGCGTCGTCGCCACGAGCATCGTCGCGAGCAACCAGCGCGACCAGAGGAACCAGGGGAACCAGCTGAAGGGGCGTACGACATGAGCGGGGGTCTGGGCGGGGGTCTCCTCGTCGCCGGCACCACCTCCGACGCCGGCAAGAGCGTCGTCACGGCCGGGATCTGCCGGTGGCTGGTGCGGCAGGGGGTGAAGGTCGCGCCCTTCAAGGCGCAGAACATGTCCCTGAACTCGTTCGTGACGACGGAGGGCGCCGAGATCGGGCGAGCCCAGGCCATGCAGGCTCAGGCCTGCCGGGTGGAGCCGACCGCGCTGATGAACCCCGTGCTGCTCAAGCCGGGCGGTGAACAGAGCAGTCAGGTCGTGCTCCTCGGCAAGCCGGTGGGCGAGATGAGCGCCCGTGGGTATCACGGCGGACGGCAGCAGAAACTCCTCGGAACCGTTCTCGACTGCCTCGCCGAGTTGCGGGGCACGTATGACGCGGTGATCTGTGAGGGGGCGGGCAGTCCGGCCGAGATCAACCTGCGGCGGACCGACATCGTGAACATGGGGATCGCGCGGGGCGCGCGGCTGCCCGTGCTCGTCGTCGGCGACATCGACCGCGGGGGCGTCTTCGCCTCGTTCTTCGGCACCGTCGCCCTGCTCTCGCCCGAGGACCAGGAACTCGTCGCCGGGTTCCTCGTCAACAAGTTCCGCGGGGACGTCTCCCTGTTGGAGCCGGGCCTGGACATGCTGCACGGGCTCACCGGGCGGCCGACGTACGGCGTGCTGCCGTTCCGGCACGGGCTCGGGATCGACGAGGAGGACGGGCTGAGGGTCTCGCTGCGGGGAACCGTGCGGGAGTCGAACACCGCCCCGCCCGTCGGCGAGGACGTGCTGCGGGTCGCCGTCTGCGCCGTCCCCCTCATGTCCAACTTCACGGACGTGGACGCGCTGGCCGCCGAACCCGGCGTCGTCGTGCGGTTCGTGGACCGGCCCGAGGAACTGGCCGACGCCGACCTGGTGGTGATTCCGGGGACCCGGGGGACCGTGCGCGCCCTGGAGTGGCTGCGGGAGCGGGGGCTCGCGCAGGCCATCCTCCGCAGGGCCGCCGAGCAGCGGCCCGTCCTCGGCATCTGCGGGGGTTTCCAGATCCTCGGCGAGCACATCGAGGACGAGGTCGAGAGCCGGCTCGGACACGTGGAGGGGCTCGGAGTCCTGCCCGTCCGGGTGCGGTTCGCCCGCGAGAAGACCCTCACCCGGCCGGTCGGCGAAGCCCTCGGCGAGCGGGTCGAGGGGTACGAGATCCATCACGGGGTCGCCGACGTCGCCGGCGGGGAGCCGTTCCTCTCCGACGGCCGGGGGCACAGCCTCGACGGCTGCCGCGTCGGACAGACCTGGGGCACGCACTGGCACGGCTCGCTGGAGTCCGACGGATTCCGGCGGGCCTTCCTGCGCGAGGTGGCGGCCGCCGCGGGCCGTCGTTTCGTGCCCGCCGCCGACACCTCGTTCGCCGGGCTGCGCGAGGAGCAGCTCGACCGGCTCGGCGACCTGATCGAACAGCACGCGGACACCGACGCGCTCTGGCGGCTCATCGAGTCGGGCGCGCCGCAAGGACTGCCTTTCATTCCACCGGGAGCACCCGCATGAGCACAGTGTTGTTGTTGTCGACCGCCGACACCGATCTGCTGGCGGCCCGGGCCGCTTCCGGCGCCTCGTACCGGATCGGCAACCCGACCCGGGTGGACGTCGCCGGGGAACTCCCCGCGCTCCTCGACGGCGCCGACATCGCGGTCGTCCGGCTGCTCGGCGGCAAGCGTGCCTGGGAGGACGGGCTCGCCGCGCTCAGGGCGTCCGGCGTGCCGACCGTGCTGCTGGGCGGCGAGGCCGTGCCCGACGCGGAGTTGATGGCCGAGTCGTCGGCGCCGGCCGGTGTGGTGGCGGAGGCGCTGCGGTATCTCGTCGAGGGCGGCCCGGCCAACCTGACCGAGCTGGCCCGGTTCCTCTCCGACACCGTGCTGCTGACCGGTGAGGGGTTCGTCGAGCCGCAGAAGATGCCCGAGTACGGCGTCCACGGCGAGCGTGTCTTCGTCGAGGGGCGGCCGACCATCGGGGTGCTCTTCTACCGGGCGCACGAGCTGAGCGGCAACACCGCCTTCGTGGACACGCTGTGCGACGCCGTCGAGGCGCGCGGCGCCAACGCCCTTCCCGTGTACTGCGGTTCGCTGCGCGGGGCGGACCCGGGGCTGTACGAGATCCTCGGGCGGGCCGACACCCTCGTCGCCACGGTCCTCGCCGCCGGCGGCACGCACGCCTCGCAGGCCTCGGCGGGCGGGGACGAGGAGGCCTGGGACATCGGCGCGCTCGCCGACCTCGACGTCCCCGTGTTGCAGGGGCTCTGCCTCACCTCGTCGAAGAGCGCCTGGGAGGCGTCCGACGCCGCCCTCTCCCCCATGGACGCGGCGATGCAGGTCGCCATCCCGGAGTTCGACGGGCGGATCATCACCGTCCCGTTCTCCTTCAAGGAGCAGGGCCCGGACGACGTGCCGGTGTACATCGCCGACCCCGAGCGGGCCGGACGCGTCGCCGGGATCGCCGTCCGGCACGCCCGGCTCCGGCACAAGCCGAACGCCGAGAAGAAGCTCGCGCTCGTCTTCACCGCCTACCCGACCAAGCACTCGCGGGTCGGCAACGCGGTCGGCCTCGACACCCCCGCCTCGGCCATCCGGGTGCTGGACGCGCTGCGGGACGCGGGATACGGCGTCACCGGGCACCCCGACAACGGCGACGAGCTGATCCACCGCCTGATCAACGCCGGTGGCCACGACGTCGAATGGCTCACCGAGGAGCAGCTGGCCGCCGCGCCCGCCCGGGTCCCGCTGGCCGACTACCGGGCGTGGTTCGACCGGCTCGACCCGGCACTGCGCGACGGCATGCTTCAGTCGTGGGGCGAGCCGCCGGGCTCGCTGTACGTCGACGGGGACGACGTCGTGCTGGCCTCCCTCCAGTTCGGGAACGTCGTCGTGATGATCCAGCCGCCGCGCGGCTTCGGCGAGAACCCGATCGCGATCTACCACGACCCCGACATGCCGCCGTCGCACCACTACATGGCGGCCTACCGGTGGCTGGAGAACAGTTTCGGCGCCGACGCGATCGTGCACATGGGCAAGCACGGCACGATGGAGTGGCTGCCGGGCAAGGGGCTCGGGCTGAGCGGGGGGTGTGCCCCGGACGCCGTCCTCGGGGATCTGCCGCTCGTCTACCCGTTCATCGTCAACGACCCCGGCGAGGGCACCCAGGCCAAGCGGCGCGGGCACGCCACCGTCGTCGACCATCTGGTGCCGCCGATGGCGCGCGCCGACACCTATGGCGACCTGGCCAAGCTGGAGCAGCTCCTCGACGAGTACGCGCTCGTCTCCGACCTGGATCCGACGAAGGCGCCGGCCGTGCGCGCGCAGATCTGGACGCTGGTCAAGGCGGCCGAGCTGCACAACGACCTGCACGTGGACGAGCAGCCGGGCGACGACGACTTCGACTCGTTCGTCATGCACATCGACGGCTATCTGTGCGAGATCAAGGACGTGCAGATCCGGGACGGGCTGCACGTCCTCGGCGGCGGTCCGGTCGGCGAGGCGCGGGTCAACCTGGTGCTGGCCGTGCTGCGCGCCTCGCAGGTGTGGGGCGGGCAGGCGAACGCGCTGCCGGGGCTGCGGGCCGCGCTGGCCGGCCACTTCGGGCTGGTGGAGAAGGAGTTGCTCGCCGAGCCGGGTGCGCCGGTGAAGGTGCCGGTCGAGCTGTCGGACCTCGTCGACGGCCCCTCCCGTACCGGCGCCGACGCCATCGACCTGCTGGAGCAGCTGTGCCGGCGGATCGCGGAGGGCGCGGAGGAGCGCGGGTGGGAGGTCGCCGGGAGCCGGGCCCTCGTGCGCGAGGTCCTGGGCACCGAACTCCCGGACGCCGTCGCGGTGCTGGAGTTCGCGTGCGCGGAGGTCGTACCGCGGCTCGCGAGGACCACCGACGAGATCGGGCACATCCTCAAGGCGCTGGACGGCGGTTACGTCCCGGCCGGTCCGTCGGGCTCTCCGACGCGCGGACTGGTCAACGTCCTGCCGACCGGACGCAACTTCTACTCGGTCGACCCCAAGGCCATTCCCTCCAGGCTGAGTTGGGAGGTCGGGCAGGCTCTCGCGGACTCCCTCGTGCAGCGGTACCTCCAGGACACGGGCGCGTACCCGAAGTCCGTCGGCCTCACGGTCTGGGGCACGTCCGCGATGCGCACCCAGGGCGACGACATCGCCGAGATCCTGGCGCTGCTCGGCTGCCGTCCGGTGTGGGACGACGCCTCGCGCCGGGTGACGGGCTTCGAGATCGTGCCGACGGCCGAGCTGGGCCGGCCGCGCATCGACGTGACCGTCCGTATCTCCGGGTTCTTCCGGGACGCGTTCCCGCACGTGGTGGGGCTGATCGACGACGCGGTGCGGGCGGTGGCCGAGCTGGCCGAGCCCGCCGAGTCCAACTTCGTGCGCGCCCACGTGGACGAGGACACCGCGTCGCACGGCGACCGGCGACGCGCGACGGCCCGTATCTTCGGCTCCAAGCCGGGGGCTTACGGGGCGGGGCTGCTGCCGCTGATCGACGCCCGCAACTGGCGCTCGGACGCGGACCTCGCCGAGGTGTACGCCGTCTGGGGCGGCTACGCCTACGGGCGCGGGCTCGACGGGCGGGCGGCGCGCGGCGACATGGAGACGGCGTTCAAGCGGATCGCCGTCGCGGCCAAGAACGTGGACACGCGCGAGCACGACCTCGTCGACGCCGACGACTACTTCCAGTACCACGGCGGCATGGTCGCCATGGTGCGGCACCTGACGGGCGCCAACCCCGAGGCGTACGTGGGTGATTCGGCGACGCCGGACCAGGTGAAGACGCGCACGTTGGGTGAGGAGACGCACCGGGTCTTCCGGGCGCGCGTGGTCAACCCGCGCTGGATGGCGGCCATGCGGCGGCACGGCTACAAGGGCGCCTTCGAGATGGCGGCGACCGTCGACTACCTCTTCGGCTACGACGCCACCGCCGGAGTCGTCGACGACTGGATGTACGAGAAACTCAGCGCCGAGTACGTCTTCGACCCGGAGAACCGGGACTTCATGAAGAAGTCCAACCCGTGGGCCCTGCGGGGCATCACCGAGCGGCTCCTCGAAGCCGCCGACCGCGGGCTGTGGGCCGAGCCGGACGCCCACACGATCGAGCGGCTGCGCGCCACCTACCTGGAGCTCGAAGGCGACCTGGAGGGCGACGAGAAGTGAGTACCCCATTCCCGTTCACGGCCGTCGTCGGCCAGGACGACCTGCGGCTCGCGCTGCTGCTGAACGCCGTCTCGCCGGCGGTGGGCGGTGTGCTGGTCCGTGGCGAGAAGGGCACCGCCAAGTCCACGGCGGTCCGCGCCCTCGCGGCGCTCATGCCCAGCCTGGACGTGGTCTCCGGCTGCCGGTTCTCCTGCGACCCCGGCTCCCCCGACCCCGCCTGCCCGGACGGGCCGCACGAGCCGGGGGCCTTCGAGACCCGGCCGGCCCGGATGGTCGAGCTGCCCGTCGGCGCCTCCGAGGACCGGCTGGTCGGCGCCCTCGACATCGAGCGGGCCCTCGCCGAGGGCGTCAAGGCCTTCGAGCCGGGGCTCCTCGCCGACGCGCACCGCGGGATCCTGTACGTCGACGAGGTCAACCTCCTCCACGACCACCTCGTCGACCTGCTGCTCGACGCGGCCGCGATGGGTGCCTCGTACGTGGAGCGCGAGGGTGTCTCCGTGCGCCACGCCGCGCGGTTCCTGCTCGTCGGGACGATGAACCCGGAGGAGGGCGAACTGCGTCCGCAGTTGCTCGACCGGTTCGGGCTGACGGTGGAGGTGGCCGCCTCGCGCGATCCCGACCAACGGGTGGAGGTCGTACGGCGCAGGCTCGCCCACGACGACGATCCGGCCTCCTTCGCCGAGCGGTGGGCGGACGAGGAGAGCGCCGTACGCGGGCGGATCGTGGCGGCGCGGAAGCTGTTGCCCTCGGTGCGGCTGGGAGACGGGGCGCTGCGGCAGATCGCGGCGACCTGTGCCGCCTTCGAGGTGGACGGCATGCGGGCCGACATCGTGATGGCGCGGACCGCCACCGCGCTGGCCGCCTGGGCCGGGCGCACGGACGTGCTCGCGGAGGACGTGCGGCAGGCCGCGCTGCTGGCGCTGCCGCACCGCCGGCGCCGGAACCCCTTCGACGCGCCGGGACTCGACGAGGACAAGCTGGACGAGACGCTGGAGGAGTTCGGCGGCTCGGACGACGAGGATCCCGACCCCGACCCCGACGGGCCCGGTGGCGGGGACGGCGGGCAGCCGCCGCGGTCCGACGGCGACGGTCCGCGGGACGGGGACGACGACACCGCCGCCCGACCCGAGACGGACGAGAGCACGGAGAGCGCGGAGAACGCGGAGAGCACGGAGAACGCGGAGAGCACGGAGAACGGGGAGGGCGGGGAGCCGCGGCCCGCCGCTTCCGGAGCCGGGGAGCAGTCCGCCGTACGGGCCGCCGAGCCGTTCCGCACGAAGGTGCTGAGCGTGCCCGGAATCGGTGAGGGCGCCGCCGGACGGCGCTCACGGGCGCGGACCGAGCACGGGCGGACGACGGGTGCGCGGCGGCCCCGGGGGACGCTCACCAAGCTGCACCTGGCCGCGACGGTGATGGCCGCCGCACCGCACCAGCGGGAGCGGGGAAGGTCCGGACGCGGGCTCGTCGTCCGCCGGGACGATCTGCGGCAGGCGACCCGGGAGGGGCGTGAGGGCAACCTCGTGCTCTTCGTCGTCGACGCGTCCGGGTCTATGGCGGCCCGGCAGCGGATGACCGCGGTGAAGGGCGCCGTGCTGTCGCTGCTGCTCGACGCCTACCAGCGGCGCGACAAGGTGGGGCTCGTCAGCTTCCGGGGGACGACCGCGGACCTGGCGCTGCCGCCCACCTCGTCGGTGGACGCCGCCGCCGTACGACTGGAGTCGCTGCCCACCGGTGGGCGGACGCCGCTCGCCGCCGGGCTGCTCAAGGCGCACGACGTGCTGCGGGTCGAGCGGCTGCGGGATCCGGCGCGGCGGGCGCTGGTCGTCGTGGTGACGGACGGACGGGCCACCGGCGGCCCCGAGCCGGTCGCTCTCGCCGGGCGGGCGGCCCGGCTGTTCGCCGCCGAGGGGATCGCGTCCGTGGTCGTCGACTGCGAGTCGGGGCCGGTCCGGCTGGGGCTCGCGGGGCAGCTCGCGGGTGAGCTGGGGGGCACCGCCGTGACGCTGGACGAGTTGCGGGCGGACTCCATCGCCGGACTGGTCAGGGACGTGCAGGGGACTTCGAGGAGGGCCGCGTAATGCCTCAGGGACAGCCGAGTGTGGTGCCGGACGACGGCCTGACCACGCGTCAGCGACGCAACCGGCCGCTGGTCGTCGTGCACACGGGGATCGGCAAGGGCAAGTCCACCGCCGCCTTCGGGCTCGCGCTGCGGGCCTGGAACCAGGGATGGCCCATCGGGGTGTTCCAGTTCGTCAAGTCGGCGAAGTGGAAGGTCGGCGAGGAGAACGCGCTGCGCGTGCTGGGGGCGTCCGGGGAGGGCGGTTCCGTCGACTGGCACAAGATGGGCGAGGGATGGTCCTGGGTCCAGCGGGACTCCCAGATGGACAACGAGGAGAAGGCCCGGGAGGGCTGGGAGCAGGTCAAGCGGGATCTCGCCGCCGAGACGTACCAGCTGTACGTGCTCGACGAGTTCGCGTATCCGATGCACTGGGGATGGGTCGACACGGACGAGGTCGTCGACGTGCTGCGCCATCGGCCGGGCACCCAGCACGTCGTGATCACCGGGCGGAACGCGCCGGAGAAGCTCGTCGACCTGGCCGACCTCGTCACCGACATGTCCAAGGTCAAGCACCCGATGGACGCGGGTCAGAAGGGGCAGCGGGGTATCGAGTGGTGAAGCCGTGCTGACCTCCCCGTCCTCCGTCCCCCGGCTGGTCGTCGCCGCGCCCTCCTCGGGCAGCGGCAAGACGACCGTCGCCACCGGGTTGATGGCCGCGCTCACCGCGCGGGGGCTCGCCGTGTCCCCGCACAAGGTCGGGCCCGACTACATCGACCCCGGCTACCACTCGCTCGCGACCGGGCGGACGGGACGCAACCTCGACTCCTATCTGTGCGGGCCCGACCTGGTGGGGCCGCTGTTCGCGCATGGTGCGCGCGGATGTGACATCGCCGTGGTCGAAGGGGTCATGGGGCTGTTCGACGGGGCCGCCGGGGAGGGGGAGCTGGCGTCCACCGCGCACGTGGCGAAGCTGCTGCGGGCGCCGGTCGTCCTCGTGGTCGACGCGTCGTCCCAGTCGCGGTCCGTGGCCGCGCTCGTGCACGGGTTCGCCTCCTGGGATCCGGAGGTCCGGATCGGGGGCGTGATTCTCAACAAGGTCGCCTCCGACCGGCACGAGGAGTTGCTGCGGGAGGCGCTGGAGTCGGCCGGGGTGCCGGTGCTGGGTGTGCTGCGGCGGGTGGCCCAGGTGGATACGCCGTCCCGGCATCTGGGGCTGGTGCCGGTCGCCGAGCGGCGGGCTTCGGCGGTGGACGCGGTCGCCGCCATGGCGGAGCAGGTTGCCCGGGGATGCGATCTCGAGGCTCTGGTCGCGCTGGCGCGGGGTGCGGGCGCCTTGTCGGGTGCGGCCTGGGACGCGGCCGAGGCGCTTGTCTTCTCGCCCCCGCCGCCCCTTCCCGTCCCATCCCCGGGGGCTGCGCCCCCAGACCCCCGCTCTCGGCCTGAACGGCCTCGTCCTCAGACGCCGGACGGGCTGAGGGGGAGCCACGACGTGGTGGTCGCCGTAGCCGGCGGTCCCGCGTTCACGTTCTCCTATGCCGAGCATGCGGAGTTGCTCAGTGCCGCCGGGTCCGAGGTCGTCGTCTTCGATCCGCTGCGGGATGAACGCCTGCCGGAAGGGACCACCGGGCTGGTCGTCGGGGGTGGGTTTCCCGAGGTGTACGCGGCCGAGCTGTCGTCGAACGAGGCGCTGCGCAAGGAGGTCTCCGCGCTCGCGAAGTCCGGTGCGCCGGTCGCCGCGGAGTGTGCCGGGCTGCTGTACCTGTGCCGGGAGCTGGACGGGCAGCCCATGTGCGGGGTGCTCGACGCCACCGCGCGGATGAGCGAGCGGCTCACGCTCGGGTATCGGGACGCCGTGGCCGTGAGCGACAGTGTGCTGGCCGCGGCCGGGACGCGGATGCGCGGGCACGAGTTCCATCGGACCGTCGTCGAGCCCGGCTCGGGGTCGGCTCCCGCCTGGGGGGTGCTGGCCCCGCGACGGGTCGAAGGATTTGTGGAGCGCGGTGTGCACGCGAGTTATCTGCACACGCACTGGGCGTCCGAGCCCGGTGTGGCCCGTCGGTTCGTGGAGAGGTGCCGGACGTCATGAGCAGCAAGCTGGTCGGAGTCGGGGTGGGCCCCGGGGATCCGGAGCTGGTGACCGTCAAGGGCGTCAACGCGCTGCGGGCCGCCGAGGTCGTCGTCGTGCCCGTGATGGACGGCGGGGAGCGCGGGCGGGCCGAGGCCACCGTGTTGCACTACGTGCCGGCGGAGAAGATCGTCCGGGTCGTCTTCGCGCTCAACGAACGGACCGACCGGGCGCGGCGGGAGGCCGCCTGGGACGCCGCCGGGGAGCGGGTCGCCGAGTTGCTGCGGCAGCACGGCGGCGTCGCCTTCGCGACCATCGGCGACCCCAACGTGTACTCCACCTTCACCTATCTCGCGCAGACCATCGTGGAGTCGGTGCCGGGCGTGGTGATCGAGACCGTCCCGGGGATCACCGCCATGCAGGATCTCGCGGCGCGGTCGGGCGCCGTGCTGACCGAGGGCACCGAGCCGTTGACGCTGGTGCCGGTGACGGCGGGTTCGGCCGTGCTGAAGGACGCGCTGGCCGGGCCGGGGACCGTCGTGGCCTACAAGTTCGGACGGCAGGCCGCCGAGGTCGCCGAGGCGCTGCGGGAGACCGGGCGGATCGGGGACGCCGTATGGGGGTCGGCGCTCGGGCTGGCGGAGGAGTCCATCCGGCCCGCCGGGGAACTGGACGGCGAGCCGCTCCCCTACCTCTCCACGCTCATCGCGCCCGCGCGGCGCGAGGGCGGCCGGGGCGGCAAGCTGTGAGTCCGTCCGCCGCCGGCAGCCTGTCGCTGACCCGCACCGGCGTCGGCGTCGGCGGGTCACGAGGCCAGGCCCACCACCAGCCAGATGAAGGCCGCGCCCGCGATCGTGCACAGCACGGTCGAGCGGGCGGGGTGTTCGTGGTGCGCCTCGGGAAGGATCTCGGCGGCCGCCAGGTACAGCAGCGCACCGCCGAAGAAGCCCAGATAGCTGCCGAGCACCTGCTCGGGAATGCTGACGAACGACGTCGAGGCCGCGCCCACCACCGGTGCGGCGGCGTCCGCGAACAGCATGAACAGGGCCTTGCGGCGGGCGTTCCCGTACAGGCTCGTGATCGTGTAGGTGTTGAAGCCGTCCGCGAAGTCGTGGGCGATGACCGCGAGGGCCACGGCGGTTCCCATGCCGCCGTCCACCTGGAAGGCCGCGCCGATCGCCACGCCGTCCATGGCGCTGTGGCCGACCATCGCCGCGGCCGCCGTCAGGCCGACCTCGGGGGCCCTGCCGTCGTGCTCCTCGGCGCCGTGCGCGGCCTGGCGTACCGCCAGCAGCCGTTCCACCAGATGGGCCAGCAGGAAGCCGGCCACGAAGAGCAGCAGCGCGGCCGGGACGCCGAAGACCTCCGTGCCGGCCGTCTCCAGGGCCTCCGGCAGCAGATCCAGGCCGACGACGCCCAGCATCAGGCCGCCGGCCAGGCCCAGCACCAGATGGCGGCGGTCGGTCACGCGTTGTGCCGTCCAGCCGCCGGCCAGCGTCATGAGGAACGCGCCGAGCGCGACGAAGACCGCCATAGGCCCTTGCTATCCGATCAACCCCCGTTCGCGCACATCCGCGCCGCTCGCTGACGCCGGAAAACACGGACAAAGACCGCTATGAGAGGACCCGAACCCATGGCCGATGCCCCCACCGGCAAGGTGACCTTCGTCGGTGCCGGCCCCGGCGCCGCCGACCTGCTGACGTTCCGTGCCGCGCGTGCCATCGCCGACGCCGACGTGGTGATCTGGGCCGCGAGCCTGGTCCAGGCGGAGGTCCTCGAGCACGCGCGCGCGGGCGCCGAGATCCTCGACTCGGCGACGATGTCCCTGGAGGACGTCGTCGCCGTGTACGAGCGGGCCCGCCGGGACGGGCTGAAGGTCGCCCGCATCCACTCCGGCGACCCCGCCCTGTGGGGCGGTACGCAGGAGCAGCTCGACCGCTGCGACGAGATCGGCGTCGAGACCGAGATCGTGCCCGGCGTGTCCTCCTTCTCGGCCGTCGCCGCGCTCGCCCGGCGCGAGCTGACGATCCCCGAGGTCGCGCAGTCGGTCGTCCTGACCCGGCTCGGCGGCGGCAAGACGCCGATGCCGCCCGGCGAGGAGGTGCGGGAGTTCGCCAAGCACGGCACGACCATGGCGATCTTCCTGTCGGCGGCGCGCAGCGGTCAGCTGGTGCGGGAGCTGCTGGAGGGCGGCTATCCGACCGCCACCCCGGTGGTCGTCGCCTACCAGGCGACCTGGCCGGAGGAGCTGGTCGTGACGTGCACGATCGAGACGCTGGAGGAGACGGTCAAGGAGCACAAGCTCTGGAAGCACACCCTCTTCCTGGTCGGCCCGGCGCTCGCCGCGCACGGCACCCGCTCGCACCTCTACCACCCCGGTCACTTCCACGGCTATCGCAAGGCCGACCCGGAGGCCCGCCGGGCGCTGCGGTCGCGGGGTGCCAGTACGTGAGCCGGTCGATCACCGTCGTCGGCACGGGAACGGGAGCGGCGGTGCCCCCCGACGCGGTGGCCGGCGCCGAGCTCGTCGTGGGCGGGCGACGGCATCTGGACGCCGCCGGGCTGCCCGCGACCGTCGAGCGGATCGTGCTCGGTCCGCTGGCGCCGGCCCTCGACGCCATCGCGGAGTACGTCGACAAGGACCGGCGCGTGGTCGTGCTGGCCTCCGGCGACCCCGGGTTCTTCGGGATCGTGCGGGCGCTGGCCGAACGGTTCGGGGCGCACCGGCTGGACGTCCGGCCCGGCGTGTCCTCCGTGGCCACCGCCTTCGCCCGGCTCGGACTGGCCTGGGACGACGCCGTCGTCGTCAGCGCGCACGGGCGGGATCCGCGGACGGCCGTCAACGTGTGCCGGGCGCACCCGAAGGTCGCCGTCCTGACCGGGCCGGGCGCCGGGCCCGCCGAGCTGGGCGCCGCGCTCGCGCGCAGCGCGCCCGACCGGGTCCTCGTCGTGGCCTCCGTGCTGGGCGACCCGGCGGGCGAGCGCGTGGAGCGCGTCTCCCCCGCCGAGGCCGCCGGACGCGACTGGGGTACGGCGGTGAGCGTCGTCCTGTGTCTGGACGAGACGCGGGCGCTCGGTCCGGTACGGACGCTGGCCGGGCCCGGGGTCCGGCCCGCCGGGTGGGCGCTGGACGAGGGCGACTTCACCCACCGCGACTCGATGATCACCAAGTTCGAGGTGCGGGCGCTGGCCCTGGCCCGGCTCGGGCCACGCGCCGGCGACCTGGTCTGGGACGTGGGCTCCGGGTCGGGGTCCGTGGCCGTGGAGTGCGCGCGGCTCGGCGCCGCCGTCAGCGCCGTCGAGAAGGCGGCGGACGGGGTCGCCCGGATCGGCGCCAACGCCGAGGCGCACGGCGTCGACGTGCACGTGGTGCACGGCACCGCGCCCGGGGCGCTGGCCGGACTCGACGATCCCGACGCCGTGTTCGTCGGCGGTGGCGGCCGCGAGCTGCCCGGCATCGTCGGCGCGTGCGCGCGGCGGGCCCGGCGGACCGTGGTCGTCGCGATGGCCGCGCTGGACCGGGTCCCGGCGGTGCGCGCCGCGCTCGGCGACGCCGGGTTCGACTGCGACGGCGTGCTGCTGCACTCCTCACGGCTCGCGCCGCTGCCGGGTGAGGTGACCCGGCTGGCCGCGACCAATCCCGTTTTCCTGCTGTGGGGTGTCAGAGACGCCGTCGGCGCGCACCCTGTTCATCGAGAAGGAGTAGCCCTGTGATCGGCCTCATTTCCGCCACCGCGGCGGGGGCGGCGGCGCGCGGCCGGCTGGCCGCGGCCTGGCCGGACCGCACGCGCGTGTACGACGGCCCGGTCGGGGACGCCGTCCGGCGGGCGTTCGCCGAGTGCGAGCAGCTCGTGTGCTTCCTGGCGACCGGAGCGGTCGTCCGGCTGGTCGCGCCGCTGCTGTCCGACAAGACGTCCGACCCGGGCGTGGTGTGCGTCGACGAGGCCGGGCGGTTCGCCGTCCCGGTGGTCGGCGGACACGCCGGCGGCGCCAATGAACTCGCGCTGGCGGTAGGCGAGTTGCTGGGTGCGCAGCCTGTGATGACCACGGCCACGGACGCCGTCGGCATCCCCGGTCTCGACACGCTCGGCCTTCCCGTGGAGGGCGATGTGGCCGGCCTGACGCGGGCCCTGCTGGACGGCGAGCCGGTCGCGCTGGCCGCCGAGGTGGCGTGGCCGCTGCCGCCGGTGCCGTTCGCGGAGCGGGGGTCGTACACCGTGCGGCTGACGGATCGCGCGGTCGAGCCCGCGGCCGGGGAGGTGCTGCTGCGTCCGCCGTCCCTCGTCGTCGGGGTCGGCGCGTCCAGGGGCGCCCCGGTCGACGAGGTGCTCGACCTGGTCGAGGGTGTGCTGCGGGAGGCGGGGCTGTCCGCTCGCAGTCTCGCCGAGCTCGCCACCGTCGACGCCAAGCGGGACGAGCCGGGCATCGTCGAGGCCGCCCGGCGGCTCGGCGTGCCCGTGGTGACGTACACCGCCGAGGAGCTGTCGGGCGTCGCGGTGCCGAACCCGTCCGACGCGTCGCTCGCCGCCGTCGGCACGCCGTCCGTGGCGGAGGCGGCCGCGCTGATCGGCGGGGGCGAACTCCTGGTCCCCAAGCGGAAGTCGGCCGGGGTCCCCGCGACGGCGACCTGTGCGGTCGTACGGCGGCCGGGGCGTGGACGGCTCGCGGTCGTCGGGCTCGGGCCCGGCGCGCGGGACCTGCTGACACCGCGCGCGAAGGCGGAGCTGGAGCGGGCCTCGGTACTCGTCGGCCTCGACCAGTACGTCGACCAGATCCGCGACCTGCTGCGGCCCGGCACCCGGATCCTGGAGTCCGGGCTCGGCGCCGAGGAGGAGCGGGCCCGCACCGCCGTGGCGGAGGCCCGGCGCGGGCGGAGCGTCGCGCTGATCGGCAGCGGGGACGCGGGCGTGTACGCGATGGCCTCCCCCGCGCTCGCCGAGGCGTCCGACGACATCGACGTGGTCGGGGTGCCGGGGGTGACCGCCGCGCTCGCGGCCGGTGCGATCCTCGGCGCGCCGCTGGGCCACGACCATGTGTCGATCAGCCTGTCCGACCTGCACACGCCGTGGGAGGTCATCGAGCGGCGGGTGCGGGCGGCCGCCGAGGCGGACATCGTCGTCACCTTCTACAACCCCCGTTCGCGGGGCCGCGACTGGCAGCTCCCCAAGGCGCTCTCGATCCTCGCCGAGCACCGGGAGCCGACGACGCCGGTGGGCGTCGTGCGCAACGCCTCGCGCCCGGACGGCACCGCCCGGCTGACGACGCTCACGGAACTCGACCCGGCGTGGGTCGACATGATGACGGTCGTGACCGTGGGGAACACGGCGACCCGGAACATCGCGGGGCGCATGGTGACGCCCCGCGGCTACCGCTGGCAGGAGAACTCCCCCGCAAGCTCTCGGGAAAGCTCCCAGGAAGGCGCCCAGGAGGGCGCCCTGTGAACCGTGTGGTCCATCCGATCGAGCAGGAGTCCTTCCGGCGGCTGCGCGCCCGCCTGGACACCTCGCACTTCGCGCCGCTGAGCCGGGCGGTGGTGGAGCGGGTCATCCACTCCGCCGCCGATCTGGAGTACGCGACCGATCTCGTGCTGGACGAGGGCGAGTTGGCGAAGGCGCACACCGCGCTGCACGCCGGGGCGCCCGTCGTCGTCGACGTGGAGATGGTGGCTGCCGGGATCACCCGGCGGGAGACCGTCTGTCGTCTCAAGGACGCCACGTCCGGCCCCGGGCTGACCCGGTCCGCCCACGCGATCCGGCTGGCGTACGAGGAGGTCGGGCCCGGCGCCCTCTGGGTGATCGGCTGCGCGCCGACCGCCCTGGAGGAGCTGCTGACGCTGGACGCCTCCCCCGCGCTGGTCATCGGTCTGCCCGTCGGTTTCGTCGGGGCGGCCGAGTCGAAGGCCGCGCTCCGCGAGAGCGGACTGCCCGCCGTGAGCAACGTGTCCGAGAAGGGCGGGTCGGCGGTCGCCGCCGCCGCGCTCAACGCCCTGCTGTACACCCCACTTTCGTCCCCCGCTTCGCCCTCCGAGGAGAAACAGTGACCACCCCGCCGCCCGCCCTGCTCATCGCCGGCCATGGCACCCGGGACGAAGCCGGAGCCGAGGCGTTCCGTGACTTCGTACGGGAGTTGGGCCGCCGCCACCCCGAACTGCCCGTCGCGGGCGGCTTCATCGAGCTGTCCCCGCCGCCGCTGGGCGAGGCGGTGACGGAGCTGGTGGAGCGTGGCGTACGGCGGTTCGCCGCCGTTCCGCTGATGCTGGTGTCAGCCGGGCACGCCAAGGGCGACATCCCGGCGGCGCTGTCCCGCGAGAAGGAGCGGCACCCGGGGATCTCGTACACGTACGGGCGTCCGCTGGGCCCGCACCCGGCGCTGCTCACCGTGCTGGAGCGACGCCTCGACGAGGCGCTGGGCACCGTGGGGCGCACCCCCGACGACCTGGCCGACGTGACCGTGCTGCTGGTCGGGCGCGGTTCGACGGACCCGGACGCCAACGCCGAGGTGTACAAGGCGGCGCGGCTGCTGTGGGAGGGACGCGGGTACGCGGGTGTGGAGACCGCGTTCGTGTCGCTGGCCGCGCCGGACGTGCCGAGCGGGCTCGACCGGTGCGTGAAGCTGGGGGCGAAGCGGATCGTCGTGCTCCCCTACTTCCTGTTCACCGGGATCCTGCCCGAGCGGGTACGGCACCAGACCGAGGGCTGGGCGGCCGCGCACCCGGAGGTCGAGGTGCGGTCGGCGGACGTCATCGGTCCCGAGCCGGAGCTGCTCGACCTGGTGATGGAGCGGTACGAGGAGGCCGTCAAGGGCGACCTGCGGATGAACTGCGACTCGTGCGTGTACCGGATCGCGCTGCCGGGCTTCGAGGACAAGGTGGGGCTGGCGCAGCAGCCGCACTTCCACCCGGACGACGAGGGCCACCACCACGACGGCCACCACCATCACGGACACGCGCACTCCCATGCGCACTGAGGGACCCGCCGAGGGACCGGCCGAGGGGCGGGCCGGTGGCCACGACCTGCGCCACCACGGGGACGCCGAGGTGCGCGACGACGGCTCGGCGCTCGTAGACCTCGCGGTGAACGTCCGCGCGGACACGCCCCCGCGGTGGCTGCGGGAGCGCGTCGCCGCGTCCCTGGGCGGCCTGGCGGCCTACCCGGACGGGCGGCCCGCGCGGGCGGCGGTCGCGGCACGGCACGGGCTGCCCGTCGAACGGGTGCTGCTGACGGCGGGCGCGGCGGAGGCGTTCGTGCTGCTGGCGCGCGCCCTGAAGGTCCGGCGGCCCGTCGTCGTGCACCCGCAGTTCACGGAGCCGGAGGCGGCGCTGCGGGACGCGGGGCACAGCGTGGACCGGGTGCTGCTGCGCCCCGAGGACGGCTTCCGGCTGGATCCGGCGGCCGTACCGGAGACGGCGGACCTGGTGGTCATCGGCAATCCGACGAATCCCACGTCGGTGCTGCACCCGGCGGAGACGATCAGGCGGCTGGCCCGGCCCGGGCGGACGCTGGTGGTCGACGAGGCGTTCATGGACGCGGTGCCGGGCGAGCGGGAGGCCCTCGCCGCGCACACGGACGTGCCCGGCCTGGTGGTGCTGCGCAGCCTGACCAAGACCTGGGGGCTGGCGGGGCTGCGGATCGGCTATGTGCTCGCCGCGCCGGAGACCGTCGCCGACCTGGAGCGGGCGCAGCCGCTGTGGCCGGTGTCCACCCCGGCCCTGGTCGCGGCGGAGGCGTGCATGGGGGCACAGGCACTGGCGGAGGCCGCACACGCCGCGCACCGCGTCGCCGCGGACCGGGCGCATCTCGTGGCCGGGCTGGAGGAGTTCGCCGTGGACGGGGTGCGGGTCGCGGGGCCCGCGGAGGGACCGTTCGTCCTGATCCGGCTGCCCGGGGCGGACGCCGTCCGCCGGCGGCTGCGCACCCTGGGGTTCGCGGTCCGGCGCGGGGACACCTTCCCGGGGCTGGACGAGGAGTGGCTGCGACTGGCGGTACGGGACCGGGTGACGGTGAACCGGTTCCTCCAGGCGCTGGACCAGGCGTTGGCCCTGACGCGGGGATGAGGGCGGGGTACGGACCCGGGCGGGACGTCCCGGGTCCGTACCCCGCGCTCCGTCCGGTCAGCCGCGGCGGCGGGCCAGTGCCACCGCTCCCCCGCCCGCCGCCAGCAGCGCCGCCGCGCCGCCCGCGATGTACGGGGTCGTCGAGCCGCCGCCGGTCCGGGCCAGGTCCGCCTGGGCGGGCGCGCCCTGTGCCTCGACGTCACCGGCCGGGGCGGCGCTCGGCTCGGCGACCTGCTCCTGGCCCTGCTCCTGGCTCTGGCTTCGGTCCTGGCGCTGGCTTTGGTCCTGCTCCTGTTCCTCGCCCTGGTCCTGTTCCTCGCCCTGGTCCTGCGCCTCGCCCTGGTCCTGTTCCCGGCCTTGCTGGGCGGGGGCCTCGCAGGTGGCCTTCGCCAGGGTCAGGGTGCCGGTGACCTCGGCGACGTTGAGGCTCAACGGGTTGACGGAGACGGTGAGTTCGAGGGCGGTGGCGGCGGCCGTGCGGGAGGTGGTCTCGCGCTTCGACAGCTCCAGGCGGACTTCGCCCACGCCCGGCACCTTCACGTCCGTCGTGCCGCCGGTGCTCACCGACACCTTCTTGCCCAGGACGGTCACCGAGCCGAGCAGGTTGGAGACCGCGACCGGCGTCCTGCCGGCCTCGCAGGTCGCCTTGGAGGTGACCGTGCCGACCTCGACGAGCGAGAGCAGGGGGAGGCCGGGGACGTGCAGCTTGGCGTGGGCGAGGCGGGTGGAGGCCTCGGCTCCGGTGTCGTCGACGGTCGCCTTCGCCTCGGCGACGTCCGCGCGCAGGACGCTGAAGGGCTTTCCGCCGTCGACGCCGTTCAACTCGGCCGACAGCGCGGTCCTCTCGGCGCTGTGCGGAGCCCGCACCTCGTTGAGGGAGACGGCGAGCGGGATGTCGACGGTCTTGTCGAGCAGGGCCACGTCGAGGTCGGTGCGCAGGACGGACGCGCTCGCCCGGCCGTGGCCGGACGTCGCGTGGGCGGTGCCCGCGCCGGCCAGGACCGCGGGACCTGCGGTCAGAGCCGTGACCGCCACGACGGTGGCGACGCGACGGGCGCGCGCGGGCAGCGGGAAGTTGTTGCCGTTCAAGGGTGGGACCCCCAGAAGAGAAATGCCTCGGGACCCCGCAAGAATCACGTACGAGGGGTGAACGGTCAGCAGGGTGACGCGAGTTCACTCCAACGTGAGTTTTCCGTGCGTGTCTTCGAATCCATCGGCACGCACGTTCTCCACAACCGCCCGTGTCACAGTGCCTTCAGCTCACCACCGCGCCGTTCAGTACCACCCGGCGCGGTGCCGCGAGCACCCGTACGTCGGCGCGCGGGTCGCTCTCGTAGACCACCAGGTCCGCCGGAGCACCCTCGACCAGGCCGGGGCGCCCGAGCCACTCGCGTGCGCCCCAGGTCGTCGCCGAGAGCGCCGCCAGCGGCGGGATGCCCGCCGTCACCAGTTCCGCGACCTCCGCGGCCACCAGCCCGTGCGGCAGCGTGCCGCCGGCGTCCGTGCCGACGAAGACCGGGATGCCGGCGTCGTAGGCGGAGCGGACCGTGTCGTAACGGCGTTCGTGGAGCCGGCGCATATGGGCCGCCCAGCGCGGGAACCTGGACTCGCCGCCGGCGGCCAGGCCCGGGAAGGTGGCGATGTTGACGAGGGTCGGCACGATCGCCACGCCTCGTGACGCGAACAGCGGGATCAGCTCCTCGGTCAGGCCGGTCGCGTGCTCGACGCAGTCGATGCCCGACTCGACGAGGTCGCGGAGCGAGTTCTCGGCGAAGCAGTGCGCCGTGACCCGTGCGCCCAGGCGGTGGGCCTCCGCGATGGCCGCCTCGGCCGCCTCCCGTGGCCAGCTGGGGGCCAGGTCGCCCACCTCGCGGTCGATCCAGTCGCCGACCAGCTTGACCCAGCCGTCGCCGCGCCGGGCCTCCCGCGCGACGTACGCGACCAGGTCGTCGGGCTCGATCTCGTGCGCGTAGCCCCGGATGTAGCGGCGGGTGCGGGCGATGTGCCGGCCGGCCCGGATGATCTTCGGGAGGTCCTCGCGGTCGTCGACCCAGCGGGTGTCCGAGGGCGAGCCGGCGTCGCGGATCAGCAGGGTGCCCGCCTCGCGGTCGGTCAGCGCCTGCTTCTCGGCGACGTCGGTGTCGACGGGGCCGTGCGCGCCCAGGCCCACATGGCAGTGGGCGTCGACCAGGCCGGGCAGCGCCCAGCCCTCGACGGTCCGCACGTCGCGGGCGCCGACGGGACGGTCGTAGGAGACCCGGCCGTCGACGACCCACAGCCCGTCGCGGACCTCGTCGGATCCGGTCAGGATCCGGCCCTTCACGTGCAGCACCGCGCGATCGCTCATGCGTGCACCCTAGCTACTGCTCCGGCTCGCCCTTCCGGTCGCCCGTCCGGCCGCCCACCTGGCCGGAGGCGCCCTCCTCCACGTCCGCCATCGCGGGGTCGAGGAGGCGGGAGAGGAAGTGGCGGGTGCGCTCGTGGCTGGGGTTTCCGATGACCTCGGCCGGGGCGCCGTCCTCCACGATCACACCGCCGTCCATGAAGACGACCCGGTCGGCGACCTCGCGCGCGAAGGTCATCTCATGGGTGACGACCATCATCGTCATACCCTCGTCGGCGAGCATCCGCATGACCGCGAGGACATCTCCGACCAGCTCCGGGTCGAGCGCCGACGTCGGCTCGTCGAACAGCATCACCTCGGGGCCCATGGCCAGCGCGCGGGCGATCGCGACGCGCTGCTGCTGGCCGCCGGAGAGGGAGGCGGGGTAGGCGGCCGCCTTCTCCGACAGGCCCACCCGCTCCAGGTTCTCGGCGGCCACCCGCGCCGCCTCCGCCTTGCCGCGCCTGAGCACCCGGCGCTGCGGCAGCGTGAGGTTCTCGGTCACCGACAGGTGCGGGAAGAGGTTGAACTGCTGGAAGACCATGCCGATACGGCGGCGTACGGCGTCGATGTCGACGTCGGGATCGGTGAGCTCGGTGCCGCCGACGAACACCTGGCCCTTGGTGGGCTCCTCCAGCAGGTTCACACAGCGCAGCAGCGTCGACTTGCCGGAGCCGGACGGGCCGATCACACAGACGACCTCGCCCTGGCCGATCTCCAGGTCGATGCCGCGCAGCACCTCGTTGGCGCCGAACGACTTGTGCAGGTCGCGGACTTCGATCTCCGGTCGGCTCATTTCACGGCCTCCTGGGCCTTGGCCTCCATGCGCCGCACGACGAAGCCGAGCGGGATGGTCACCAGCAGGTAGCACAGGCCGGCGACCAGGATCGGCGTGGAGTTGGCGGTCGTGCTGGCCAGGTCACGGCCGTACTTGGACAGTTCGCGCTCCTCCAGCGTCACTCCGAGGAGCAGGACCAGGGAGGAGTCCTTGAAGAGCATGATCAGCTCGTTGGTGAGCGGCGGCAGGATGATCCGGAACGCCTGCGGGATGATGACGGAGACCATCGCGCGGGCGGGCGAGAAGCCCAGCGACCGGGCCGCCTCCAGCTGCCCCTTGGGGACCGCCTGGATGCCCGCGCGGAACGTCTCCGCCATGTACGCGGCCCCGATCAGACCGAGCCCGAGGGCCGCCTTGCCGTAGGTGCCGCCGACGATCTCCGTGCCGGGGAAGGCCAGCGGCACGGCCACGCCGATGAACACGAAGATCAGCAGGGCGGGCAGACCGCGGAAGATCTCGATGTAGACACCGGCCACCCAGCGGTACGGGCCCACGGAGGACAGCCGCATCAGGGCGATCACCAGACCGAGCACCAGGCCGAGGACGAAGCCGGACGCCGTGTACAGCACGGTGTTCTTCAGCGCCAGCGTGATGACGTCCGGGAACATCTCCTTCGCGATGTCCCACTGGGCGAACTGGTTCTTCAGCCGGCCCCAGTCCGCCGTGACCGCGAAGACGATCACGGCGGCGGCGAAGACGACGTACTGCGCGCCGCGCGAGAGGCGGCGCTTCTGTCGCCGCGTCAGGCCCTTCTTCTTCGGCTGGAGTCGTACGTCCGTATCGGCCATGGGTCAGGAGGCCGAGGCGGCGGCCGACGGGGACGCGGCCGACTCGTCGTACGGGCCGATCCACTTCTCGTACAGCTTCTTGTAGGTGCCGTCGGCCTTCGCGTCCGACAGCGCCTTGTTGATCGCGGCGACCAGCTTGGTGTTGCCCTTCTTCACCGTGAAGCCGTACTGCTCACCGGTGTTGAGGTTGTCGACGACCTTGAAGGCGTCGGCGTTCGCCTTGTCCTTCAGCCAGCCCTGGACGACCGGGAAGTCGATGATGACGGCCTTGACCTGGCCGGTGCGCAGACCGTTGAGGACGGCGTCGGAGGACTCGAAGGAGACCGGGTCGAAGCCCTGCTTCTTGGCGTAGTCCTCGCCGGTGGTCTGCGCCTGGGCGCCGAGCTTGACGTCCTTGGACTTCACGTCGGCGAGCGAGGTGACGCCCGCGCCCTTGTCGACGAGGACGGCCTGGGTGGCCTCGAAGTACGGGTCGGAGAAGTCGACGTTCTTCTTGCGCTCGTCGGTGATGGTCATGCCGGCCGCGGCCAGGTCGCATTCGCCGGAGTTGAGGAAGGCGCCGGTCTTGAAGTTCTCGAAGGGCGTGTCGAGGATCTCCTGCTTCACCCCCAGGTTCTTGGCGACCAGGTCGATCAGGGACACGTCGAAGCCCTGCACCTTGCCGTCGATCTCCGACTGGAACGGCGGGTAGGGCAGGTGGGTGCAGGTGGTGAGCTGGCCCGCCTTGACGAGCTCCACTCCGCCGGCGGCGGTCTTGGAGCCGCTGCCGCCGTCGTCGGTGGAGGTGCAGGCGGCGACGAGCATCAGCCCGGCCGTCACGGTGGTGGCGGCCAGAACGCGGGTCCGGCGGCCGGGGAGGGTGTTCACGGCGGGCCTTCCTGTAAGGGAACTATGGGTTCCGATTATAAGGAGAAGTTTGAGGCTCTCAAATCAAACCGATGGTTACGGAGCCATGCGGCCTGCGAAGTCACCGGTGGGGAGGGCGGGGAGGGTGGGGTACGTGCCGGTTAGTCTCGTCACCTCTACCCCGTGAGTGAAGAGAGCACCGCCGTGACACACCCGTTCCTGGACCTCGCCCCGCTGAGTGCCGCGCGTTTCGCCTCGATCGAGGACCGGGTGGCCCGGCTGCTGGACACCCGGCAGGACGTCGTGATCATGCAGGGCGAGGCGCTGCTGCCGCTCGAGGGCGCGATCCGCGGCACGGCCGGTCCGGGCACCACCGCGCTCAACGTGATCACCGGTCCGTACGGGCAGACCTTCGGGGACTGGCTGCGGGACTGCGGCGCCACGGTGATCGATCTGGCGGTGCCCTTCCACACGGCGGTGACGGCCGCGCAGATCCGGGAGGCGTTCGCCGAGCACCCCGGGATCGACTTCGTGTCGCTGGTGCACGCGGAGGCGGCGACCGGCAACACCAACCCGGTCGCGGAGATCGGCGAGGTGGTGCGGGAGCACGGCGCGCTGTTCTACCTGGACGCGGTCGCCTCGATCGGCGCGGAGCCGGTACTGCCGGACGCGTGGGGCGTGGACCTGTGCGTGATCGGCGCGCAGAAGGCGATG
This sequence comes from Streptomyces sp. NPDC102259, assembly GCF_044766465.1. Classification (NCBI taxonomy): domain Bacteria; kingdom Bacillati; phylum Actinomycetota; class Actinomycetes; order Kitasatosporales; family Streptomycetaceae; genus Streptomyces; species Streptomyces sp. NPDC102259. Next base: position 208,072 of record NZ_JBIWMA010000011.1, on the reverse strand, counting down.
GGCGGTCCGGCGGGCGTGTCGGCGGTGTCGGTGAGCGAGCGGGCGTGGGCGCGGATGGCCGCGAACCCGGGGGCCCCGCGCCGGTCGTACCTGTCCCTGCTGGACTGGAAGGAGCGGTGGGTCGACGGCGGCCGCAAGGCGTTGCTGCACGCGCCGGCGCAGCTGGAGATGCTGGCGCTGGAGGCGTGCGTCGAGCGGATCGAGGCCGAGCGGCCGGAGACGGTGATGGCCCGGCACGCGTCCGCCGCCGCCGCGACCCGGGCGGGCGCGACCGCGCTGGGCGGCGGGCTGGAGCCGTACGTGCGCGACGCGGCGGAGGCGGCGCCCGTCGCCACGACGCTGCGGACGCCGTCGGGCGTGGTGGCGTCGGAGCTGGTGGCCCGGGCGCTGGCGAGCGACCCGGCACTACCGCTGGCCGCGGGTGGAGGCGCGCTGGCCAAGGAGATGATCCGGGTCAACCACTACGGGAGCGACGCGACCGTCGGTGTGGTGCAGGGATGTCTGGCGGCGCTGGGCGCCGCGCTGGCGGAGAAGGGGCTGGACGTGGACCTGGAAGGGGCCCGGCGGGCCGTGGAGAGCGCCTGGCGGTAGGCGCCCGCCAGTGGCCGCCGGTCGCCGCCGGACAGGCCGACGGAACCCGCTTTTCGGTGCCACCGGACGGGCCGACGGAACCCGCTTGCCCGTCCCGGTTGTCGTGCCGCCCTTCACCGCCGCTTGCCCGTCCCGGTTGTCGGTGCCGCCTGGCATGCTGCCCCGCATGACCACGGACACTCCCCTCACCCTCCCCGACGGCCGACCCGTCCCCCTGCTGACCGGTGACGAACTCGCCATGCTGGAGAGCTGGTTGGCGTTCCACCGGGCAACGCTCGAGCTGAAGTGCGCGGGACTGGACGACGAGCAGCTGCGGCAACCGGCGGCCGAGCCGTCCGAGTTGACCCTGCTCGGTCTCGTCCAGCATCTCGCCGAGGTCGAACGCAACTGGTTCCAGCGGGCGTTCGCCGGACTCGACGTGCCGCCCGTCTTCGAGGAGGCGACCGGGTACGCCCTCGACGCCGGGCGGGGTCTCGACGAGGCACTGGCCGCCTGGCGGCGGGAGATCGCGCGTGGACGTGAGCTGATCGCCGGGCGGCCGCTGGAGGCAACCGGCCGGATCCTCGACGGGCCGATGGCCGGGCTCGAGGTCAGCCTGCGCTGGGTGCTGATCCACATGATCGAGGAGTACGCCCGGCACAACGGCCACGCGGACATTCTCCGGGAGCGTATCGACGGGGTTACCGGAGCCTGAATTCAAGGTAATTCGCGAATTCCCGCCGCTTCCTTTCCCGGCCTTCTTCTCGACCATAGCTTTCCTGAGTGCTTCTGCCCGGATTCCCCGCACCTAAACGCGGGGAATTTCGAGCAGGTTTCGATTGCGTGACGCATTGCACAAGCGGGTCGTTATGCCCCTTTCATGCGGTGCAAAAGTGGATGAAACGGCAACCCGCCCCGGTGGCCTCACGGAATCACCACGGCCTCTCCATGCGTTATTGAATTTCCGTGGGTAAGTTCCATCCGCATGACTGCCGCACAAGCAGACCTACGTATCGACCGCCCGTCGGTGGAAGACGGAGCAGCGCTCTGGCGTCTCGCGAAGGAATCCGGAACGCTCGACCTGAACTCGTCCTACAGCTATCTGCTGTGGTGCCGCGACTTCGCCGCCACCTCGGCGGTGGCGCGCGCGCAGGACGGCGAGCCGGTCGGGTTCGTCACCGGGTACGTCCGGCCGGAGGACCCGCAGACCCTGCTGGTCTGGCAGGTGGCCGTCGACGCCGCGCACCGTGGTCGCGGCCTCGCCGCCGCTCTGCTGGACGGGCTGACCGCCCGGGTCGCCGCCGAGCGCCCGCTCACCGCCGTGGAGACCACGATCACGCCGGGCAACACCGCCTCCGAGCGGCTGTTCACCTCGTACGCCGACCGGCACGGGGCGACCGTCGCCCGTGAGGTGCTGTTCGACGCCGGGCTGTTCCCCGACGGCCCGCACGACCCCGAGGTGCTGTACCGCATCGGCCCCCTCGCCTTCTGACCTTCCCCTTGTGACCTCCCGTGACCTCCGCTTGCGGCCTCCGCTTGTGACCTCCCCGCCCCGCCTCCGCCCGTCTCTCCTTCCGACCCCCACCCCGAGGAGCGTTTCGTCGTGACCATCACCCCGCCCGACCTGAGCGTGTTCGAGACCCTCGAGTCCGAGGTGCGCAGCTACTGCCGCAGCTGGCCCGCCGTCTTCGACCGCGCGCAGGGCAGCCGTATGTACGACGAGGACGGGCACCGCTACCTGGACTTCTTCGCCGGCGCCGGGTCCCTCAACTACGGCCACAACAACCCGGTGCTGAAACGGGCGTTGGTCGACTATCTGATGCGGGACGGCGTCACGCACGGGCTCGACATGTCGACCGTGGCCAAGCGGACCTTCCTGCAGACCTTCCAGGATCTGGTGCTGCGGCCGCGTGACCTGCCCTACAAGGTGATGTTCCCGGGCCCGACCGGCACCAACGCCGTGGAGTCGGCGCTGAAGCTGGCGCGGAAGGTGAAGGGACGCGAGGCCATCGTGTCGTTCACCAACGCCTTCCACGGCATGTCCCTGGGGTCGCTCGCCGTGACCGGCAACGCCTTCAAGCGGGCCGGGGCCGGGGTCCCGCTGGTGCACGGCACGCCCATGCCGTTCGACAACTACTTCGAGGGCCAGGTCCCCGACTTCCTGTGGTTCGAGCGGCTGCTGGAGGACCAGGGGTCCGGGCTCAACAAGCCCGCCGCCGTGATCGTCGAGACCGTGCAGGGCGAGGGCGGCATCAACGTCGCGCGTCCGGAGTGGTTGCGGGCGCTCAAGGGACTGTGCGAGCGGCAGGACATGCTGCTGATCGTCGACGACATCCAGATGGGCTGCGGGCGCACCGGGGCCTTCTTCTCCTTCGAGGAGGCCGGGATCGTCCCGGACATCGTGACCGTCTCCAAGTCGATCAGCGGCTACGGACTGCCCATGTCGCTCTGCCTGTTCAAGCCCGAGCTGGACGTGTGGGAGCCGGGTGAGCACAACGGCACCTTCCGCGGCAACAACCCGGCCTTCGTCACCGCCACCGCCGCCCTCGAGACGTACTGGGCCGACGGGTCCGCCATGGAGAAGCAGACCCGGGCGCGTGGCGAGCAGATCGAGCAGGGGCTCATCTCGATCACCGAGGAGAACCTGGCCGACGTCAAGGAGTACCGGGGCCGCGGTCTGGTGTGGGGCCTGGAGTTCCACGAGAAGGCGCGGGCCGGGCGGGTCGCGCAGCGGGCCTTCGAACTCGGGCTGCTGATCGAGACGTCCGGCCCGGAGAGCGAGGTCGTCAAACTGCTGCCGGCCCTGACCATCACCCCCGAGGAACTGGACGAGGGCCTGAGCGTCATCGCCCGCGCCGTACGGGAAACCGTCTGACGCCCTCGGCCCCCGTGTCCCTGGCTGCATCCCTACCTGTATCCCCTACCTAGGAGGCATCGCACCACCGTGATCGTCCGTTCGTTCAAGGACATCGAAGGCACCGACCGGCATGTGCGGGCGGCGTCCGGCACCTGGGAGAGCAAGCGCATCGTGCTCGCTCAGGAACGGGTCGGGTTCTCGCTGCACGAAACGATTCTGTACGCCGGTACCGAGACGTCGATGTGGTACGCGAACCACATCGAGGCCGTCGTCTGCGTCGAGGGCGCTGCCGAACTGACCGACCACGAGACCGGGCGGACGCACAGCATCACGCCCGGCACCATGTACCTCCTCGACGGGCACGAGCGGCACACGCTGCGCGTCAAGGAGGACTTCCGCTGCATCTGCGTGTTCAACCCGCCCGTCACGGGGCGGGAGGACCACGACGAGAACGGCGTCTACCCCCTGCTGACCGAGCCCGAGGAGGTGTAAGCATCGTGACCACCCTCACCGATCTCTACCCCACCCGTGGCACCACCGAGGTGTCCGTCCCCCGTCAGGATCCCGTCGTCTGGGGCTCCCCCGACGCACCGGGCCCGATCCCGGCGGCCGGCCTCCAGGAGTACGAGCGCGACGGCTTCCTCACCGTCGACCAGCTGATCAGCGACGACGAGGTCGCCGTCTGCCGACGGGAGCTGGAGCGGCTGATCGCCGACCCGGAGATCCGGGCCGACGGGCGGTCGATCGTCGAGCCGAAGTCCCAGGAGATCCGCTCCGTCTTCGAGGTGCACAAGCTCAGTCCGGTGTTCGCCGCGCTGGTCCGCGACGAGCGGGTCGTGGAGCGGGCCCGGCAGATCCTCGGTTCGGACGTGTACGTCCACCAGTCGCGGATCAACGTCAAGCCGGGCTTCGGGGCCGGGGGTTTCTACTGGCACTCCGACTTCGAGACCTGGCACGCCGAGGACGGTCTGCCGAACATGCGGACGGTGTCCGTGTCGATCGCGCTGACCGAGAACCGCGACACCAACGGCGGGCTCATGATCATGCCGGGCTCGCACCGCACGTTCCTCGGCTGCGCCGGGGCGACTCCCGAGGACAACTACAAGAAGTCGCTCCAGATGCAGGACGCGGGCACGCCGTCGGACGAGGCGCTGACCGCGATGGCCGACGACCACGGCATCAAGTTGTTCACGGGCAAGGCCGGTTCGGCGACCTGGTTCGACTGCAACTGCATGCACGGGTCCGGCGACAACATCACGCCGTTCCCGCGCAGCAATGTGTTCATCGTGTTCAACAGCGTGGAGAACACGGCGGTGGAGCCGTTCGCGGCGCCGGTGCGCAGGCCGGAGTACATCGGCGCGCGGGACTTCACGCCCGTGCGGTGAACCGCCTTCGTCCCTCGCCGGCAGGGTCGGCAGGCCCGGACGCCCCCACCCGATCCGGGTGGGGGCGTCCGGGTCTGTCGGTGGCCGGGAACCTCAGGCCGACAGGGCGTCGAGCAGGCGGTCGACGTCGTCAGGCGTGTTGAACAGGTGGAAGGAAGCGCGCAGATTGCCGGAGCGGTCGGAGACCTGGATGCCGGCGGCGGCCAACTCGGCCTGGCGGAAGCCGAGTCCGGGCACCGAGACGATCGCGGAGCCGGGCGCGGCCACCGGTCGATGACCGAGCGTGGCGAGTCCGGCGCGGAAGCGGTCGGCGAGGGAGAGGTCGTGGGCGCCGATCGCCCGCACGCCGAGTTCCTCCACCAGTTCGAGGGAGCGGCGCAGTCCCGCGTAGGTGAACAGGGCGTGGGTCAGGTCGAACCGCCGTGCCGAGTGGGCGAGTTCGGCCACCGGGCCGTAACAGCTGTCCCAGGGCTCCTCGCCGGCGACCCATCCCGCGAGCACCGGTGACAGCCCGCCGAAGTCCTCCGGGACCACCAGGAAGGCCGCACCGTGCGGGCCGAGCAGCCACTTGAAGGAGACGGCGGCGGAGAAGTCGTGGGCGTCGGCGTCGGCCGGGAGCCAGCCGGCGGACTGCGAGAAGTCGACGTAGGTGCGGGCGCCGTGCGTCCGGGCCGCCTCGCGCAGGGCGGGCAGGTCGGCGAGCCGGCCGTCGGCGGACTGGGCGGCGCTCACCGCGACCAGCGCGGTGCCGGGGCGGACGGACTCGGCGATCCGCTCCAGCGGGACGGCGCGCACCTTGAGGTCGCCGCGGACGTGGAACGGGTTGAGGACGGAGGTGAAGTCGTCCTCGGCGGTGAGCACTTCCGCGCCCGCGGGGAGCGAGGCGGCGATCACGCCGGTGTGGGCTGCGACCGAGGCGCCCAGCGCCACCCGGGTGACCGGGACGCCGGCCAGCCGGGCGTACGCGGCCCGGCAGGCCTCCACGTCCTCGTGCAGCGGGGTCAGCGGCCTGCCCTCGGCGCGCAGCACCGCCGCCTCGTGCAGGGCGGCGACGGTACGGGCCGGCAGCAGACCGTTGCTCGCCGTGTTCAGGTACGTGGTCTTCGGGGTGAACTCGGCGCGGACGAGGCTCTCGAAGGTCTCCATGGGTCCACTGTGGGACCGCGAGAACCCCTCGTCCATTGCCGATTTTTACGTGATTCCGCTAAGGAGAGCTTATAGATCGGCTCTCACCTGCGGGTTTCACTGCTGTGGGACCGCGCATCCGTCCGGGCCGCAGGCCTGCGCGCCGTCGTCGTCGATCAGCTTCAGCGGGGAGCGGGCGTCCCAGGCCTGGGTGAGGGCCTGGGTGAAGACCTCGGCGGGCTGGGCCCCGGAGACGCCGTAGGCGCGGTCGAGGACGAAGAAGGGCACGCCGTTCGCGCCGAGCTGGGCTGCCTCGCGCTCGTCGGCGCGGACCTCGTCGGCGTAGCGGGCCGGCTCGGCGAGGACCGCGCGGGCGGCCTCGGCGTCGAGACCGGCCTCGACGGCCAGTTCCACGAGCCGCTCGTCGCCCTCGGCGAAGAGGGACCGCTCCTCGGCGAAGTTCGCCCGGTAGAGGATCTGGATCAGCTCGTCCTGCCGGCCGTGCTCCTTGGCGAGGTGCAGCAGGCGGTGCATGTCGAAGGTGTTGCCGTGGTCGCGGTCCCGGGTGCGGTAGTCGAGGCCCTCGGCGGCGGCCTGGGCGCCCAGGTTCTCCTCGCCGGACTGCGCCTGCGCCTCGCTCATCCCGTACTTCTTGGTGAGCATGGCCAGCACGGGCTGGACGTCGTCCTTGGCGCGGCCCGGGTCCAGCTCGAAGGAACGGTGCACCACCTCGACCTGGTCACGGTGCGGGAAGGCCTCGAGCGCCTTCTCGAAGCGGGCCTTGCCCACGTAGCACCAGGGGCAGGCGATGTCGCTCCAGATCTCGACGCGCATGTCTCGGCTCTCTCCAGGTCGTGCGGCTGGTACGGATCTCCCCGCGGGAGGTCCGCACGGAGGTTCCCTCCGGCGAGTGCATGAACGTTCAAGCAGGGCGTTTCATTCCCCCGGTCATCCCCGGTCATTCCCCGGCCACCGCGTACCTCAGCCAGAGGTGGTGCTCGCCCTCGGCCGGCGGGTTCTCCGGGTCCGGACTCCAGCCCTGCCGGACGTAGAAGGCCTGGGCCCGCCGGTTGTCGACGTGCACGTCGAGCACGGCCGTGCGCCGCCCGTCCGCCCGCCACTGCTCGACGCAGGCCGTGTGCAGGGCCGTGCCGATCCCGGAACGCCAGTGATCGGGGTCGACGTGGAACTGGAACAGCTTGACCGTGTGCGCGGGCGCGCCCTCCGGCGTGCGGAAGGACGCGAGGCCGACGAGCCGTCCCTGCTCGACGACGCACAGCACATGGCCGTCGGGCCGCTCGATGGCCGTGCGCCAGGCGGCGAGCCAGTCGGTGCCGTCCTGGGGGACCCCGTCGGGGTAGTACGTCGCCCTGGCCCGCGCGTGCAGCGCGGCGACCTTCTCCGCCTCGGCCGGGACGGCGGTGCGGATCGCCCGGTGCCCCGTGACTCGATCTCCGATCATGCAGGAGAGGACGAGAGGGGCCGCCCCCCGGTTCCGGCCGGCCGGCTTCCGTCTCGCACCGGCTAGCTTCCGTCTCGCAGGTCGTGCGGCCACTCGGTCCTGAACTCGAGGTGGTCGTACGTCACGACGCAGCCCTCGCCCATCGGCGACTGCATCATGAAGCCGATCAGGGCGGCTCCGGTCTCCTTCTCCCCGCCCAGCGTGAACAGGCGGACGAAGGTCCACCGGCTGCCGTCCCGGGAGGCGTGGAAGGCGAAGGCACGGCCGGTCCTGCTCACCCGGAGCCAGACCGAACTCCCGTCCACGGTGAAGGAGTTGGCGTCGTCGGAGTGTCCCCGGGTGACCACCGTGCAGACGGTGGCCACATCCGGGGAGTACTCCAGGCACAGCTTGGCCCACGCCCGCTCACCGACGTGGACGTACAACACCCCCGCGTCGAAGGCCGAGTTGAACCCGACGGTGACGCGGGCGATGAGCTGGAAGTCGCCCTCCGGCGCCCCCAGCAGCCGGGGTGCGTCGGCGGCGGGTTCCACCCCGTCCCCGGTGGGCGGCACGAACCGGTCCTGCCGGGCCCCGGCCCACCCGGTGAGCACCCCGTCCTCATGGGACCAGTGCCCGTCGGGCCCGTAAGTGCGCAGGGGAAAGGGCAGTTCGGGAAGGGAAAGGTCCATGGCCTCATCATCGCAGGGGAGCCGCGCCCCGAGGGGCGCGGGCCTGCATCGATGTGCGACGAGCCACCGTGACCCGACGACGCTCGCGCGGAGCGCTACCGCTCCAGACGCCCGTTGAACCGGCGGGGCAGCCCCAGCTCGTTCTCGTCCCGAAGCTCCACGGGCAGCAGCGCCGCGGGAGTGTTCTGGTAGGCGACCGGCCGCAGCCAGCGCTCGATGGCGGTCCCTCCGACCGAGGTGGACGTGGAGGTGGTGGCCGGGTACGGCCCGCCGTGATGCTGGGCCGGCGCGACGGCGACGCCCGTGGGCCAGCCGTTCACCAGCACGCGTCCGGCCAGCGGGGTCAGCTCGGCGAGGATCTCCCCGCCCCGGCCCTCGCCCGCGGCCTCCTCCTCGGACAGCTGGACGGTCGCCGTGAGGTTTCCGGGCAGGCGCGACAGCACCGCCCTGACCTCGCCGTCGTCGTCGTAGCGGGCCACGACGGTGACCGGCCCGAAGCACTCCTCGAGCAGCAGGTCGTACGCGCCCTCGGCGGTCAGCCGGGAGGCCGGCACGGTCAGGAACCCGGCGCTGACGGTGTGCTCCCCGCCCGCACCCGGAGTCACCGGCGACTCCACGTCGGGCAGCTCGGCCCGCTCGGCGACCCCGGCGATGAAGTTGTCGCGCATCCGGTGGTCGAGCAGCACCCCCGCGTCGGTGTCGCTCACCGCGTCCGTGAGCGACTTGACCAGCCCGTCGCCGGCCGCGCCGGACGGCACCAGCACCAGTCCCGGCTTCACACAGAACTGCCCGACGCCCAGGGTCATGGACCCGGCGAGGCCGGCGCCGATGGCCTCGGCCCGCTCGGCGGCGGCCGCCTCGGTCACCACGACCGGGTTCAGCGAGCCCAGCTCGCCGTGGAACGGGATCGGCACCGGACGGGCCGCCGCCGCGTCGAACAGCGCGCGCCCGCCCCGGATCGACCCGGTGAAACCGGCCGCGGCGACCAGCGGGTGCTTGATCAGCTCGACGCCGGCCTCGAAGCCGTGCACCAGACCCAGCACGCCCGCCGGGATGCCGTGCTCGGCGGCGGCGTTGCGCACCACCTTCGCGACCAGCTCGGACAGGCCGGGGTGGTCGGGGTGGGACTTGACGACGACCGGATCGCCCGCCGCGAGCGCGCTGGCGGTGTCACCGCCGGCGACGGAGAAGGCGAAGGGGAAGTTGGACGCCGAGTACACGGCCACCACCCCGAGCGGCACCTTGTAGCGGCGCAGGTCGGGGATGGGCGGGGTGGCGGTGTCGTCGGGGTGGCTGATGACGACGTCGAGGAACGCGCCCTCGTCGACGATGTCGGCGAACGCGCGCAGCTGATAGCAGGTGCGGGCGAGCTCGCCGGTCAGCCGGACCGGGCCGAGCGCGGTCTCCGCGTCGGCCACCTCCACGAGCGTGTCCTTGGCCGCCTGGAGCCGGTCGGCGGCGGAACGCAGGAAAGCGGCGCGGACGGTACGGTCGGCGAGGAAGCCGCGCGCCTCATGGGCGGCGCGGACGACGGCGTCGACCTCCTGGGCCGTGGCCTCCACCGCAACCTGTTCACGCTGCTTCCCGGTTCGGGGGTCGACACTCCAGACTGGTGCTGCTGCCACCGCGGGTCCCTCCACGCTTGGTTCTGACCACGTTTGGTACTGGCTCATTCACCAGGGTCGTTCGATATACTGAACGCTGTCTCTGATGATGAATATGCTGTCGGAGCGTATTTCCCGTCGAACGAAGGGGTCAAGGGCGATGTCGGCTGGCGAGACGGGGGGCGGGGCGCAGGTCAAGTCCGCGGTGCGGACGGTTGAGCTGCTGGAATACTTCGCCGGCCGCCCCGGAATGCACTCTCTGGCGTCGGTCCAGGAGGCCGTCGGATATCCCAAGTCCAGTCTCTACATGCTGCTGCGCACGCTGGTGGAGCTGGGCTGGGTGGAGACGGACGCGACGGGCACGCGGTACGGCATCGGGGTGCGGGCGCTGCTCGTCGGCACGTCCTACATCGACGGCGACGAGGTGGTCGCGGCCGCCCGCCCCACCCTGGACCGGCTCTCGGACGACACCACCGAGACCATCCACCTGGCCCGGCTCGACGGCACGAACGTCGTGTACCTGGCCACCCGCCAGTCCCAGCACTACCTGCGTCCCTTCACCCGGGTCGGCCGCCGGCTGCCCGCCCACTCCACCTCGCTGGGCAAGGCGCTGCTGAGCACCTACAGCGACGAGCAGGTCCGCAAGCTGCTGCCGGAGACGCTGCCGGCGCTGACCGAGCACACGATCACGGACCGCGAGAAGCTCATCGAGGAGCTGCACCAGATCCGCGAGCAGGGCTTCTCGGTGGACCGCGAGGAGAACACCCTGGGCCTGCGCTGCTTCGGCGTGGCGATCCCGTACCGCACGCCGGCCCGGGACGCGATCAGCTGCTCGGTGCCGGTGGCGAGGCTCACCCCCGCGCACGAGCAGCTGGTGAAGGACGCGCTGTTCGACGCGCGCGACCGGCTCACGCTGGCCACCCGTAGGCTCTGACGCATGCTGATCACCCTGCGCCAGGTCCACGACAGTGATCTGCCGGTGTTCTTCCGGCAGATGAACGACCCCGAGTCGCTGCGGATGGCCGCGTTCACCGCGCAGGACCCGACCGACCGGGACGCCTTCGACGCCCACTGGGAGAGGATCCGCGCCTCGTCCGCCATGCCGCGCACGATCCTGGCCGACGGGGACGTCGTCGGCAGCGCGGCGGTGTACGGGGAGCCCGGCGAGCGCGAGGTGACGTACTGGGTGGACCGGGCGTACTGGGGCCGGGGCATCGCCACACAGGCGTTGCGGGCCCTGGTGTCCGAGGTCCCGGAGCGTCCGCTGTTCGCGCGGGCGGCGGCCGACAACGCCGGTTCCCTGCGCGTCCTGGAGAAGTGCGGCTTCCGGTCCACCGCCCGGGCCACCGGATACGCGAACGCGCGGGGCGGGGAGATCGAGGAGATCGTGCTCCGTCTGGAGTCCTGACCTGAACCGGACTCAGATGAACGGTCGATGAGAAACCGGGCGGAAGGGAACGATCGCCGCCGTCCCGTTCGTCCTTCTGTTCGCAATGAACAAGACGATCAGGCGCGCCTCGGTCTTCGCGCTGCTGCTGGTGTTCGCCCTGCTGCTCCGGGCGACCTGGGTGCAGTTCTACGAGGGCCAGGCACTCGCGGACGACACGGACAACCGGCGCAACGCGATCGAGACGTACGCGGAGCCGCTCGGGAACATCATCGTGGGCGGAAAGGCGATCACCGGCTCGGCCGTCACCACGGGCGGCGACCTCAGATACAAGCGCACGTACACGGACGGCGAGCTGTACGCGGCGGTGACGGGCTACGCCTCGCAGAGCTACGCCCCCACGCAGCTGGAAGGCATCTACGCGGACCTGCTCAACGGCACGGACACCCGTCTGAAGACCGCCATGGACACGGTCACCGACCAGCGGGCCGACCCGGGAAACGTGCTCACCACGATCGACCCGGACGTGCAGAAGGCGGCGTACGACGCGCTCGGCGACAAGAAGGGCGCGGCCGTCGCGATCGACCCGACGACCGGCCAGATCCTCGCGGTGGTGTCGACCCCGTCGTACGACCCGTCGACGCTGACCGACGCCAACACCGCCGCTGCGGCCTGGAAGAAGCTCAACGCGGACTCCGACAAGCCGCTCACCAACCGGGCGCTGCGGCAGCCGCTGGCTCCGGGATCGACGTTCAAACTGGTCGTGGCGGCGGCCGCGCTGGAGGACGGGCTGTACACGTCGGTGGACGAGAAGACCGACAGCGAGGACCCGTACACCCTGCCGGGCACGCGGACGGTCCTGAAGAACGAGAACACGTCCGCGCCCTGTGAGAACGCCACGATCCGGGTCGCGCTGCAGTACTCCTGCAACAACGTCTTCGCGCACATGGCCGTCGAGCTCGGTCAGGACAAGCTGAGGGCGACGGCCGAGAAGTTCGGCTTCAACGACGACAGCCAGGACGTGCCGGTGCGGGCCTACCCGAGCGTGTACCCGTCCGACATGGACGAGTCGTCCACCGCCCTGACCGGCATCGGCCAGTTCGACGTGACCGCGACGCCGTTGCAGATGGCCATGGTGTCGGCCGCCATCGCCAACGGCGGCAAGCTCGTCTCGCCGCATCTGGTCTCGCAGATCACCGACGGCGGCGGCGACGTCCTCGAGGACTACGACGACGAGGCGTCGACCACGCAGATCGTCAGCTCCTCCACCGCCGAACAGCTTCGGTCGGCGATGCAGACGGTCGTCGAGAAGGGCACCGGCACGAACGCGATCATCGACGGCGTCACCGTCGGCGGCAAGACGGGCACGGCCCAGAACGGCGAGAACAACAGCAAGGCGCCGTATGCCTGGTTCACGTCGTACGGGAAGTCCGACTCCTCGGGCAAGCAGGTCGCCGTGGCGGTGGTGGTCGAACAGTCCGACGCCGCGCGGTCCGAGGTCAGCGGGAACGGGCTGGCCGCCCCGGTCGCGAAGGCGATGATGAAGGCGGCGCTGAAGAGCTGAGTACCGAGCCCCCCGGCTCCCCGTGACCCGCTCCCGGCCGGGGCCGGGGCCGGGTCACGGGGGGCCGGGGGGCCGGGGGGCGCCCCCGGGAACTACACGCCCAGCACCTGCTCGATGGGGTCGATCGCGAAGTACACCACGAACAGCGCCGAGGCCCCCCACAGCAGCCAGTGGACCTCCTTCGCCTTGCCGAGCACCGTCTTGATGACGACGTACGCGAGGAAGCCCGCGCCGATGCCGTTGGTGATCGAGTAGGTGAACGGCATCACGGCGATGGTGAGGAACGCCGGGATCGCGATCTCGTACTTGTCCCAGTCGATGCTCTTGACCTGGGTCATCATCAGGAAGCCCACGGCGACCAGGGCCGGGGCGGCGGCCTGGAGCGGGACGATGGTGAGGAGCGGGGTCAGGAACAGGGCGAGCGCGAACAGCGAGCCGGTGACCAGGTTGGAGAAGCCGGTGCGCGAGCCCTCGCCGACGCCGGCGGCCGACTCGATGTAGGAGGTCGCGGAGGACGACGAGGCCGCGCCGCCCGCGACCGCCGCCGCGCCGTCGATGAGCAGCACCCGGCCGAGGTTGGGCACGTCGCCCTTCTCGTCCAGCAGTCCGGCCTCCGCGCTGATGCCGACGACGGTGCCCATGGTGTCGAAGAAGTCGGACAGGATCAGGGTGAAGATCAGCAGGACGACGGTGATGACGCTGGTCTCGCCGAACGCGCCGAACAGGCTGAAGTGACCGATCAGCCCGAAGTCGGGGGTGTCGACGACCTTGTCGGGCCACGAGGGCGTGGTCAGGCCCCAGGACTTGATGTCCGCGATCGAGTTGATGACGATCGCGAGGACCGTCATCGTCACGATGCTGATCAGGATCGCGCCCTTGACCTTGCGGGCCAGCAGACCGATCGTCAGCAGCACGCCGAGGCAGAAGACGAGCACCGGCCAGCCGGAGAGGGTGCCGGTGCCGCCGAGCTGCACGGGGACGGTGGTGTTGGCGACGTCGGGGATGCGGCTGACGAAGCCGGCGTCGACGAAGCCGATGAAGGCGATGAACAGGCCGATGCCGACGCTGATCGCCTGCTTCAGCGGTTGCGGGATGGCGTGCATGACGGCCTCGCGCAGACCGGTCACCACCAGGACGCAGATCAGCAGGCCTTCGAGCACGATGAGGCCCATCGCGTCGTCCCAGCTCATCAGCGGGGCGATCTGGAAGGCGACGACCGCGTTCAGGCCGAGGCCCGCCGCGAGGGCGAGGGGCAGGTTGCCGCCGACGCCCATGATGATCGTCATCACCGCGGCCACCAGGGCGGTGGCGGTGGTGAGTTGGACGGCGTCGAGCTGGTGCCCGAACTTGTCCTTGGCGCTGCCCAGGATGATGGGATTCAGGACAAGGATGTAGGCCATGGTGAAGAACGTGGCGAAGCCGCCGCGTATCTCACGGCCGAAGGTGGACCCCCGCTCGGAGATCCTGAAGTACCGGTCGACGCTGTTCGCCGCGGGTGGCGCGGTACCCGGCCGGTCGGCCGTCGTCTTCGTCTCGGACATGGCTGGTGCTCCTAGGGGCCTGAATGATCTGTGCGCGGATGCTGGCTGGATTGTTGCCGTGTTGAACCGTCTTCAGGTTTTCGCCGTGTTACGGAATCGGACTCCGAGGACGTTCGGCCTGCCACATGATGTTCGAACCCCCGCACCAAACCGAGTAATCGATCACTGCTACGCTTCCCGATCTCGCCCCGGCCACCTCCTCGGGGCATCCCCATGTCATTCACATGACACACACAGGCGCACCCCGCAGGTTGCGCCGAGCCGCACCAGCCGTACCGAGAAGAGGTCACCCGTGGGCACAGTCGTCGACGACGCCGCCTCCGTGGAATTCCATGCCTTCTTCGACCGCCACTACGCCGAACTGTCCCGTCTCGCCCACCTGCTGACCGGTGAGGCGGACGCCGCCGACGATCTCGCGGCGGACGCGCTGCTCGCCCTGTGGAACCGCTGGGACCGGGTGCGCGCGGCCGACCATCCGGTGGCGTACGCCCGTGGCGTGGTCGCCAACCTCGCCCGCACCCGCATCCGCAGCGCCGTCCGGGAGCGCCGCAGGATCGCGCTGTTCTGGTCGCAGCGCGAGGAGAAGACGGAGAACCCCGACATCGCGGGCGTGGTGGACGTCCAGTCGGCGCTGCGTAGACTGCCGTTCCGCAAACGGGCCTGTGTGGTGCTGCGGCACGCCTTCGATCTCTCGGAGAAGGACACGGCGCTCGCCCTGGGGGTCTCGGTGGGTACGGTGAAGAGCCAGACCTCGAAGGGGATGGCCGAGCTCCAGAAGCTGCTCGGCGCCAAGGGGGCTCCGCTCAAGGTGCCGACGATGGTGCGCACCGGTGAGGCCTCGGCCTCAGGAAGGGACCGATGACGATGCAGCGGGACGTGCACGACGAGCTGCGCGCCCGGCTGCACGAGGCGGCCGAGGCGCACGAACCCGACCGGGCGTACATCCTGGCCCGCGTCGAGCGCGGCATGGCGGGACAGGCACGGGGACCGGAACGGTCCGACCACCGGGCGAGCCGCCCGCTCCTGTGGGGCTGGGCGCGGATCGTGGGCGCCACGGCCGCGGTCGCGGGCATGCTCGCGGTCGGCGGCTACGCGGTGGCGTCCGCCGTGAAGGACGACACCCCGGCGCAGCAGACGGTCTCCGTCTCCTCGCCGCCGGTCGAGTCCCCGGAGGCGACGAGCCGCCCGCCTGCCTCGCCGAAGGCCACGCCGAGCTCCGGCGGCGGCGCGAAGGACCCGGCGAAGCCGAGCGCCTCCCCGTCGAAGAGCTCCGCGGCGACGCCCTCCGCGCCCGCGGCCACGCTGCTGCCGGCGACGACCGACGACGAGGACGGCCCGCTGTGGTCGGACGGCTCGGTCGACCCGCACAGCAACGACTTCTGGGCGCAGAGCAACGTCACGATCAAGACGTCCGAGGCACTCACCGCACTGACCGTGCAGTTGAAGGTCGCGCAGACCGGCGGGGTCTCGTCGGCGGGCGCCTGGCGCTCGCTGCCCGAGGACGACTTCACGTTCTCGGTGGCCGAGCGGGACGGCTTCCTGGTCTACACCTGGGTGCTCAAGGAGGGCCGTACGGTCGCCAAGGGCGAGTGGGTGTTCGCCGGGCAGTACGACCACGACCGCGGCGGCCGCGACGCCAAGGACGACACCTATGCGGTCACGGGCAGCTCGGAGCAGCGACAGGGCGCCGTGGGCGGTGACTTCGCCTCCGCCGAGGACGACGAAGGCGATTCCTGACCACCGGGACAGCGCCTACTTCATGGTCGTGCCGATGGTGGTCGAGCCCGTGGTCAGGAAGGTCGTCGCGGGCAGCGAGCCGTCCGCCTTCCGGGCGCCGTAGGCCGTCGTCGCGTCCGTCGAGACGAACGCCGGCGTGGACACCCCGCCGTCCCAGTTGTTCGCCGCGGAGACGGCCGACGAACCCAGCTTGTCGAGCCCGCCCTTGTTGCCGACCGCGAGGTTGCGGGCGAGCCGGGCCTTGCCGGTGGCGAAGTAGAACCCCGCCTCGGCGTTGGCGTAGGCGGTGTTGCGGTTCAGCACGATCGCCCCGGTGTTGGAGTTCTCGGTGAACCCGTTCAGCGTGTTGTCCCAGGCCGCGTCGTTGTTGACGACATGCGCGACGGCCACGCCCCCGCCGCCCAGCTTGAAGCCGTTGCCGTTGCCCTCGAACGCGGCGTCGCTCCACCGGTTCTTCCCGTTGCCGAAGGCCCACGAGTGCTCGATGGTGACCGGCGTGGAGAACTGCCACAGGTCGAGGCCGTCGTCCGAGTTGTTGTAGAGACGGGCGCCAGTGATCCTGTTCCCGGTGCCCGACCCGAACTTGATGGCGATGCCGTCCGCGTTCTGGCCGTGCCCTGCGGCGTCGTAGTTTCCGTAACTGTCCAGGTTCTGCACGAGGTTGTTGACGGTGTTGTCGCCGCGGAGGGTGAACCCGGAGTCGCCGTTGTTCGCCGTGACCAGGTTCTTGAAGACGCCGCCGGTCGACGAGGTGACGACGAAGCCCTGGGCCGGGGCGGACTGGAAGGTGAGGTTCTGCACGGTCCAGTAGCTGCCGTAGATCCCGGCGAGCCAGGAGCCGGCGGGGAGCTTGGACCCGTCGATCTTCACCTTCTCGGTGCCGTACGCCTGAAGGGTGATCCGGGCCGAACTCGTGCCGCTGGCGGTCGACTTGAGGGTGGCCGTCGGGTAGTACGCGCCGCCGCGGACCTGGATGACGGTGCCGGCGACCGCGTTCCGCACGGCCGACTCCAGCTGGGCGGTGGTGGAGACGGTGACCGTCGACGAGGCGGCCTCGGCGCCGCCGCCGGACA
Organism: Streptomyces sp. NPDC102259; assembly: GCF_044766465.1. Lineage (NCBI taxonomy): Bacteria > Bacillati > Actinomycetota > Actinomycetes > Kitasatosporales > Streptomycetaceae > Streptomyces > Streptomyces sp. NPDC102259. Next base: position 191,096 of record NZ_JBIWMA010000011.1, on the reverse strand, counting down.
GGCCGAGGTAGACGCCGCCCGCCCCCGCCGAGACCGCCACCGCGGCGGCGATCGAGAGGGTGCGGGTCCTGCGGTGGCGTCCGGTGCTCATGCGCACGGGGTGGTCCTTCCGGTGAGGGAGTGAGGGAGGAAACGGGCCGGAGGGGCCGCCCCGGCCCGTTTCCGCACCTCAGTCGTCACCGTGGCCGCAGCAGGTTGCCGTGCCACCGAAAGAGATCGAGAGAGTTGCGTCAGCCGACGTAGTACGTCGGGTTCGGCAGCTTGTACGTCCGGTCGGCGTAGCCGCCGTCGAGGTCGGAGTACTGGTCGCCGAAGGTGGCGATGATCTCGTAGCCGAGGTCGTGCTCGATGTGCTTGCGGGTACCGGACTTGTACTGGACGGTCGTGCAGGTCCAGGCGCCCGGGGTGGCGCAGCCGCTCAGGTACGACGGCGGGGTGGCCGCGTTCTTGAGGAACATGTGGTCGGCGTCGAGGTTGATGTCGGCGCCGACCTTCTTCAGGTTCTCGACGGCGGCGGAGCGCTGCGCCTCGGCGAGGCCCGAGTTGTAGAAGACCTCGACGCCCTTCTTCTCGGCGTACTGCACGAGTTCGGGGCTGCCGAACACCGCCGGACGGTCGGCCTTGTTCACGTACGCCGCCCAAGTGGCGGAGTTGTACGTGTAGTTGTACCGCTTCTCGTAGTCGAGGCTGAGCAGCAGCGTGTCGTCGATGTCGAAGACGACCGCGGGCTTCTCGCCCTTCCTGACCGCCTTGCGGGCGGCCTGGTCGATGTACTTCTTCGCGGCCTTGTCGATGCTCGCGAGGTCCTTGGCGTACGGGCTGGTCGGCGACGCCTGGTACACGCCGTTCGCGTCCGGCGCGGTGCCGTAGTAGGTGTCGATGTCCTTCACCAGGAGCCCGATGTTGTAGGGCTCGTGGGTGGAGTTGGCCGTGGACTGGCCGGCCGTGGCCGCGCCGGCGCCGTAGAGGGCGGCGCCGGCGACGGCGCAGGCCGCGGCGATGGCCGCGATGCGCAGTGGCTTATGCATGACACGTTTTCTACGCGCGTCACACCTCCGAGCGCGAGACCCGTTGCCCGACCGTTACCCGTTCACGGGCAAAAATCGGGTCAAGCGATCGGGGCGGACGATCCGGTCCGGCCCATCGGGTCCGGCGCCCGGACGACCCGGCGGGGCCGCCGGTCAGTTCATGGTCGCTCCGATGGTCGTCGAGCCCGTCGTCAGGAACGTGGTCGTGGGCAGGGTGCCGCTCGAACTGCGCGCGTTGTACGTGGAGCTCGCGTCGGTGGACTTGAAGGCGGGGGTGGAGATCCCGGAGTCCCAGTTGTTGCCGGCCGAGGTGACCGACGAACCCTTGCTCACCGAGCCACCGCCGTTGCTGACGGCCAGGTTCTTGCCGAGCTTGGCGGAGCTGGTCGCGAAGTAGTAGCCCCACTTGCTGTTGGCGTAGGCGGTGGTGCGGTTGATGACGATGGCGCCGGTGTTGGAGTTCTCGGTGAACCCGTTTCCGGCGTTGCCCCAGGCGGCCGAGTTGTTGACGACGTGCGCGACCACCTCGCCGTCGCCGCCCAGCTTGTAGCCGTTGCCGTCGCCCGCGAAGGCCGAGTCGGACCAGCGGTTGACGCCGTTGCCGAAGGACCAGGTGTGCTCGATGGTGACGGGCGAGGAGAAGGACCAGAAGTCGATCCCGTCGTCCGAGTTGTTGTAGAGGCGGGCCCCGGTGATGAGGTTGCCGGTGCCGGAACCGAACTTCACCGCGACGCCGTCGGCGTTCTCGCCGTGGTTGGCGGCGTCGTAGTGGCCGTAGCTGTCGATGTTGCGGACCGTGTTGTTGACGGTGCCGTCCCCGGTGAGGGTGAAGCCGGAGTCGCCGCCGTTGATGGTCTTGATGTTGTTCCAGTTGGTGCCGGTGCAGGACTGGCAGACGACCGCGCTGTCCGGGGAGTTCTGGAAGGTGAGGTTGGAGACGTTCCAGTAGTCGGCGGTGAGTTTGAAGATCCAGTCGCCGTCGGGCAGCGACGAGCCGTCGATCTTCACGGTCTCCGAGCCGTACGCCGTGAGGGTGACGGGCGACGAGGAGGTGCCGTTGGCCGTGGACTGGAGGGTGGCCGTCGGGTAGTAGGTGCCCGCGCGGACCTGGATGACCGTGCCCGCGGTGGCGTTCTTGATGGCGTTGGACAGGTCGGTGGAGTTGCTGACCACCACGGTGGCGGCCTGCGCCTGGGTGGGGAGGACGGCGAGTCCGGCGCCCAGGGTGAGGGCGGCGACGGCCGTGAGAGCGGTACGACGAGACATGGAGTGCGGTCCTTTCCGTCGTTCAGGGGATGGGAAGTCGCTCAGGGGATGGGAAGTCGCTCAGGGGATGGGGAGTCGTTCAGGGGGTGGAGCAGCGGTGCCGTTCACAGGACGGTGTCGAGCCAGGCGAACACCTCGTCCTGCATGCGGTCGACGAAGACATGGCCGAGGTCGGGCCAGCTCTTCAGGTGCAACCGCTCCTCGGCGTGACGGGAGCGCCAGACGCCGCGCAGCCGGTCGTGGGCCGCGCGGACGCCGTCGGCGGGGAACAGCGGGTCGAGCCCGCCGTCGAAGAACAGCATCGGCCTGGGTGCGGCGATGCTCGCCACGTCGGGGAAGTCGAGGTACCGGGGAAGCCCGGGGTGGAGCATGTAGTACGAGGACTGTCCGCGCAGGGTGTTGTTGCCGGGCACCATCATTTCCTTCAAGCCGGTCATCCAGCAGACGGCCGCCGCCGCGGCGAGGTCGTCGCTGAGCGCGGCCGTCTGCCAGGCGCGGAAGGCGCCCATGGAGAACCCGACGGCCGCGACCCGGCCCCGGTCGACCCGGTCGAGGCCGGCCAGGAACCCGGCGGCACGGGCGTCCTCGCGGGCCATGAGTCCGGCGAGCGAGGAGCCGAGGTTGAAGAAGTTGGAGGCGAGGGCCTGCTGCTGGTCGTAGGCGAGGGGCCCGCGGTCACCCCAGCCGAGGGCGTCCGCGCACAGCACGACATATCCCCGCCGGGCCAGCTCGTCGCCGACGAACCGCCCGCTGAAGTACCGCTCCGACCAGCCCTGCGCGGAGGCGAGCCGGGTGTCGTCGTACCAGGGCCGGACCAGTTTCTCCTTCCCGATGTCGAACTTCGCCCCGTGGTCGTGCAGGAGCAGTACGGCCGGGAAGGGGCCGGGACCGTCCGGGGTGAGGAGCGCGGCGCGGACGCGTTCGTGGCGGGTGAGGGAGAGGGTCACCAACTCGCCGGTGTAGCCGTCCTGTCGGCGCCGGTCGGTGAACTCGGGGGCGTACGGGGTCCGGTCCTGTGCTCCGACGACCAGCAGTTCCTCGACCTTGGCGCGGGCGGCCCGGCGCCAGGCGCGGAAGTCGCGGATCGGGGACGTTCCCCAGGCGAGGGGGAAGGTCAGCTCGGCTTTGAGGGCGGGGTGGAAGTCGGGCAGCGGCCCGTCCACGACGGCTGCCCGCCCGTCCACGACGGCTGCTCGCGCGTCCGTGGTGGCTGCTGCGGTGAGGAGCGCGGCCCCGGTGCCGACCACGAACGTCCGCCGCCCCACCGCCGGATCACGGACGCCCATACGGCCTCCAGTCCCCGAGGTACGTCCGCCGGGTGTGGGTGGCCGCCTCCTCGGCGGTCAGCTGCGGCCGGTTCTCCGGCACCGAGATCACCGCGCCGGGGCCGGAGTTGGCGTGTTCGCGGAAGCGCATGGTCTGCCAGGGGTAGGCGTCGCGCATGTTGGTGTACGGGGTCACCGCGTCGATTCCGGAGCCGATCCAGGTGTCCCGCACGACCAGCGAGGGCCAGGCGGTCGTCTCGTACGACGGCACCCAGGGGCGGGCGATCTTGTACGCCGCGTCCTCGGCGCCGGAGGTGATCCGGCCGCGCAGGGCGAGGAAGCCGTAGGGGTTGGCCCGGGCGGTGGCGGGGGCGAAGACCATGCCCTTGGGGGTGAAGGTCACGTCCCGTTGAAGGGTGTGGAAGTGGCAGGCGTCGAAGACGGCCCGGCCCCGCCCGAAGACGAAGTCGACGTCGCCCTCGATGTAGCAGCGGTGGAAGTACTGCCGGTCGAAGGCGTCCAGCGCGGTGGTGTCGGCGAACAGGGTGTCCTGGTGGGCCAGGAGACGCACGTTGTCGAAGTGCGTGCGGTCGCCGGTGACGTAGGCGGCCACCGCTTGGGTGCCGGTGATCTCCGGATGGTCGGCGCGCAGCCAGTCGTTGGCCAGGGTGAGGTCGCGGACGGTGAGGCCCGGCGCGGCGGAGGTGAAGGTGGCGGAGCCCGCGGTGCCGTAGGTCCCGGACCCGTCGGGCTTGGCGGTCCCGTTGGCGTTGTCGAACACGAGCACGGCGGCACGCGGGTCACGGGAGGCGCCGCGTATCGTCAACTCCCCCTTTTCCGCTGGCACGTTCACGACATCCCGGTACGTGCCCGGGTGCACGACGACCGTCCCGCCGGGGCCGTCGACGGCGTCCACGGCGGCCTGGAGGGAGTCGCCGGGGCGGACGTGCAGGGTGCGGTGGGACCGGGCGTGGGCTGGGGTCGCGGTGATCAGGGCGGCGCTCGTGATGCCCGCGAGAAGGGTGCGTCGGCGCAGCATCTCAGCACTCCCCCTTCCAGGGCTCCCAGTCGCCCAGGTAGGCCGCGCGGGTCGCCGAGCGCGCCTGTTCCGCCGTGAGTTGGGGGCGGTTCTCGGGCACGGTGATCCGGGCTCCCGGCCCGGTGTTGCGGTACTCGGCGAACCGCTGGTTCTGCCACGGGAAGGAGGCCGACATGTTGGTGTAGGGCGCGACCGCGTCGATCCCGGCGTCCAGGCGGGTGTCGCGGACGGTGAGGCTCGGGCGGGCGGTGGTGTCGGAGCTGGGCACCCAGGGGCGGGCCAGTTTGTAGGCGGCGTCGGGCGCCTCGCTGCTGACGCGGCCGCGGACGACCAGGTAGCCGAGGGGGTTGGCGCCCGCCGTCGAGGGGGCGAAGACGAAGCCGTAGGGGGCCGCGGCCAGGTCGGTGCGGTTCAGGGTGCGGAAGTGGCACTGCTCGTACACGGCCGTCGCCCGGCCGAAGACGAAGTCGACGTCTCCCTCGACGTAGCAGTGCGCGTAGTACTGCCGGGCGAAGGCGGTGAGGGCGATGGAGTCGGCGTACAGGGTGTCCTGGTGACCGAGGAAACGGCAGTGGTGGAAGGCGGAGCGGTCGCCCTGGACCTTGATGGCGACGGCCTGGGTGCCGGTGATGTCGGGGTGGTCGGCGCGCAGCCAGTCGTTGGCGAAGGTGATCCACCGGGCGGTGAAGCCGTCGGCCTGCACGGTGGTGGTGGCCGATCCGGTGGTGCCGTAGGTGCCGCCGCCGGGCTTGGCGGTGCCGGCCGCGTTGTCGTAGACGATCACGACGTCGCGGGGGTCCTCGGAGGCGCCGATCCAGGTGGCCTCGGTGCGGGTGACGTCGAGGGCGACGGTCTCCCGGTAGGTGCCGGGGGCGAGGACCAGGGTCCAGCCGCTGCCGGTGGTGGCGGCGACGGCGTCCCGGACGCCGGTGAAGTCGCCCCTGCCCAGCGGGTCGACGTACAGGGTTCGCGGGGTGAGGCGATCGGCCGGCGAGCCGTGTCGGCCGAACGGGCCGCGCCGCGCGGTGGCGGCCCGCGCGGGTGCGGCGGCGAGGCCGAGGGCGGCGGCCGTACCGGCGGTCGCCGTCAGGAATCCTCTTCTGGAGAGCGGGAGTCGGGAGTGTCGGGGGTTTCGAGGGTGCCGGGGCGAGGACATGCGGGTGCTCCTTGGCAGTGCGGCTCTGCTGAGGGGGCCGGGGCGGCGACGGGCGCCGCCCGCCCCGGCCTTCGTAGGAGGGGCCGGCCGAGGGGTCGGCCGGAGGGGTCGGCCGGAGGGTCAGCCCAGGCGTCCGGCGCCCGCGCCGCAGTCGACGATCCGGGGAACCGCCTTCGCCGGGTCCACTTTGGTGCGCAGGGTCGGCGTCCAGCCCGCGCCGGACTGCAGGACCTCGGCCGGGATCTCCGCGTTGTGCACGGCGATCAGATCCGTGAGCCGGCCGTTGACGTAGTTGTCGTCGGCGGTGAGCGGCGACACGTTCCACCGCTTCAGCACCTTGGCCGCGCTGACCCCCGTCGGCAGCGTGAACGCGTTGTGCTCGGCGACGAGTTGGGACTCCTTGCCGATGCCGAAGCTGTAGGCGAAGGAGTCGTCGGCGACGAAGTGGTTGTTGTAGGAGTCGACCTGTCCGAAGCGGACCCGGGGGGCGCGCTCGACCAGGTTCGAGAACTGGTTGTGGTGGAAGGTCACCTTCAGGTGCCCCCGGTCGCCGACGGCCGTCGACTCGCTGTCGCTGTTGCCGATGAGGATCGTCTTGTCGTGGTCGGTGAAGACGTTCCAGGAGGCGGTGACGTAGTCGGCGCCCCGGACGATGTCCAGCTCGCCGTCGTGCTGCTGGTACAGCATGCCGAAGTAGGTCGGCGCGGCGCTGTCCGGGTGCGATCCGTCGGTGAACGTGTTGTGGTCCAGCCACACGTGCGTCGAGCCGTAGACGACGGCCGTGTCGTACTCGGAGTTCCAGTTGCCGTTCGTGCCGTCGGTCGGGTCCCACTGCGGGAAGCAGTCGATGGGCGACTCGAAGGCCAGGTTCCGGATGATCACGTTGTCGACGGCCTTGATCTGCAGGCTGACGCCCTTGAAGCCGGCGTTCTTCCCGATGCCGACGATGGTGGTGTTGGCGGGGATGTTCGCCTTGATGGCCGTGTCCTGGGCGGCCGCGGAGGCGCGCCGCAGCCCCTCCGGGCTGTCGTCGGGCTCGGCGCTCAGGTCGGTGTCAAGACCCCAGGTCTCGGGCGCGTACGCGGCGAGATAGGCGTCGAAGTCGTAGCCGGGCGCGGCGAAGGCGTCGCACCCCTCGGCGACGGCGTCGATGACGCCCTTCACCTTGATGATCTTCGGCGCGCTGCCGCCGGCGGCGAGGGCGGCCTTGAACCCGGCCCAGGTGGTGACGGTGTACACGTGGTCGGCGTCGGCGGCCGACCCGCCCGTGGTTCCCGTCCCGTAGGAGGCCCAGCCGTCGTTCGCGCCCAGGACCTGCCGGCCGAGGTCGCGGGCCGAGGAGCGGGAGTGGGCGTCGGCCTGGGCGGACGCGGTGCCGGTGACGGACAGCACCAGCGCGGTGCACCCCATCAGGGCAGCAATGACGCGGCCATGACATATCTGTGTACGCACTGTACGGGTCTCCTCTTGTGACGAAAGGGCGTGCGGGTCCTGCGCGAGCGGTGCGGGCCTAGGCGAGCGGTGCGGGCCTAGGCGAGCGGTGCGGGCCAGGTGATCCAGGACGTGGGGATCTCGTCGTGCAGCCGGACGACGTCACGCGGCCCCAGCACCCGCGTCCGCAGCAGCTCGCCGACGACGAGCCGCGCCACGGCGATCGCGCCCGGCGGATTGAAGTGCGTGTTGTCCTGCTCGGTCTCGGTCCAGTTGAAGTACGTCTTCGTCTCCTCGACGCCGAGGCGCTGCCACAACGCGAGCGACAACGCCTGGACGTCGAGCAGCGCCACCCGCTCCGCCTCGGCGAGCGCGCGCATGGCGGCCGGGTACTCGCCGTGCGTCGGCACGGCGTTGCCCTCGGCGTCGAACCTGCGCCGCTCCACGGGCGTGACCAACACCGGCCGCGCGCCCTTCGCACGGGCGCCGTCCACGTACATCCGCAGGTAGTCCTGGTAGGTGGTCCAGGGCTCGGTGTAGCGGGCCGGATCGGTGGTCTTCTCGTCGTTGTGCGCGAACTGGACGAGGAGCAGGTCCCCCGGCCGGATCGCGGCGAGGACGGCGTCGAGCCGCCCCTCGTCGACGAAGCTCTTCGAACTGCGCCCGTTCACCGCGTGGTTGGCGACGGGCCGGTCCTTGTGCAGGAAGAAGGGGAGCGCCATGCCCCACCCGGTCTCGGGCGCGGCGTCGGAGTACTTCTGGGCGGCGGTGGAATCACCGGCGATGAAGAGCGTGCGGGGCCGGCGAGCCCCGGCCTGTGCGGGCCCGGCGGCCACCACGCCCAGCGGAACGGCGGCGAACGCCGCCGAAGTGACCTGTCTGCGGGTAAGGGACACGAGGTGCACCTCTCAACAGGGGCGAGTGAATGTCTTCAGGGGCGCGGGGAACTGCGCGGCCGGCCACAACGGGCCCGCAGTCCCCCACGACCGAAACCGCGTGACCTACGCGTGGTTCTTCTTCCAGTCGGCCTGCGCCGCGTTCAGCTGCTCGGCCAACGTGTCCAGGAAGTCCTTCGGGCTCAGCTTCCCGAGCAGCACCTTCTGGAAGTTCGGCTCGTTGTCCGCCTTGGAGATGGTGTTCCAGTCGGGCAGGTAGTAGGGCAGCTGCACGATCTTGGTGGTGGTGCCCGCCAGCGCCTCGGCGGCCAGCTTCGTCGGCTCCGACTCCTGCACCCAGCTGTCCTGCGCCGCCTCGGAGTTCGCCGGCACCTGACCCGCCGTCTCGTTCCACTTGCTGTTGGACGCGTGCGACGCGGCGAACTCGATGAACTTCCAGGCTGCGGTCTTGTTCTTGCTCGCCTTGAACAGCCCGAGCCCGTCGACCGGGTTGGACACCTGCACCCGCGTGCCGTCGTCCTGCGTCGGCGCCGGAATGCCCTTGAACTTGCCGGCCAGCGCCTTCTCGTGGTCGCCGTACGAGCCCAGGTTGTGGCTCAGCATGCCGATGGTGCCGGAGTCCCACTGGGCGACCATCTTGGTGAAGTCGTTGTTGACGTCGGCGGACGGCGTGTCCTTCTTGAACAGACCGACGTACTTCTCCAGCGCGGCCACGTTCTTCGGGTCGTTGACCGTGGTCTTCTCGCCGTTCCAGAACTCGGTGATGCCGCTCTGCCCGTAGGTGGCGTCCAGCGCCTGGGCGATGGACCCCGCGCCACCGCGGATGGTGTACCCGAAGGCGTTCTTCTTCTTGTTCGTGAGCTTGTCGGCGGCCGCGTAGAACTTCGTCCAGGTCGTCGGCGCGTCGAGGCCGGCCTGCTGGAACAGGTCGGTGCGGTACCAGAGGGTGCCGTTGTTCGCGGAGGTCGGCACCGAGTACGTCTTGCCGTCGATGCCCGCCGCCTTGACGCCGTCCAGGAACTTCTGGTTGAGCTTGCCGTTCAGCGCGCTCTTGGAGATCCGGCTGTCCAGCGGTTCGAGGGCGCCCTGCGCGGCGACCTCGGCGAGCATCGCGGTGCCCACGCCGCCGACGTCGGGCAGACCGCCGCCCTGGATGGCGGTGTCGTACTTGGACTGGACGCTGTCGGCCGGCACACCGACGTAGTTGACCTTGATGTCGGGGTTCGCCTTCTCGAAGTCGGCGATGATCTCCTTCCAGACGTCGGTACGCACACCGCCGTTGTTGTCCCAGAAGGTGATCTCCCCCTTGCCGGAGCCCTCGCCTCCCTTGTCCCCCGCGCCGCCGCTGCCGTCGTCGCCGCAGGCGGTGGCGGTCAGCGCGAGCACGGAGCCCAGGGCGACGGCCAGGGCGGCGCGCCTGCTTCTGCGGATGCTGCTCTTCATGTGGTCGGCTCTCTTCTTCTGGATCCCAACGGAGATATGAAGTTGTGGGGGGTCAGTGGTGGTGCCGGTGGGTGGGGTCAGTGGGTGATGCCGGTGCGGAGGCGTGGTGGGGCGCCGATCCGCTTCTGCGGCCCGGAGAACCGGGTGACCAGCGCGGGAACGGCGGCCGCGGGATCCAGCCGGTAGGCGTAGAACTCCCGCGGGTCGAAGGCCGAACCCCACGCGTCGGTCCGCCCGCTGGTGTTCCTCAGGATCGATCCGCGCTGCACCAGCTCGGCGGTGGCGTCGGCCTGGTAGGGGTGCTGGATCCCGTCGAAGTAGCTGTTCTCGATGACCATCTTCGTGTGGCCGCGCGACCAGTTCCCGTAACTCCACACCGGGTCCCCGTCGGCCACCTGCGCCGAGAGGTAGTTGTTGTAGAGGTGGGCGTACGCGCAGTTGTCCGCGGACGGGTTGCGCTGCTTCGTCCCCGTGAACCAGTTGTGGTCGATGGTGATCTGGGTCAGGACGTTCGTCGTCCAGCCGATGCCGAACGCCTTGTTGTGGGTGTCGAACCGGTTGGCGGAGACGGTGATGTACTGGCTGTCCTTGCGGATGTCGAGCAGCCCGTCGCCCATGTGCGTGAACCGGTTGTGGTCGATCCACACGTGGTCCGCGGTGTCCATCTGGATCGCGTCGAAGTCGGTCGTCTTGCCGTCCCAGTCGCCCTCGACGTACGAGTCGCGGATCGTCAGGTTGCGGATGATCACGTTGTGCGTACCGGGGTTCAGATGCAGCTCCCCGTGCACGATCTCGCCGGTGTCGCCGACGCCGATGATCGTCTTGTTCGAGGTCACGACGATGTCGGAGCCGAAGGGCTCGACCGCCACCGCGCCCTCGACCCGGATGACGTACGGCTCCTCGGCCGCCGCGTACCGCGCGAGCGAGGCCTGGTCGGCAACCGTGACGACCTCGCCGCCGGCGCCTCCGGTGGTGCCGCCGGCGAGGGAGGCGAAGCCGTGCGCCCGGTCGGTCCAGGGGGACGCCGAGAAGGCCGGGGTGACGGCGGCCGTCCCCGGCTCACCGGCGGCCTTCGCCTGTCCGGCGGCACCGAGGCCGAGAGCGGCCAGCAGGCCGGTGACGGCGGCCAGGACCACAGCCGGTCTCGGCAAGCGCTTGCTAGGGAAGTGCGTCATTGCGGCTCCCGACAGGCGTACGGAAAGTGAGGGGTCAGAGCGGGCGGAGCGGGCTGATCCGGAACTCGCCGAACGCGGCCGCTCCGGCGTGCCCGGTTCCGGGGGGCGCGAGGGCGAAGAGGCCCAGTAGGGCGCCCACCCAGCGCCAGGGCGTGGCGGCGAACACGGGTCCCGAGTAGCGCAGACCGTCACCGGTGTCGTAGGCGAAACGGCAACGTGCTCCGGTGCCGATCTCGATCCGCAGGCGCGCCCGTCCCCGGGGGGCGAGTCGCGGATGGGCCGCGTCCCGTTCCCTCTCGGCGACCGCTTCGGCGAACCGGTGCACGAGGTGGACCGCCCCGTCGGTGCCCCGCTGGAGCCCGATCCAGCCGAAGGCGTCCCCGAGGACCGCGAGTCCGGCGCGGGCTCCCGGCTCCTCGCTGTGCAGCTCCAGTTCCACCTCCACGGCGGACGGGAGGCCGGGCAGCCGTTGGGTGAGGACGCTCGGCAGCCTGCGCAGGTCGTGCGCGTCGGCCGTCCGCACGCAGGTCAGGCGCAGTCCGTCGGCGGAGTGCTGGGTGGCGAGGCCGTCCTGCGGGTTGGCCGTCCACGACCACTGGCGGCCGAAGCGTCCGCCGGGGAAGTCGTCGTCGGTGGCGGGTGCGGCCGGCGGTCCCGCGGGCAGGTCGGGCCGCCGGTGCTCGAGCACGGGCGCGCCCTCGTCGCCGATGACCGGCCAGCCCGCCGCGCTCCCGGATGCGCCCCAGCGCATCGGCTGGAGGTGGACGACCCGGCCGTACGCGCCGCGCTGCTGGAAGTGCAGGAACCAGTCCTCGCCGGACCGGGTGCGCACCCAGCCGCCCTGGTGGGGGCCGTTGACCTCGGTGTCCTTCTGCTCCAGGACGATCCGCTCCTCGTACGGGCCGAAGAAGTCGCGGGCCCGGAAGGCGCCCTGCCAGCCGGTCTCCACTCCCCCGGCGGGCGCCAGGATCCAGAACCAGCCGTCGTGCCGGTAGAGCTTCGGTCCTTCGAGGGTGAACCAGCCGGGGATCCGGTCCCCGTCGACGATCACCTTGCCCTCGTCGAGGACGGCCGTGCCCTCGGGGTGCATCCGGTGGCCGGTGAGCCGGTTCTTGACGCCCGCGCGGGACTTGGCCCAGGCGTGGACCAGATAGGCCTCGCCCGTCTCGTCGTCCCAGAGGGGACAGGGGTCGATGAGGCCCTTGCCCTCCTTCACCAGGTGCGGACGGGACCAGGGCCCCCTGATCTGCGGGGCGTTGACCTGGAAGATGCCCTGGTCGGGGTCGCCCCAGAAGATCCAGAAACGGTCGTCGTGGTGCCTCAGGGAGGGCGCCCACACTCCGCAGTCGTGCCGCGGGGACCTGAACTCGGCCGCCGGTTCCAGGCGTTCGAGGGCGTGGCCGATGAGCGTCCAGTGGACCAGGTCGCGCGAGTGCAGCAGGGGCAGGCCGGGGGCGCGGCCGAAGCTGGAGGCGGTGAGGTAGAAGTCGTCGCCGACCCGCACGACGTCCGGGTCGGACCAGTCGGCGTTCAGCACGGGGTTGGTGTACGTCTCGGACGTCATTGGCTGACCGCCTTCCGTACCAGTACCGCCGCCTCGTCCCGGTTCAGGCGGCCGTCGGCGACGACGGTGACGATCCGGCGTACGGCCGTCTCGCCGGGCGGGACCGCCAGCCTCTCCTCGGAGGCCAGCGAGGAGCCGACGCCCGGGTACTCGGCGGTGCGGACGAACCAGGGGTCGCGGCGGGTGGCGGGGGTGGCTCCGGCGAAGACGAGGGTCCAGTGGGCGCCGGCCAGGGCGAGCCAGTCGGCGCGGCCTCCGTGGACGGATGCCTCGCCCTCCGTGCCGGCGGTGAAGACCTCGGGGGCCGCGTCCTCCTTCCGGGCCCGCCAGAAGAAGCCGCCGTAGGCCGCTCCGGGGCGCCCGTTCGTCGCCGGGCTGCCGATGGACAGCGGTCCTGAGGTGACGTTGGTCAGGGAGAAGGTGAAGTCCAGCGCCCAGGCGGAGTCGGTGAGTTCGGTGGCCGCGACCGTACGGCGCTCACGCAGCAGCTCCGTCCCCGAGGCGACCCAGCGCAGCTCCTCCACGAAGCCGTCCGGGTCGCGGAGCTGGAAGGAACCGTGCCGCTGGGCGCCGTGGTTGTCGAGCTCGGTCGGGCCCTGGTCGCGGACGTAGGTGCGGCCGCCCCAGAAGTTGTGCCCCTCGACGTCGGGTACGGCTACACCGACGCCGAGGTGGTGGGTGTGGTCGGCCGGGCTCAGCTCGGTGACCGCCGTGCCGGCCAGGGTGGTGACGGGGTGCAGATAGGGGCGCGGGGAGAGCCGGGCGGGCAGTTCGGGCCGGGTCACGTAGCGGGCGACCGGGCGGCCGGCGACACGCAGGACGACCGGTGCGTCGGGTGCGGTTGCGGTCATCAGGGGCTCACCTCTTTCGGATGCGCGGTCGTGAACGCCCAGGGGACGCCCAGTTCGGAGTAGAGGGCGAGGGTGTCGGCGGCGGCCGCGACGAGGCCGTCGATGCCGGGGACGACCCGCCGCTCCTCGTCGGGCAGCAGACGCCAGGCGTCGGCGGGCACCTGCACCGGGTCGGGGGCGACCCGGATCGCCTCGACGACCCGCATGAACGACTCGGTCACGACGGGCGGGACCAGCAGTTCCGTTCCGTCGGTGAGGTGCTCGACGAGGTTCTCCAGCAGGTCGGTGCGGCCGTACTCGAACTCCTCGGGGCCGTGGCCGGCCCGCTGGAGCAGGACGCGGTCCTGCTTGTACCAGTACGTGATCCGGCCGCGGCTGCCGTGCACGATGACGTACGGGTCGTCGGGGTCCTCGGCGCACAGCGTGGCCGCGACGACGATCTCGCGGCCGTCGGCCGTGGTGACGCGGACGCAGGAGGTGTCGTCGGACTCGATGGCGTTGGCGTGCGCCAGCTCGGTCTCGATGCCGCTCACGTCGGTGGCGCGGGTGGCGCCGGCCAGCGCGAGGGCGGTGGCGACGGCGTGCGCGAGCGGGTTGGTGAGCGCCCCGTCGATCACGTCGACGCCGTTCAGCCGGCGCCTGCCCGCCCAGGGCGCCCGTCGGTAGTACGCCTCGGGCCGGGCCCAGGCCCCGGCGCCGCCGACCCCGGCGACCTCGCCGACCACCCCGTCCTCGATCAGTGCGCGGATCGCGGGCACGGCGTGCGAGCCCAGCGACTGGAAGCCGATCTGGCAGACCACGCCCGCCTCGGCGACCCCGTCCGCCATCCGGCGGAACTCGGCGTAGGAGGGCGCGGGCGGCTTCTCCAGCAGCAGGTGCACCCCCTTGCGCGCGGCGATCAGGGCCAGGTCGGTGTGGGTGGGGATCGGGGTGCAGATGACGGCGATCCGGGCGCCGGTCGTGTCCAGCAGCGTGCCGAAGTCGGCGGACTGCTCGGGCGTGCCGAGTCCCTCGGGGATCTCCGCCGCGGTCAGCGGGGTCAGCTCGCAGACTCCCGACAGGCGGACGATGCCCTTGTCCTGGAGCCGGCGGATGTTGTCCAGGTGCCAGCGGCCGTGGCCGCGCGCGCCCGCGAGGACGATCGGGACCGGGCTGGTCATCGGTTCGGCGGTGCTCATGGGATCCTCCCAGCGCCCGCGCCGCGTGCCACCTCACGGTCGGCCACCGCGGCGCTGTCGATCTTTCCGTGCAGGGTAGGCGTCCAGCCGACGTCCGCCGTGAGATCGCGTTCGCTGCCGCTGTTGTAGGCGTTGTAGACGGCGAGGAGGTCCACGGGCCAGCCGTTGAAGAGCGTGCCGCTCTGGTGCAGGGCGGTGCCGTTCCAGCTCTTGACCAGGTCGGCGACCTCGACGTGGCCGGGGGTGTGGAAGGCGTTGTTCTCGGCGTAGAGGGCCGACTCGGTCGACACGCCGATCGAGTAGCGGTACTCGGCGCCCTCGGGGACGACGTACCGGTTGTCGTAGAGGTGCACCTGCCCGAAGCGGACGCGCGGTGCGCGCTGTACGACGGACTCGAACTGGTTGTGGTGCAGGGTGACCCGGAGTTTCCCGCGGTCGCCGGTGGCCGTGTCGCCGCTGCCGATGAGCATCGCCTTGTCGTGGCCCGCGAACCGGCTCCAGGAGACGGTGACGAGGTCGGAGCCGTTGGTGATGTCCAGCAGGCCGTCGTGGCGCAGGTAGTTGCGGGCGAAGCAGGTGGGCTCGGCGGCGTCGGGGTGGCCCTGGTCGGAGGCGGTGACGTGGTCGACCCAGACGTGGGTCGCGCCGTTCAGCCAGATGGTGTCGTACGCGGTCTTCCAGTCGCCGAGGCCGCCGGTGTTGGGCTGCCAGACGGGGAAGCAGTCGTAGGCGTCGCGCAGGTCGAGGTTGCGCAGGATGACGTTGTCCGCGTTCCTGACCTGGAGGCTCGCGCCCTTGAGGACCGCCCGGTCCAGGCCGACGATGGTGGTGTTCGAACCGACGGGCAGCACGATCCGCTCGGCCTGCCGGGCCGCCGACGCCTGGCGGGCCTCCTCCTGCGGGCCGCTCGGCTTGGCGGAGCCCCAGGTGCGCGGGTCGTAGGCGGTCAGGTACTTCTTCAGGCCGTACCCGTCGGTGGCGTAGTCGGCGCAGTCCAGGTGGTCGCCGTCGTCGTCGGTGTCGGCGTCGATCGTCCCGGCGATCCTGATGATCTTCGGGGTGTCGCTGCCGCCGTCGAGGGCGCGGACGAGTCCGGCGCGGTCGGTGACCGTGTAGACGTGCGCGTCGTCGGCCGCGGCGCCTCCGGTGGTGCCGGTTCCGTACGCGGCCCAGCCGTCGTCGGTGGCGAGGGTGTCGCGGGAGATGTCCCGGGCCTCGGCCTGCGCTGGGACGCAGAGCAGTCCCAACGCCGCTGCCACCACGGTGATCTGACGGATCCTCACCCCTTCACCGCCCCCGCGCTGAAGCCGGTGATCAGCCACTTCTGGATGAAGGCGAAGACGAGCACCACGGGGACGGCGGCGATGATGCCGCCCGCGGCCAGCGCGCCCAGGTCGACGCTGTCCGCGCTCATCAGGGTGTTGAGGCCGACGGGGATCGTCTGCTTGGTCTGGTCGGACAGGAACATCAGGGCGAACAGGAAGTGGTTCCAGGCGTGCACGAAGGCGAAGGAACCGACGGCGATCAGCCCGGGGCGCAGCAGGGGAAGGACGACGATCCGGAAGGCGGTGAGCCGGTTGCATCCGTCGACCCAGGCGGCCTCCTCCAGGGAGTACGGCACGTTCCGGATGAAGCCGCTGATCAGGATCATCGACAGGGGCAGCTGGAAGACCGTCTCGGCGATGATGACGCTGCCGAGCGAGTTGATCATCTTGAGCTCGGCGAAGATCTGGAAGAGCGGCACCAGGAGCAGCGCGCCCGGCACGAACTGGGTGCACAGCAGGGCGAGCATGAAGCCGCGCTTGATTTTGAAGTCGAAGCGGGCGAGGGCGTAGCCGCCGGCCAGGGCGACGCCGGTGGTGAGCAGCAGGGTCGCCACACCGGTGAGCACGCTGTTCTGGAAGTAGACGGCGAAGTCCCGCTCGTTCCAGACCTTCTCGAAGTGGTCGAAGGTCATCGGCCAGGGCACGAGCGAGGTCGAGCCGGCCGGGCGCAGCGCGAAGAGGAGGATCCAGTAGAAGGGGACGAGGGTGAAGACCAGGTAGATCGACAGGGGGAGGTAGATCTGCCAGCGGGGGGCCTCGTCCCAGGCGCGCTTCTGCCTGGGCGGACGCCGGTCGGCCGCGCCGGTCACGCGCACGGGGACGGGTGTGACCTCGGTGGCCTCCTTGGTGATCATTTGTCGCCTCCTCCGAACTTGCTCAGCCGCAGATAGACCATCGAGCAGAAGAGCAGGATCACGAACGCGACCGTGGTGAGGGCGGACGCGTAGCCGAAGTTGTGTGCGTCGACGCTGGTGTTGGCGATGTAGAGCGGGAGGGTGGTGGTCTCCCCCGCCGGGCCGCCGCCGGTGAGCGTGTAGAGCAGGTCGACGTTGTTGAACTCCCACACGGCGCGCAGCAGCGTGGACAGGACGATGGCGTCCTTCAGGTGGGGCAGGGTGATGTGCCAGAACTGCTTGATCCGGCTGGCGCCGTCGACCTCGGCGGCCTCGTACAGGTCCTTGGAGACGGACTGGAGGTCGGCGAGGATGAGGATCGCGAAGAAGGGGACGCCTCGCCACAGGTCGGCGATGATCGCCGCCGGGAAGACGGTGGAGGTGTCCGACAGCCAGCTGGTGCCGTACTCGCCGATCCCCATGTCCGCGAGGTAACGGGTGATGCCGGTCTGGGAGTTGTAGAGCAGCACCCAGATCGCGGAGGTCAGCACTCCGGAGACGGCCCACGGGGAGAAGACCAGCGCCCGGCCGAGCGAGCGCCCCACGAAGGTCTGGTTGACGATCAGGGCGAGGGCGAGGCCGAACAGCAGTTGGAGTCCGACCTCGACGAAGACCCACTGGGCGCTGAAGGTCAGCGTGTCCCAGAACTGGGGGTCGTCGGTGAAGGCGTGGACGAAGTTGTCGAAGCCCGCGTAGCCGTTGCGCCACGGTTTGGTGGGGTTGTAGTTCTGCAGGCTGTAGTAGAAGACGCTGATGACCGGGTAGGCGATGAAGCCCAGCATCAGCAGGGCCGCCGGCGCGATCAGCAGGTACGGCAGTCTGCGGGGCGTGGCGGAGGCACGGCGCCGCCGGGGTGGCGCGGGCGGCTTCGCCACGGCTGCGGCTTGGGCCATGACTGTTCTCCGTTCTCAGTACGTCTCTCGGTGCGTCATGCGTGCGGGGCGCGTCGCGCAGGAAGCGCTTTCTCGTGGTGCGTGGCGCGTTCTTGGCCGGGCGTGTGGTGGTGGGCCGGCTTCAGCCCGCGTACGGGTCCGCGACCTTGCCGGGGCGGGCCAGGAACTCGAAGTCGCAGCCGGTGTCGGCCTGGGTGATCTGCTCGTTGTAGAGCGCGCCGTAGCCGCGCTCGTACCGGGCGGGCGGCGGCGTCCACTCCGCCCGACGCCGCTCCAACTCCTCGTCGTCCACGTCGAGCCGGAGGGAGCGGGCCTCGACGTCGAGGGTGATCGAGTCCCCCGTGCGCACCAGGGCGAGCGGGCCGCCGACGTGCGACTCGGGCGCCACGTGCAGGACGCACGCGCCGTAACTCGTCCCGCTCATCCGGGCGTCGGAGATCCGCACCATGTCCCGCACACCCTGTTTGAGCAGGTGGTCGGGGATGGGCAGCATGCCGTACTCGGGCATGCCCGGGCCGCCCTTGGGTCCGGAGCCCCGCAGCACCAGGACGGTGTCCGCGGTGATGCCCAGCCCGGGGTCGTTGATGGTGCGTTGCATGGTCCGGTAGTCGTCGAAGACGACCGCGGGGCCGGTGTGCCGGAGCAGGTGGGGCTCGGCGGAGATGTGCTTGATGACGGCGCCGTCCGGGCAGAGGTTGCCGCGCAGGACGGCGACCCCGCCCTCGCTCGCGACCGGGTTGTCCCGGGGCCGGATGACGTCCTCGTCGTGCACCTGGGCCCCGGCCAGCTGCTCGCGCAGCGTGTCGTACGAGACGGTCGGGCGGTCCAGGTGGAGCAGGTCCGGGATCCGGGAGAGGAAGCCGGGGAGTCCGCCCGCGAAGTGGAAGTCCTCCATGAGGTACTTCTGGCCGCCGGGCCGCACGTTGGCGAGCACCGGGACGGTCCGGGCGACGCGGTCGAAGTCGTCGAGGGTGAGCTTGACGCCCGCGCGGCCGGCCATGGCGATGAGGTGGATCACGGCGTTCGTCGAGCCGCCGAGGCCGAGGACGGTCGTCACCGCGTCCTCGAACGCGTCCGCGGTGAGGATCTCGCTCAACCTGCGGTCCCGGTGGACCAGTTCGACGATGCGCAGGCCCGCGGCGGCCGCCATCCGGTCGTGCCCGGAGTCCACGGCGGGGATGCTCGACGCGCCCGGGACCGTCACGCCCAGCGCCTCGGCGGCGGCCGTCAGCGTGGACGCCGTACCCATCGTCATGCAGTGGCCCGGCGAGCGCGCGAGGCCGCTCTCCAGCTCGGCCAGCTCGCAGTCGCCGATGAGGCCGGCCCGCTTGTCGTCCCAGTACTTCCACATGTCGGTGCCCGAGCCGAGGACCTCGTTGCGCCAGTGCCCCGGCAGCATCGGGCCGGCCGGGACGAAGACCGTCGGCAGGTCGACGCTGGCCGCGCCCATGAGCAGCGCGGGCGTCGTCTTGTCGCAGCCGCCCATCAGCACGGCCCCGTCGACGGGATAGGAGCGCAGCAGCTCCTCGGTCTCCATCGCGAGCAGGTTGCGGTAGAGCATCGGGGTCGGCTTCTGGAAGGTCTCGCTGAGCGTGGAGACCGGGAACTCCAGCGGGAAGCCGCCCGCCTGCCACACGCCCCGCTTCACGGCCTGCGCGCGGTCGCGCAGGTGGACGTGGCAGGGGTTGATGTCCGACCAGGTGTTGAGGATCGCGACGACCGGCTTGCCGAGGTGTTCCTCGGGGAGGTAGCCGAGCTGGCGGGTACGGGCGCGGTGGCTGAAGGAGCGCAGGCCCTCGGCGCCGTACCACTGGTGGCTTCGGAGGTCCTCCGGGCGTTTGCGAGCTTGATCGTCGAAGCGCTTCATATGGACCATCCGGCGGCTATGGCGGCGACCTCGGCGCGCTCGTCCTCGGGCAGCGACCGGCTCGGCGGGCGGACCTCTCGGCGGCACAGGCCAAGGGAGGAAAGGGCCTCCTTGACGACGGTGACGTTGTTGGCGGAGCCGTTGGCGGCGCGCAGTTCCTCGAAGCGCCTGATCTGTTCCCACACCTTCATCGCGGCCGGGTAGTCCCCAGATCGAAGCGCTTCGATCATGTTCAGCGAAACAGCGGGGGCGACGTTCACGAGCCCGGAGGTGAAGCCGGTGGCGCCCGCGGAGAAGTAGGAGGGGGCGTACGGCTCGGCGAGGCCGGCCACCCAGACGAAGCGCTCCAGGCCCGCGTCCCGCGCGAACGCGGCGAAGCGCGAGGCGTCCGGGACGGCGTACTTGACGCCGATGACGTTCGGACAGGCGTCGGCGAGCTCGGCGAGACGTTCGCCGCGCAGCTGCGCGTTGCGGATGTACGGGACGACGCCCAGCTCGGGCACCGCCGCCGCGATCTCCCGGTGGTAGTCGACCCAGCCGCTCTGCGACACGTACGGGTGGACGGGCTGATGGACCATCACCATCTGGGCGCCCAGCTCACGGGCGTGCCGGGCGGAGGCGACGGCGGTCGGCACGTCGTGTCCGACGCCGACCAGGATCGCCGCCCGTCCGCCGGCCACCTCGACGGTCAGCTCCGTGACCAGGCGGCGCTCTTCGGGGGTCAGGGCGTAGAACTCGCCGGTGTTGCCGTTCGGGGTGAGGGTGGTGATCCCGCCGTCGAGCAGCCGGCGCAGCAGGGCCCGGTGGGCTTCGCCGTCGACGGAGCCGTCCTCGGCGAACGGGGTCACCGGGATGGCCACCACGTCGGCCAGGGCCGCACGCTGGGTCTCGAACGCCACGCTGCTCATTCCTGACCTTTCTCTGCCCGGGGCCCCTCAGGGGCCTCCTGGGCGGTCTCGGGGAACGCCCGGTGCACGAACGAGGCGATGTGGGCGTGCAGGGCGCGGGCCGCTCCGTCGGAGTCGCCGGCCAGGGCGAGCCGCAGGATCTCGCGGTGCTCGCCGGCCTCCCGTTCCCAGGAGGGCGAGGCGGCCCAGGCGACGGCGGAGACCAGGGCGGCCTGGTCGCGCACCTCGTCGAGCATCCGGCCGAGCAGCGGGTTGCCGCACGGCAGGTACAGCGAACGGTGGAACTCACGGTTGGCCAGAGACCGTTCGGCGGTGTCGGTCGCCTGGTCGGCCCTGGTCAGCGCGTCACGGGCGGCGTCAAGGGAGGCGCCTCGACGCACCGCCCGCCGGAGCGCCTCGGGTTCGAGGAGCAGGCGTACGTCGTAGACCTCGCGCGCCATGTCCGCGTCCACCATGCGCACCGTGACGCCCTTGTACTGGCTCATGACGACCAGTCCGGTGCCGGCCAGGGTCTTGAGCGCCTCGCGCACCGGGGTCTTGGAGACCCCGAACTGCGCGGCGAGCTCGGTCTCGACCAGGGCCTGGCCGGGCGTCAGCCGCCCGGTGAGGATGCGGCGTTTGATCTCCTCCAGCACGTACTGCGTGCGGGACGGGATCGGCGTGGGCACAGAGGTCATGCGCGCCTCTCGGATGTCGCGTATCTGATCTCGGATCTGGTGTATCGCGTCTCATATATGACGTACGAAGTACGACGGGTCGAAGGTAGGAGCGGCGCTGTGTTTCGTCAATGCTTCCGACAAAGGAAGTTGAGGTTGCCGGGACGGGATGCCGGGGCGGGGCTGCCGGGGCGGGAGCGCCCCGAGGGTCAGAAGGGGAGGGTCTCGCCCTCGCGGGCGGTGCGGGCGGGGGCCCCGAAGGCGACGGTGGCCCGGGCGGTCGCGGCCTCCCGGGTCAGCGTGGGCCCGACGTGGGTGATGTACAGCTCGCGCACCCCCGCCCTGCGGGCGGCGTCGCCGGCCTCCTCCGGCGTGAGATGCACCTGCCGCTCCCGTTCGCCTTCGCGATGACTGTCGATGTCCGCCTCGCACAGGAACAGATCGGCGCCGGAGGCGAGTTCGGTGAGGGCCTCGCACGGCCCGGTGTCGCCCGAGTACGCCAGGACGCTCCCCTGGCACTCGGCCCGCAGCCCGTACGCCTCGGTGTCGTGCACCATCGCGCGGGAGGTCAGGCGCAGGTTCCAGTGCCGCACGGTGTGCCCGTCGAACAGGGCCCTGAAGTCGAAGACCCCGCTCAGGAACCGTACGTCCGGCCGACCGAAGAACCCGGCGAGACGCCGGGCGCAGTCGAGCGGCGCGTAGACCGGGATGGGGGCCGGCGGGGTCATCCCGCCGTAGGCGAGGGCGTAGGCGGCGGCGAGGAGGTCGGCGCTGTGGTCGGCGTGCAGGTGGGAGATCCAGATCGCGGTGAGCCGGTCGGGATCCGTGTGCCGCTGCAACTCGGCGAACGTCCCGGGGCCCGCGTCCACCCACACCTCCGCCCCCGCGCCGCGCAGCAGATAGCCGGAGCAGGGGCGGCCCGGCCCCGGGTGCGGAGAGGCGGTACCGAGGACGGTGAGGCTCAGGGGCATGGTGGGGAGCGTACGTTTCGGTTCCGCGGGACGCGCCGTGATTGCGTGTGTCCACGGCGACCGCAGGGAACCTTCACGCCCCGCCCGGTGGGCGGGCTACCGCGTCCACCCCGGGTCGCGTCCGCTCAGTCCGACCGCCCGGTCGAGCAGCGGGGCGTCGTCCGGGACGGGGACGACGGGGCCGAACGCGCCGCTCCCGGGCTCGCCCTGGGCCGCCGCGGCGGCGAGGAACCCGTGCGCCGCCGACAGCGCGGCCGGGTCGGGTGTGTACTCCTGGCCCGTGGCCCGGGCCACATCCCAGCCGTGGATCACCAGCTCGTCGGCGACGACGGCGCCCGCGACCGCGCCGGGCAGGTCCACACCGCCCGCGCGGGTCATGCCGGTCCAGGCGGCCGGGTCGCGCCAGGCGTCGGCGAGCGCGTCGAGCGCCTTGGCGAGTTCCTCGCGCCAGCCGGGGCCGATCTCCGGCGCGGCGGCGTCCGGCGGGGTGTCGGTCGTGGGGCCCAGGTCCTTGCGGGCGGCGTCCCGGAAGGCGACCGCGAGTCCGGTGAGGTGTCCGAGCATGTTGCGGACGGCACAGCCCGGGCAGGGCGTCCCGTCCGCGAGCTGCTCGTCGCGGACGCCCTCCGCGAGGCGCGCCACGATCAGGGTCTGCGGTCCGAGGTCGAGTGTGGGTACGGCTGTCGTGTCGGTCATACGGGGTGGACCGGCGGCAGCCCGCGAACTCATCGGTGCGGGTCCCGGCGGTGTGCGTCGCCCAGGAAGTCCGGCGGATCCCCGCGGGGCCGGCGGCAGCGGATAGGGCAGTTGCCCGATGCCCGGGTGACCGCCTCAGACCCACGATGACCGGGTATGACGAAGAACTGGTCGGTGGTTCGTGTCCTGCGGGACCGCGACGCCGCGCTCTGTCTCACCGCGTCGTGGGTCTCCGGTTTCGGCACCTCGGCGCTCTGGCTGGCGGCCGGGGTGTGGGTCAAGGACCTCACCGGCTCAGGCGGGCTCGCGGCGCTGTGCACGCTCGCCCTGTGGGCGCCCACGCTGCTCGGCCCGGCGCTGGGCGCCCTCGCCGACCGGACCCGCCGACGGCCCCTGCTCGTCGCGCTCAACCTGGGCCCGGCGGCCCTGCTGCTCACCGTCCTCGCCGTCGACTCCGCCGGCCGGCTGTGGCTGCTGTGGACGGTGCTGTTCCTGTACGGCGCCGCCGCGGTGGTGGCCGACGCGGCCGAGTCCGCGCTCGTCGCCGGCGTCGTCGCCCCGGAGCTGCTGGGCGACTTCAACGGGCTGCGCATGACGGCCACGGAGGGCATGAAGCTGGTCGCCCCGCTGGCCGGCGCGGGCGTCTACGCGGCCTACGGCGGCCCGGCCGTGGCGCTGCTGGACGCGGTCAGCTTCCTCTGCGCGGCGGGGCTGTACGCGTGCGTGCGGGTCCGCGAGGAGCGGCCGCGGCCGACCACCGTGCACCGGCGGGCGCGGACCGCCGAGGGCGTCCGCTTCCTGTGGGGCCATCCCGAGCTGCGCCCGCTGGTCCTGGCGGGCGGTGCGACGATGCTGTTGTCGGGTCTCGGCGGCCCGCTGGTCTACGCCGTCGTCGAGGGCCTCGGCCACTCCCCCGCGTACACGGGCACGCTCCACGCGGTCCAGGGCGCCGGTTCGGTCGCGGTGGGGCTGCTCTCGGGGCCCGCGCTGCGCCGGCTGGGGGAGCGCCGGTTCGCCGCGTGCGGGATCGCCCTCACCGCCGTCGCGGTGGCCGCGCAGGCCATCGTCTCGGACCCCGTGGCCCTGGTGTGCGGCGCGGCGATCGGGGCGGGGCTGCCCTGTGTGCTGATCGCCGCGCTGACCGCCGTGCAGCGGGAGACGCCGGACGCGCTGCTCGGCCGGGTCACCGCGACGGCCGGCACCCTGCTGTACGCGCCGACCGCCGTCGGCCTCGCGGCGGGGGCGGGTCTCTCCGAACTCGTGCCGTACCGGCCGCTGCTGGTGCTGCTGGCCCTGGCCCGGTCGGCGGTCCTGCCGCTGCTGCGCGGCTCTCAGCGGGCGGCCAGCGCCTCGCGTACGGCCGCCAGGTCCCCGTCCGACGCCAATCCCGCGTGATACAGGCGGAGTTCGGTCGCCCCGAGCTCACGCGCCCGCGCCAGGTCGGCGGTGAGCGTCCCCGGGCTGCCGCCCATGCCGGAGACGACGCCGAAGTTGGCGGCGACGACCGCGCCCGCCCGGCCCTGTCCGGCGAAGGGGGCCAGCAGGCCGGGCCCGCCCGCGCAGGGCACGACGACCCCGTCCGCGACGGACAGGATGTGCGCGGGGTCGACGCCCGGGTTGGCGCCGACGTGGTACGTCACGGGGTCGGCGTGCAGCAGGACCTGGAAGCCGTCGGGCGCCACGTCCCGTACCGCCCGTACGGCCGTCTCCTGGAGCGTGCGGGCGGTCTCGTCGCGCCACGCGCGCGTGGCCGCCGCCGTCTCCTCCCCGAGCAGCTTCTCCACCCCGGTCCAGTCTTCCCCGTCGGGCGCCCCCCGCCACAGCGGCTCCAGCGCCTCCCGTACGGCGGCGGCGAGGGCGTCGGCGTCCAGGCCCTGTTCGCCGTAGCCGGCCCGGCAGGCGGGGCAGAAGCAGAGCGCCATCAGGTACTGGCCGGCGTCCCCGAGGCCGACTCCGGCGGTCTTGTCGTGGGCGTGCAGGTGCTGGAGCCCGTACCAGCCGAGGGACTCCAGTTCGGTGCCGCCCGCGCCGGGGCGTACGGCGGCCTCGGCGGCGAGGTCGACGAGGTACGCGCGCGTGGCGGGCTGGGCGATGCAGGGGGCCCACGGGTAGCGGTCGCCGTAGGCGTTGACGACCGAGGTGTCCGGATGGTCGGCGCCCAGCCGGGAGTTGTGCGCGAGGACCACCCAGGTGTGCACGTCGAGACCGGCGCTCGCGAGCGCTTCGGCGGCCTCCCCGTAGGCGTCGCCGGGGGCCCAGTCACCGGCCGGGTAGGGGCGCAGGGCGCGGCCCTTCCAACGGTCGCCGGCCGGATCCGTCGGGTACAGCACGGCCGCGTGCTCGGCGGTGACGATGCGGTGGCGCGGGTGGCGGGGGGTGAGGGCGCGGGTGGAGTGGTAGGCGGCGGCGAGGGTCACCTGTTCCACGCCGAGCGCGGCGATCCGGGCCGGCGCCTCGGGATCGCCGGTGACGTCCCAGGGATAGACGAATGTCGACGCCTTCACTTAACCGTCCTCCTCCAGCAGCGCGTAGCCGCGTTCGATCACCTGGGCGAGCTGCTTGACATGGTCCTCGCTCGGTTCGTGCAGCGGCGGGCGCACCTCGCCCACGTCGAGGCCGCGCAGCCGGACCCCGGCCTTGACGAGGGAGACGGCGTAACCGCGGCCCTGGGCCCGCAGTTCGACGAACGGCCGGTAGAAGCCGTCGAGGAGGCGGTGGGCGGTGGCGTCGTCGCCGGTGGTGAGGGCCCGGTGGAAGGCGAGGGCGATCTCGGGGGCGAAGCAGAACACGGCCGAGGAGTAGAGGGTGACGCCGAGGGCCCGGTAGGCGAGCTGGGTCTGTTCGGCGGTCGGCAGCCCGTTGAAGTAGAGGAAGTCGCCGGGGACCTCGGTGCGGACGGCGCTGACGATCCGCTGCATCAGGTCGAGGTCGCCGAGGCCGTCCTTGAGGCCGATGATCCCCTCGGTGCGGGCGAGTTCGACGACGGTCTCCGGGGTGAAGACGGCGTTGTCGCGCTGGTAGACGACGACCGGCAGGGCGGTCGCGGCCGCCAGCTCCCGGTAGTGGCGCAACAGCCCCTCCTGGGCGGCGACGACGAGGTAGGGCGGCAGGGCGAGCAGGCCGTCCGCCCCGGCCGACTCGGCCAGCCTCGCGTAGCGCACGGCGAGCGCGGTCCCGTAGCCGGCGCCCGCGACGACCGGCACCCGCCCGGCGGTCTCGGTCACGGCCGCCCGCACGCAGGCCTCGAACTCCTCCGGGACGAGCGCGTGGAACTCCCCGGTCCCGCAGGCCGCGAAGACCGCGGCGGCGCCCGCCTCGACGCCCCGGCGGACGTGCGCGCGGTAGGTGTCGAGGTCGAGGGAGCCGTCGGGGCCGTAGGCGGTGACGGGGAAGAACAGCGGTCCGCTGGGAACGCGGAGGCGGTCGGCGAGCGGGGCTGACGTCACGGGCTCTCCCGGGTCCATAACGGGTCCATATTCTTGAGCAGTGTCCATATTCCTGAACAAGCTCACGCTAGGGTGCCCCCTCCGGCCGGGTCAAGCGCGCCAACCCCCGAGACACCAGCAGTTTTGTCACTCTCGTAGGACACTTGACGGGTGCCGTCGCCGCTCCTTAGCGTGTCCATGCATGTGAACTGCGGCCACGCATGCGTCCGCCCCCCCCAGTGATCCAAGGAGACCCGAGGATGCCCGCTCCGCGCACCGTCCTGCTCACCGGCGCCGCCGGCGGCCTCGGCACCCTGATGCGGGAGCTGCTGCCCGCCTACGGCTACGACCTGCGCCTGCTCGACCTGCGTCCGATCGACGACGCCCCGGAGGCCATCGTCGCGGACCTGGCCGACAGGGACGCGGTCCGGGAGGCCGTGCGGGGCGTCGACGCGATCATCCACCTCGCGGGCATCTCGCTGGAAGCCCCCTTCGAGAAGATCCTCGGCGCGAACATCGTGGGCACGTACCACCTGTACGAGGCGGCCCGCGAGGAGGGCGTGCGGCGGATCGTCTTCGCCTCCTCCAACCACGCCGTCGGCTTCACCCCCCGCCCCCCGGGCGACCCGTCGCCCGACGAGGGCGACCTGATCCCGATCGACACCCCGCGCCGCCCGGACACCTTCTACGGCCTGTCCAAGTCCTTCGGCGAGGATCTCGCCCAGCTCTACTGGGACAAGCACGGCCTGGAGAGCGTGTCGGTGCGCATCGGCTCCTGCTTCGGCGAGCCGACCAGTGTGCGCATGCTGTCGGTGTGGATGAGCCCGGCCGACTGCGCCCGTCTCCTCCACGCGGCCCTGACCGCCGAGAACGTCGGCCACACCGTCGTCTACGGCTCCTCCGCCAACACCCGGCTGTGGTGGGACCTCGGCACCGCGCGGGCGCTCGGCTACGAACCGCAGGACGACTCCGAGCCGTACGCCGAGAAGCTGATCGCCGAGCAGGGCGAGCTGGACCCGGAGAACATCGCCCACGCCTACCTGGGCGGCCACTTCGTCAGCGACCCGCCGATCTGGCCGTACTGACCGGAAGAAGGACCTCGCGGACGGCGGGCGGGCACCGAACGGGCCCGCCCGCCGCCGTATCCGGGCACGCGCCCTGCCCGATCCCACCCGCCGCCCGGCTGCCCCGCAGGTCCGAGCCGGGCAGGCCACCCGGCAAACGGGCCCACCCGGGCAGTATCGGGCCCGCAACAGGCCTGGTCAGTGCCGCGCACCCGCTGTACAACTTCCCCCATGGGCCGCACCGGGCCCGAACGGGCACGACAGCGGAAGAGCGAGGTGACGACATGCCCCCGAGAACGGCGGAGGAGCGCCAGCGCGAGATCGTGCGCACCGCGCGCGCCACCGGCTCGGTCGACGTCGCCACGCTCGCCACCGAACTGGGCGTGGCCAGGGAGACCGTACGGCGGGATCTGCGCGCCCTGGAGGACCACGGCCTGGTGCGCCGCACGCACGGCGGCGCCTATCCCGTGGAGAGCGCCGGCTTCGAGACGACGCTGGCCTTCCGCGCCACCAGCCATGTGCCCGAGAAGCGCCGGATCGCCGCCGCGGCGGCCGCTCTGCTCGGGGACGCCGAGACGGTCTTCGTCGACGAGGGCTTCACCCCGCAGCTCATCGCCGAGGCGCTGCCCAGGGACCGGCCGCTGACCGTGGTCACCGCGTCCCTGCCGGTCGCGGGCGCGCTCGCCGAGACCGAGAACATGTCCGTGCTGCTGCTCGGCGGCCGGGTCCGCTCCGGCACCCTGGCCACCGTCGACCACTGGACGACGAAGATGCTGGCCGGCTTCGTCGTCGACCTCGCCTACATCGGCGCCAACGGCATCTCCCGCGAACACGGTCTGACCACCCCGGACCCAGCCGTCGGCGAGGTCAAGGCACAGGCCGTGCGGGCGGCCCGCCGGGTGGCCTTCGTGGGCGTGCACACCAAGTTCGGAGCGGTCAGCTTCTGCCGGTTCGCCGAGGTGGGCGCGCTGGAGACGATCGTGACGAGCACGCTGCTGCCGACGGCCGAGGCCCACCGGTACTCATTGCTGGGGCCTCAGGTCATCCGGGTCTGAACCCCCTAACCACCCCCTCCCGAGGGCACCGCCATGCCTCGGGTCACCCGACACATCCCCCTATGCCCAGGAGCGATCCATGCGCACCCAGAGCCGACGGAGGCCGCGAGCCACGCTCGCCGCGGTCGCCGCAGGGACGCTGCTCGCCCCGCTGCTCTCCGGCTGCTGGGCCGGAGCCGGCGGGGCGGGTTCCGGCGGCGACTCCCTCAACGTCCTCATGGTCAACAACCCCCAGATGGCCGAGTTGCAGAAGCTCACCGCCGACCACTTCACCAAGGAGACCGGCATCAAGGTCAGTTTCACCCTGCTGCCGGAGAACGACGTCCGCGACAAGATCAGCCAGGACTTCGCCAACCAGGCGGGCCAGTACGACGTGGCGACCCTGTCGAACTACGAGATACCGATCTACGCCCGCAACGGCTGGCTGCACGCGATGGACTCGTACGTGGCGGCGGACCCCGCCTACGACGAGCAGGACGTACTGAAACCGATGCGCGAGTCCCTCACCGGGGACGACGGAAAGCTCTACGGCCAGCCCTTCTACGGCGAGTCGTCCTTCCTGATGTACCGCAAGGACGTGTTCGCCGCGCAAGGCCTCACCATGCCCGCGCACCCCACGTGGCAGCAGGTCGCCGACCTCGCGGCGAAGACGGACGGGGCCGAGCCCGGCATGAAGGGCATCTGTCTGCGCGGCCTGCCCGGCTGGGGCGAGGTGATGGCGCCCCTGACGACCGTCGTGAACACCTTCGGCGGCACCTGGTTCGACCAGGACTGGACGGCGCGGCTCGATTCGCCCGCCTTCGAGAAGGCGACGAAGTTCTATGTCGACCTGGTCCGCGACCACGGCGAGTCCGGAGCCGCCCAGTCCGGCTTCGCCGAGTGCCTCAACAACATGACCCAGGGCAAGGCCGCCATGTGGTACGACGCCACCTCCGCGGCCGGTTCCCTGGAGGCGGCGAAGTCCCCGGTCAAGGGCAAGGTGGGCTACGCCCCGGCCCCCGTGGAGCGGACCGACGCCTCCGGCTGGCTCTACACCTGGGCCTGGGGCATACAGAAGGCCTCCCGCAACGCCGACAAGGCCTGGAAGTTCGTCTCCTGGGCGTCGGGCAAGGAGTTCGAGCAGCTGGTCGGCGAGGAGATCGGCTGGTCGAACGTGCCGGCCGGCAAGCGGGCGTCGACCTACGAGAACGCGGCCTACCGCGCGGAGGCGGCCGCCTTCCAGGACATGACGAAGCAGGCCATCGAGGCGGCGAAGCCCAACGACCCGGGAACGCAGCCGCGGCCCGCGCCCGGCATCCAGTTCGTCGGCATCCCCGAGTTCACCGACCTCGGCACCAAGGTCTCCCAGGAGATCAGCGCGGCCATCGCCGGACGCCAGTCCGTCGAGTCGGCCCTGGACAAGGCCCAGCAGCTCGCCGAGCGGATCTCCGAGGAGTACGAGGGACGATGACCGCGACGACGACGGCCCCCGTGGCCGCACCCCCCGTACGTGCCCCGCGCGGCCCCTCCACCCGGCTGCGCGCCTGGGCGACCCGGGCCCCGCTGCTGCCCGCCCTGGTCTTCATGATCGTGGTCACCCAGCTCCCGTTCGTGGCCACGGTGGCGATCTCCTTCTTCGACTGGAACGCCCTCTACCCCAAGGCCCGCCGCTTCACCGGGTTCGACAACTACCACCAGGTGCTGACCGACGCCGACCTGCGCCACTCGGTGTGGACGACCGTCCTGCTGACGGCGACCGTGGTGCTGGTCAGCCTGGTGCTGGGACTGGGGCTGGCCCTGCTGCTGGACCGCCGGTTCCGCGGCCGGGGCGTGGTCCGCACGCTGCTGATCGCGCCCTTCCTGGTGGTGCCGGTGGCGGCCGCCCTGCTCTGGAAGCACGTCCTCTACAACCCCGAGTACGGCCTGCTCAACGGCCTGTTGCACTACGTGGGCGGGCCCCAGCCGGACTGGATCTCGGACACCCCGCTGCTCGCCGTGGAGGCCTCCCTGGTCTGGCAGTGGACGCCGTTCATGATGCTGATCCTGCTGGCCGGTCTCCAGAGCCGGGACCAGCAGCAGATCGAGGCGGCCCGGGTGGACGGCGCGAGCGACTGGCAGATCTTCCGCCATCTGGCCCTCCCGCACCTGCGCCGCTACCTGGAACTGGGCGCCCTGCTCGGCTCGATCTACATCGTGCAGAACTTCGACGCGGTCTTCACCATCACCTCGGGAGGCCTCGGCACGGCGAACCTCCCCTACACCGTCTACCAGAGCTTCTACCAGGCCCATGAGAACGGCCTCGCGTCGGCCGCGGGCGTCCTGGTGGTCATCGGCTCGATCGTCATCGCGACCTTCGCCCTGCGGGTCGTCTCGTCCCTGTTCCGCGAGGAGGTGTCCCGCGCATGAACGTCGTACGCCGAGGCGGCCTGGGCCTGTTGGCCTGGGCGACCGGGATCGTGTTCTTCCTGCCCGTCGCCTGGATGGCCCTGACCTCCTTCCACTCGGAGCAGGACGCGGCGACCAACCCGCCGTCCTTCGCCGCGTCGCTCACCCTCGACGGCTACCGCGAGTTCTTCGGCACCGGCGGCGGCGCGAGCCCCTGGCCCGCGCTGGTCAACTCGACGGTGGCGTCCCTCGCGTCGACCCTGTTCGTCCTGCTCCTCGCCCTCCCGGCGGCCTACGCGCTGTCGCTCCGGCCGGTGAAGAAGTGGACGGACGTCCTGTTCTTCTTCCTGTCGACCAAGATGCTCCCGGTGGTGGCGGGCCTGCTGCCGATCTACCTGTTCGCGAAGAACGCGGGGCTGCTGGACAACATCTGGCTGCTGGTCGTCCTCTACACCTCCATGAACCTGCCGATCGCGGTGTGGATGATGCAGTCGTTCCTGGCCGAGGTGCCGGTGGCAATCATCGAGGCCGCGCGGGTGGACGGGGCACGGCTGCCGACGATCCTCGCGCGCGTGGTCGCCCCGATCGCCCTGCCCGGGATCGCGGCGACGGCCCTGATCTGCTTCATCTTCAGCTGGAACGAGCTGCTGTTCGCCCGGGTCCTCACGGGCGTGGTCGCGGAGACCGCCCCCGTCTTCCTGACCGGCTTCATCACCAGCCAGGGCCTGTTCCTGGCGAAGGTGTGCGCCGCGTCGCTCGTCATCTCCCTGCCGGTGCTCGCCGCGGGGTTCGCCGCCCAGGACAAACTGGTCCAGGGCCTGTCCCTGGGAGCCGTGAAATGAAGGCCGCCGTCATCGAGTCCGTGGGCCGCGCCGTCGTCACCGAGGTCCCCGACCCGACGCCAGGGCCGCGCGAGGTGGTCGTGGAGGTCGCCGCCTGCGGCCTGTGCGGCACCGATCTGCACATCCTCCAGGGCGAGTTCGCGCCGAAGCTGCCCATCGTGCCGGGGCACGAGTTCGCGGGCGCGGTCGTGGGGGTCGGCACGCAGGTCACGGAGGTGTCGGTGGGCGACCGGGTGGCGGTGGACCCGTCCCTGTACTGCCACGAGTGCCGCTACTGCCGCACCGGCCACAACAACCTCTGCGAACGGTGGGCGGCGATCGGCGTCACCACGGCGGGGGGCGCGGCCCAGTACGCGGTGGCGCCGGTGGCGAACTGCGTACGGCTGCCCGAGCACATCCGCACCCAGGACGCGGCGCTGATCGAGCCGCTGTCCTGCGCGGTGCGCGGCTACGACGTGCTCCGCTCCCGGCTGGGCGCGCATGTGCTGATCTACGGCTCCGGGACGATGGGGCTGATGATGCTGGAGCTGGCCAAGCGCACGGGCGCCGCGAGCGTGGACGTGGTGGACCTGAATCCGGCGCGGCTGGAGACCGCCCGCCGGCTGGGCGTCTCCGGGACGGCGGCCGACGCGGACGAGCTGGAGCGGCCGCGCGGCTGGGACCTGGTCGTGGACGCGACGGGCAACGCGGCGGCGATCCAGGACGGTCTGGGGCGGGTGGCGAAGGCGGGGACGTTCCTCCAGTTCGGCGTCGCCGACTACGCGACCCGGGTCACCGTCGACCCGTACCGGATCTACAACCAGGAGATCACCATCACCGGCTCGATGGCCGTCCTGCACAGCTTCGAGCGGGCCGCCGAACTCTTCGCGAACGGGGTGCTGGACCCGGAGGTCTTCATCAGCGACCGGCTGCCGCTGGCGGAGTACCCGCGGGCGCTGGAGCAGTTCGCGGCGGGGGTGGGCCGCAAGATCGTGGTGGTGCCGTAGGCCCGTATGGCTGCCATGTCCCTGCCCGGGCCCGTTCGGGTCCGGGTAAGGGAACGGCAAAGTGGTCTCGCTCGTTCACCCGGCATGACAGCTATGACCCCCGGCTCGAACATCCCTCTCTCCACCGCGCGCGTGACGGTGGACGTCGCCGCTCCGGTGCGGCTCGACGTTTCGGGCCTGCTGCTCACCGCCGACGGCAAGGTGCGCTCCGACGACGACTTCATCTTCTACAACCAGCCGAGCGGCCCCGGCGTCACCTACCGCTCCGGCGGCGGTACGGCCCCCGACGCGATCGTCGTCGACACGGCCGCCGTCCCGCCGGGCATCGAGAAGATCGTCATCACCGCCAGCCCGGACGCCGCGGGGCAGACGTTCCAGGGCGTGGAACCGACGGCGACGATCCGCGACGCGGACGACAACAGCGTGCTGGCCACGTTCACGCCCCCGCAACTCGGCTCGGAGACAGCGCTGGTCGTCGTGGAGATCTATCTCCGCAACGGCGTCTGGAAGGCCCGCGCGGTCGGCCAGGGGTATTCCAACGGCCTGGCCGGCATCGCCACCGACTTCGGGGTGACGGTGGAGGAACCGGCACCGGCCGCGCCGCCGCAGCAGGTGGCCGCGCCGCCCGTGCCGCAGTCCCCGGTGACCCCGGCGGCCCCGCCGATGCCCCCGGCGCCGCCCGCCGCGGCCCCCGCAGCGCCGGGGAAGATCAACCTGGACAAGGGCCGGGTCAGTCTCCAGAAGAACCAGACCGTCTCCCTCGTCAAGGGCGGCCGCCCGCTGCTCTCGCAGGTCAAGATGGGCCTGGGCTGGGAGCCGGCGTTCCGCGGCAAGGACATCGACCTGGACGCCTCGGTCATCGCCTACGGCCCCCAGCGCAACCACATCGACAGCTGCTACTTCGGCAAGCTCTCCATCGTGAACGGCGCGATCAAGCACTCCGGCGACAACCTCACCGGCGAGGGCGGCGGGGACGACGAGGTGATCGTCGTCGACCTCGGCCGTCTCCCGCAGGAGGTCTCCGGGCTGGTCTTCACGGTGAACTCCTTCTCCGGCCAGAAGTTCACCGAGGTCGCCAAGGCCTACTGCCGTCTCCTGGACGCGGCGACCGGCGAGGAGCTCGTCCGCTTCGACCTCACCGGCGCCGAACCGCAGACGGGCGTGCTGATGGCCAAGCTGATCCGGCAGTTCTCCGGCGAGTGGGAGATGACGGCCATGGGGGACTTCGTGAAGGCCCGCACCGTACGGAACATGGTGAAGCCGGGCGCCCAGGCCCTGTAGCCGCGTCCGGCCCCGGCCCGCAGTCGCTCAGCCACGGGCGCCCGCCACCACGGGGGCGCCCGCTGCCGTCGCCATGGGAGCGGGCGCTGCCGTCACCACCGGGCGCCCGCCGCCGTCACCGCGCGGGACGCAGTCCCTCCGTCAGCAGCGACACATACCGTCGGATGGCGCTGCGGTCCCCCTTGGCCAGCTCCGACGCCGTCGCCACCCCGTGCGCGAGGCGCAGGACGTCGATCGGCTCGACGTCCGCCCGCAGGGTGCCCTCCCGCTGCGCCGCCGCCACCAGCCGGGACGCTGCTTCCTTCATGTTCGTGCCGCAGGCGGTGACCGCGGCCGCGCTGCCGTCCGTGACGGCGGAGCCCAGCAGGGCCTTCATACCGCGGACCTGGATCGTGCCGACGCACAGCTCGTTGAGCCACTCCACCAGCGCCTCGCCCGGCGGGAGTTCCGCGCCGAGCTCGTCGGCCCGTACGGCCAGCGCCTCGATCCGGTCGACGTAGGCCGCCTCCAACAGCGCCTGGCGCGTCGGGAAGTGCCGGTACAGCGTGCCGGATCCGACGCCCGCCCGCTTGGCGATGTCGTCGAGGGAGGCGCCCTCCCCATGCTCGGCGAAGGCCTCCGCCGCCACCTTCAGCAAGCGCTCGTAGTTGCGGCGAGCGTCCGCACGCATGGGCCTGACCTGCGTCATCCAGTTACTCCTTGCGAACCGGGGACTCTCTCCGTATTTTGGCAGACACTAAACGGAGAGAGTCCCCGCTTAGTGCGTTCGGCTCTGCGGGTCCACGACCAGGGTCTTTTCGTGCTGCCCGCATGTTCCACCACATCACGCGGGGACACCAGACAGGGAGTACCCCATGTCCACGCCGTCCCCTTCCGCCTCGGCCGCCTCCGCCCCGGCCGCTTCTTCCCCTCCACCCGCGCCACCCGGACCGGCCGCCCGGCCGGGCGCGGTCCTCCTCGTCATCGTCACCGCCTATCTCATGGTCGGAGTCGACTCCACGGTCGTCAATGTCGCCCTCCCCGACATCCGGCGTGACCTCGGCTTCTCCCCCACCGGCCTGTCCTGGGTGCTCAACGCCTACACCCTCGCCTTCGGCGGACTGCTGCTGCTCGGCGGACGCGTCGGCGACCTCCTCGGCCGCCGCCGCACGCTCACCCTCGGCGTCCTGCTGTTCGCCGGCTCCTCGCTGCTCGGCGGCCTGGCCGGGGACGGTGGCTGGCTGCTCGCCGCCCGCGCCCTCCAGGGGGTCGGCGCCGCCCTCACCGCGCCCAGCACCCTCGCCCTGATCACCACCAACTTCCCCGAGGGCCCCCGTCGCCACCACGCCCTCGGCGTCTACTCCTCCACGGCCGGGATCGGCGCCTCCATCGGCCTGGTCCTCGGCGGGATGCTCACCGCCTGGGCGTCCTGGCGCTGGTCCCTGCTGATCAACGTGCCGATCGGGATCGCGGTCGCCCTCGCCCTGCCCCGCTTCGTCATCGAGACCCCGCGCCACGCGGGCCGGTTCGACGCGGCGGGCGCCCTGACCGGCACCGCCGGGACGACCTCCCTGGTGTACGCCTTCATCCGGGTCTCGCAGGAGGGGTGGAGCGACGTCCTGGCACTGCTCGGCTTCACCGGCGCGGCCGCCCTCCTCGTCGGTTTCGTCCTGCTCGAGGCGCGCGCCGAACAGCCGATCATGCCGCTGCGGCTCTTCGCCGACCGCGACCGGGCGGGCGCCTACCTCGGCGTCCTGTTGCTGCCCGCGGGCATGTTCGGCGCCTTCTACTTCCTCACCCTCATCAGTCAGGAGGTGCTGCGCTACAGCCCGTTGCGCGCCGGGTTCGCCTTCCTGCCGATGACGGCGGTGATGTTCACGACCGTACGGTTCGTGCCGCGGCTGCTGGCCCGCCTCGGCGCCAAGCCACTGATCCTGACCGGCATGACGCTGCTCGCCGGCTCGGGGGCGTGGCTGTGGCGGCTCGGTCCCGACGACGGCTATGCGACGGGGCTGCTCGGCCCCCTGTTGATGTTGGGCGTCGGCATCGGCCTGGCCCTGATGCCGCTGAACGCCACGATCCTCGCCAAGGTCGGCCCCGCGGAGGCCGGCGCCGCGTCCGGCCTGCTCCAGAGCCTGCAGTGGCTCGGCGGCACGCTCGGTCTGTCCGTGCTGGTCACGGTGTACGGCACGGCCACCCGGCACGCGGTGGGCAGCCCGGCCGAGATCCTCACCCACGGCGCGGCCCGGGCGTTCGGAGCGGCCGCCCTGATCGCGCTGACGGGCCTGCTGACGGCGGCCCTCGCGATCAGGGGAAAGCGGAGGATCCCGGCCGCGGGCGGCTGATGCGGACCGGGAACGGCCACCGGGAACCCTGCCCTGGCCGGCCCGGCACCGGGGTGCGGCGGGAAGACACCACGCCCGGGTTCACCTGGGGTGGTGCAGCCAGTGCTGGAACGCGGCGTTGACACCGGCGGACAGGGCGCTGAGCTGGTCGATGACGTCGCGGTCCTCGGGGTACGGCGGGATTCCGGCCGCGGTCAGGCGGGATTCGGCGGCAGCAGCGGAGGGCGGTGAGGGCGCCGGCCGTCGAGGCCGGCGCCCTCACCGCCTTTTCCACCGGTCAGAGCCAGCCGTTCTCCGCCGCCCTCAGACCCGCTTCGAAACGGCTGCGCGCACCGAGGCGTTCCATGAGGCCGGCCATCATCCGCCGCACCGACCGAGCGGAAAGCCCCAGCTGGCGACCGGCCCGTTCATCGGTGAGGCCCTGTGACAGCAGGAGCAGCAGCTCGCGCTCCTGCGGGGACAGGCCGTCGTCGTCGGTGGCGGGAGTCGTGTCACCGACGGGCCGGGACGTGGACCAGATCTGTTCGAACAGAGCGAGGATCACCGTGACCGTGCCGGGATCGGTGACCTCGAGGGCGCCGAGCGAGGAGTTGTCCGGGTCGACCGGCACCAGGGCGACGCGCCGGTCGTAGATGAGCATCCGGATGGGCAGGGAGGGCGCGGTGCGCACTTCGGCACCGATCTCGGTCAGCCAACGGGCATAGGCCAGCGTGGGCGGGTCCTTGCGAAGGCTCTCCAGGCCGACGGTGCGCATCGCCACTCCGCGACCGCGTACCTGCGAGTCCAGTCTCTTCGCGGCCTCGATGAACACCGGGTCCTGCGGCCCCCCGGGCATGAGGGTCGCGACTTCCTCGGCGGCGCGCAGGGACAGTTGCTCGATCCGGTCCTGGATCGCGTCCATCCCCATCAGCTTGGTGACCTCGGGGCGGCCGTGCCCGGGGCTCTGGTCGGTGTATTCCTGGACCAGTTGCGCGACGGCCACCTGGCTCTCGGCGAACTGATAACTTTGGCGCAGCATTTCGGCTTGGCGCTGCTGGATGAGTAATTCCATTCCGACTTGAGGGCTGACCGGCCTCAATTCACCCGGCACCTCCCAAGAAGGGCGCAGCAGAGTCAGCTCGGCAAGGTTGTCGAGGGCCTGTCGAATCTCTTCCGTAGTGGCGGAGAGTTCACCGGCCATTCCCTCGACGTCCAGGTCGCGCCGAGTCAACAGCAAACGATATGTTCGTTCAGCTATGGGATCGAGTCCCAAGAAGTCAAGCACTATTCCCCCGTCAGCTTCCGCGAACCCGCGAGAGGTTACGAAAACCTCTGCGAGCATGCCAAGGATGCTATGCGCACCACTCAGGGCGCGCGACCACCGATCGTACAGGCGCTCGACGTCGCCCTGCACGGCTTTACGGGGGCCATGCTCAAACGGGGAGTAAAGGTTCCGACGTCCGCAGCAAGCCCTTGCCGGGCCACGTGCGGAGGGCCCGGGGAGCGGTACCGGGCCTGCTCCCGGTCCGCTCCCCGGACCTCGCCGGACTCGCCGTGTCCTACTGGTGTCCGGCGCCCTCCAGGCTCTTGGAACGCACCAGTTCGGTGGCCTGCGCCACAAATGCGTCGAGGGGCATCGAGCGCTCCTCGCCCGAGCGGTACCGCACCGACACGGTCCGCTCCTCAGCCTCTTTACGGCCCAGGACGACGATGAGTGGCACCTTGCGCGTGACCGCGGCCCGCACCTTCGCCGACAGCCGGGCGTCACCGCGGTCGACCTCGGCCCGCAGGTCCGCGCCGAGGAGAACGTCGCACACCTCGTCCGCGTACTCCCGCAACTCCGACGCGAGGGGGAGGACACGGACCTGCTCCGGGGCGAGCCAGACCGGGAACGCCCCGCCGAAGTGCTCGACCAGATAGGCCACGAAACGCTCGTGCGAACCCAGCGGCGCACGATGAATCACGACAACCGGTTTCTCCCCTCCGTCCGAGTCGTGATAGGTAAGGCCGAAGCGCTGCGGAGTGTACAGATCGACCTGGTTCGTCGAGGCGGCGAACTCCTTGCCGGTGACCGCGCGGATCATGAAGTCGACCTTGGGACCGTAATGGGCGGCCCCGCCGATCTCCTCGACGTAGGGAATGTTCGACTCGTCCATGGCGTCACGGGTTATCTGCTCCGCGAGGCGCCACATCTCCTCGTCATCGTGGTACTTGGCCGTGTTCCGGGGATCACGCAAGGCGAGCACCATGTAGAAGTCCGAGATGCCGAGTGCCCGGTAGTACTCGTCGTGCATGCGCATCACTTCCAGGAACTGGTCCTTCGCCTGCTCTGCCGAGCAATAGATGTGCGCGTCGTTCTGCGTGAACCCGCGGGTGCGCATGAGGCCGTGGAGCTGGCCGCTCCGTTCGAATCGGTGAACGGTGCCGTACTCCGCAATCTTGTAGGGAAGGTCCCGATAACTGTGCGGCCTCGACTTGTACACCATGTGGTGGTGCGGGCAGTTCATCGGTCGGAGGTAATACTGCTCACCTTCGATGTCGATCGGCGCGTAGAGATCCTCGCGGTAATAGGGAAGGTGCCCCGAGAGGTAGTAGAGCTCGTCCTTGGTGATGCTCGGTGTGACCACTCGCCGGTACTTCAGGCGCCGCTCCGTCTGCCGCGCCCAGCCTTCGAGTTCGTCCCGGATGATCGTGCCGTTGGGCAGCCACAGCGGGAGTCCCTTGCCGATCTCCTTGCTGAAGGTGAAGAGATCGAGGTCCTCGCCGATCCTGCGGTGATCGCGTCTGCCGGCCTCCTCCAGTTGCCGCAGATGCTCCTTCAGCTCCTCGCGAGTCGGCCAGGCCGTCCCGTAGACACGCTGCAGCTGTGGGTTGGCCTCGTTCCCCCGCCAGTACGCGGCCGCCGAGCGGGTCAACTTGAATGCCTGGATCAGCTTGGTCGAGGGGAGGTGCGGGCCTCGGCAGAGGTCGGACCAGCACACCTCGTCCGAGCGCGCGTCGATGTTGTCGTAGACGGTCAGTTCCCCCGCCGCGGAGTCAGCGGCAGTGGGGGCGCCGTCGTCACTTTTCAGATCCACCAGTTCGAGCTTGTACGGCTCGTCGCGGAGCTCCTGCTTCGCCGCCTCGATCGACGGGAACACCCGGCGCCGGAAGCGCTGACCGCTCTTGATGATCTCCCGCATCCGCACCTCGATCCGCTCCAGATCGTCCGGCTGGAACGGCTTGGCGACATCGAAGTCGTAGTAGAAGCCGTTCTCGACGGGCGGCCCGATGCCGAGCTTGGCCTCGGCATGGAGGCTCTGCACGGCCTGGGCGAGAACATGCGCGGTCGAGTGCCGCAGGATGTCGAGCCCCTCGGGGCTGGACAGGGGAACGGGAAAGACCTTCACCTCCTCCCCCGGCTGCCAGGAGAGGTCCCGGAGCAGGCCGTCGGCATCGCGGACCGCGACGATCGCGTTCGGCCCGGTCATGGGCAGCCTGGTCGTGGCGACGACGTCGGCACACGAGCTGCCGGCCGGGACGGTGACCGCGTCCGGCACACGGTCGGCGCGGGTTGTGCTCATTGATGGCTCCTCGGTTCATGGTGAATGGGGGGATCGCGGGGCCGATCCGGCCAGGGGCGGGCTCAGTGTGGGTCCGCGGCGCGGGCGGTGACCACCGGGACCGTCACGAACCGGCCAATGGCCCTGTCGGACGGCCCTCCGGGCCACGTGGGGCCCGTACCGCCGACGTCAGGTGAGGACCGCTTCCGTGCTGGAACGGACGGTGCGGGCGACGGCCGCCCAGTGTTCGTTGAGGAAGAAATGCCCACCGCTCAGGACGTGGAACCGGAACGGACCCGTGGTGTGCTCGGCCCACACCCGGGCGTCCGCGACGGGGGTCAGCGGGTCGTCATCGCCCGTGAGGGCCACGACCGGGCAGCGCAGCGGAGGACCGCCGCCGAACCGGTAGGTCTCACTGGCCTGATAGTCACCCCGGATCAACGGCAGCAGCAGGGATCGCAGTTCGGGATGGTCCAGCAACTCGCTGTCCGTACCCCCGAGCGACATCACCTGCTCCGCCAGGGCGTCCTCCGGCAGCCGGTGAGCGGTGGTCCGGCGGATACGCGAGGGGGCCGGCCGGCCGCTCACGATCAGCGCCACCGGGGCGGTGTCGCCCAGCCGAGCGGCCACCTCGTAGGCGACGACGGCGCCGAGGCTGTGGCCGAGCAGGGCTCGCGGCCGGTCTCCCGCGCCCTGCCCCAGCACCTCTGCCACCTGGTCGGCGAGCCGGTGGACATCCGTGACCACCGGCTCCGCGTACCTGTCCTGGCGACCCGGATACTGCACCCCGAGCACCTCGGCGTGGTCGGCCAGCTCGGCCGCGAGCGGACGGTAGAAGCCCGCCGATCCCCCTGCGTGCGGGAAGCAGACGAGCTGCAGATCCGGCACCGCGGTGCCCGCCGCGGCGTCGAGACGCCGGAGCCACAAGGCTGTCTGGGTCATGCTCTGTCTCCTTCGAAAGGTTCGACGGACGTGCGGTGCCGCCGCGTCAGACGGCGACCGGCAGCCGCTGTGCCAGTCGAAGGGCGATGCCCGAGTGGTGGAGGTCGTCCTCTTCCCTGGGCACGTCGAGGATCAGTGCGGTGATGCCCAGTTCGAGGTACTCACCCAGCAGCCGGGCCACCTCCTGGTAACTGCCCACGAGGTAGGGGCAGAAGGTCTTGTACGCGCGGAACGGATAGAGCCAGTAGCCGTCCCTGGGGCGGTGCGAGTGCTGCGCGTCCCGGGAGAGGTTCTGGTGCCAGCGCGACTCGACCTGCCCGGCCGCCACATCGTGCAGCCGCTCACCCAAGTCGTCCGACGGGAACCGCTCGTGCGCGATCCGCCAGGCCTCCTCGCTGCTCTCACGGGCGATGATGCCCAGCCGGATGCCATTGCCCCGCAGGCCGTCGGGGTCCGCCGCGTAGTCCGCCGCCGCGCGCGGGTACGAGAGCCGGACGGCGCCCAGGACCTGCTGTGCCTCGACACAGGCGCCGGAGGACCCCGATACGTAGACCCTCGGGGCGAGTTCGGCCGGCAGCGGGATGGTGAGCGAGACGGCGTTGAGGCCGTAGTGCCGACCGAGGTGGGTGACCGGCCGGGTCCCGGTGAGCAGCTTGTTGACGATCTTCCCGTACTCGGCCAGCCGTTCGTAGCGCTCGTCGTGGTCGAGGACGTCACCCAACTCGCGCATGTGCCCGGCGAATCCCCCGGTCACCAGATTCAGATCGACCTGGCGGCCGTGCAGATAGCCGATGGAGCTGATCGCCCTGGCGACGTCGAAGGGATGGCGGAACAGGGGCTGCACCGCGACCAGCGGCACCAGCGTCTCGGTGTGTTCGATCATCAGCTGGGCCGCGGCCCAGGGGTCGACGAGCGTGTTGTCCGTGTAGACGAGCAGGCCGCGGTGGCCGGCCGCCTCGGTCCAGCGCGCCACGTCGACGGCACGCCGCCGGAACTCGTGCCCGGTGAGGCTGTGCGAGGAGGGCGCGGTCGTGTAGACGGTCAGCATGGCTCAGGCGGCCTCTCCGGTCGCGAGCGCCGTGCGAACACCGAGCGGACGCAGGTCCTGCCAGATCTCCTCGATGTGCGCGAGGCACTCGGCCCTGGTTCCCTCGAAGCCGGCGGCCTGCCAGCCCAGCGGGAGGGGCCGCCCGGGGAACCAGACCGAGTACTGCTGCTCCGCATTGCTCACCACGGTGAAACGGTCGATGCTCTCGACAGTCATGTTCTGACTCCTTGATCGGTTCGTGTCGGTCGACGGGGGCCGCTCAGCGGGCGGCACGGTGGGACAGCTCGTCCGTGATGAGCTCGGCCAGGCGGCCGACCTCGTCGCGGGTGAGGAAGGTGGCGGGCAGGCCGGGCAGCTCGTGCAGGCCGATCGGTCCGGTGATCACCTGTGACCAGCCCATGTCCACGGGCTGGAAGTTCTCCTCCGGAAGGACGAAGACCCGGGCGGCGCCGTCGTACGCGGCCTGCCGGTGCGAACTGATCGCCTTGGCGTTGGCCTGGTAGACCCCGAGCAGCCTGCGCGCGTCTTCGAGGCTGCTGACGTCGTCGCGCAGCGCGCCGGCGCTCCGGCCGCGGCTGAACACCAATTCGATCTTCTCGTCGAGGCTGTCGATGGCGGCCAGTTCCTCGTACGTCGTGTCGGTTCCCTGAGAGAGCATGTGGTGCACCAGGGCGGTCGGGTCCTCCAGGAGCCTGCGCGGGGCCGGGTCGAAGGGGTTGGCCACGACCAGCCCGAGGTAGCCGACCTCGTCGCCGGCCGCGCGCAGCCGACGGGCCACCTCCACGGCCACCGTCGCACCCATGCACCAGCCGGCGACGTGGTACGGGCCCTCCGGCTGGACGGCCTTGAGCCGGGCCACGTAGTGGTCGGCGAGGCCGCTCATCGAGTCCAGCGGTTCCTCCCCCGGCTCCATGCCGGACGCCCGTACGCCGTACACGGTGACCTCGCCGTCGAGGAGCCGGGCGAGCGGTCCGTAGCCGAAGATGTGGCCGCCGAGCGGGGGGAAGAGGAACAACGGCGTGTGGCCCGCGGAGTTGAGCGGCACGACCAGTGTGTCGGCGCCGTCGGTGCCGTCGGCGTCCCGGCGGTCGATCAGGGCCGCGAGCCTGCGGATGGTGGCCGCCTGGAGCAGGGCGGCGACCGGGAGCTCGACTCCGAGCTCGTCGCGGACCTTGAGCACCACCCGCAGGGCGCGCAGCGAGTGGCCGCCGAGGTCGAAGAAGTTGGCGTTCACGCCGATGCCGGTGACGCCGAGCACCTCGCTCCAGATGGCGGCCAGTGCCCGCTCGGTGTCGGTGCTCGGCGCGGCCGTGTCGCCCTCGGCGGCGGACATCGCCTCGCCGATGCCGGGCAACGCCTTGCGGTCGATCTTGCCGTTCGGGGTGAGCGGCAGCGCGTCGAGCAGCACCCAGGCCTGGGGCACCATGTAGCCGGGCAGTGCCTCGGCGCACCAGGTGCGCAGCGCGCTGCCGTCCACACCGGGAGCGGCCACGACGTAGCCGGCGAGAACCCGTTCGCCGTCCGCGCCCAGCGGCGCGGCGACCACGGCCGCGGACACCTCCGGGTGCCGGCCGAGCCTGGCCTCCACCTCCTCCAGCTCGATGCGGTAACCGCGCACCTTCACCTGGAGGTCGACCCGCTCCAGATACTCGAAGGCGCCGTTCTCGCCGACGCGTACGAGGTCACCGGTGCGGTAGAGCCGTGCGCCGGGCCGGCCGGGACCGGCGAAGGGGTCCGGTACGAAGCGGTCCGCGGTCAGGTCGGGCCGATCATGGTAGGCGCGGACCACGCCTTCGCCGCCGATGTACAGCTCGCCGGGAACGCCGGGGAAGACCGGGTCCATGTGGGCGTCCAGCACCCACATGGTGGTGTTGCGGATCGGACGGCCGATGGGCACTGTGCCCTCCCCGGCCGTCACCCGCTGGACGGCGGACCACACGGTGGTCTCGGTCGGTCCGTACATGTTCCAGACCGCCGCACCGTCCCGTGACAGCCTCTCGGCGAGGTCGCGCGGGAACGCCTCCCCACCGCAGAGCACTGCGGCCATGTCCTTCGGGCGCCAGCCGGTGTCGAGCAGCATCCGCCACATGGCGGGTGGTCCCTGGGCGATCAGTCCGGGCGCCGACTCGATCAGTTCGCGCAGCGCGGTGCCGTCCGCGACCTGGCTGCGGGCGGCCAGGAGCACGGTGCCGCCGAGAATCAGCGGGACGAACATCTCGTTGACATGGATGTCGAAGCTGATCGAGGTCGTGGCGAGGTAGGGGTGCGAGTCGTCCAGGTCCAGGCGCTCCACGAGTGCGTCCAGGAAGTTGACGACGGAGCCGTGTGGTACTTCGACCCCCTTGGGCAGGCCGGTGGAGCCGGAGGTGTAGATCGTGTAGGCGAGCTCGTCGCCGGAGACCTCGACCGCCTCGGCGCTGCGCGGGTGCGCGGCGGCCGTCTCGACCGCGAGGGCGGCCGGCGCGAGTTCGGCGGCGACACGGGCGGAGGCGGCGTCGTGCAGGAGGAAGTCCGCGCCGCTGTGTCGGGCGATGTAGCGCAGCCGGTCGAGCGGGTAGTCGGGGTCGAGTGAGACGTAGTTGGCGCCGATCCGCCAGATGGCGAGCAGGGCGGGTATGAGCAGGGTGCCGCGGTTCATGCACACGCCGACCGGGTCGCCCCGGCGGACTCCCGCGTCGGTGAGGCTGCCCGCTATCCGGCCGGCCGTC
This sequence comes from Streptomyces sp. NPDC102259, assembly GCF_044766465.1. Classification (NCBI taxonomy): domain Bacteria; kingdom Bacillati; phylum Actinomycetota; class Actinomycetes; order Kitasatosporales; family Streptomycetaceae; genus Streptomyces; species Streptomyces sp. NPDC102259. The sequence continues at coordinate 147,035 of NZ_JBIWMA010000011.1, read as the reverse complement.
TCCAGCAGCTCGTCGTACGCCAGTTCGCCGTCGATGGCGCGCACAGCGGTCCGACCGGACCGGGCGGCGCGCTCGATGCGCTGGTAGACACCGTGCGAGCGCCCGGTGTCGCGCCACGGGCCGGAGCCGTGCACGGCAAGGGCGGCGACGTCCTCGTCCGCGAGCGCGGGCGCGGCCAGTACGCAGGCGTCGGGATCGGCGGCGATCCGTTCCAGCACCGAGAGGTAGGCCCGGCTGAGGCGTGCGGTGTCCGCACGGTCGAAGCGCCGTGCGTCGTAGCGCAGTTGGAGCCGCAGCGAGGTGCCTTCCGGGTTCATCACGAATCCGGAGGTCAGCGGGAAGTTGGTGTGCTCGTAGTAGTCGCCGATGTCGAGGGTCAGGTCGTCCTGTGCGGTGAGCCCTTCATAGCTTCGGAACCGCCGGAAGTCGAAGACGATGTCGAAGGGGCTCCAGCCGGTCTCCTCGACCATCGCCGCGAGCGGATAGCGGCGATGGGGGAGGATCGCGGTCTCCTGGGCGAACACCGCGGTGGCGAAGTCGGCCCAGCTGGCCCGCGGGAGATGGGTACGCAGCGGATAGGTGCTCAGGAAGAGGCCCTTGACCTGCTCGGCGTCCCGCGTCTCCGGCCGGCCGTTGCCGACGACCCCGGTGATCACGTCGGAGCGCCCGAGCAGCCCCGACACCACGCGCAGGTGTGCGGTGAGCAGCACGGTCCGGACGGGGACGCGCAGCCGCGTCGCGAGTTCGCCGAGCCGGTCGAGCACGGGCCGCGGGATGTCGTACCACTCGACCTCCACGGTCGAGTCCAGTTCGTCACTGGTGCGCCGGGGCGGCACGGGCAGCGCGGCGGGCTCGGCACCGGCCAGCTGGTCGCGCCAGAAGTCGCGTTGTCGTGAGTCGTCGAGAGCGTCGAGCTCGAGTGCGATGTAGTCGCGGTAGCGGGTCCGCGGGGCGGTGAAGTCGGGCGTACGGCCCGTTCGGATCGCCGTGTAGCCGGCGAAGAGTTCCGCCACGGCGGAGTGCAGGCTCCAGCCGTCCATCATCGCGTGGTGGAAGGACCACCAGAAGTGGAACTCCTCGTCCCCCAGGCGGTGGACGACCATGCGGAAGAGCGGCGCCGCCGCGAAGTCGAAGGGACGGCCGGTCTCCTCGCGGCGCCAGTCGTCGAGGACCTGCTCGGCGGCGTCCCGCTCCAGGCGGCGCAGGTCGACGGTCTCGAAGGGGGCGTCGACGGTGGAGTGCACGAGCTGCAACGGTTCGCTGAACTTGGCGAGTTCGAAGGAGGTGCGCAGGACGTCGTGGGCCCCGATCAGCCCGGCGACGGCGGCGCGGAAGCTCTCCTCGTGCCAGGGACCGCGCACCCGCAGCGAGTAGATGTCGTGGTAGTAGGAGGCGTCGCCCTCCAGCTCGGCGTGGTAGATCATGCCGGCCTGCAGACGGGACAGCGGATAGGCGTCGGTGACGGAGCTGGTGGCTGTTCCGCGGTGGGATGTTGCGGTGGTCATGCGACTGTTCTCCGGTCTCTAGAGTCCGAGCCGAGCGAGGTCGGCGGTGCTGAGAAGGGTGAATTCACCAAGGGGTGCCGTCTGCTCCCGCCGCGGATCGACCGCGGTCATGACGGCGGCGAGTTCGCGCAGGCTGCGGGCGGTGAACACGTCGTCCAGGCCCAGGGACCAGCCCTGGTCGGCCGCTGAACCCACCACGCGTACGGCGCTGAGCGAGTCCCCGCCGATGGCGAAGAAGTGGTCCAGGGCGCCGACCGGCCGGTCCGGCTTGAGCACCTCGGCCCAGATGGCCGCGAGTGTCCGTTCCTCGTCGGTGTCCGGCACCTCGTACGCGACCGTGTCGCCGCGCCACGGCTGTGGGTCGGGCAGGGCCCGCCGGTCGACCTTGCCGGTGGCGCCGAGCGGGAACGCGTCCATGACCACGATCAACGAGGGGCACATGTAGTCGGGCAGGATGCCGCGCAGTCGCTCGGCGAGCACGGTGCCGTCCGCCGCGGCGCCGGGGCGGACGGTGGCGTAGCCGATCAGCTCCTTGCCGCCGCCCGGATGCTCGTGGACCACGACGACGGCGTCGGTCACCTCGGGCTGGGCGGCCAACCGCTCCTCGATCTCGCCGAGTTCGATGCGCACGCCGCGGATCTTCACCTGGAAGTCGGTCCGTCCGAGGTATTCCAGGTCGCCGCCGGGAAGCCGCCGCACCAGGTCTCCGGTGCGGTAGAGGCGCGAGCCCGGGTGTTCCGGGCCGGCGAACGGGTCCGGGACGAACCGGTCGGCCGTCAGATCGGGCCGGCCGACATAGCCGGTGGCCAGTCCGATGCCGCCGATGTACAGCTCGCCGACGCCGCCGCGCGGGATCGCCCGCATGGTGTCGCGGTCGAGCACGTACAGCCGGATGTTGTCGATCGGGCGTCCGATGGGAACGGCGGCGCCCGCCTCCGCGGTTGCGCAGCTGTGCCACGAGACGTCCACGGCGGCCTCGGTGGGGCCGTAGAGGTTCTCCAGTCGGGGTGGTGTCACCCCGGCGGTGGCCGTGACCTCGTAGAAGCGGTCACGCAGGCTGCCTTCGAGCGCCTCCCCGCTGCACACCACCAGCCGTACGGTCTCGGCGATGGTCTCCGCGCCCGGCTGCTCCAGCAGTGCGGCCAGCATGGGCGGCACGAAGTGCAGGGTGGTGACCCGTTCACGGCGGATCTCCTCGATCAGGTATCCCGGGTCGCGGTGGCCGCCGGGACGGGCCATCACGATCCGGGCGCCGGCCAGCAGCGGCCAGAAGAACTCCCACACGGAGACGTCGAAGGTGTAGGGGGTCTTCTGCAGGACGGTGTCGCAGGCGTCGAGCCGGTAGGTGTTCTGCATCCAGCGCAGCCGGTTGACGATCGCCCGGTGCGGGACCAGAACGCCCTTGGGAGTCCCGGTGGAACCCGAGGTGAAGAGGCAGTACGCGGGCAGCTCGCCGTGCAGCGGCAGTTCCAGCGGCTGCTCGTGCTCGGCCTCCAGGCTGACGACGAGGGTGTGCTCCCTGCCGAGCTCGTCGGGCACCCCTCCGGGGCCGGTCAGCAGCGTCCGGACCCCGGCGGTGTCCATCATCAGCCGCAACCGATCGGCAGGAGCCGCGGTGTCGAGCGGCAGGTACGCGGCGCCCGCCGCCATCGCGGCCAGGAGGGCGACGACCAGCTCTGCCGAGCGCTCCATGTGCACGGCGACCACGTCACCGACACGGACTCCGCTCGCGCGCAGCCGACGGGCGTGCGCGTCGGCCAGACCGAGCAGCTCGGCGTAGCTCACGGTACGCCCCGCGTAGCTGACGGCCGGTGCGTCCGGGGTGAGGGCGGCGGACCGGCGGATCCCGGTGAGCAGGTCCTGGGCATCGTCCGGGCCGGCCGGGGGTGTGGGCCCGGCCGCCGCGGCGAGTTCCGCGGCGCGTTCGGACGGGGGCAGTGCGTCGTACCGGGCGGCCGGGTCGGCGGTGTTCTCCAGCAGGTGGCGGATGTGGGCCAGGAGCCGCCGGGCGGTGGCCCGCTCGAACAGATCGGCGTTGTACTCCAGGGTCAGCTCGCAGTGCTCGCCGTCGAGACGGGTGATCAGGCTCAGCTCGGCCTTCGCGGTCGTCCGCGCGTCCGGCACTTCCTCGACCCGGACACCGGGCAGTTCGAGTGAGGCCGGTGCCGCCTGTTGCATCACCAGGGCTGCCTGGAACACGGGCGGATGGCTCGCCGTGCGCGGCACGTCGAGTTCGGACAGCAGCCGTTCGAACGGTACGTCCGCTGCGGAGAGCCCGCGCCCGACCTCGGCCGCCGTCACCGCGACGAGGTCGTCGAGCAGTCCGCTCGCGGGCAGCCGCAGCCGCAGCGGGACGGTGTTGATGAAGCAGCCGATCAGCTCCTGCTGGCCGGACTCGGGGCGGTTGGCCACCGCCGCTCCGAGCACCAGCTCGCGGTCGCCTCCGCGGGCCGCGACCGCCGCCGCGTACGCCGCGGCGACCAGCGTGAACGGGGTGACGGAGCGGCGGCCCGCCTCGTGACGCAGCCGCTCCGCCAGCCCCGCCGGAAGGGAGAGCACCTCGCGGTCGCCGCGATAGGTCTGGCGGTGACCGCGCGGGCGGTCGGTGAGCAGGCCGTAACGCTCCGGGGCTCCACGCAGGTGCTCGGCCGCCCTCGCCAGGCCGCCGTCCGCCTCCAGGGCCGCCGTGCGCGCCCGCTGCCACCGCGCGAACCCGGCGTAGTCCGACTCGGGCAGAGGCGGTTCGACGGCGCCCGACTGCCCGCTGAAAGCGGCGTAGAGCGCCGACAGTTCGTCCTGGAGTACGGCCAGCGACCAGCCGTCGGCGGCGATGTGATGGACCATCAGTACCAGGGCGCAGTCGTCGGGCCCGAGTTCGGCGAGGGTGGCGCGCAGGACCCGGCCGGCCCGCAGGTCGAGCGGCCTTGCGAGCTCCTCCTTGACGAGGGCAGACAGGTCGCCGGCTCCGGAGAGCTCGACCGTCCGGTAGTCGAAGACGTCCTGGGCCGGCTTCGGCAGGGCCCGCAACCGGTCGGCCGTGACCTCGAAGCCGGTGCGCAGCGGGGCGTGCCGCTCGACCAGGCGAAGGAGCGACCTGCGCAGCGACTCCCGGTCGAGGCCGCCGCGAAGGCGGAAGCACCACGGGATGGTGTAGACGCCCGGCTCGCCGCCTGTCATCTCCTCCAGGAAGAACATCCGCTCCTGGGTGAGGCCGGCCGGATAGGGGGCGTCCTGCACCGTGGTGCCGACCGGCGGCAGCGTCTCGGGGTCGCGCACCATGACACGGGCAGCGATCACCGCGGGCGTCGCCCGGTCCAGGACGACGGCGGCGGGCACCCGGACACCGAAGTGCTTCCCGAGCCGTGCGGCCATGCGCATGGCGAGCAGCGAATGGCCGCCGAGCGCCAGGAACTCGTCGTGCACGCTGATCCGCCGCACCCCGAGGACCTGCTCGAAGATGTCGACCACGGCCGCCTCCTCGGCGGTGCGGGGCGCGACGATCTCGGAGTGCGCGCGGCCCGCGGAGGGCTGCGGCAGGGACCTCTTGTCCACCTTGCCGTTGGGCAGCAGCGGCAGCCGGTCCAGGGCCACCAGCCGGGCGGGGACGAAGGCCGCAGGCAGCAGGGAGGCGACGTGGCGCAGCACCGCGGCCTCGTCCAACGGTGTGCCGGCGCGCGTCACCGCGTAGCCGATCAGTCCATGGCCGTCGTCGCGCTTGAGGACGGCGGCCTGCTCGATGTCGGGGTGGGCCCGCAGGACGGCGGTGACCTCCGCGGGCTGCACGCGCACCCCGTGGACCTTCAGCTCGTCGTCGGCGCGGCCGAGGATGTCCAGCAGCCCGTCGGCCCGGAGACGGCCGAGGTCGCCCGTCCGGTAGAGGAGATCGGCCTCGTCGGCACGGAACGGATTGGGCGTGAAGCGGTCCGCCGCGTCACGGCCGGACGCCCCGAGATAGCCGAGCGAGCGGTGCGGCGTGCGGATGGTGATCTCGCCGGTCTCGCCGACCCCCGCGGGCCTGCCCGTGGAGCCGAGGATGACCACCTGGGTCTCCGGCAGCGGCCGGCCGATCGGCTGCACCCCGTCCGACGGCTCGGCGGGGATCTCGTACCAGCATTTCGCGAGCGTGGTCTCGGTCGGCCCGTAGAGGTTGATGACGCGGGCCCGTCCGCCCAGGTGTTCGCGCCAGCGGCGGACAGCCTGACCGCTGAGCGGCTCTCCGGCGAAGAGCACGGCGCGCAGGGCGCGGGGCCGGGGGGCTCCGTCCGGGTCCTCGACATGCTCGGCGACGAGCAGGTCGGCGAGGCTCGGAGTGATGTGCAGCGTGGTCACACCGCCGCGCTCCAGCCACCGCAGGGTGGCGGCGGGGTCCTCCAGATCGCCGGGTTCGGGTACGACCAGCGTGGCACCGGAGACCAGGGGCAGGAACAGGTCGCGCAGGACCACGTCGAAGCCTGTGTTGGTACGCCAGCCGACCCGGTCGCCGGGGCCGGTCGCGAGCAGGTCGCGCTCCCAGGCGAGGAAGTGGGCGAGTCCGCCGTGCCGGCCGAGCACACCCTTGGGAGTGCCGGTGGAACCGGAGGTGAAGAAGACGTACGCCGGATCGTCGGTGCCGGGCATCGGGATGTCGCTCGGGCCGTCCCCGGCGGCGAGCAGCGCGTCCGGGCTGATGGCGGCGCCATCGGTCTCACCGATCACGAACGCGGGGCGGGCGGTCTCGAGGATCGCGTCCTGACGGGCCCGTGGCAGGCCCGGCTGGACGAACAGCAGGACTCCGCCGGCGCGCAGGACGGCCAGGGCCGCGAGAACGGTCCGGCTGCTGTGGCCGCCCTCCAGCCCGACGACCTGCCCGGGACGCAGACCCAGGCCGAGGAGCCGGGCCGCGCCCGCCTCGGCGACGGCGATCAGCTCGGCGTAGCTCAGGTCGCCTTCGGACGCCCGGACCGCGGTGGCCTGCGGGTGGCGGGCAGCCGCCTCCCACACCTGTTCGACGACCGACGTTCGAGGGGTGGCGGTCAGCGGTTCGGCGAGTGTGCGGGTGGCGCGGTCGGCTCCGTCCAGGGTGAGTTCGGCCAGCGGCAGGTCCGGGGTGACGACGGCTTGCCGCAGCAGTCCGGTCATCGAGGCGGCGAACGAGGCCGCGTCCGCCGGGGTGAGGGCCGCCGTGCGATGGAGGAACTCCAGGCGCAGTCCGCCGTCCTGCGGCCAGCCGTAGACGCACAGGTCCGTACGAGCCCGTACCGGAGTCTCCTCCCAGCTCAGCCGGCTCGCCGTGCAGCCGGGCAGACTCAACTCGGCACGTTCTTGGGAAAAGATGTTCAGCATCACATTGGTGTGCGCCTCACCGCCGCGCTCCGCCCAGCGTGCGCGCAGCGCTTCGGCGGGCACGTCGTGGTCCCCGTAGGCGTCCAGGGCCAGGTCACGGACCTGGCCGAGCAGCTCGGCGAAGCTCTGCCGGGGATCGGCCGAAGCCGTGACGTACAGGCTGTTGAGGCAGGGGCCGATCAGCCGGCGGCTCCAGGCTTCCGCCCGGTTCGCGTTCGGCAGCAGCACGCTGCAGCTCTGCTGGTCGCCCCATCGGGCCGCCGTGGCGACCAGTGCGGCCAGCAGCACCATCACCTCGGAGGCGCCGTGGCCATGAGCGAACTGCTTCAGCCGGGAGAGTTCCCCGGCGTCGATCCGCTCATAGTGGCGGGCCGCCTCCGAGGGGTCCTGTCCGGCCCGGCCACCGTCGGCAGAGCCGGACAGTGCCACGCTCCGCGGTACGGGCAGCCGGGCGGCGAGCTCCGACACCCGGGCGGACTGGTCGGCGCGGGCGAAGCGTTCCCGCTGCTCCCGGGCGAAGCGCCGATACGCCTCCGGGACCGGCGGCAGCGCCTCGCCCTGCGTCACGTGGCGATAGCACGCGTCGAGTTCGGCGAAGAGGGACTCCTCCGACCCTCCGTCGAACACCAGGTGGTTGACGACCAGCAACAGCAGGGTGTCGCCCTCCCCCTGCGGGACCCAGGCATGCGCACGGATCAACGGGGAGTCACCGGGGAAGGCGCGCAGCGACTCCCGCGACACCTCGAGCAGCGCCTGCTGCTCCTCGAGGCCGTGAGTGACGTGCAACGGGATGTCACCCGGCCGGAAGTCCTCGGACATCAGCAGGATTCCGGCGTCCTCGTCCCAGGCGCAGCGTGACAGCAGCACCGGGTTGCGCTCGGCGACCAGGCTCAGGGCGGCGCCCAGTGCGTCGAGGTCGGGGCGGCCGGCGATCCGCCAGGCCATGGGGATGTTGTTGGCCGCCGGCCCCGCGCCGAACTGCTCCAGCAGCCACAGCCCCTCCTGGGCGTACGAGGCGGCGACCACCTTTGTGGTGACGCTTGTTGCGGGCATGAGTGTGTACTCCGATACGAGGTGAGTCAGCGTTCGACGCTGGTGAGGTTGACCAGTACTGGACCGCTCAGGACGTGGGCGGTGGGAGCACCGGGCCGCCGGGTACTCGCCGGTGTCGGCCGCGAGGGGGGTGCGTGGGCCGGCCGGCGATCAGCCGTCCTGCGCCGACCTGGCCGCGAGCACAGGGGTCTGACCGACAGGCTCGGCCGCGGCCTGGGGAGCGGACCCGGCGGGTGTCTCGGACTCGGACCCGGCCGGTGTCTCGGGCTCTCGCTTGTTGACGACCGCGTTGCGCACCAGACCGAGCGTGAGCAGGCCGGGTGCGCCCGCGGCCACGGCCATGGCGAGCACGACGACGGTGTAGTGGTCGCCGGCCAGCAGCGGGCCCGCCACGATCGCCCCGAGCGGGTACGCGCTGTGCATCAGCGTGCGCATCAGGGTCATGGTCCGGCCGCGGAGTACCTCCGGAGTGCGCTGGTACCGGACGCTCTGCGAGGAGACCGTCATGAGCATCGCGGGCAGGCCGCAGACGACCTGACCGGCGAGGATGAGCACCGGGTTCGCTCCGAGGAGCAACAACAGGCCGCTGCCGGAGATCACCTGGAGCAGCCCGATACGGAGCATCGGACGGACGGCGGGCTTGATCGCTCCGGCGATCAGCGAGCCGATCATCTCGGCACCCGCGAGGCCGCCGACGAGCACGCCGAGCATGGTGGCACCGCCCGGGAGACGCTCATGGGCCAGCCACGGCTGAGCGACGATCAGCATGCCCATCGCCACGTTGAAGATGGTGAAGGTGATGGTGATCACCAGCATCACCCGGTCCCGGACCACGAAGGCGACGACCGGGCGCCAGGAGCTCCGCTCGGTGAAGGCCGCGCTCCGCTCGCCGGTGCTCTCCGTACCGGCTCCCGGACGGTCCAGGCGGGCCTTCAGGCTGAGCACGAGCCCCGCGAACACCAAGTAGGTCACGCAGTCCAGGGCGAGCACCCAGTACCCGCCGATGAGCGGGATCAGCAGACCGCCGAGCGCGGGGCCGAGCATGCCGGCCGCGCCGTAGGCGACGGCCTCGAGGGCGATCGCGGTGGGGAGCTGCTTCTTGGGCACCAGATCGGGCAGGACAGCGGGGATGATGCCGATCGGGATGATCTTGAACAGACCGAAGACCGCCGCGACGACATAGAGGTGCCACGAGTCGAGGACATCGGTGACGTACAGCAGCGGGACGGCGAGCATGGCGGCACCGCGCACCAGGGAGTCGAACATCAGCAGTTTCCGCCGGGAGAAGCGGTCCACGACCTTGCCGGCCAGGAGGCCGCCGAGCAGTACGGGGGCGGAGTAGCAGACGCCGAGTACACCCAGGGTCCCGGCGCCGCCGGTCGACACGGCGATCCACGCGAGGGCCGTCCAGGTGGCCCCGTCACCGAGCAGGCTGATGACCGCGCCGATCCAGAGCTTGCGGTAGTCGGGAATGCGGAGGACGGAAGCATAGACGCGCATGCTGTTCACACCGTTGCCTTTCCGTCTTCGGCGCGGGCCACGGCGACCGAGACCGAACGCTGGAACAGATCGGCGAGGCTGATCGACAGACCGTACTCACGGGCGATCCTGGTCTTGAGTTCGATCGCCATCATGGAGTGGCCGCCGAGTTCGAGGAAATTGTCGGCGCCGGTGATGTGAGGGTCTCCCAGCTCCTCACCGATCCAGTCGAGGACCCGCTGCCTCACTTCGTCCCGGTTCAATGTCGGCACTGTTTCACTCACTTCTCGAACTCCATTTCCATTTCCTTGGCAACGCTTTGGCTGTCCGTCTTTCCGTTCACCGTCAGCGGCAGCTGCTCGAACCACCGGAAACGGGCCGGGAGCATGTACTGCGGAACACGCTTGCGAAGTTCGGCCCGGAGGGCGCGAAGCTCGACCTGCTGCCCCGAGCGGGTGGTGTATCCGCAGGCGAGGATCGGGTTCTCGGCGCCGCCGACGACCACGGCGGACGCTTCGGTGATGTCCGGTACGGCGGCGACGGCCGCCTCCACCTCGCCGAGCTCGATCCGATGACCCCGGATCTTCACCTGCCGGTCGGCACGACCGAGGTAGACGAGCTGCCCGCGCCGCGTCTCCACGAGATCCCCGGTCCGGTAGAAGAGCGCCCCGTCGACGAGGCCGAGCGGGTCGGGCCCGAATCGCTCGGCCGTGGTCTCCGGCCGGTCCAGGTACCCAGCCGCCACCTGAGGGCCGGACACCACGAGTTGACCTCGCTCAGCGCTGTCCCCCGCTTCGTCCACGATGCGCGCGGTGAAGCCCGGCAGCGGCCGGCCGATGACCGAGTCGTCGAGGAGCAGGTCCTGCCCGGTGAGCCGGTGGTACGTGGTGTGGACGGTGGCCTCGGTGAGCCCGTACATGTTGATCAGTTGCGGCCGGTCGAGGCCGAACCGGTCCGCCCAGGTACGCAGAGCGGGCATGGAGAGCCGCTCACCGCCGAACACCACGTACCGCAACGGGACGCCGCCGCCGTCGGGCACCTTCTCCAGGAGGACGCGGGCCATCACCGAGAACGCGGTGGGAGTCTGGTTGAGCACCGTCACGCCGCGGTCCAGCAGCAGTTGGGCACAGGCTTCGGGCGAGAGTTTGGTCCACCGGTCGACGATCACCAGGCAGCCGCCGTGCAGGAGCGGCCCCCACAGTTCCCAGACGGAGAAGTCGAACGCGATGGAGTGGTAGAGCAGCCACACGTCTTCGGCACCGAAGTCGAACAGTTCGGCGGCGGCCGCGAAGAGAGCCAGGACGTTGCGGTGCGTTATCGGCACGCCCTTGGGCCTGCCCGTGGTCCCCGAGGTGTAGATGACGTAGCAGTACGCGCCCGGATCCGGCCGAGCCCCCGACCACTCCTGCGCGCCGGTGTCCCAGGCCACCTGCCGGACTTCGTCGCTCGTGATCGAACACACGCCGGCCGACCCGTCGACCGCGTCGCCGACCACGGCCCGCGGACCGCTGTCGTCGAGAATGAGCCGGTTGCGCACCGGTGGGTTCTGCACATCGAGCGGCACATACGCGGCACCGCAGCGCAGAATCGCCAGTACCGTGACGACCATTTCGACGGAGGGCTCCATACAGAACGCGACGAGGTCGCCGGGCCGCACTCCGGCGCGTTCCTTCAGCAGGGCCGCCACCCGTCGGGATGCGGCGGCGAGTTCGGCATAGGAGGCCCGGTCGCCGCCGAACTCGACGGCCGTTCCATCGGGCCGGCCGTTGACCATCTCGTCGAATGCCTCGACCAGGGTGAAATTTGCGAGATTCATGACACGTAAGTCCGCCTTGGGAATCGGTGGGCCGGTGGCCGGGGCAGCAGGCAGCGGGCAGCAGCAATGCGACAGCGGTGAGGAAAACGGGAATTCATTCCGCATGACCGGGGGACGAGCGCCCCCGGGAAGTCAGTTCAGGCCGCCGTCGAACGGCTGACGCCACAGCGATGCCTCCATCGCACTCACGATCAGATCGGCACTGGCGCGGTCCAGTCGCCACCGGCAAAGGCTCGGATCGGAGGCAAGAGCCCAGAAGAGGATCACGCGAGCTTCGAGCTCCGCGCATTCCAGGGTCCGAGCCGTCATGTAGAGGACGAGCGCGGCGCCGAGCGGGTCCGGTCGCATCCAGTGGTGTTGAAGGCCTGAATCGCCGCACTCGGTCGCTTCACGAAGTCGGCCGGCGATCCGGTCCAGGTCCGAAGGCCGGGCCTTCGGCTGAGAACTCACCAGTCGTGCTGTGATCACGTACAACGGAGTCCGTCCATCATCGAGCCGAGCGCCTGCCAGGTCTGCCGCGGGGTACTCACCCCCAGATGTTGTCGCCCCCCGTGGACTCGGTGACCTGCGCGGCGTCCGCCTGTACGGTGATCGCCGGCGTTGCCGCCGCCGAGGCGGCGACGCCCATCGAGGCGGCCATGACGACGAGAACGACAGCGGCGGAACGGGCGATGAGATTCACGTTGATCGGCTCCCGGTTCGGGCGGCTTCCCCGGCGCGGCCGCCGGGCTCTGGAACGAGTCTGCTGAAGCCGGCGGCCCGGGAGAAGACATTCGAGGTAGCCCAAACGGGCCGCGTCCTAATGCGGAGCCGAGACCGTCCGTGACCCGGATTCGCGTCGCGGCCGAGTCCCGCATGGTGAGGCGGGCGTCGACCCCGGTACGGGGCGGGCCACCTGGCGTCGAACGGGTTCGGGACGCCGCGGGACAGGGCCCGGGACAAGGCTCGGCGCTGTTCGGAGACGACGCGGGACAGGGCCGGGCGCGGACCCGGCCCTGCCTGGCCAGGTCCGGAAACCGCGCCGGGTCCTCAGAACAGCGCGCTGTACGCGTTCAGGGCCGGCTGCCCGCCCAGGTGCGCGTACAGCACGGTGGAGTCGCGGCCGATCTCGCCGCGCGCGACCAGGTCGACGAGTCCGGCCATCGACTTCCCCTCGTAGACCGGGTCGGTGACCATGCCCTCGGTGCGCGCGGCGAGTCGCATCGCCTCCAGGGTCGTCTCGTCCGGGACGCCGTAGACGCCGGCGTGGTACCGCTCGTCCAACTCGACGTCCTCGACGGTCAACTCGCGCTCGACTCCGATGAGTCGGCCCGTGCCGTGTGCGATGCGCGCGATCTGCCCGCGGGTTTCGGTCGGCTTGGCCGAGGCGTCGATCCCGATGACGCGCCGGGACCGCCCACCCGCCTCCTCCAGCGCGGCGAACCCGGCGACCATGCCGGCCTGGGTCGACCCGGTCACCGAGCAGACGATCACGGTGTCGAAGTAGACGCCCGACTCCCGCTCCTGCTCGGCGACTTCGTACGCCCACCCGGCGAAGCCGAGTCCGCCGAGCGGATGGTCGGAGGCCCCGGCCGGGATGGCGTACGGCTTGCCGCCCGACTCCTCGACCTCCCTGAGGGCCAGCTCCCAGCTCTCCTTGAAGCCGATCCCGAACCCGGCCCGCACCAGGCGCACATCGGCCCCGGCCAGCCGGCTGATCAGGATGTTGCCGACCTTGTCGTACACCGAGTCGGGCCACTCCACCCAACTCTCCTGCACCAGAACGCACTTGAGCCCCGCGCGGGCGGCGACGGCTGCGACCTGACGGGTGTGGTTGGACTGCACCCCGCCGATCGACACGAGCGTGTCGCAGCCCTGCGCGAGCGCGTCGGCGACCAGGTACTCCAGTTTGCGGGTCTTGTTCCCGCCGTACGCGATGCCGGAGTTGCAGTCCTCTCGCTTCGCCCAGAGCGCGGCTCCGCCGAGGTGGGCGGTGAGCCGTTCCAGCGGATGGATTGGGGAGGGGCCGAAGAGGAGGGGGTAACGCTCGTACGAGGAGAGGGACATGGGGCCTCCTGGAGCAGTGGGTCGCCGGGAGCAGTGGGTCACCCGGAGCGGTCGGTCACCCGGAGCGGTCGGTCGCCCGGAGCGGTCGGGTGGGTCACTCGGCCACCGGTCACTCGGCCGCTCGGTCGTCGGCGTCGGCGAGATCCGCGAGGGTGCGCCAGATCTCCGCCGTGACGCGCACGGCCTCGTCGACGTCACCGCCGGCGCAGGCCTCGATCAGCCGGCCGTGCAGTCCGGCCGAACGGCAGCTGCCGCCCTCGCCGAAACGCCGTCGCTCCAGCCGCCGGATGAGGGGGGTGTAGCGGGCGATGGTGGCGGCTGCCGCCCGGTTGCCGGCGGCCCGGACGAGGATGTCGTGCAGTGCGTCGTCGGCGCGCAGGGCCGCGTCCACGTCCCCGGCCCGTACGGCGGCGGCGAACCGTTCGTTGGCCCCGCGCATCCCCTCGACGTCCGCCGCGAACAGCCGGGGCACCGCGACCCGGGTGACCAGCTCGTGCATCGCGCCCACCACGGCCGCCGCGTCCCGTACCTCGGCGGCCACCAGCGCGGTCACCCGCGTGTAGCTCTGCGGCTTGCTCTCCAGCAGCCCCTCGTCGACCAGCCGGGCGAACGCCTCCCGCACCGGCGCCCGGGACAGCCCGAGCCGCTCGGCGAGATCGGCGTCGCGCACCACCGCGCCGGGGGCGATGTCCCCGGCCACGATGGCGTCCCGGATCGCCGCGTAGGCGCGGTCCCTGAGCAGAGTGCGTGGCACAGCCTCCATGAACTGAAATGTTAGATATCAGTTCAGTGCGCGCACAAGGGGCGGAGCGGCGTCGGGTCGAGCCGATCGTCGCCGAGCCCTCGGGCCCGGCGACATCGTGCACGCGGTCGTCCCCTGGGAGAACGGCCCGTTCGTCACCTGCGCGATCCGGCATCTCGACGGCGCTCCTGTCCGCCGGCCACCGACCTCGCGGCTCGGCCGGGTCCGGTCGGCTCTCAGGCCGCCCACGGCCACCGCGTGTCGTCGGCGGCCTCGAGCAGCGGCACCATCCGGAAGGCCGCGTCCGAGAGCCCGCCGAAGGTGTGCCGGTTCCCCTTGCCCGACGGACCGTGGCCCGCGCGGTGGCCGGCCAGGTTCCAGGTGTAGACCGGCACGTTCGCCGGGACCTGGTCGGTCGGGTCGCCGTGGCGGCCCGCGGCGAACTGCTCGTCGGTGACGATCAGCACCCGGTCGTGCGCGCGGTAGTGCCGGCGCACGGCCTCGGTGGTGTCCGTACCGCCGAGGTCACCGAAACGCTCCAGAATCTTCACCATGGACTCCCCCTTACGGAACTTGATCGTGTTGCTGCTGGTGCCGAACTCGACGAGGTCGGCGTCGGCCGCCCGCAGCGCGAGCGCCGTGCCGAAGATCGCCGCCGCGTCGGCCCGGTTGAGCTCGGAGCGGTCCGACAGCCGTGCGTAGAACATCGAGCCCGAGCGGTCGACGAGCACCAGCGTGCGGCCGGACAGCGCGGGCACGTTGGCCAGCGAGTGGCCGAGCGCCTGCTCCAGCGGGTACGCCCAGCGCAGCGAGGGCGCGTGCTGGTACGCGGCGAGGTACCGGAAGGGGAACTGCCGCGAGCGCGTCACCTCCGCCGGGTCGCTGATCTTCGCCGCCACCCGCGCCGCGACCTCGTCGCAGACACCGGCCTCGTCGAAGTTGCGCAGGTTGCGGGTCGCGGCCATGGCCCCCATGGAGGGGATGACCGCCTCCCAGGCCGCCTTGTCCATCGGCCCCTGGAGCCAGCCCGCCAGCGCCTCCCACGTCATCCCGGCCGTCGCGAGCCGCTCGGCCCCGCCCTGCGAGGTGACCACCGTGCGCCGGTCCTCGACGGGCAGTGCCATCAGCTCGCGGTGGGCGGTCAGGACGCGGTTCGAGGCGGGCGGCACGGCGGTGTCCGGGTGGTGCCGGCGGTCCAGGGCGTACTGGAACAGCTCGCCCTGCCACGGCTTGTCCGGGTCGGGCGCCGCGTGCACCAGGTTGAGGACGTCGCCGAAGCGATAGCCCTTGGACGCGGTGTCGTACTTCAGCAGCGACCTGCCGCTGTACAGCCGTCGCACGGCGTCGGCGATCCCGCGCTTGACGGGCTTGGGGATGTTGCGGCCGTACGTCGCCGTCCAGTACGCGAGCAGCTCGCCGGGCTCGTCGGGCCGCTGGAGCACAGCGTCCACGACCTGCCGGTTCGACGGGCCTTCGGTGGCGCCCGCCGCCAGGCGCGCGTGGACGTACTCGGCGGCGCCGACGACCGCGGCGGTACGGAGGTTCCCCTCGCCGCGCAGCCAGCCGAGCAGGCCGGCCGTCCAGGCCGGGTCGCTGACGGCGAGTTCGCGCACCAGCTTCGTGAAGCGGTCGTCGCGGGCGGCGCCGGTCTCGTAGAAGGTCTGCTGGGAGACGAAGTTGGACACCGCCAGCAGAAAGAGCTCGGAGCGGGCGTCCCGCTCGTGTCCTCGGCCGCCCTCGTGGGTGCGCAGCGTACGGCCCGTGGTGGTCACGGGCGAGGTGGGCTGCGATGCACGGGCACGGATATTGAAGCGCGCCATCATGAATTCCCCCGAATTCAATGCTGATTCAGTCGTGTATCGGGGAGTGGCGCAGCATAGGGAAGGTGCCCGAGATCAGGGGTCGGCGACGGACTTAGCCAGATGCTCTACCGACTGAGCTACATCGACCTGAAGTCGATGACGGGACTCGAACCCGCGACCGTCCGATCCAATGAAGTAACCGTTGCCTGCGCACCGGGCACCCACCGCATGCTGCGCCTCCCGAGATCGAGTCGGCGGCGGCGTCGATTTCTGTTGCAAAGAAGTAGCCGCAGCCTGCGCACCGGGAGGTGCGTTGTCGTGATCTCAATCTAGGAGACGCAGCACGGAAGTCGCGAGCGAATTAAACGCCGTCGGTGAATTACCGCTGCTGGCGCTTCCATGGCCCGGTGATCGCCAGCATGATGCCCGGGGTCTGGATGTTGGCGTACAGGGTGTGGCCGTCGGGCGAGAAGGTGACGCCGGTGAACTCGCTGTATTCCGGCTCGTCCGCGGTGCCGAGGTTCAGCTCGTTGCGGGCGATGGGGTAGGTGCGGCCGCTGTCGGTGGCGCCGAACAAGTGCTGGACGCCCTCGCCGTCCTCGGCGATGACGAGACCGCCGTACGGGGAGACGGTGATGTTGTCGGGCCCGTCGAAGGCGCCGTCGACGGACGGGTCGGGGTTGACGCCGAGCAGCACCTTCAGGGTCAGGGTGCGGCGCTTGGGGTCGTAGAACCAGACGGCGCCGTCGTGCTGGACGGGGCTCTCGGCACGGGCGTAGGAGGAGACGACGTACGTGCCGCCGTCGGCCCACCACATGCCCTCCAGCTTGCGGGCGCGGGTGACCTGGCCGTCGGTGAACTGCTTGCGGACGGACACCGACTTGGCGTCGCGGTCGGGGACGTCGATCCAGTCGACGCCGTAGACCGTGCCGATCTTCGTGGCGCGGGAGAGGTCGTCGACGAACTTGCCGCCCGAGTCGAAGCACTTGAAGGCCTGGAGGACGCCGGCGTCGTCGGCGAGGGTGCGCAGCTTGCCGCGGCCGTGCCGGAAGCCCGCCGGCGGGGTCCAGCGGAAGAGCAGGCCGTTGGGGCCGGAGGCGTCCTCGGTGAGGTAGGCGTGACCGCGCTTGGGGTCGATGACGACCGCCTCGTGGGCGTACCGGCCGAACGCTTTGATCGGCTTCGGGTCGCGGTTGGCACGGCGGTCCTCGGGGTCCACCTCGAAGATGTAGCCGTGGTCCTTGGTCATGCCGTTCTGGCCGGCCTTGTCCTCGGTCTCCTCGCCGGTCAGCCAGGTGCCCCAAGGGGTGGTGCCGCCCGCGCAGTTGGTGGAGGTGCCGGCGACGCCGACCCACTCGGCGACATGGCCGCCGGGGCGCACCTCGACGACCGTGCAGCCGCCGGCCGCCGCCGGGTCGTAGACCAGGCCCTCGGTGAGCGGGACCGGGTACGCCCAGCCGGCGCGCGGGCCCTTGAGCTCATGGTTGTTGACGAGCAGGGTCGCGCCGCGCGGGCCGCAGAAGGTGGCGGTGCCGTCGTGGTTGGACGGGGTGATCTCGCCGGACTCCAGCTTCGTCCTGCCGCTGTACGTGATGACGCGGTACGTGAATCCGGCGGGCAGCGCGAGGATGCCCGCGGGGTCGGACAGCAGCGGTCCGTAGCCGACTCCGTGGTGGCCGGCCGTCGACTTCCGCGTCGCGTCCGCGGTGTCGGCCGCGGACTCGGTCTCCGTGGACGCGAGGGCATTGGGCGCGGTGGCGAGGGCGCCTACGCTGCCCGCCAGCGCGACTCCGGCACCGGTGATCGCGGATTGTCGGGCGAAGTCCCTGCGGGTGAGCGACATGGTGTCTCCTGAGACGCGGTGGAAGTGCCGTGGAGGGTGGCGGACCTCGGTTCGGCGTCACCGTCCCGCCCACGCCTGAACAGGAGTTGAACGGGGGGCGACTTCAGGGGACCCCGTTCCATGAATCCGTACGGATCAGGCCACGGGAGACCAAAGAAACCCGCACCGCGGGAGGGTCATCCGCCCTGCTGCGACCGCGCCTTGAACGCCGCCTTGCGTGCTTCCTTCGCGATGCGCTTGTCCGGATGCAGGCGTCCCATCGCCTCCAGGACGTCCGGGGTCGCCGGGTGGTCGACCCGCCAGGCCGCCGAGAAGAACCCGCCGTGCTGCTGGGCCAGTCCCTCGACGAGGGCCTGGAGCTCCTCGGAGTTGCCCTCCGCGGCGAGTTGCGCCGCCAGCGTGTCGATGGTGAGCCAGAAGACCAGGTCCTCGGAGGGCGCCGGTACGTCCGTCGCGCCGAGCTCGCTGAGCCAGACGCGGGCGAGGCCGCCGAGTTCGGCGTCGTCGAGGACCTCGCGGACGGCGGGTTCGGCCTGGCCGCCGACGAGGGAGAGGGCCTGCTGGCAGCGCAGCCGGCGCAGCGGGGCGCCGGGGTCGGAGCCGCGAGCGGCGGCCAGCAACTCCCGCGCGGCGTCCAGGGGTTCGCGGCGTACCAGCCACTGCTCGGTCTCGGCTGCGGCGGCCCGCGAGCCGTAGCCGGCGCTGCCGTCGAGGAGGACGTCGGCTCCCTTGTCGGCGAGGTCGCCGACGGCCGGGGCGTGGAAGCCGGCCTCCAGCAGCCGGGCCCGCAGCCCGTACACGCCGAGGGGGGTGAGCCGGACCATGCCGTAGCGGGAGACGTCGGTGTCGTCGACGGGGGCGGCGGGCTCCTCCTCGGGGTCCGCCATCAGGTCCTCGTCGACGGGCCGGTAGGCGACGATCCCGATCGGCTCCAGGAGCCGGAACTGGTCGTCGAGCCGCATCATCGCGTCGGAGACCTGTTCCAGGACGTCGTTGGTGGGCTCGTCCATGTCACCGGGGATGATCATCGACGCGGCGAGGGCGGGCAGTGGGACCGGGGCGTCCCCGGGGCCGTCCTCGCTGGCGGTGAGCAGGTAGAGGTTGCCGAGGACGCCGTCGAGGAACTCGGCCTCGGCCTCGGGGTTCCAGTCGAGCCGGGAGAAGTCGACCTCGCCGCCCTCGTCCATCGCCTCCATCAGCTCGTCCAGGTCGGGGACGGCCGCGTCGGCGAGCACGGTCTCCAGGGCGCCGAGCCAGACGGCGAGGATGTCGTGCGGGGAACCGCCGGTCAGCAGGGCCAGGTCCTCGCCGGCCGTGACCGTGCCCGCCTCCTCGTCGACGACCTCCACGAGCCCCGCGTCCACGGCGACCCGCCAGGCCTCGCTCGCGTAGGCGGCGGCGTCGTCCCCGGTCAGCCCCAGTACCTCGGCGGCGGGCGCCAGCTGGTCCTCGACGAGTCCGCCCCCGGCGTCGACCCGGGTGCCGGGGCCGGCCCAGCGGGCGAGCAGCGCGGCCCGGGAGAGCAACGGCGTGGACAGCGCGTCGCGCGCCAGCTCCGCTTCGGGGTGCAGCCGCACCGGCGGGAGGGGGGAGCTGTCTGACATCGGCTGGTTCTCCTAGGGCGCGTGGTGCCACCGGCCCGCTGGGGGCACTGGGCCACTCAGCCTAGACGGGTATGGACCCATGCCGCCCGGTTCATCTCCCCGCCGGGCGGCGTACATGGCTGAAACCTTGACAAGTGGCGTGACCAGGCAGGAGATTGACGCGCGTAGAAATCCGATGGACATCTGTTCACTGTAATTTCTACGCGCGTCGCGTCCGCCCCGCGGATCGCGGCTCCTCGTTCCACGCTCCACCTTCGTTCCACGCTTCACGCCACACCCTCGCTCCACGCTTCACGCCACACCTTCGTTCCACGTTCCACCCTCGTCCCGGCGCTCATGTACGTCCCCGGAGGGATTCCGTTGCCGAGCAAGAAGTCCGCGCGTCTCGCCGCGCTCACCGTCGCCGCCGTCTGTTCCGCGGCCTCCACCGTCGCCCTGTCCGCGCCCGCGCACGCGGAGACGGTGGCCATCCACGACATCCAGGGCACGACCCGGCTGTCGCCGTACGCCGGCCAGGCGGTCACGGGTGTGGCCGGAATCGTCACCGGCGTGCGCACCTACGGATCGTCCAGAGGCTTCTGGATCCAGGATCCGAACCCGGACGCCGACCCGGCCACCAGTGAGGGCGTCTTCGTCTTCACCAGCTCCGTCCCGAAGGTCGCCGTCGGTGACTCCGTCACGGTCACCGGCACGGTCTCGGAGTTCGTCCCGGGCGGCGCCTCGACCGGCAACCAGACGATCACCGAGATCACCAAGCCGACGGTGACCGTCGTCTCCAGCGGCAACGCGGTCCCGGCCGCGACGGTCGTGAACGCGAAGTCGGTCCCGGCCGCCTACACCCCGGCCGGCGACGCCGCCGCGAGCAACTCGGTCAACGGCCTCACCCTGCGGCCCGCCACGTACGCCCTGGACTACTACGAGTCCCTCGAGGGCATGAACGTCCAGGTCTCCGACGCCCGCGTGGTCACCGCCACCGACCCCTACACCGAACTGTGGGTCACGGTGAAGCCGCGCGAGAACACCAGCCGCAGCGGGGGCGCCCTGTACGGCTCCTACACCTCGCAGAACACCGGCCGGCTGCAGATCCAGTCGCTCGGCGCGACGGCGGACTTCCCCGTCGCGAACGTCGGCGACTCCCTCACCGACGTCACCGCGGGCCCGCTCGACTACAACCAGTTCGGCGGCTACACCCTCGTCGCGAACCGGCTCGGCGCGCTGAAGAGCGGCGGCCTGAAGCGGGAGACGACGCAGAAGCAGAAGAAGGGCGAGCTGGCGGTCGCGACGTACAACGTCGAGAACCTCGACCCGTCCGACGCCACGTTCGAGGAGCACGCCTCCGCGATCGTGAACAACCTGAAGTCGCCCGACATCGTGTCCCTGGAGGAGATCCAGGACAACAACGGCGCGACCAACGACGGTACGGTCGCCGCCGATGTGACGGTCGGCAAGCTGATCGACGCGATCGTGGCCGCGGGCGGCCCGACGTACGACTGGCGCTCGATCGACCCGACGAACAACACCGACGGCGGCGAGCCGGGCGGAAACATCCGTCAGGTGTTCCTGTTCAACCCGGAGCGGGTCTCCTTCACCGACCGCGCGGGCGGCGACGCGGCCACGGCCGTCGGTGTCACCAAGGTGCGCGGCAAGGCCCAGCTCACCGCCTCCCCCGGCCGCATAGACCCGGCGAACGCGGCCTGGAACGCCAGCCGCAAGCCGCTGGTCGGCGAGTTCGTCTTCCGTGGCCGCACGGTCTTCGTGATCGCCAACCACTTCAACTCCAAGGGCGGCGACCAGGGCCTGACCTCGCAGTACCAGCCGGTGGTGCGCAGCTCGGAGACCCAGCGCCACCAGCAGGCGACGCTGGTCAACGCGTTCGTCAAGGACATCCTCGACACGCAGAAGAACGCGGACGTCATCGCCCTGGGCGACATCAACGACTTCGAGTTCTCCGGCACCGCGCAGCTCCTCGAGGGTGACGGCGAACTGTGGTCGGCGATCAAGTCGCTCCCGAAGAACGAGCGTTACACCTACGACTACCAGGGCAACCAGCAGGTCCTGGACCAGATCCTGGTGAGCCCGTCGATCCGGCGCGGCTGCGACTTCGAGTACGACAGCGTGCACATCAACTCGGAGTTCCACGACCAGATCAGCGACCACGACCCGCAGGTGCTCCGCTTCGAGCCGTAACACCGGCGGACACCGGTTACCCGGTGGCCGGCCCTACTCAGTGGCCGGCCACTGACTACCGGCCACTGACTACCGGCCACTGACTACCGGCCACTGAGTACCGGCTGCCGGCTACCGGGGCTGGCTGAACACTCCGTCCAGCCAGCCCTGCCAGGCGGTCTCGTTCGCCTTGGCGTCGGCGTCCGGTGCGAAGTCGTGGACGCTGACGCCGACCGGGTAGCCCCAGTGGTTGCGGCCGAAGAAGCGGACGAGGGCGCTGTCGCCGCGCAGCCCGACGAAGTACGGGTTGCGGAAGTCGACCACGGCATCGAGGAGCCGCCCCTCGGGGCCACCGACCCGGACACGCGCGCCCTCGGCCGTGTCGTCCGCGAGGCCGAGCGCCCGTGCCACGGCGGTGAGGGCGTCGGGCGCCTTGGAGGCGTCGGGCCCGTCGAAGGTGACGAAGGCGACCGGGCGGCCGTCGAAGTGCGTCAGGTACTCGCGCAGTGTGTGCAGGTAGAAGTCGGTGTGCCGGCCCGCCGCGTCGTACTGGTTGTCCCAGTCGTCGACGAAGATGCCGCTGTGCACATAGCGCACCCACGCGCGCCGGCCTTCGTCGCGCGGCTCGACGGTGTAGTCGAGCTGGTTGACGGTCTGCTCGGAGATGCCGTCGACGTTCTCGACCCGGTTGGTGTAGCGGTGCGGCGGGTCCCAGACGGTGACCGTCGAGCCGAAGGGGCCCTTGCCGCCCTCGCGCGGCTCCGGCGCCTCCATCGGCCACAGCCAGCCGCCGGTCCCCGCGGTGAAGGCGTCCCACACCTGCTGCGGCGTGGCGTCGACCTCGAACTCGCGGGCGATCTCGAATTCCTTGGACATGGTGGGCTCCTGGTTACCGACTGACTTGTTCCGGGCTCTGGATCTGGATCTACGTCTGGATCTACGTCTGGCTCTGGTTCTACGCCTGGGTCTCAGGCTTGGTTTCGGGCCCGGGCTCGGGCTCGGGCAGCGCCTGGGGCTGCGTCCGGGTCTTGACCATGGGATGGGCGGCCACGACGATCCGGTGGTCCCGGCCGCTCTCGGCGTCAGGGGCGTCGTACTTGCGGATGAGCGCGCTGACGCCCGCCGTCAACTCCTGGATGAACGCGGCCCGGTCCGCGGCCGAGGCGAAGCGCACCTCGCCGTCCAGCGCGTAGGTCGCCAGGCCCTTGCGCGCCTTCTCGGCGCCGGTGATCAGCGAGCCGACGTCGCGCACCAGCCGGGCGCCGAGCGCGAGCAGCCAGCGCGCGGACAGCTGGTCCCGGAAACGGTCCGGGTCCGGCTGCAACGGGGCGAGCGCGAGCGGCGAGATCACGTACGACGCCGCGGTCGCCCGCATCAGCCGCTCGGTGACGTTGCCCTTGCGGCGCTCACCGGCCAGTTCGACCAGGCCGTGCCGCTCCAGCGCCTTGAGGTGGTAGTTCACCTTCTGCCTCGGCAGCCCGACCTTGCCGGCCAGCATCGCCGCCGACGCGGGTCCGGCCGCCAGCTCGGCGAGCAGCCCGGCCCGTATGGGGTCCAGGGAGGCGGCGGCGGCCTCGGGGTCCTCGATCACGGTCACGTCCAGCATGCGTCCACCGTCTCACCGAACACTTTTTTTGTCCAGGGGAATCAAATGTTCGGTGGAGGCGGGTGCTGGACCGGCCTCAAACGCCGAGTGTGCCGGTCACGAGCGCGCTCGACGCCCGTGACCGGCACACCGGTAAACACCTCTACTCCGCTACACCTACTCCTTCGCCCTGCGCCGGCCGATCACCCCGGCCGCCACCAGTGCCACCGCCGCCGCGCCCACGATCACCACCGGTCGCGGGTGCCGGAGGGCGAACCGCACGGGTACGCGGACCGGGGCGGGCGCCGACCGCTCCGCGGTGCGACCCGCGCGGGCCGCGTTGTCCCGCAGGTCGTGGCGGGCGTGGAGCGCGTGCTCCTGAACCACGTGCCCCGCGTGGCCCGCCCGCTCCTGAACCGCGTGCCCCGCACGCCCGGCCCGTTCGTGCAGGTGATAGCTCGCCTGGGACGCCGTGCTGCGCAGTTGTACGGTCATCGCGCCCGTGCGGTCCATGAGGTCGGCGGCGCGGGCCCGGGTGCGGCCGCGGACGTCCGCCCTGGCCGCCAGCTCCTCGACCGTGACCCCGAGCCGGTGCCGGGTCCGTTCGATCTGCCGACGCAGGTCGGCCGTTGTCCTGTCCGTCATCGGTGTGCCCTTTCCCTGATCTCCTCGACGTCGGCCCGGACGCTGCCGAGGGTCTCCTCGGGGGTGGGCGGCGCGGCCTTGCGCAGCTGACCGCGACCGAGCGCGGCCAGCACGCCGGCGATCACGAAGAGCACCGCCGTCACGATGAGCGCCGCCGCCCAGACGGGCAGCGCCAGAGAGAGGGCGGCGACCGCCGTGCCGGCGAGGGCGAGCAGCCCGGCGTAGCCGAACGCGCCCGCGCCGCCGAGCAGACCTCCGCCACGCCCGGCACGTCGCCCCTTCTCGGTGAACTCGTGCTTCGCGAGGGCCAGTTCCTGCCGTACGAGCCGGGAGAGCTGTTCGGTGGCCTGGTCGACGAGTTCGCCGACGGTGCGGTTTCCGTCGCTGTGGCGCCCGTCGTCGCGGCGCTCGTCGCTGTGGGACCGGTCGCTGTGGCGCCGGTCGCGGACGGGCCGGATGTCCGTGGTCCCGGTCACGGCCTCCGCCTCCTCTCGGTTCCGGAACACCCGGGTACCCCGGCCGGTCGCCGCTACCCCGCGCCGGGCGGCCCGACGCCGCGCCATCCGTACAGAAACACTTACCCGTATCCCGTAGAAAAATTAAGTAGAGCTTCACTGTCGTACGGCCGAGACTGCCCGTATGACGACAGCTCGCACCACGCCCCCGAGTCCCGCCACCGCCCCGCGCCCCGCTCCGGCCTTCGCTCCGGCCGTCGCTCCGGCCTTCGGTCGTGCGCTCTGCGCGATGATCACGCCGTTCACCGGTTCCGGCGCGCTGGACCTCGACGGTGCGCGGCGGCTCGCCGACCGTCTGGTGTCCGCCGGCTGCGACGGACTGGTGCTCTCCGGTACGACGGGTGAGTCGCCGACCACGTCGGACGCCGAGAAGGCGGAACTGGTGGCCGCGGTACGGGAGGCGGTGGGCGACCGGGCGTCGATCGTGGCCGGGGTGGGCACCTCCGACACCCGCCACACCGTCGAACTCGCCCGAGCCGCCGAGAAGGCCGGCGCGGACGGGGTGCTCGTGGTCAGCCCGTACTACAGCAGGCCGCCGCAGGACGCCCTGGAGGCGCATTTCCGCGAGGTCGCGGACGCGTCCGGGCTGCCGGTGATGCTGTACGACATCCCCGGCCGCACGGGCACCCGGATCGAGCCGGACACCATGCTCCGGCTCGCCGAGCACCCGCGGATCGTCGCGGTCAAGGACTGTTCCTACGATTTCCTCGGCGCCCAGAAGGTGCTCTCCCGGACCGGGTTGGCGTACTACGCGGGCTGCGAGGAGCACCTCCTCGCGCTGTACGCGGTGGGCGGGGCGGGCTACGTCAGCACGGTCGCGAACGTGGTGCCGGATCGACTCCGTTCGGTCCTGGACGCGTTCGACGCGGGCCGCACCGCCGAGGCCGCCAGGCTTCAGCACCGGGCCATGGAACTGGTGGAGTCGATGATGGCCTCGGGCCTGCCCGGGACCGTCACCGCCAAGGGGCTCCTGGGCGACCTGGGCCTGCCGGCCGGCCCGGTCCGGGCACCGCTGCGGCCCGCCGACCGCGAGACGGTCGACGGACTGCGCGCGGCCTACGAGCGGCTCGTGGCCCGACCGGGTTCCTGAGCGCCCGGCGAGGGCCAGTCAGCGGTCCGCAAAGATCGGCGTCCAGCGTCCGAGGCTGTCGTCCTTGACCGCCCGGAAGTCGCTGAGCGGGACGACCTCGTCGCTGTCGAGGGTGACCAGCACCAGCCGCTGGTGGTACTCGTTGCCGTCCGGGCCGACGTCCCAGGCGACGAGGGTGGAGTCGTCGGCCCAGGCGAGCAGTTGCTGGCCGTGCGTCTCGACGAGGTTCTTCCCGGTCCGGGGGTCGACGATCCAGGAGGACGACTTGTACTTCTTGCCCGCGAAGTCACCGGCGAGCCTCCTGCCGTCGGGCGAGAGGCCCGCGTCGACGAACCACGACAGATACTTCTCGCCCGCGGGCGGGCCGACCTTCGCGCCCTGCCGGTCGTAGAACTGGTGGCCGGGCTCCGAGGGCAGACCGGACCAGATGCGGCTGCCGTCACGGCTGAAGGCGAAGTCCTGGCGGCTGTTGAGGAAGGCGGTGGGGTCGTTCATGTCCGTGCCGGGCCTCACCTCGCTCCAGGAGCCGCTCCCGGAGGCCACGTCGAAGACGTAGAAACCGGTGCGGTACGACTGCGCCGTGGGCGCGTCCCAGCCCCCGGTGCCGCCCTCGGACTTGACCCGCAGGTCCGGGTTCGCGCTGTACGTCGTCGCGACCAGCTCCCGGCCGTCCCGCGAGAACGCGAGCCCGCCGACGGCCTGCTCGACCGGGATCCACCGCTTGACCTCGCCGCTGGCCAGGTCGAGCAGGCCGATCCGGCGGACGGGCAGGTTCTGCTCCAGGACGGCGGCGGTGCGCAGCCCCGGCGCGACCGCGACCCACGACCACGCGGTGGTCTTCACGTACTTCTGCGTGGTCGGGTTCAGCAGCCAGTAGGTGCGCGTCGACACCGCCCGCTCGGCGGTCTGCGGGACGACGGTCGTCGCGTAGTACGCGGCCAGCGCCGTCCGCCCGGCGGCGATCAGGTCGCGCGGCGGCGACTGGTCCGGGTGCGCGGTGATCCGGGTGGGCTGTGTGACGTCGGCGGGGCGCACATCGGTCGGGCCACCGGAGTCCAGCCTCGGCACCGCCACGGCGACGGCCACCACGGCGACGGTCACTGCCGCCACGGACACGAACCGCCGGGCGCGGCGCCGCCGACGCAGGGCGAGGACCCGGTCGGCGAGTCCGGCCCCGGCGGGCGGCTGCTCGTCGGCCTGCTCGCGCAGGGAGTCGCGTACGAGTTCGTCGACGTTCACGGACGCACCTCCACGGGCGAGAAGTCACTGGACGGCGCCCTTTCGGCGTCCGCGTGGCCGAGGGCGGCCAGCTCCGGCGCGAGGGCGCGCAGCCGGGCGAGGGAGCGGTGTGTGGTGGACCGGACGGTGCCCACGGAGCAGCCGAGGAGCCCGGCCACCTCGGCCTCCGGCAGATCCTCGAAATAGCGCAGCACGAGCACGGTGCGCTGGCGCGCGGTCAGCCGGGACAGGGCCGCGCGCATCACGACCCGCAGTTCGGCGGCCGAGGACGCGTCCAGGCCGGCCCCGCTGTCCGGCGGTTCGGCGACGCTGACCTCGCGCCGGGGCCACTTCAGACGCCAGCGGCTGATCTGCTGCCGGTAGAGCACCTGCCGTACGTAGGCCTCGGGTTCCTCGATGCGGTGCCAGCGGCCGGCCGCCTTCGCCAGGGCGTTCTGGAGCAGATCCTCACCGGAGTGCCGGTCGCCGCCGCTGAGCAGGACGGCCGTCCTCAGCAGCGCCGACGATCTGCTGTCCACGAAATGTCGGAAGCTCTCCAGCTCCTCGGCATCCATCGTCACCTTCTCTTCCCCCGGGACCGGGCCCGCTGCCCGCCCCCCTGCACCTCTTGAGACGCGCACCCCCCGCCCCCGCTATGCCGCCCCACCCGAAATTCCGTCGGCCGCCCGCCCGCGCCCGCGTACGGTGCCTACATGAGCCGACCGCTGCTCTACCTCGACGTCGACGGTCCCCTCAACCCGTACGCGGCCCGGCCTTCGAAACGACCGGCGGGCTATACGACCATCAGGGCGTCCGTGGGCCGTGAGCGGCCGCTGCGGGTCTGGCTGCACCCCGGGCACGGCGCCGCCCTGCTCCGCCTCCCCTACGACCTGTGCTGGGCGACCACCTGGATGGACCAGGCCAACCGCTGGATCGCGCCGGTGGTGGGGCTGCCGGAGCTGCCGTACGTCGACTTCGGCGAGGCGCTCTTCGCCCACCGGGCCGACGGAGTCCACTGGAAGACGGCGGCGATCGTCGCCCACGCGGCGGGCCGCCCCTTCGCCTGGGTGGACGACGAACAGTCCCCCGCCGACACGACGTACGTGACCACCCACCACCCGGCGCCGGCTCTCCTGCACCACGTGGACCCCCGACTCGGCCTGCGCGAGGAGGACTTCACGACCCTGGCGGAGTTCGCGGCCGCACTGCCCGCCTGACGAACCCCGGCCCGGCGTGCGGGCCCCCGGGCGAGCGCCCGCGCCCAGGAGCCGCCGGCCGCCGATCCGCTCGCCGACGCACACGCCGACACACACGCGAGCGCCCTTCCGGGCCGCACCGGGGCGGGCGGGGAAGGGCGCTCGACGATGACCGACGCCGACGGCTGCCGACAGCTCGGCCGCGGATCGGGAAGTTGATCGGTCGGACGGCCGCGGGTCACGGCCGCCCATGATCAGTTGTGGCTGTGCAGGATCTCGTTCAGGCCGCCCCATACCGCGTTGTTCGGGCGGGCCTCGACCGCGCCGGTGACCGAGTTGCGGCGGAAGAGGATGTTCGAGGCGCCGGAGAGCTCGCGGGCCTTGACGATCTGGCCGTCGGGCATGGTGACCCGGGTGCCCGCGGTGACGTACAGACCGGCCTCGACCACGCACTCGTCGCCGAGGGCGATGCCGACGCCCGCCTCGGCGCCGACGAGGCAGCGCTCGCCGATGGAGATGATCACGTTGCCGCCGCCGGACAGCGTGCCCATCGTGGAGGCGCCGCCGCCGATGTCCGAGCCGTCGCCGACGATGACGCCCGCGGAGATGCGGCCCTCGACCATCGACGTGCCGAGCGTGCCCGCGTTGAAGTTGACGAAGCCCTCGTGCATGACCGTGGTGCCCTCGGCGAGGTGGGCGCCGAGGCGGACCCGGTCGGCGTCGGCGATCCGGACGCCCTTCGGAGCGACGTAGTCCGTCATCCGCGGGAACTTGTCGATGGAGGTGACCTGGAGGTGCAGGCCCTCCGCGCGGGCGTTCAGACGGACCTTCTCGATGTCGTCGACGGCGACCGGGCCGAGCGAGGTCCAGGCGACGTTGGCGAGGTGGCCGAACATGCCGTCCAGGCTCTGCCCGTGCGGCTTCACCAGCCGGTGGGAGAGCAGGTGCAGACGCAGGTAGACGTCGTGCGCGTCGAGCGGCTTGTCGTCGAGCGAGGCGATGACCGTGCGGACCGCGACCACCTCGACCGCCCGGCGGGCGTCGGGACCGATCGCCTTCGCCGCGCCCTCGCCGAGCAGCTCCACGGCCTTCTCGGCGGACAGGCGCTCGGTGCCGGACGGGCCGGGCTCGGCGACGAGCGCGGGCGCGGGGAACCAGGTGTCGAGAACAGTGCCGTCGGCGGCGATCGTGGCGAGGCCTGCGGCCGCGGCGCCGGTGGTGCGGGGAACAGTCGTGTCGGTCATGAGGGCAACCTAACCGGCGGGGGGCCGCAGAGGCCAACCCGCACAGCGGTGTCTCAGGACGCGGGCCGCACGCCCCCGCCCGCCTGGTGAGTTTCCCTTGGGAACCAACTGTGTCAGCATGGCCGTCGGCGACGGGAGGAGGCCCCATGGCCCGCAGGACGAGCCTGGAGGATTCCGGCTGCGCCATCGCGCAGGCGCTGGACGTCGTCGGGGACTGGTGGACCCTGCTGATCGTCCGGGACACGGCGCGCGGAGTGCACCGGTTCGACGAGCTCCAGCGCGAACTCGGCCTGTCCCGGAAGGTGTTGACCGAGCGGCTGCGGCTCCTCGTCGAGGCGGAGGTGCTCGCGAAGGTGCCGTACCAGGAGCGCCCGGTGCGCCACGAGTACCGCCTCACCCCGCGCGGCCGGGCCCTGCTGCCCGTCCTGGTCGCCCTCCAGGACTGGGGCGACGCCTGGGTCCTGGGTGACGGCGGCACCACGGCCACGGCCGAGCAGGCGTCCGCGGAGGCCCGGCGCGTGCACGCGCTGGCGGGCACCCGGCTGCCCGGTCTCCGGCTGGTCGACGACCAGGGCTCGCCGCGCGATCCGGTCGCCGACGACGCCCTCCACACCGTTCTCTACTGCTTCCCCGGCGCCTACGCCCGCCCCGACGCCTACCCGCCGGGCTGGACGGACATCCCGGGCGCCCCGGGCTGCACGCTGGAGTCCCGCTCCTACCGCGACCGGCTCGCCGGGTTCCGTGCGGCGGGCGCGGCGGTGCACGGAGTGTCCACCCAACGTCCGGACGAGCAGCGCGCGTTCGCGGAGGAGGAGCGGCTGGGCTTTCCGCTGCTGTCCGACGCCGAGCTGGCGTTGATCACCGCGCTGCGGCTGCCGACGTTCCGGGCGGCGGGGGCGAGCCGGCTGAAGCGGCTGACCCTGGTCGTGGACCGGGAGCGGGTCGTACGGCACGTGCAGTATCCGGTGACGGACGTGGCGGGGAGTGTCGAGGAGGCGCTCAGCGTCGTCCGGCGCCTGGGCGAGGACGCCGACCCGGAGGGGAAGCGGGGGTAGCGGGGGAACCAGGGGCAGTGGGGGCAGCGCGGAGACCGGAGGCAGCGGCGGGCCCGGGGGCGGCGGGAATGAGCCGTGTCAGCGCTTCTCGCGCGTACACCTCGTCGTAGGGCGCGTCCGTCAGCAGCACCTGGAGACAGATCCCGTCCATCAGCGCGACCAGCGCGCGTGCGGTGAGGGGGTCGACGTGCCCGGCGAGGAGGGCGGCGAGGTCCTCGGCCCACTCGGCGGCGACGGGGCGCAGCGCGGGCCGTCGCAGGGCGGCCAGGTACAGCTCGTACTCCAGCTCGACGCCGGTGCGCTCGCCGGCCAGCCATTCGCCGAGCAGTCCGGCCAGTTCGGCCGGCAGGTCGAGGCGGGTGTCCGTCAGCCCGCCGTGCGCCGCGACCGCCTTGGCGAAGCCCTCGTTGGCCTGCCGCAGGGCGGCGATCATCAGTTCGTCGAGGGTGGCGAAGTGGTAGGTGGTGGAGCCGAGGGGCACGTCCGCCTCGGCGGCGACCGAGCGGTGGCTCAGCCCGGCCAGCCCCTTCTCCCCGACGACCCGGATCGCCGCGTCGATGATCCGCTGCCGCCGCTCGGGGTCGTGACGCCGGGGCATCAGTGCGCACCCCCCAGGTTCAGCACGACCACTCCCCCGACGATCAGCAGGATGCCGACGGCCTTGGTGGGCGTCAGGGACTCCCCGAACAGGGCCGGACCTATGACGGCGATGGCCGCGGTGCCGACCCCGGCCCAGATCGCGTACGCCGTGCCGATGCCGACGGTCTTGAGGGTCTGGGCAAGGAGCAGGAACGAGACGACATAGCCGGAGGCCGTCAGAAGCGAGGGCCAGAGCCTGCTGAAGCCGTCGCTGTACTTCATGGCGGTGGTCGCGGCCACCTCGGCGGCGATGGCGCCGGCCAGCGTCAGGTATCCCATGTGTACGAGCGTACACAACGATGCGTACGGTCGTACACATCGGCGCCGTCCGGTACTTCCGCGATCCTCGCCACCACGGGGGCCGCGGCCCCAAGTCGCCCCGGAGTCGAAAGCGTTATGGAAAGCGCTCACCCAAACGGCTGAACCTGAGCCACACGTTCCACTACTGTTTCACCGTTCACACACCGGGCCATCGCAGCCGCGGCAGCCGTCAGGGGTACCGCTGGAGGAACAGCGCATGCCAGAAAACAAGTCCCGGCCGTCCCAGGAGCAACCCTGGGAGAACGGCTGGGCCCCGGACACCTCCCGGGCACCCGGAACACGGCGCCTCTGGCTGGCCGGCGGTCTCGCCGTGGCCACCATCGTGGCGTGCGTGACCACAATCGCCTTGAACGACAAGCCCGTTGACGACAAGTCGGAGGCACGGCAGGGACAGACACTGTCGGACGAGGAGACGGAGGGCGGCCTGATCTCCTTCGCCAGCCCCTCCGCGAGCGGGTCCACGACGCCGACGGGGAAGAAGAGCCCGACCGCGTCCGCGACCGCGTCGCCGAAGACCTCCTCCCCCGAGGCGCAGGGCAGTTCGACGCCCCACGCCCCGGCCGTGCCGTCCGCGTCGTCGACGACGAAGCCGTCCACTCCCGGACCGGCCGCCACGCAGCGCTCGGTCCGCTCGCTCAACTACCCCGACCGCTACTGGCACGTGAGCGGCGGCCTGGTGAAACTCGACCCGGTCGGCGGCTCGGAGTCACGTGCGGACTCCACCTTCAGCGTGGTGAAGGGCCTGGCCGACAGCTCCTGTTCCACCTTCGTCACGGCGGACGGAAAGTACCTGCGCCACCGCGACTTCGTCCTGCGGGCCGAACGCAACGACGGCTCCACCCTCTTCAAGCAGGACGCCACGTTCTGCACCGTCCCCTCCTCCTACTCCTCCGGCGCGGTCATGCTGGAGTCGGTGAACTACCCCGGCCGGTTCCTGCGCCACAAGAACTTCGCGCTGCGCCTGGACGCGTTCGGCTACGGCTCCAACTACCGCGAGGACTTCTCGTTCAACCTGGTGGACGGGCTGGCCTGAGCACCCACGAGACCTGAGCACAGACGAACACCTGAGCACCTGAGCACATACGAGAAGCGGCGGCACCCGGTGGGTGCCGCCGCTTTCGTGTGCGGGGGAAGCTCTCGAACGAAGCTCTCGAACGGATCTCAGACGTTGAACCCCAGCGCGCGAAGCTGCTCGCGGCCGTCGTCCGTGATCTTGTCCGGGCCCCACGGCGGCATCCAGACCCAGTTGATGCGCAGCTCGTTGACCAGGCCGTCCGTGGCGGACTTCGCCTGGTCCTCGATCACGTCCGTCAACGGACAGGCCGCCGAGGTCAGGGTCATGTCGATCGTCGCGATGTTCGCGTCGTCGATGTGGATGCCGTAGATCAGCCCGAGGTTGACGACGTCGATGCCCAGTTCAGGGTCGACGACGTCGTACAGCGCCTCGCGGACTTCCTCCTCG
Source organism: Streptomyces sp. NPDC102259 (assembly GCF_044766465.1). Taxonomy (NCBI): domain Bacteria; kingdom Bacillati; phylum Actinomycetota; class Actinomycetes; order Kitasatosporales; family Streptomycetaceae; genus Streptomyces; species Streptomyces sp. NPDC102259. The sequence goes on along the minus strand of NZ_JBIWMA010000011.1, from coordinate 114,687 downwards.
GAGGCCGGCTTCATCTCAATCGTCTCGGTCATGCCGTCTTCCTTTCGGCGTCGGCTCCGCCCAGGGCCTGGGCCGTCGCGTCCTTCCACGCCATCCAGCTGAGGAGGGCGCACTTCACCCGGGCCGGGTACTTGGAGACGCCGGCGAACGCGACCGCGTCCTCCAGCACCTCCTCCATCGCGTCGTCGGGCTCGATCCTGCCCTTGGACTGCATCAGCTCCAGGAAGGTCTCCTGGATCTTCTGCGCCTCGGCCAGCTCCTTGCCGACCAGAAGGTCGTTCAGGACGGACGCGCTCGCCTGGCTGATGGAGCAGCCCTGGCCCTCGTAGCTGACGTCCTCGATCTTCGTGCCGTCGTACTTCACCCGGAGGGTGATCTCGTCGCCGCAGGTCGGGTTCACATGGTGCACCTCGGCGTCCCCGTCGCGCAGACCACGCCCGTGCGGGTGCTTGTAGTGGTCCAGGATGACTTCCTGGTACATCGAGTCCAGCTTCACGGTCTCAGCTCACGCCCCTCAGCCGAAGAAGTTCCGTACATGCTCCAGACCGTCGACCAGAGCGTCGATCTCGGCCGGGGTGGAGTACAGATAGAACGACGCTCGCGTGGTCGCGGGAATTCCGTAGCGCAGGCAGACGGGCCGGGCGCAGTGGTGCCCCACCCGGACCGCGATGCCCTGCTCGTCCAGCACCTGGCCCACGTCGTGCGGGTGGATGTCGCCGAGCGTGAAGGAGATCGCCGCGCCCCGGTCCTCGGCCGTCGCCGGGCCGATGATCCGCAGGTCGGGGACCTCGGTCAGACGACGCACCGCGTACTCGGTGATCGCGTGCTCATGGGCGAGGATCTTGTCCATGCCGATCGCGGACAGGTAGTCGATCGCCGCGCCCAGACCGACCGCCTGCGCGATCGGCGGGGTGCCCGCCTCGAACTTGTGGGGCGCCGGGGCGTAGGTCGACGAGTGCATCGACACCGTCTCGATCATCTCGCCGCCGCCGAGGAACGGGGGAAGGTCCTCGAGCAGTTCCTGGCGGCCCCACAGGACGCCGATGCCGGTCGGGCCGCACATCTTGTGGCCGGTGAAGGCCACGAAGTCGGCCTGGAGGGCCTGGACGTCCATCGGCATGTGCGGCGCGGCCTGCGAGGCGTCGATCAGGACCAGGGCCCCGACCTCCTGCGCGCGGCGCACTATCGCCTCGACCGGGTTCACGGTGCCGAGGATGTTCGACACCAGCACGAAGGAGACGATCTTCGTCTTCTCGGTGATGATCTCGTCGATGTTGGAGAGGTCGAGCCGGCCGTCGTCGGTCAGGCCGAACCACTTCAGCTTCGCGCCGGTGCGCTGCGACAGCAGCTGCCACGGCACGATGTTGGAGTGGTGCTCCATCTCGGTGATGACGATCTCGGTCTCGGCGTCCACGCGGTAGGGCTCGTCGGCCCAGCCCAGCATGTTCGCCACGAGGTTGAGCGACTCGGAGGCGTTCTTGGTGAAGATCACCTCGTTGCGGCTCGGCGCGTTGATGAACGCGGCGACCTTGTCGCGCGCACCCTCGTACAGCGCCGTGGCCTCCTCGGCGAGCACATGCACACCGCGGTGGACGTTGGCGTTGTAGCGCTCGTAGTACTCGTTCAGGGCGTCCAGTACCTGGCGCGGCTTCTGCGAGGTCGCCGCGTTGTCCAGGTACACGAGCTTCCGGCCGTCGTGGACCTGTCGGTCCAGGATGGGGAAGTCCTTGCGGATCGCCTCGGTGTCGAGGAGGCCCGGCAGCTGCGTCACGCGGATACGCCACCCTTCGTGTATGCCTCGTAGCCCTCGTTCTCCAGCTTGTCGGCGAGCTCGGCGCCGCCGGACTCGACGATGCGGCCGGCCGAGAAGACGTGGACGAAGTCCGGCTTGATGTAGCGCAGGATGCGCGTGTAGTGCGTGATCAGCAGGGTGCCGACCTCGCCGGTCTCGCGGACGCGGTTGACGCCTTCGGAGACGATGCGCAGGGCGTCGACGTCCAGACCGGAGTCCGTCTCGTCGAGGATCGCGACCTTCGGCCTGAGCAGCTCCAGCTGGAGGATCTCGTGGCGCTTCTTCTCACCGCCGGAGAAGCCCTCGTTGACGTTGCGCTCGGCGAAGGAGGTGTCCATGTTGAGGCGCTCCATGGCCTCCTTGACCTCCTTCACCCAGGTGCGCAGCTTGGGGGCCTCGCCGCGGATGGCGGTGGCGGAGGTGCGCAGGAAGTTCGACACGGAGACGCCGGGGACCTCGACCGGGTACTGCATGGCGAGGAAGAGGCCCGCGCGGGCGCGCTCGTCGACGGACATCTCGAGGACGTCCTCGCCGTCGAGCAGCACGGTGCCGCCGGTGATCGTGTACTTCGGGTGGCCCGCGAGCGAGTAGGCGAGGGTCGACTTGCCGGAGCCGTTGGGGCCCATGATGGCGTGCGTCTCGCCCTGCTTCACGGTGAGGTCGACGCCCTTGAGGATCTCCTTCGTGGCGTTGTCGGCCTCGACGGTGACGTGCAGGTCTCGAATTTCAAGCGTTGCCATGGGTACCTCAGGACTCCTGGGTGAGGGAGACGAGCACGTCGTCCCCTTCGATCTTTACGGGGTATACGGGTACGGGGCGCGTCGCGGGAAGGCCGGACGGCTTGCCGGTGCGCAGGTCGAAGCTGGAGCCGTGCAGCCAGCACTCGATCTGGCAGTCCTCCACCTCGCCCTCGGAGAGCGAGACGTTCGCGTGGGAGCAGATGTCGTGGATGGCGAACACCTCCCCCTCGGTACGGACGACCGAGACCGGCGTGCCGTCGAGTTCCACCCGTGTCGGGGTGTCCTCCGTCAGCTCACTCAGCCCACAGGCCCGGATGAATCGGGCACGGTCGTCGGCCATCAGACGGTGGCCTCCAGCTCGGTCTCGATCCTGGCGAGCAGGCGCTCCTCGATGTCGTCGACACCGATCTGCTGGACCAGTTCGGCGAAGAAGCCGCGGACCACCAGGCGACGGGCCTCGTCGGCGGGGATGCCGCGGGCCATCAGGTAGAAGAGCTGCTCGTCGTCGAAACGGCCGGTGGCGGAGGCGTGCCCGGCGCCGACGATCTCGCCGGTCTCGATCTCCAGGTTCGGCACCGAGTCGACCCGCGCGCCGTCCGTGAGGACGAGGTTGCGGTTCATCTCGTACGTGTCCGTGCCTTCGGCCTGGGCCTCGATGAGCACGTCACCGATCCACACGGCGTGCGCGGCCTCGCCCTGGAGGGCGCCCTTGTAGACGACGTTGGACTTGCAGTGCGGGACGTTGTGGTCGACCAGGAGGCGGTGCTCCTGGTGCTGACCGGCGTCCGTGAAGTACAGACCGAACAGCTCGGCCTCGGCGCCGGGGCCGGCGTACGCCACGCGCGGGTGCAGGCGGACGAGGTCGCCGCCGAAGGTCACCACGACCGACTTGAAGCTCGCGTCGCGGCCGACGAGCGCGTTGTGCTGGGCCACGTGCACGGCCTTGTCGTCCCAGTCCTGGACGGAGACGACGGTCAGCTTCGCGCCGTCCCCGAGGACGTAGTCGACGTTGGCGGCGAGCACCGCGTCACCGGTGTGGTCGATGACGACGACCGCCTCGGCGAAGGCGCCCAGCTCGATGACCTGGTGGCCGTAGGAGACCCCGCCCTCGCCGTGCACCGCGATGCGGATCGGCTCGGTGAGCACCGTCTCCTTGGGGACGGTGACCACGCCGGCCTTCTCGAACGCGGAGTAGGCCTGGGCGGCGACCCGGTCCACCGGGGTGCCCGCCTTCCCGAGGCGCGGGTCGTCGCGGTCCACGAGTTCGACGATGACGCCCTCGGGCGCCTCGACGGCGACCTTGACGCCCTCGCCGGTCGCGACGGCGGTGCCGTCGTGCAGCCCGCGCAGCCGCTCCAGCGGCGTGAACCGCCACTCCTCCTCGCGACCGTGCGGGACCGGGAAGTCCGCCACGTCGAAGGACGCGGGCGCGCTCATGCGCGTGGCGACGGTCGACTCGGCGGCCACCGCGATCTGGCCCGCGGTGGTGGAGCCGACGGGGATATTTTGAGCCTCAGCCATGGCTGTCGGTCTGCTCGCTTTCTTGCGTGAGTGGCTTGACGGGGACAGCGGTCGGTTAACCGACCGCGCCCTCCATCTGGAGCTCGATCAGCCGGTTGAGCTCGAGGGCGTACTCCATGGGCAGCTCCTTCGCGATGGGCTCGACGAAGCCGCGCACGATCATCGCCATCGCCTCGAACTCGGTCATGCCACGGCTCATCAGGTAGAAGAGCTGGTCGTCGCTGACCTTGGAGACGGTGGCCTCGTGGCCCATGGACACGTCGTCCTCGCGGACGTCCACGTAGGGGTACGTGTCGGAGCGGGAGATGGTGTCGACGAGCAGCGCGTCGCACAGCACGTTGGACTTGGAGCCGTGGGCGCCCTCGCCGATCTCGACGAGACCGCGGTAGGACGTACGGCCGCCGCCACGCGCCACGGACTTCGACACGATGTTCGACGAGGTGTTCGGCGCCATGTGGACCATCTTGGAGCCGGCGTCCTGGTGCTGGCCCTCGCCCGCGAAGGCGATGGAGAGGGTCTCGCCCTTGGCGTGCTCGCCCATCAGGTAGACGGCCGGGTACTTCATCGTCACCTTGGAGCCGATGTTGCCGTCGATCCACTCCATGGTCGCGCCCTCGTACGCCACGGCGCGCTTGGTGACCAGGTTGTAGACGTTGTTCGACCAGTTCTGGATGGTCGTGTAACGGCAGCGGGCGTTCTTCTTGACGATGATCTCGACCACGGCGCTGTGCAGCGAGTCCGACTTGTAGATCGGGGCCGTACAACCCTCGACGTAGTGCACGTAGGCGCCCTCGTCGACGATGATCAGGGTCCGCTCGAACTGGCCCATGTTCTCCGTGTTGATACGGAAGTAGGCCTGGAGCGGGATCTCGACGTGCACGCCCTTCGGCACGTAGATGAAGGAGCCGCCGGACCACACCGCGGTGTTCAGCGACGCGAACTTGTTGTCGCCGACCGGGATGACGGTGCCGAAGTACTCCTTGAAGAGCTCCGGGTGCTCCTTCAGCGCGGTGTCGGTGTCGAGGAAGATGACGCCCTGCTCCTCCAGGTCCTCACGGATCTGGTGGTAGACGACCTCGGACTCGTACTGGGCCGCGACACCGGCGACGAGGCGCTGCTTCTCCGCCTCGGGGATGCCGAGCCTGTCGTACGTGTTCTTGATGTCCTCGGGCAGGTCCTCCCAGGACTCCGCCTGCTTCTCCGTGGAGCGCACGAAGTACTTGATGTTGTCGAAGTCGATGCCCGACAGGTCCGAGCCCCAGTTGGGCATGGGCTTCTTGCCGAAGAGCCGCAGGCCCTTGAGGCGCAGCTTCGTCATCCACTCCGGCTCGGACTTCTTGGCCGAGATGTCCCGGACGACGTCCTCGTTGATGCCGCGCTTCGCAGAGGCGCCGGCCGTGTCGGAGTCGGCCCAGCCGTATTCGTACTTACCCAGGCCCTCGAGTTCGGGGTGGGCAGTCTCCGTGGGGAGAGTCATGCGGGGTTCCTCCCGGCCGTGCTTGCAGATGCGTGGTCAGTGGCTGTGGAAACTTTGGGGATGAACGTCGTGCAGACGCCGTCGCCGTGGGCGATGGTCGCCAGTCGCTGGACGTGTGTCCCGAGCAGCTGGGAGAAGATCTCGGTCTCCGCCTCGCAGAGTTGCGGGAACTTCTCGGCGACATGGGCGACGGGGCAGTGGTGCTGGCACAGCTGCTCGCCGACCGGTGCGCTGCGCGCCGTAGCAGCGTACCCGTCCGCGCTCAGGGCCTTGGCCAGGGCTTCGGTCCGCTCTTCCGGGGCGGCCGCCTCGATCGCCTGGCGGTACCCGGCGGCCTGTTCGGCGATCCGCGCGCGGGCGAAGGCGACGACCGCCTCCTCCCCGCCGAAGCGCTCCTGGATCCAGCGCAGGGCGTCCGCGGCGAGCGTGTCGTAGGACTGGTCGAAGGCGTCGCGGCCGCAGTCGGTGAGGGCGAAGGCCTTGGCGGGGCGTCCGCGCGTCCGTGCTCCGTACACCCGCTGCTCGCGGGCCGCCACGACGTCGTCGGCGACGAGCGCGTCGAGGTGGCGGCGGACGGCGGCCTGAGTGAGGCCCAGCCGGCCGGCCAGCTCGGCGACGGTCGAGGGCCCGTGGTCCAGGATGGATCGCGCGACCCGGTTGCGCGTCGAGCGCTCACCGGTCGCGATCTCTTCCTGGGGGGTCCCCGTGGGGGTCTCCCGAGCCTCGCCGACGTATTTCACAACGCCATTGTTGCGTAATTCCTCAGAGGCAGGCAACCCACGCCCTGACCGAGGGGCGGTGCCCTGCGTCACTTAGGTATACCTAATCTGACCTGCGGAAACGATCTCTGATCGATCGGAGGTGGGTGCCGTGACGATAAAACCACTGGCCTGCGAAGCCCCCTTCCAGGACACTGCCGGACCATGCCCACACCCCCTCCCACCGGCCCTCTTGTCACTCGCGACACCCTCGCCGCGGAGCTTCGCGCGCTGGGTGTCGAACCCGGAGAAATCCTCCTCGTGCATTCTTCGCTCAGTTCCCTCGGCTGGGTCTGCGGAGGCGCCGTCGCGGTGGTACGAGGACTGCTCGACGCGATCGGCCCGGACGGCACACTCGTGGTCCCCACCCAGTCCGGCGACCTCTCCGACCCGGCCCTGTGGAGCAATCCGCCGGTCCCCGCGCAGTGGTGGGAGCGGATCCGGGCCACCATGCCCGCCTACGACCCCCTCATCACTCCCGCACTGGGCGTGGGCGTGGTCCCCGAGACGGTCCGCACCTGGCCCGGCGCCCTGCGCAGCGCCCACCCGCAGACCTCGTTCGCCGCGCTCGGGGCACGGGCCGCCGAGCTGGTCGAGGGACACGCCCCCGACTGCCGGCTCGGCGAGCACAGCCCGCTGGCCCGGCTGGAGAAGGCGGGCGCGCGGGTCCTGCTCCTCGGCGCCGGCTACCACACCTGCACCAGCTTCCACCTGGCCGAGTACCGGGTCCCGGCCCCGCTCGTCGAGGTGGGCCGGCCGGGGCCCGACGGGACGTGGGAGGTCGTGACCGAGGTGTCGATCGACTCCCACCGCTTCGACGAGCTGGGCCATGACTTCGAACGCGACCGCGACGTCGTACGGGGCACCGTCGGGGCGGCGGACGTGCGGCTGTTTCCGGTCGCGGACGCCGTCGCCTACGCGCAGCGGTGGCTACCGCTGCACCGGTCCCGCGAGGAGGAGCTCTGAACGCGCCCGCCCTGCGCCCGCCCCCCGCCGCCCTCGCCTCCGGCCGGTTCCCGCACCCGCCGGTCCGAGCCCTCACCCGCGAACCTAGACTCTTGAGCCATGCGAAGTGAGCCTGTCGTCCGGGTCGAGGCCCTGGTGAAGCGGTACGGGACGAAGACCGCGGTGAACGGCCTCGACCTGACGGCCCGGGCGGGCGTCACCGCCGTCCTCGGACCCAACGGCGCCGGCAAGACGACCACCGTCGAGACCTGCGAGGGATACCGCAGGCCGGACGCCGGCACGGTACGCGTCCTCGGCCTCGACCCGCAGAGACAGGCCTCCGACCTGCGCCCCCGGATCGGCGTGATGCTCCAGTCGGGGGGCGTGTACTCCGGGGCCCGGGCCGACGAGATGCTCCGGCACGTGGCCGGGCTGCACGCCCACCCACTGGACGTCGACGCCCTCGTCGAGCGCCTCGGCCTCGGCTCCTGCGGCCGGACGACGTACCGCCGTCTCTCCGGCGGCCAGCAGCAGCGGCTCGCGCTGGCGATGGCCGTCGTCGGCCGCCCGGAGCTGGTGTTCCTGGACGAGCCGACGGCCGGCCTGGACCCACAGGCCCGCCGCGCCACCTGGGAGCTCGTACGGGACCTGCGCGCGGACGGCGTCTCCGTCATCCTGACCACCCACTACATGGACGAGGCCGAGCAGCTCGCCGACGACGTCGCGATCATCGACGCGGGCCGGGTCATCGCCCAGGGCTCCCCGGAGGAGCTGTGCCGCGGCGGCGCCGAGAACACCCTGCGCTTCACCGGCCGGCCCGGCCTCGACGTGACCTCCCTGCTCAAGGCCCTGCCCGCCGACAGCTCGGCCGACGAACTGACCCCGGGCTCCTACCGGGTGATGGGCAAGGTCGACCCGCAACTGCTGGCGACGGTCACCTCGTGGTGCGCGCAGCACGGGGTGATGCCCGACCGGATCTCGGTCGAACGGCACACCCTGGAGGACGTCTTCCTCGAACTGACCGGCAAGGAGCTGCGCTGATGACCGCCACGGGTACCTACGCCCCCCGGCCCGGCGCGGCCCCGCTGCGCCGCATGATCGGGGCCCAGGCGGCGCTGGAGACGAAGATGCTCCTGCGCAACGGGGAGCAGCTGCTGCTCACCGTCGTGATCCCCACCCTGCTGCTGGTGCTGTTCAGCACGGTGGACATCGTCGACACCGGCGCCGGCGAGGCGGTGGACTTCCTCACGCCCGGCATCCTCGCGCTCGCCGTGGTGTCGACGGCCTTCACCGGCCAGGCCATCGCGACGGGCTTCGAACGCCGCTACGGGGTGCTCAAGCGGCTCGCCTCCTCCCCCCTCCCCCGCTGGGGCCTGATGGCGGCGAAGACGCTGTCGGTGCTGGTCACGGAGATCCTCCAGGTGATCCTCCTGACGGCGATCGCCTTCGCGCTCGGCTGGAACCCGCACGGCAACCCGGCGGCCGTCCTGCTGCTCCTGGTCCTGGGCACGGCCGCCTTCTCGGGCCTCGGCCTGCTGATGGCGGGCACCCTCAAGGCGGAGGCGACGCTGGGCGCGGCCAACCTGGTCTTCCTGCTGCTGCTGGTGGGCGGCGGGGTGATCGTCCCGCTCGACAAGTTCCCGTCCGGCGTCCAGGACGTGCTCGGCCTGCTGCCGGTCTCGGCCCTCTCCGGCGGCCTGCGGGACGTGCTCCAGCACGGCGCCGGCATGCCCTGGGGCGACCTGGGGATCCTGGCGGTGTGGGCGGTCGTGGCACTCGCGGCGGCCGGCCGGTTCTTCCGCTGGGAGTAGCCGGACCCGCGGACCCGGGGACCCTCGTGAACGCGTGCACAAGCGGACGCCTACGATGGGACGCGTGCCAAACGTGACCCGTGCCGACGCCGTAGCCGCCGTGCGCAACCCGCTCGCCTTCATCGCCGAACGCTGGACCCCGACCCGCCGGACGGTTCAGCGGGCGGCCCTGTACTCGCTCGTGATGTCGGTGGTCATCGTGGTCACCGGCGGTGCCGTACGGCTCACGGGCTCCGGCCTGGGCTGCCCGACCTGGCCCAAGTGCACCGACGACTCGCTCACCGCGACCGGCGCGATGGGCTTCCACGGCGCCATCGAGTTCGGCAACCGCATGCTCACGTACGTGCTGTGCGCGGCCGTAGGCTGGGCGATCATCGCCGCGCGCGCCGAGAAGCCGTACCGGCGGAGCCTGACCCGGCTGGGCTGGGCGCAGTTCTGGCTGGTGATGAGCAACGCCGTGCTCGGCGGGATCGTGGTGCTCGTCGGCCTCAACCCGTACACGGTCGCGGCGCACTTCCTGGCCGCCACGGCGCTGCTCGCGGTCGCCGCGGTGATGTGGCAGCGCGCCCGGGAGGGCGACGGGGAGCCCCGGCCGCTGGTCGGCAGGCCCGTGCAGCAGCTGGTGTGGTTCCTGGTCGTCGCCTCCACGCTGCTGATCGCCGTCGGCACGGTGGTGACCGGCGCGGGCCCGCACGCCGGTGACTCCAGCGAGGTCGAGCGGATGCCGTTGGACTGGGAGACGGTCGCCAAGCTGCACGCCGTGCTCGCCTGGATCGTGGTGACGCTGACCTTCGCCCTGTGGTTCATCCTCAAGGCGGTGGACGCGCCGAAGGACCCGCTGGACCGTACCCGGGACCTGTTCCTGGTGCTGCTCGGGCAGGGTGTCATCGGCTACGTCCAGTACTTCACGGACCTTCCCGAGGCCCTGGTCGGGCTGCACATGTTCGGCTCCTGCCTGGTGTGGATCGCGGTGCTGCGCGTGCTGCTGGCGCTGCGCGAGCGCCCCGAGGCGACGATCGACCTGCCGGGCCCGGCGGCCGAGGCCACGGTCGGCACGCGCGCGTGAGTCACCCGTGGCTCACGCGTACGAGGTGACCAGCCCGTCGATCGCGGGCCCGAGGTAGTCCCGGGTCAGCTCGGCCCGGCGGGCCGGCCACCCTTCGTCGGCCGGCCCGGCCCCCTCGTCGTAGCGGCGGCGCGCGATGTCCGCCACGACCTCCGACGGCGCCCCCAGCGCGGACAGTTCGTCGAGGGCCTGGCGCTTGGAGATCAGCCGGCCGTCCCGTGCGGTCACGGTCGCCCGCGCGAAGGTCAGCAGCCCCAGATCGACCCAGACGGTCTGACGCCACAGGTGGGCCTTGTCGACGGCGGGCCGCCAGAAGTCGCGCTGGTCGCGGACGACGAACTCGCCGAGCGCGCGGTCCGGCACGGGCGGCAGGAGCGCGCCGGGCGGCTTCCCGTACAGCACCCGGCCGAACTCGTGCAGTTCGCGCCGGGTCACCGGGGTGACCGTCCGCCGGAACAGTTCGCTGTGCGCCCAGGTGAGGTGCCGCCGCTCGGGATCGGCCGCCCGGTCGGGAGCGAGGTAGGTGCAGTGCAGCAGCGGGGCGAGCGGCTCGTTCCGCAGGCGGGCGTGCAGCCGGCCCAGGTGCCACGCCGTGCGCGGTGTGACGGGGCCCGCCAGAACCGCGATGAGGTCCAGGTCGCTGCGGCCCTCCTGGTAGTCGCCCCCGCCGAGCGAACCGTGGGCCCACACGGCGACGGGGTCCAGGGCCGGGAGTCCGTCGAGGAATCGGTCCAGTAAGGCTTCCGTACGGCTGGTCATGCGCCCAGTCTGTCCACCTCAGCCGAGCCCGTACACCCGGCGCGCGTTGCCCGCCGCGATCAGTCCCGCCACGCGTTGCGCGTCCGCCTGCGACCACGCGCCCTCCACGACCCAGCTGCCGAGCACCCGCGCCAGTGCCTCGCGGAACAGCCGCGCCCCGACCACGTGCAGCTCGGGCAGCCCGCCGGCCCCGCTGGAGAAGAGGATCTTGCCGAAGGGGGCCAGCTCCAGGATCTCCGCGAGGATCGTCGCGGCTCGCGCGCCGGTCCGGACGAGCGCGGCGCCGGAGTCGGCGTACACGTGCGGGAAGACGCCCGCGAGGTGGGCGGCGTGCCGGTGGTAGGGGTAGCCGTGCAGCAGGACGAGGTCGGTGCCGAGGCCGGCCGTGGCCCGCACGAAGTCCGTCAGCAGCACCGGATCCGTGCGGTCGACGCGCGCGCCCGGCTCGCCGAGGCCCGCGTGCAGCTGAAGGGGCAGCCCCGAGGCGACGGCGATCCACAGCAGGTGGCGCAGCAGCACCGGGTCGGTCAGCTCTCCGCCGACCCTGCGGCCCGCCAGCCAGCGGCCCGCCGCGCCCCGCACCTCACCCGGCCCGGGCGGCTCGGGCGCGAGGGCGAGGCCGTGCCGGACGCCGGCGACGGAGGTGAAGGCCACGGCGTTCGCGGCGGCCCCGTGGACCGACTCGGCGAGGTTGGCGAGGAAGGACTCGACGGTGCCGGAGGTGTCGGCGACCTGTTCGGCGAGGGGTTCCAGGCGCACGATCTCCCGCGCCTCGGCGGCGCCGGCCGAGGCGAGCTCGCCCGGTCCGGTGAGGTCGCCGGGCAGGCCGGTGTCGACCAGGTACGTCGTGATGCCGCTGCCGCGCAGCAGCCGGCGGCCCGCTTCCAGTACGCCGAGTTCACGACGCCGGGCGAGATAACGGGCGGGGGGCGCGTGCGGTTCCAGACCGAGGAGCGGGGGGCACCAGCGGCGTACCGCGAACCCCGTCTGGGTGTCGAACAGCGTCGTGCCCGGGGCCGGCGGGCCCTCGGTGCGGGCCAACTGGGCCTCGAAGGTGCCGAGGCCCAGCTCCGTTCTCAGGACGCCGTGGCAGTACTGGTCCACCAAAGACGGCGTTTCGATCATCCGGACTCCCGGGAGATGGACCGTGTGGTTCCTACGGGTCCTAACGGGTGACCGGGGTGTCAGGTTGTTGCTGCTCAGCCGTTCTTCGGTCCGCCGACCTGGATCCCGGCCATTCGCGTCCACTCGTACGGGCCCGTCTTCACCTTCGCCGCGAACTCGCCGTCGAAGGCTTCGTGGACGGTGATGCCGGCCTTCGCGACGGCCAGCTCGGCGACGGCGACCGAGGGGGCCACCAGGTCGCCCCACCCGCCGTCCTCGCCGACGAGGACGATACGGGCGCCGCGCTCGCCGATGTACGCGATCTGGCCCTCGGTCCCGCCGTGCTGCTTGGCGAAGCCGCTGATCTGCTTGGCGAGCCGGGCCGCCTTGCGCTCGGCCTTCGCGGCCTGCTTGGCGTCGGCGCTCTCGTCGACCTGCTTGGTGTCTGCCATGGCCAGGATGCTACCGACGGGTAGAGGGAACGGCGACGGCCGGGGTGCGTGGTGTTGACCACGCACCCCGGCCGTCGGGCGGTGCCGCTCAGCGCAGGAAGGGGTCCACCGCGACCGCCACGAACAGCAGCGACACATAGGTGATGGACCAGTGGAACAGCCGCATCTCCTTCAGCTTCCCGCCCGAGGCCTCCGCCTTGGCGCGGCTCTGGAGCGCGTGCGCCTCCCACAGCCACCAGCCGCCGGCCACCAGCGCGACCGAGGTGTAGAACCACCCGGTGTAGCCGAGCGGGGTCAGCAGCAGCGAGACGGCGACCATCACCCAGCTGTAGAGGACGATCTGCTTGGCGACCGTCTTGTTGGAGGCGACGACCGGCAGCATCGGCACGCCCACGCGCGCATAGTCGTCCTTGACCTTCATGGACAGCGGCCAGTAGTGCGGCGGCGTCCAGAAGAACATCACGAGGAAGAGGACGACCGGCGCCCAGGACACCGAGTCCGTCACGGCCGACCAGCCGATCAGGACCGGCATGCAGCCGGCGATGCCGCCCCACACGATGTTCTGCGACGTACGGCGCTTGAGGATCATCGTGTAGACGACGACGTAGAAGAGGAGCGCGCCGAGGGCGAGCCAGGCCGACAGCCAGTTGACGGTCAGACCGAACAGGAGTGTGGAGACCACCGCGAGGGTGATGCCGAAGGCGAGGCATTCACGCGGGCTCACCATTCCGGTGACCAGCGGGCGCTGCGAGGTGCGGTCCATCAGCGCGTCGATGTCGCGGTCGATGTACATGTTCAGCGCGTTCGCGCCACCCGCGGAGAGATAACCGCCGAGGCAGGTCAGGACGACCAGGCCGAGGTCCGGAACACCCTGCTGCGCCAGGAACATCACCGGGACGGTGGTGATCAGCAGCAACTCGATGATCCGCGGCTTGGTCAGCGCCACGAACGCCTTCACCCGGGCCCCGAACGGCCGCCGGCTCGGGCTCTGGCTCGCCCCGACAATCCCCACTGGACGGGATTCAACGGCCGTCACGCACACCCCTGACAGAGACTCCCAGCAAGCCTCCCCATATGAATGCGGGGTAAAGGCTCGCGCGTACCACGCCACTGTAGACGTTGCCCAGACCCCGACATTCGCGGGGGTGGGGTCGTGTTGGCCGACGCCTTCGGAAGAGCCGGGCGGCACTCTGTTGAGCACTCGTACGAGCGGCTCCGTATTCACTTGCCGAACAGGGAACACACCGGTCGGGAGGCGGACCGCCAAGACTCCCGGCAGTCTGGAATGACTCGAAAAAATGCACGTTCTCACGGGGGTAGGCTCGACAACGGCCGGTGGGCGCCGCGTGCACCGGCATTCGACATGCGTGACATGTGGAGAGGAGCCCTGACCCAGGGTGAGCACCAAGCCGACCACCACAGACCTCGAGTGGACCGAGTTGGACCAGCGGGCCGTGGACACCGCCCGCGTCCTGGCCGCCGACGCCGTACAGAAGGTCGGCAACGGCCATCCCGGTACGGCGATGAGCCTGGCGCCTGCCGCGTACACCCTCTTCCAGAAGGTGATGCGGCACGACCCGGCGGACGCCGACTGGGTCGGCCGCGACCGCTTCGTGCTGTCCGCGGGCCACTCGTCCCTGACGCTCTACACCCAGCTGTACCTGGCCGGCTTCGGCCTGGAGCTGGACGACCTGAAGGCGTTCCGCACCTGGGGTTCGAAGACTCCGGGTCACCCGGAGTACGGCCACACCACCGGCGTCGAGACGACGACCGGCCCGCTGGGCCAGGGCGTCGCGAACGCCGTGGGCATGGCGATGGCCGCCCGCTACGAGCGCGGTCTGTTCGACCCGGAGACCCCGGCCGGCGAGTCGCCGTTCGACCACTTCGTCTACGCGATCGCCGGTGACGGCTGCCTCCAGGAGGGCATCTCCGCCGAGGCGTCCTCGATGGCCGGTCACCAGAAGCTCGGCAACCTGGTCCTGCTGTGGGACGACAACCACATCTCGATCGAGGGCGACACGGAGACGGCCGTCTCCGAGGACACGGTCAAGCGGTACGAGGCGTACGGCTGGCACGTGCAGCGGGTCGCCCCCAAGCCGGACGGCGACCTGGACCCGCACGCCCTCTACGACGCGATCGAGGCCGCGAAGCAGGTGACGGACAAGCCGTCCTTCATCGCGATGCGCTCGATCATCGCCTGGCCCGCCCCGAACGCGCAGAACACCGAGGCCGCGCACGGCTCGGCGCTCGGCGACGACGAGGTCGCGGCCACCAAGCGCGTCCTCGGCTTCGACCCGGAGAAGTCCTTCGAGGTCGCGGACGAGGTCATCGCCCACACCCGGGGCGCGCTCGAGCGCGGCCAGGCGGCCCGCGCCGTGTGGGAGAAGTCCTTCCAGCAGTGGCGGGACAACAACCCCGACCGCGCCGCCGAGTTCGACCGCGTCGCCGCGGGCGAGCTGCCCACCGGCTGGGAGGAGAAGCTCCCGGTCTTCGAGCCCGGCAAGGGCGTCGCCACCCGTGCCGCGTCCGGCAAGGTGCTCCAGGCGCTCGGCGCGGTCATCCCCGAGCTGTGGGGCGGCTCCGCCGACCTCGCGGGTTCCAACAACACGACGATCGACAAGACGTCGTCGTTCCTCCCGGCGGACAACCCGCTGCCGGAGGCGGACCCGTACGGCCGCACCATCCACTTCGGCATCCGCGAGCACTCCATGGCCGCGGAGATGAACGGCATCGCGCTGCACGGCAACACCCGGATCTACGGCGGCACGTTCCTCGTGTTCTCCGACTACATGCGCAACGCCGTGCGGCTGTCCGCCCTGATGCACGTGCCGGTGACGTATGTGTGGACGCACGACTCCATCGGTCTCGGCGAGGACGGCCCCACCCACCAGCCGGTCGAACACCTGGCCTCGCTGCGCGCGATCCCGGGCCTGAACGTCGTCCGCCCGGCCGACGCCAACGAGACCGCGATCGCCTGGCGCGAGATCCTCAAGCGCTGGACGAAGGTCTTCGGCAAGGGCGCCCCGCACGGTCTGGTCCTCACCCGCCAGGGCGTGCCGACCTACGAGCCCGACGAGAACGCGGCCAAGGGCGGGTACGTCCTGTTCGAGGCGTCCACGGGGACGCCGGAGGTGCTGCTCATCGCGACCGGCTCCGAGGTGCACGTCGCCGTCGAGGCGCGCGAGCGGCTGGAAGCCGACGGTGTGCCCACGCGCGTGGTGTCCATGCCGTCCGTGGAGTGGTTCGAGGAGCAGGACCAGGGGTACCGGGACAGCGTCCTGCCCCCGTCCGTCAAGGCCCGCGTCTCGGTCGAGGCGGGTATCGGTCTCACCTGGCACAAGTACGTCGGGGACGCCGGCCGCATCGTTTCCCTGGAGCACTTCGGTGCTTCCGCCGATGGCAAGGTCCTTTTCCAGGAGTACGGCTTCACTGCCGAGAACGTGGCCGACAAGGCACGGGAATCCCTCGCCGCCGCCCAGCGCTGACGCTCACATACGACACGTAGGAGATGTAATTCCATGACAGACGCACTCAAGCGCCTCTCCGAAGAAGGCGTCGCGATCTGGCTGGACGACCTGTCGCGCAAGCGGATCACGTCCGGCAACCTGGCCGAACTGATCGACCAGCAGCACGTCGTGGGCGTCACCACCAACCCGTCGATCTTCCAGAAGGCGATCTCGCAGGGCGACGGCTACGACCAGCAGCTCTCCGACCTCGCCGCCCGCAAGGTCACCGTCGAAGAGGCCATCCGCATGATCACGACGGCGGACGTCCGCGACGCCGCCGACATCCTGCGGCCGGTCTTCGACGCCACCGGCGGCCAGGACGGCCGGGTCTCGATCGAGGTCGACCCGCGCCTGGCGCACCACACCAAGCCGACGGTCGCCGAGGCCAGGCAGCTCGCCTGGCTGGTCGACCGCCCCAACACGCTCATCAAGATCCCGGCCACGATGGGCGGTCTGCCGGCGATCACCGAGGTCATCGGCCTCGGCATCAGCGTCAACGTCACGCTGATCTTCTCGCTGGAGCGCTACCGCCAGGTCATGGAGGCCTACCTGGCCGGCCTGGAGCAGGCCAAGGAGCACGGCCTGGACCTGTCGAAGATCCACTCCGTGGCGTCCTTCTTCGTGTCCCGCGTGGACACCGAGATCGACAAGCGGCTCGACGCGCTCGGCACCGACGAGGCCAAGGCCGCCCGCGGCAAGGCGGGCCTGGCCAACGCCCGGCTCGCCTACCAGGCGTACGAGGAGGTCTTCGCCGGCGAGCGCTGGGCCGCGCTGGAGAAGGCGGGCGCCAACAAGCAGCGTCCGCTGTGGGCCTCCACCGGTGTGAAGGACCCCGCCTACAAGGACACCCTGTACGTGGACGACCTGGTGGCGCCGAACACGGTGAACACCATGCCGGAGGCGACCCTGTTCGCCGCCGAGGACCACGGGCAGATCACCGGCAACACCGTCGCCGGCACCTACGAGCAGGCCCGCGCCGAGATCGACGCCGTCGAGAAGCTCGGCATCTCCTACGACGAGGTGGTCCAGCTCCTCGAGGACGAGGGCGTGGAGAAGTTCGAGGCGTCCTGGAACGACCTGCTCAAGTCGACCGAGGCGGAGCTCCAGCGCCTCGCCCCCACGGAGGGCTGAACTCTGTCGAGCAGCAACCCGCTGCGTGACCCCGCAGACCGACGGCTCCCGCGTATCGCGGGGCCGTCGGGCCTGGTCATCTTCGGCGTCACGGGCGATTTGTCCCGGAAGAAGCTCATGCCCGCCGTGTACGACCTCGCCAACCGGGGTCTGCTGCCGCCGGGCTTCTCGCTGGTCGGCTTCGCCCGCCGCGAGTGGGAGCACGAGGACTTCGCGCAGGAGGTCCACGACGCGGTTCAGGAGCACGCCCGCACGCCCTTCCGCGAGGAGGTCTGGCAGCAGCTCGTCCAGGGCATGCGCTTCGTGCAGGGCACCTTCGACGACGACGACGCCTTCGAGCGGCTGCGCGGCACGATCGAGGAACTCGACAAGGCGCAGGGCACGGGCGGCAACTTCGCCTTCTACCTCTCCGTGCCGCCGCGGTCCTTCCCGGTGGTCATCCAGCAGCTGAAGAAGCACGGGCTGGCCGACCAGAAGAACGGCTCCTGGCGACGCGCGGTCATCGAGAAGCCCTTCGGTCACGACCTCGCCTCGGCCGAGGAGCTCAACAAGGTCGTCCACGAGGTCTTCGGTTCCGACCAGGTCTTCCGCATCGACCACTACCTCGGCAAGGAGACCGTCCAGAACATCCTGGCGCTCCGCTTCGCCAACACCATGTTCGAGCCGATCTGGAACCGGTCCTTCGTGGACCACGTGCAGATCACCATGGCGGAGGACATCGGCATCGGCGGCCGGGCCGGCTACTACGACGGCATCGGCGCCGCCCGTGACGTCATCCAGAACCACCTGCTCCAGCTGATGGCCCTGACGGCCATGGAGGAGCCGGCCTCCTTCGACGCGGACGCGCTGGCCGCCGAGAAGACCAAGGTCCTCGGCGCCGTGCGGCTGCCGAAGGACCTGGGCCGCGCCACCGTGCGCGCCCAGTACGCGGCCGGGTGGCAGGGCGGCGAGAAGGCCGTCGGCTACCTCGAAGAGGACGGCATCGACCCCCAGTCGAAGACCGACACCTACGCGGCCGTCAAACTGGAGGTCGACAACCGCCGCTGGGCGGGCGTCCCCTTCTACCTGCGCACCGGCAAGCGCCTCGGCCGCCGGGTCACCGAGATCGCGGTGGTCTTCCAGCGCGCCCCGCACTCCCCCTTCGACTCCACGGCCACCGAGGAGCTCGGCGCGAACGCGATCGTCATCCGCGTCCAGCCGGACGAGGGCATCACGGTCCGCTTCGGCTCCAAGGTGCCCGGCACCTCGATGGAGATCCGGGACGTGTCGATGGACTTCGCCTACGGCGAGTCCTTCACGGAGTCCTCGCCCGAGGCGTACGAGCGCCTCATCCTCGACGTGCTGCTGGGCGACTCGAACCTCTTCCCCCGCACGGAAGAGGTGGAGCTGTCCTGGAAGATCCTCGACCCGATCGAGCGGTACTGGGACAAGAACGGCAAGCCCGCGCAGTACCCGTCGGGCACGTGGGGGCCCGTCGAGGCCGACGAGATGCTCGAGCGAGACGGACGGAGCTGGCGCCGGCCATGAAGACAGACCTCACGGACACCACTGCCAGCAAGATCAACAAGGCGTTGGTGCAGGGCAGGCGCGCGATAGGCACGCCCGCCGTCGGCATGGTGCTCACCCTCGTCGTCGTCACGGACGAGGAGAACGCCTACGACGCGCTGAAGGCCGCCAACGACGCGTCGCGCGAGCACCCCTCGCGCACGCTCGTGGTCATCAAGCGCGTCTCGCGGTCCCCCCGGGGCCGCACCCAGTCGCGCCTCGACGCCGAGGTACGGCTGGGCGCGGACGCGGGCAGCGGCGAGACGGTGATCCTCCGGCTGTACGGCGAGGTCTCCGACCACGCCCAGTCCGTCGTCCTGCCGCTGCTGCTGCCGGACGCGCCGGTGGTGGTCTGGTGGTCGGTGGACGCCCCGCGCGACCCGGCGGGCGACCCGCTGGGCGCCCTGGGCCAGCGCCGGGTCACCGACAGCTACGCGGCCGAGAAGCCCATCAACGAGCTGCGGGGCCGCGCCGAGGGCTACGAGCCGGGCGACACCGATCTGGCGTGGGCCCGGATCACCCCGTGGCGCTCGATGCTGGCCGCCGCCCTCGACCAGGTCAGCTGCGAGATCGTCTCCGCCGAAGTGGCGGGCGAGGAGTCCAACCCGAGCGTCGAACTGCTCGCCATGTGGCTCGCCGACCGGCTCCACGTGCACGTCCGCCGCGCGATCTCGGCCGGTCCGGGTCTGACCCAGGTCCGGATGGAGACGACCGGCGGTCCGATCACGCTGCACCGGTCGGACGGCGCGATGGCCACGCTGGCGCTGCCGGGCCAGCCGGACCGCGCGGTGGCGCTCAAGCGCCGCGAGACGTCCGAGTTGCTCGCGGAGGAGCTGCGCAGGCTCGACCCCGACGACACGTACGCGTCCGCCCTGCGGTTCGGCGTGGACCGGCTGGGCGGGATCCAGTCGGCCGCGGAGCGGGAGGCGGAGCGGGCCGAGGCCGCCGGCCAGCCCACCCCGTCCCTCCCGGTCCGCGCGGTGCCGGAATCGGCGGGCGCGGGCCGTGACGCCGCGCCGGCCGTGCCGCCCGCGGCCCCGGCCGGTCCCGGCGACGCCGACCGGCCCTCGCCGGCGCAGATGCCCCCGGTCAGGAAAGCGGAGCCGCAGTGAGCACTCCCCAGCTGGTCGTGCACCACGACAAGGAACTGATGGCGCAGGCCGCCGCGGCCCGCCTCATCACGAAGATCGTGGACGCCCAGGCCTCCCGGGGCCAGGCGTCCGTGGTCCTCACGGGCGGTCGCAACGGCAACGGCCTGCTGGCCGCGCTCGCCGCCGCGCCCGCCCGCGACGCCGTCGACTGGGCCCGGCTGGACCTGTGGTGGGGCGACGAGCGCTTCCTGCCCGAGGGCGACCCCGAGCGCAACGTCACGCAGGCCCGTGAGGCCCTGCTGGACTCCGTCCCGGTGGACCCGAAGCGCGTGCACGCCATGCCCGCGTCCGACGGCCCGTACGGCGCCGACGTGGAGGCGGCCGCAGCCGCCTACGCGGAGGAGCTGGCCCGCGCGGCCGGCCCCGAGAACCACGGCGCGGTGCCCACCTTCGACGTCCTGATGCTGGGCGTCGGCCCGGACACCCATGTGGCCTCGCTCTTCCCGGAGCTGCCGGCCGTGCGGGAGACCGAGCGCACGGTGGTGGGCGTGCGCGGCGCGCCCAAGCCCCCGCCGACCCGGGTCACCCTCACCCTCCCGGCGATCCGGGCGGCCCGTGAGGTGTGGCTGCTCGCGGCCGGCGAGGACAAGGCGCAGGCCGCGGCGATCGCGCTGTCCGGCGCGGGCGAGATCCAGGCCCCGGCGGCGGGCGCCCGGGGCCGCTCCCGCACCCTGTGGCTCCTGGACGCGGCGGCGGCCTCCCAGCTCCCGAGGTCGCTGTACCCTCCGGCGTCCGCCTGACGCGGTCACCGCTCCACAGAACCCGTACGGTCAACCGCCGTACGGGTTCTGCCCGTTCTGGGCCTGGTACGACCCGTACGGGTTGCCCTGGGGGTACGGCTGCCCCGGACCCGGCGCGTACGGCTGTCCGTACGGGTGTCCGTGCGGCTGTCCGTACGGGTTGCCCTGCGGTGGGACCTGGGGCCGCGCCCCGGCGGGGGTCGGCGGCAGGGTGGCCGGGTGGGCCGTCAACCGGACGCCGTACCGCCGCTTGAGGCGGCGCATCTCCAGCAGCGCGAGCCCCGTGACCGTCACCGGTGCGCCCAGGATGAAGACGATGCCCATGGTGAGGCTGAGGCCGTGCAGATCACCGGTGACCAGGTCGGGGACGGCCATCAGCCAGGTCGTCACCGTGGCGAGCAACGGCGGCAGACAGCGGTGCACCGCGGCGGAACCGAAGAAGTTCCCGGAGAGCCGGACGGCGCCGGCCATCACGAAGAAGGCCATCCAGAGGCCCACGAGGGTGAGCAGCATCCTCGGCACCAGCCCGAGCAGCTCGCTCGACCGGAAGATCATCACAGTCGTCAGGACACAGCCGATGAAGAGCAGCAGCAGCTTGAGCGAGTCGAGGAGCGGCGTCTTCAGCTGCCGGACGGTGCCGGTGCGCCGCCAGACGAAGAGCATCACGCCGACGGTCAACGGGGTGAGGAAGAACAGGACGGCGGAGGCGATCGCCGTGTTCTCCAGCATCTCCTCGAAGGCGAAGCCGCCCTCGACGAAGGTGTAGACGCCGACGGCCGCGACCGCCCCGGCGATGACCCGGCCGCGCTTGAGCCGTTCGACCGTCGGATCGAGCGCTTCCGGTATCCACGCCGGATGGAACACCGCCCACGCCGCCTTGTGGGGCTTCAGGAACGAGCGGGCCGTCAGCGAGCCGTCGGTCCAACTCCTGTGCGCACGGGTCACGTTGCTCTCCCCCGAGAGATCGGTCTCATGATCGCCGGGGATTCTACGGGAAGCGGACGGCCGCCCGCCGCCCGCTCCCGCTTCTCCCGTCCCGTGACCGCTACCGGCCGCGCAGCTCCCGGTACTTGGCGACCAGGGCCTTGGTGGACGCGTCCAGGCCGGGGACCTCGGCGCCTTCGGTGAGGGCGGGTTCGACGCGCCTTGCGAGCACCTTGCCGAGCTCCACGCCCCACTGGTCGAAGGAGTCGATGTTCCACACCGCGCCCTGCACGAACACCTTGTGCTCGTAGAGCGCGACGAGCTGGCCGAGGACCGAGGGGGTCAGCTCGCGGGCGAGGATCGTGGTCGTGGGGTGGTCGCCCTTGAACGTCTTGTGGGCCACCAGCTCCTCGGGCACGCCCTCGCCGCGCACCTCCTCGGGCGTCTTGCCGAAGGCCAGCGCCTGGGTCTGGGCGAAGAAGTTGGCCATGAGCAGGTCGTGCTGTGCCTTGAGTTCGTCGCTCAGCTCGGCGGCCGGCTCGGCGAACCCGATGAAGTCCGCCGGGATGAGCTTGGTGCCCTGGTGGATCAACTGGTAGTAGGCGTGCTGCCCGTTGGTGCCCGGGGTGCCCCAGACGATCGGGCCGGTCTGCCAGTCGACCTCCTTGCCGTCCCGGCCGACGGACTTGCCGTTGGACTCCATGTCCAGCTGCTGGAGGTAGGCGGCGAACTTGGACAGATAGTGGCTGTAGGGCAGCACGGCGTGCGACTGCGCGCCGTGGAAGTTGCCGTACCAGACACCCAACAAGCCCAGCAGCAGCGGCACGTTGGACTCGGCGGGCGCGGTCCTGAAGTGCTCGTCGACGAGGTGGAAGCCGTCGAGCATCTCCCGGAAGCGGTCCGGGCCGATCGCGATCATCAGCGACAGGCCGATCGCCGAGTCGAAGGAGTAGCGGCCGCCGACCCAGTCCCAGAACTCGAACATGTTGGCCGTGTCGATGCCGAAGTCGGCGACCTTCTCGGCGTTCGTCGACAGCGCGACGAAGTGTTTCGCCACCGCCGTATCGTCACCGTCCAGCCCGTCCAGCAGCCAGCTGCGGGCCGAGGTCGCGTTGGTGATCGTCTCGATCGTGGTGAAGGTCTTCGACGCGATGATGAACAGCGTCTCCGCCGGGTCCAGGTCGCGGGTGGCCTCGTGCAGGTCGGCGCCGTCCACGTTGGACACGAAACGGACCGTGAGACCGCGGTCGGTGTAGCCGCGCAGCACCTCGTAGGCCATCGCCGGGCCCAGGTCGGAGCCGCCGATCCCGATGTTCACCACGTTCCGGATGCGCCGGCCGGTGTGGCCGGTCCAGGCGCCGGAGCGGACGCGGTCGGCGAAGTCGGCCATCTTGTCGAGGACCGCGTGCACGGCCGGGACGACGTTCTCCCCGTCGACCTCGATCACCGCGTCGCGCGGGGCGCGCAGGGCGGTGTGCAGGACGGCACGGTCCTCGGTGGTGTTGATCTTCTCGCCGCGGAACAGGGCGTCCCTGAGGCCGAAGACGTCGGTGGCGACGGCCAGTTCGCGCAGATGCCGCAGCGTCTCGTCGGTGACGAGGTGCTTGGAGTAGTCGATGTGCAGGTCACCGACCCGCAGTGTGTATCCCGCGCCGCGCTCGGGGTCGGCGGCGAACAGCTCCCGCAGCCGCACCTCGCCGAGTTCCTCGCGGTGTTTGGCCAGAGCGGTCCACTCGGGCGTCTGGTCGAGCCTCGTACGGCCGTCTGCGTTCATGTCGGACTTCACGCCCTCTTCCCTCATCTGTCCGTGCTGCGCACGCCTTGCCCCGCCGGTGCCAACCTAGTTGATCAGCACGTCGGGTGAGCGGACGTGCCACGGTCGTACGGGACAACAACAGGTACGTCCGCCTGGCCCACGGGTATCAACGCGGCGACGGGGAGTACCGGAGAGCGGGGCCGCTGAGGGATCGTCGAGGAGGGACTGAAGGGGCGTCAGCGCAAAGACGAGGGCGGGCGGACTGGGGGGCGCGGACATGCCCGAGAGGCACGGCGCGGGTGGACGGACACCCGTGCGTGAAACAGCTCCGGCCAGGCGCCCTCGGGCACCCGGCCGGTCTCGGTCGTCAGATCTCGCCCCGCAGTTTGGCGAGCGCCTCCGCGAGGATCGCCTCACCGTCCGCGTCGCTGCGCCGCTCTCGCACATAGGCGAGGTGCGTCTTGTAGGGCTCGGTTCGCGGCGGGGCCGGGGGGTTGTCCCGGTCCTGCCCGGCGGGAAAGCCGCAGCGCGGGCAGTCCCAGGTCTCGGGAACCTGCGCGTCGCTGGCGAAGCTGGGCACCGTCTCGTGTCCGTTGGAGCACCAGAAGGAGATGCGCAGACGCGGCGCGGACTCGCCCCGCTCGGCCTCGCCCATCGGCCCCGCCCCGACCCGGCTTCCTCGGATCGCGTTGCCACTTGCCACGGTCGTAACTCCCTGCGTGATGGTGCCGCAAAGCGAGTCGGCGTTTCGCTTCGCTGCGAGCGCCTCAGTCTACGTAAGGCCCAACGCGCGTCCAGTGATTGGAGTTACAGCTCCCACACCTAGACGCAAGCCCCATGATAGGCCGCGCTCAGCTGCGCGTACCGAACATGGGGCCTTACGTACCGGAATGTGCGTGACTGTGCGAAGTTGATCAGCTGTTCGTCTTCATCACGATGCCCAGAACGATGATGCAGGCGAACCACAGCACACCGATCACGACGGTGATGCGGTCCAGGTTGCGCTCGGCGACCGAGGAGCCGCCGACGGAGGACTGCATGCCGCCACCGAACATGTCGGAGAGACCGCCGCCCTTCCCCTTGTGCATCAGCACCAGCAGCATCAGCAGCAGGCTGAAGACGATCAGGGCGATCGAGAACCCCAAAACCACGGCTGGACCAACTTCCTCGGATTCGGATGACGACTCGGACGAACGACGGGGGCATAGCGACAACCGCTATGCCCCCGCAAGGGTACGACGGATCGCCGCTACCGCATACTCACAGCTCGGATCACTGGTCGCGGAAGCGCACGATCTTGACGAACTCGTCGGCGTCCAGTGAGGCACCGCCGACCAGCGCGCCGTCGATGTCGGCCTGCGCCATGATCTCGGCGACGTTGCCGGACTTGACGGAGCCGCCGTACTGGATGCGGACCTTGTCGGCCAGCTCCTGGGTGTAGAGCTCGGCGATCTTGCCACGGATCGCGGCGCAGACCTCCTGCGCGTCCTCGGCGCCGCAGACCTTGCCGGTGCCGATGGCCCAGACGGGCTCGTAGGCGATCACGATCGTCTCGGCCTGCTCGGCCGCGAGGTCCTTCAGACCTCCCTCTACCTGGCTGAGGGTGTGGGAGACGTGGTTGCCCGCCTCGCGGACGTCCAGCTCCTCGCCGACGCACAGGATCGGGGTCAGACCGTGCTTGTAGGCGGCCTTGACCTTGGCGTTCACGAGCTCGTCGGTCTCGTTGTGGTACTGGCGGCGCTCCGAGTGGCCGATCGCCACGAAGGTGCACTTCAGCTTGGCGAGCATCGAGCCGGAGATCTCGCCGGTGTAGGCGCCCGAGTCGTGCGCCGAGATGTCCTGGGCGCCGTACTTGATCTTCAGCTTGTCGCCGTCGACCAGGGTCTGCACGGAGCGCAGGTCGGTGAAGGGCGGCAGGACGGCGACCTCGACGGCCTCGTAGTCCTTGTCGGCGAGGGCGAAAGCGAGCTTCTGGGTGTGGGCGATGGCCTCGAGGTGGTTGAGGTTCATCTTCCAGTTGCCCGCCATCAGCGGCGTGCGAGTGGTCATGCGGGGTCAGCCCTCCAGTGCGGCGAGGCCGGGGAGCGTCTTGCCCTCGAGGTATTCGAGGGAGGCGCCACCACCGGTCGAGATGTGGCCGAATGCGTTCTCGTCGAAGCCCAGCAGGCGGACGGCCGCGGCGGAGTCGCCGCCGCCGACGACCGTGAAGGCCGGGGAGTCGATGAGGGCCTGGGCTACCGCCTTGGTGCCCTCGGCGTAGTCGGGGTGCTCGAAGACGCCCATGGGGCCGTTCCAGAAGACGGTGCCGGCGTCGGCGAGCTTCGAGGCGTACAGGGCACCGGTCTCGGGACCGATGTCGAGGCCCATCAGGTCGGCGGGGATGGCGTCCGCGGCGACGGTGACGGGGTCGGACGGGGCCTTGGTCTTCAGGTCCGGGAACCGGGCCGCGGCCACGACGTCGACGGGCACGATCAGCTCGACGCCGTTCTTCTCGGCGCGCTCGACGTACTCATTGACGACGGGCAGCTGATCGTCCTGGACGAGGGAGGCACCGATCTCGTACCCCTTCGCCTTGAGGAAGGTGAAGGCCATGCCGCCGCCGATGAGGAGGCGGTCGGCCTTGCCGAGCAGCTGGTCGATGACGGCGAGCTTGTCGGAGACCTTGGAGCCGCCGAGGGCGACGACGTAGGGCCGCTTGACGTCCTCGGTGAGCTGCTTCAGGACGCCGACCTCGGTGGCGATCAGGAAGCCGGCCGCGTGCGGCAGCCGCGCCGGGAGGTCGTAGACGGAGGCGTGCTTACGGTGCACCGCCCCGAACCCGTCGCCGACGTAGAGGTCGGCGAGCTCGGCGAGCCGGTCGGCGAAGGCGCCGCGCTCGGCGTCGTCCTTGCTGGTCTCGCCCGCGTTGAAGCGCAGGTTCTCCAGGACGGAGACCTGGCCGTCGGTGAGGCCCGCGACGGTGGACCGCGCGGACTCGCCGACCGTGTCGGTCGCGAAGGCCACGGCCGTGCCGAGGAGTTCACCCAGCCGGGCGGCGGCGGGGGCGAGGGAGAAGGCCGGATCCGGCGCGCCCTTGGGGCGGCCCAGGTGCGAGGCGACGACCACCTTGGCGCCCGCGTCCGCGAGCGCCTTGACGGTGGGCAGGACGGCCCGGATACGGCCGTCGTCGGTGATGGTGCCGCTGTCGAGCGGCACATTGAGGTCGGCGCGGACGAAGACCCGCTTGCCTGCGACGCCTTCGGCGAGAAGTTCGTCGATCGTCTTCATTACGGGGGCTCCTGAGGAGGGCTCGTGGTGCGCGTGATCGCTCGTGATCTGCGGCAACCGTGAAGAAGGCTGATCCGTACGTGCGTCAGGGCTCGGGCGGCGCGTCCCTGCGCAGCCCGAGCCCTGCACTCACATCGAGGTGCCTGATCCGACGATCAGAGCTGGCCGCCGACGAAGACCGTCAGGTCGACGAGGCGGTTGGAGTAGCCCCACTCGTTGTCGTACCAGCCGAGGATCTTCACCGACGTGCCCTCCTGGACCATGGTCAGGGAGGAGTCGAAGGTGCAGGAGGCCGGGTCGCCGACGATGTCCGAGGAGACGATCTGGTCCTCGGTGTAGGTCAGGTATCCCTTGAGGTCGCCGTCCTCGGAGGCCTTCTTGAACGCGGCGTTGACCTCGTCCTTGGTGACCTCGCGCTGGAGCGTCACGACGAGGTCGGTGGCCGAGCCGGTCGGGACCGGGACGCGCATGGCGATGCCGTCCAGCTTGCCCTTGAGCTGCGGGAGGACCAGGGCGGTGGCCTTCGCGGCGCCCGTCGTGGTCGGGATGATGTTCTCGGCGGCGGCGCGGGCGCGACGCAGGTCCGAGTGCGGGAAGTCCAGGATGCGCTGGTCGTTGGTGTACGCGTGGACCGTCGTCATCAGACCCTTGACGATGCCGAAGTTCTCGTCGAGGACCTTGGCCATCGGCGCCACACAGTTGGTGGTGCAGGAGGCGTTGGAGATGACGTGGTGGTTGGCCGCGTCGTACTTGTCCTGGTTGACGCCCATCACGATGGTGATGTCCTCGTCCTTGGCCGGAGCCGAGATCAGGACCTTCTTGGCGCCGCCGGCGATGTGCTTCTCGGCGTCGGCCTTCTTGGTGAAGATGCCGGTCGACTCGATCACGATGTCGACGCCCAGGTCGCCCCACGGGATGTCCGCCGGGTTGCGCTCGGACAGCACCTTGATGGTGTGACCGTCGACGGTGATCGTGTCGGCGGTGTGCGACACCTCGGCCTTGAGGCGGCCCAGGATGGTGTCGTACTTGAGCAGATGTGCGGTGGTCGCGGTGTCACCCAGGTCGTTGACAGCCACGATCTCGATGTCAGCACCCTGCTCCAGCAGCGCGCGGAAGTAGTTACGACCGATGCGGCCAAAGCCGTTGATGCCTACGCGGATCGTCACGAACCGATCTCCTCGTTGATACACCGGCTATGCGGTGCCGGCGAGCTGTATTTGGGATGTCCCCGACCACCCACGACCCTACCTCTCCGAGGCCGCCGGAGTGACATCGACTCCGCCCATACACGGCAGGGCGGTCCGTACCCGCCAGTAGGGGTACGGACCGCCCGGACCGGAAGGCCCGATCGCTCGATGTGATCACAAACCGTCACACGGGGTTGACGGCCGCGCTTCAGCTCTCAAGTGAGGCGAGCGCCTTTCCGATGAGCGCGACACGGTCGGCCGCCGCGGTGACGTGCTCCAGGCCGAAGCCCAGCAGCACCGTGTCGTCGGTGGTGACCGCTCCGTACGTCTGGAACAGGGCGCCGGTGCGCGTCCAGTCCTTCAGGACGGCCGGGCTGCCCGCGGGCGGACCCGCGACCCGCCAGGCGCCGAGCGACGTCTCGAAGCCCTCGGTCTCGGTGGCGGTGCCGCCGACGACCAGCGAGGTGTCGTCCACGAGGACTCCGTGGCCGCCGCTGCCGGGGTCGGTGACATAGGAGATCGAGACCTCGACCTGCTTGCCCGCGTAGCCGCTCAGGTCGAAGTTCACCTGCTGCCAGCCGCTGGAGGCGCCGGTGAGGGCGTTCCAGGAGCCGGTGGTGCCGGTCGCGGCGCAGTTGCCCGCACCCAGGGTGAGGTAGTGCCGCAGCCACGGGTGCTCGCCGATGTAGAAGCCGCCGTCGCACTCCGCGGGAACGGCGGCGCTGCTGGCGCCGCCCGCCTCGGGGAGGGTCGTCCAGTCGTCGGCGCCGACCGTGTGGATCTCGACGATCGCGTTGTCGTAGCCGGGCTCGGTGTCCCACAGCAGCTGGGTGCGCAGGGCCGGCTTGCCCGCCGCGGTGACGCCACTGAGGTCGATGGTGCGGGTGAGGCGCTTGTAGCCGTCGTCGGTGTGCACGGCGGCGGCCATGTACGAGCCGGTGAAGGGCCCGTACGGGTTGACCGTCCCGGCGAACTGGCCGGCGCCGGCGCTGGCGAACTGCGGGTAGGCGCCGGCCGGCAGCTCGTCCGAGGTGACGCCGTAGGTGCCCGCCCTGTCGAGCGGGTTGCCGGTCGCCGGACCGAGGGCCCCGCCGGCGCCGCCGAGCTTTCCGGAGCCGGTGAAGCCGGTGGCGCCGGGGGTCGACGTACGGGAGTAGGCGCCCAGGTAGTACTGGCTGAAGTCGTTCGACGGGGTGCCGTCGCCGAGGTCGACGTTGCCGCCGGCCAGCTCGCCCGCCTCGATCAGCTTGCCGCCCTCGTTCAGGAAGGCGCGCAGTTCGAGCTGGGTCGGATTGCCGGGGACGCTCGCGCCCGTGTAGTGGACGACCGTGCCGAAGTGGCTCAGCACGCCGAGCGCGTCGGGCGCGCCCTGGGTGGCGACGTCCCAGACGATCGCCTTGCGGCCGTTGGCCTTCAGCGCGTCGACGTAGGTCTGCGCCTGTGTGGCGGTCGCGCCTTCCTCGGCCACGACGAGGGTGTCGGCCTTGGGGCGCGCGGCGATCGTGTAGGTGAAGTGCGTGCTGGAGACCTTCTTGCCGTTCTTGGTCTCACCCGTGAACCACACCTCGACCTTGTCGCCCGGTTCGCCGTCCTGCACCTTGGCCCGGTACTCGTCGTAGTAGAGGTTGTCGTCCCCGCCGAAGGTCTCGCCGCCCTTCCAGGCCTTGAGCGCCTGGTCCCGGGTACGGCCGCCGTTGACGCGGTACTTGAGCTTCTTGTCGCGGATCGCCTTGCGTGCGACGACGGAGATCTTCTGGTCGGCGCCGCGCGAGTACGAGGTGGTGAACGGCGCCGGGGTGAAGTCGGCGGCGGACAGACCGACCGACGACGTCGGCTGGTCGGGGTGCGCGGCGGACTCCGCGACGGAGAGCGCGAACGGAACGTTCTTGGCGAACTCGTCCTGGATCAGCTTCTCGTCGTCCGGGAAGTTGAAGACCGACTGGCAGTCGGAGGCGTTCCACTGGTCGTTGGGGTCGATGGCCGAGGCGGTCTGGCAGGTCGACATCTCGGGGGTGAACATCGCCGTGCCGTTGACGTTCGCCGCGTGCCCGTCGGCCTCGCCGTTGGTCGTGTACAACTCCGAGGAGACCTGCGGGTGGTAGCCCGGGACCGCGGAGTTGTCGGGGGTGCCGGCGAGCGCCTTGTAGACGACGTCGTCCGGGGTGTCGGTCGCGACCTGCCAGCCCACGCCGTAGAGCAGCAGTTCGGCGGCGGAGTGGTAGTTGATGCCGTACGTGAACCCGATCCGCTTCTCGAAGGCGTCGAGCGCCTTGGTCTCGGGCTCGGAGCCGGGGCTCGCGCCGCGGTAGGTCTGGCTGGTGGGGTTCGGGGACGAACCCTCGTCGTCGTAGCCCCACTTGTAGGGGAAGTTGCGGTTGAGGTCGACGCCGTCGCCGGTGGAGATCGCGCCGTCGCCGTTGACGTCCCGCAGGTTCTTGCGCCAGAGGCGGTTGTCGGTGTTCTCGAAGGTGTAGTCGTAGCCGTCGGGGTTGGCCGACAGGACGAACCACAGCTCGCTGGAGTCGACGATCTTCCGGACGCGCCGGTCGGTCTTGTAGTGGTCCAGGTAGTAGTGCATCAGCCGCCGGGTCATCTCCGGGGTGATCCACTCCCGCGCGTGCTGGTTGGACATGTACAGGACCGAGGGCTTGGAGCCGTCCCCGGACTTCTTCGCGTTCTTGGTCAGTTTGAGCGCGAGGATGTCCTGGCCGCCGACGGTCTTGCCGATGGAGACGACCTTGGTGAGGCCCGGGTTCTTCTGGGCGGTGCGGAGGATCTCCTCCTGGAGACCGCCGCTGCCGCTGTACGGTCGGAACACACCGTCGGCGGCGGCCTCGACGCGGTTCTCCGCCTTGGCCGAAAGTGTGTGCTCGGAGAGGGCGACGCCCTGTTTCTCGAGCTTCTTCGCCTGCTTGTCGGTGAGGTAGACCTCGACCGTCGCGGTGCCCTTCTCGGGCGCCTGCTCGCTGAGTTCGTGACCGTCCTGGCCGGCCGCCAGCAGCAGGGGTACCTGCTGCTTGGTGACCTCGGCGCGGAAGACCTTGACCTCGTCCGCGTCGGGTTTCGGTGTGGTGCCGGGCTGTGCCTGGGCGATGGGTGCGAGTGCCGCTCCGCCGAGCAACAGCGCGCCGACAGCGAGGATCGATCTCGCTCTTCGTCTCATGAACCCCCCTAGCCTGAGTTCGCCCCAGCAGCGAACCCTGCCAGGCTCATGACAGTTCATGATCCAGTCAAGAGCGCCTCATAGCCACGCAAACGCCGGTGGTGTCACCCGAACGGGCGGCACCACCGGCGTTTCTGAAGAACCATCAGCAGCTGTGCGACTGTCGGTCAGCCGACCAGATTGTCGGCGAGGTCGTCGCTGAGGTTGGCGTCCGTGCCCGCGATGCCGAGGTCGGAGGCCCGCTTGTCGGCCATCGCCAGCAGTCGGCGGATCCGCCCGGCGACCGCGTCCTTCGTCAGCGGCGGATCGGCGAGCGCGCCCAGCTCCTCCAGGGAGGCCTGCTTGTGGTCCATACGGAGCCGGCCGGCCGCCGCGAGATGCTCGGGCACCTCGTCCGCGAGGATCTCCAGGGCGCGCTGGACACGGGCCCCGGCGGCGACGGCCGCCCGCGCCGAGCGGCGCAGGTTCGCGTCGTCGAAGTTCGCGAGGCGGTTCGCCGTGGCCCGCACCTCGCGGCGCATCCGCCGCTCCTCCCAGGCCAGCACCGACTCGTGCGCGCCCAGCCGGGTGAGCAGCGCGCCGATCGCGTCACCGTCACGGACCACCACCCGGTCCACCCCGCGCACCTCACGGGCCTTCGCGGCGATGGACAGCCGACGGGCGGCGCCGACCAGCGCGAGCGCGGCCTCCGGGCCCGGGCAGGTCACCTCCAGGGAGGACGAGCGGCCGGGCTCGGTGAGCGAGCCGTGCGCCAGGAACGCTCCGCGCCAGGCCGCCTCCGCGTCACAGGTCGCGCCGGAGACCACCTGCGGGGGCAGACCCCGGATCGGGCGGCCTCGGCCGTCGACGAGTCCCGTCTGCCGGGCCAGCTGGTCACCGCCCGCGACCACCCGCACCACATAGCGCGAGCCGCGACGCAGACCGCCGGGAGCCATCACGATCAGCTCCGAGCTGTGCCCGAAGATCTCCAGGATGTCCCGCTTGAGCCGGCGGGCCGCCATCGCCGTGTCCAGCTCCGCCTCGATCACGATCCGCCCGCTCACCAGGTGGAGGCCGCCGGCGAACCGCAGAATGGCGGAGACCTCCGCCTTTCTGCAGCAGGTCCGGGTGACGGGTAGCCGGGAGATCTCGTCCTTCACCGCTGCCGTCATCGCCATGGGCCGATCCTTCCATGCATCCGAAAAATACGGTCGTACGCGGCAGCCAACAGCTCCGGGTCATGCCTCGGGGTTCCGTCGGGCCGGGCCACCGGCGCCAGCTCGACCGCGGCCCCGAACCGTTTGGCGGCGTCGGTCAGCGAGTCGCGGTCGGGCACGGCGGCCACGTCGGCCAACACCACGTCCAGGGCGAGTTTAGGGGCGTGTCGTCCCAAAACCTCCAAATGACGCTGCGGGGAGAAGCCGTCGGTTTCTCCGGGCTGCGGGGCGAGGTTCAGGGAGAGCACCTTGCGCGCCCTCGTCTCCATGAGGGCGTCCAGCAGATCCGGCACCAGCAGGTGCGGCATGACCGAGGAGAACCAGGAACCGGGTCCGAGCACCACCCAGTCGGCGTCCAGCACGGCGTCGACCGCCTCCGGGACGGCCGGCGGGTCGTGCGGCACCAGGTGCACGGACTGCACCTCGCCGGGCGTCAACGCCACGGTCGCCTGTCCCCGGACCGTGTCGACGTCGTCCGGCCGCTCCGGATCGTGCCCCTTGACCAGCGCCTGGAGCTCCAGCGGCACGGCCGACATGGGCAGCACACGCCCCTGCGCGCCCAGCAGCTTGCCGACCAGGTCCAGAGCCATGACGTGGTCGCCGAGCTGCTCCCACAGGGCGACGATCAGCAGATTGCCCACCGCGTGGCCGTTGATCTCGCCCTGCGACTGGAAACGGTGCTGGATGACCCGGGCCCAGGTCTGGCCCCAGTCGTCGTCACCGCACAGCGCGGCCAGCGCCTTGCGCAGGTCACCGGGCGGCAGGACGCCCAGCTCCTCACGCAGCCGTCCGCTGGAACCACCGTCGTCGGCCACCGTGACGACCCCGGTGAGGTCGCCGGTGATCCGGCGCAGCGCGGTGAGCGAGGCGGACAGTCCCATGCCGCCGCCGAGGGCGACGACCTTGGGCTGGGTGCCGCGGCGGCGCGGTTTGCCGCCGCGTGCCTCGGCCGGCCGGACCACGCGCCCGTCGGAGGCGCTCCTGCGCAGTCGGCCGAGCCGTGGAGAACGTCCTGTCATTCCCGTCCCATGTCCCGGTGCACGACCACCGTCTCCACGCCCTCGGCCGCGAGACGCGCGGCGAGCTTCTCCGACATGGCCACCGAGCGGTGCTTGCCGCCCGTACAGCCGACCGCAATCGTCACATAGCGCTTGCCCTCCCGGCGGTAGCCCGCGGCGACCAGCTGGAGGAGCTCGGCGTACCGGTCGAGGAACTCCTTGGCGCCGGGCTGGTTGAGGACGTACGCCGAGACCTCCTCGTTGAGGCCGGTGTAGGGGCGCAGCTCCGGGACCCAGTGCGGGTTGGGCAGGAAGCGCATGTCCACGACCAGGTCGGCGTCGACCGGCAGGCCGTACTTGAAGCCGAAGGACATCACGGTGGCCCGCAGCTCGGGCTCCTCGTCACCGGCGAACTGGGCGTCCATCTTGGCGCGCAGTTCGTGGACGTTGAGGCTGGAGGTGTCGATGACCAGGTCGGCGTCGCCGCGCAGCTCACGCAGCAGCTCGCGCTCGGCGTCGATGCCGTCGACGATGCGGCCGTCGCCCTGGAGGGGGTGCGGGCGGCGCACGGACTCGAAACGGCGCACCAGGGCGTCGTCGGAGGACTCCAGGAAGACGATCCGCCGGGTGACGCCCTTCGCCTCGAGGTCGGCGAGGGACTCGCGGAGGTTGTCGAAGAAGCGCCGGCCGCGGACGTCGACGACGACCGCGATCCGCGCCACATTGCCCTGGGAGCGGGCGCCCAGCTCCACCATGGTGGGGATCAGGGCGGGCGGAAGGTTGTCGACGACGAACCAGCCGAGGTCCTCCAGGCACTTGGCTGCCGTCGAGCGGCCGGCCCCGGACATGCCGGAGATGATCACCAGCTCGGGGATGGCCGCGTCGGGGATCCCGGGCGGCGTGACGTCCGTACTCACCTGTGCTCCGTCTTCCTGGCGTACTTCTTGCTGAGGGCTGTCGGGGACCGCGGGGTGCGTGGTGGAATCCTCGCCGGGTTCCCTGGGTCCCTGCTGGGGCGCGGCTGTGGGCACAGTAGTGGGCGTCTGTTCCTGCTCGGCTGTGGGGTGTGCGTCGTGCTCGGTCATGTCTCCTGCCCCCGTCGTTCTTCCGGGGCGCCCGTCGTCACGGGATCTCCGGGGGAACCCACCGTCGTGACGGGTTCCTCATCATCAATGATCTCTCCGGTCGCCGTGTTCACGGCGGGGGCAGGTGATGCCGCCCGGGCGAGGGTCGCGGCGATGGTCTCGGCCGTCTTGCGGCCTATGCCCGGCACCTCGCAGATCTGGTCGATCGTCGCGGCCCGCAGCCTCTTGACCGAGCCGAAGTGCTTGATCAGCGCCTGCTTGCGCGCCTCGCCGAGGCCGGGCACCTCGTCCAGGGGGCCGGCGCGGAAACGCTTGGCCCGCTTGGTGCGCTGGTAGGTGAGGGCGAAGCGGTGGGCCTCGTCACGGACGCGCTGGAGCAGATAGAGACCCTCGCTGCTGCGCGGCAGGACGACCGGGTCGTCGTCGTCCGGCACCCAGACCTCTTCCAGCCGCTTGGCGAGGCCGCAGACGGCGATGTCGTCGATACCCAGCTCGTCCAGCGCCCGCTTGGCCGCCGCGACCTGCGGCTGTCCGCCGTCGACGACGACGAGCTGGGGCGGGTACGCGAAGCGCTTGGGGCGCCCGTCATCGTCCTTGAGACTGCGGCCGAGGGGCGCTTCGGCGGTGTCGGTGAGGGCCGTACCGGTGGTGTCGGCGAGCGGGTTCTCGCCGTCGGTCCACTCCCCCGTCCGCTCCTTCTCGGCGAGATAGCGCCGGAAGCGGCGGGTGATCACCTCGTGCATGGAGCGGACGTCGTCCTGGCCCTCGAAGCCCTTGATCTGGAAGCGGCGGTACTCGCTCTTGCGCTGGAGGCCGTCCTCGAAGACGACCATGGAGGCCACCACGTCGTCGCCCTGGAGGTGGGAGATGTCGTAGCACTCGATCCGGAGTGGCGCGCTGTCCAGGTCGAGGGCCTCGGCGATCTCCTCCAGGGCACGCGAGCGCGTGGTCAGGTCGGAGGCGCGCCTGGTCTTGTGCAGCACGAGCGCCTGCTGAGCGTTGCGCTCGACCGTCTCCATCAGGGCCTTCTTGTCGCCCCGCTGCGGGATGCGCAGCGACACGTTGGACCCGCGGCGCTCGGTCAGCCACTCCTGGACGGGTTCGACGGGCTCGGGCAGGGCGGGGACCAGGACCTCCTTGGGGACGGAGTCGCCTCGCTCCTCGCCGTACAGCTGCTGGAGGGCGTGCTCGACGAGGGCGCCGGTCGTGACGTCCTCGACCTTGTCGGTCACCCAGCCGCGCTGGCCGCGTACGCGGCCGCCGCGGACGTGGAAGATCTGGACGGCAGCCTCCAGCTCGTCCTCGGCGACCGCGATCAGGTCGGCGTCGGTCGCGTCCGCGAGCACGACCGCGTTCTTCTCCATGGCCTTCTTCAGGGCCTCGATGTCGTCGCGCAGACGGGCGGCCCGCTCGTACTCCATGGCCTCGGCCGCGTCCACCATCTGCTTCTCCAGCCGACGGAGGTAGGTGCCGGTGCGGCCCGTCATGAAGTCGCAGAACTCTTCGGCCAGTTCCCTGTGCTCGTCGGCGGAGACCCGGCCGACGCACGGGGCGGAGCACTTGCCGATGTAGCCGAGCAGACAGGGCCGGCCGGTGCGGGCGGCGTTCTTGAAGACGCCGGCGGAGCAGGTGCGTACGGGGAAGACCCGCAGGAGCAGGTCGACGGTGTCCCGGATCGCCCACGCGTGCGCGTACGGTCCGAAATACCTGACGCCCTTCTTCTTGTGGCCGCGCATCACCTGGACGCGCGGGAACTCCTCGTTCATCGTCACCGCGAGGTAGGGATAGCTCTTGTCGTCGCGGTACTTGACGTTGAACCGGGGGTCGTACTCCTTGATCCAGGAGTACTCCAGCTGGAGCGCCTCGACCTCCGTGGACACCACCGTCCACTCCACCGACGCGGCCGTGGTCACCATGGTGCGGGTGCGCGGGTGGAGGCCGGACAGGTCCTGGAAGTAGTTCGCCAGGCGCTGGCGCAGGCTCTTCGCCTTCCCGACGTAGATCACCCGGCGGTGCTCGTCGCGGAATCGGTACACCCCCGGGGAGTCCGGGATCTGTCCCGGCTTGGGGCGGTAGCTGGAGGGGTCGGCCATGTC
The DNA here is from genome assembly GCF_044766465.1 of Streptomyces sp. NPDC102259. NCBI lineage: Bacteria > Bacillati > Actinomycetota > Actinomycetes > Kitasatosporales > Streptomycetaceae > Streptomyces > Streptomyces sp. NPDC102259. The sequence goes on along the minus strand of NZ_JBIWMA010000011.1, from coordinate 78,517 downwards.
TCACACCCTACTGGCGCGGGGTGACACTCCGGTGGGCTGTGGACAACGGTCGGGTGTCCGACGGGGCTGTGGACAAGCGGGGCGCCGGGGGCGGGGCCCGGAGGCGTCGACTCGGCCACACGCACGTGCCACTCGGGCATCAGGTGTTGTCGGGACTTGGTCAACACGCTTCAATGCGGGGGAACTCGGGCCCTGAGGGCCGCCCTACGGATGTGAAGGAGCTCCGGCGACGCCGGAAAGGCCCCCACCACCCACACGAACGGTCCGACCAGCCGTCGTGCGCTTTCACAGAGAGGCCCCTGCATGCCGCACGCCACACAGCACGCGGACGCCGCCGTCGACGCCACCTCCGCGGAACTGGACACGGCCCTGCGAGGCGGTCCTTTCCATGTGGCGCTGCGTGCCGCGATCGCCGCCCGTGGCCTGCCCCTGCAACGCGTCCAGCACCATCTGTCGCGCTACGGGGTGAAGGTGGGCGTGACCAGTCTGAGCTACTGGCAGCAGGGCGCCCGGCGGCCGCAACGCCCCGAGTCGCTGCGCGCCGTGCGTGCGCTGGAGGAGATCCTGCACCTGCCGGACGAGTCCCTGATCCGGCTGCTCGCGGAGCCCGACGCCGGCGACGGCGGCACGGCGACCGGGCCGTCCGCGGGCCGCTCCTACCGCTCGCTCCTGGAGGCCTCCGGGATCCTCGAACAACTGCTCGGCGAACTGGAGTGCCCCGTCGACGGGGGGCTGCACACCCTGGGGCACCACGAGCGGGTCCGTATCGGGTCGCGCCGTGAGCTGCTGGGACGCGAGTCGCAGCACATCGTGCGCGCCCACCGCGACGGCGTCGACCGTTTCGTGGCCGTCCATCACGGCGACCCGGGCTGCGCACCGGAACGGATGACGGTGCACGCCCTGGAGAACTGCCGGGCCGGCCGTGTCCGCAGCCACCACGACACCGGGGTGCTGGTGGCCGAACTCCTCTTCGACACCCGGCTGAGGGCCGGGGACACCTTCCTCTTCCGCTACGCCGTCGAGGACGGCACCGCCGACGTGTCCCGCGAGTACGTCCGCGGCTTCGGCGCGGCGGGCGGCCAGTACGCCCTCCAGGTCCGCTTCGCCGAGAGCGCCCTGCCGGTGCGCTGCCACCGGTTCACCCAGCACTCGGCGGCGGCCCCGCGCGGCGGCCGCCAGGAGCTGCCGCTCAGCGGCCGGCACCGTTCGGTGCACCTCGTCGAGCCGCGGGTGCGGTCGGGCATGGTCGGCATCGGCTGGGACTGGGAGTGAACCCCGGCCGTCGGCGGCCCTCGACGGACTGCGGCCGGCTTCGGCGGACTACCGCGGACTACGGCGCAGGCCTCGCTTTTGCGCGCGGCTCCGCATGGGGTAGCTTCCCGGCCGGCGGGCTCACCTGCTCCCGCGTCCGTCGCACCTCGTGCGGCTGCCCCGCGGACACGGTCCGAGCAGTCGCAGACAGCCAGCGAAAGGAACCGCCCCGTGATCGTCGTCGCCGGTGAGGCCCTGATCGACCTGGTACCGCAGGGCGCGGGCGCCCTCGCGGGCCTCCAGCCGGCGCTGGGCGGCGGCCCCTACAACACGGCCGTCGCCCTCGGCCGCCTGGGCTCCCCCACGGCCTTCTGCTCCCGCACCTCGCGGGACGCCTTCGGCGAGGCGCTGCTCGCCGGGTTGCGCAAGTCGGGCGTGGACGTGTCCGCGGTGCAGCGCGGCGCCGAGCCGACCACGCTCGCGGTCGCCACCCTCGACGGGAACGGTTCGGCCGCCTACTCCTTCTACGTCGACGGCACCGCCGACCGCCTGTTCACGGCCCCGGACACACTGCCCCCGGGCACGCGCGCGGTGTCCTTCGGCACCTGCTCGCTCGCCCTGGAACCGGGCGCGAGCGCGTACGAGGAGCTGATGCGGACCGCCGCGTCACAGGGTCTGTTCACGGCGCTCGACCCGAACATCCGGGCCGGGCTGATCCCCGACGCCGACGCCTACCGGGCCCGCTTCAAGAGCTGGCTGCCCTCGGTGTCCCTGCTCAAGCTCTCCGCGGAGGACGCCGAGTGGCTGGGCGGCACCCCGCGCGAGTGGCTGTCCGCCGGCCCCTCGGCCGTGGTGATCACCCAGGGCGGCGACGGGCTGACCGCCCTCACCCGGGGCGGGGCCGTGTACTCGGTGCCGGGCGAACAGGTGGACGTGGTGGACACCATCGGAGCCGGGGACACCGTGAACGCCGCGCTGCTGCACGGCCTTTCGGTGCGGGACGCCCTGTCCGCGGCGGGCCTCGCGGACCTGGGCGCCGACGGCTGGGAGCAGTTGCTGCGGTTCGCCGCCCGCGCGGCGGCGATCACCTGCTCCCGGGCCGGCGCGGAGCCGCCGTACGCCTCCGAGCTGGGTGGCTTCCCGGACCTGTCCTAGAGGTTGCCGGGACAGTCGACAACACGGCGTACGGCGCCCCGCGGGGAGTTCCCGCGGGGCGCCGTACCTTTCACGCAGCTCGCCGGACCTCTCGGCCCGGGTCTTCCATCGGGCCTCGCGGCCCGTGTCCCGTCAGGCCTTGCGGGCCCGCGTGGCCTTCTTCGCGGGGGTCGCCTTCGTCGTCGCCCCGGCCGCCTTCTTGGCCGCCGTGTTGTTCGCGGCGGTCGTCCTGGCCGTGGCCGTCTTGGCGGTCGTCGTCTTGGCGGTCGCGGTCTTGCGCGCCGTCGTCTTCGCCGCGACCGTCTTCTTCGCCGCCGCCTTGCGCGGGGCCTTGACCGGAGCCGCGTCGCTGATCCGGTCGGCGCCGAGAACCTCCCGCAGGAACTTGCCGGTGTGGCTGGTCGACACTGCGGCGATCTCCTCCGGCGTGCCCTCGGCGATGACGAGGCCACCGCCGGCGCCGCCCTCGGGACCCATGTCGACGACCCAGTCGGCGGTCTTGATCACGTCGAGGTTGTGCTCGATGACGATGACCGTGTTGCCCTTGTCGACCAGGCCGGCCAGCACCTTCAGCAGCTTGCTGATGTCCTCGAAGTGCAGGCCCGTGGTCGGCTCGTCAAGGACGTAGACCGTGCGGCCGGTGGAGCGCTTCTGCAGCTCGCTGGCGAGCTTCACACGCTGGGCCTCGCCGCCGGACAGGGTGGTAGCGGCCTGCCCGAGCCGGACGTAGCCGAGGCCGACGTCCTTCAGGGTGTTGAGGTGGCGGGCGATCGCGGGGACGGCCTCGAAGAACTCCGTCGCCTCCTCGATCGGCATGTTCAGGACTTCGGCGATGGACTTGCCCTTGTAGTGGACCTCCAGGGTCTCCCGGTTGTATCGGGCGCCGTGGCAGACCTCGCACGGGACGTAGACGTCCGGGAGGAAGTTCATCTCGATCTTGATCGTGCCGTCGCCCGCGCAGTTCTCGCAGCGGCCGCCCTTGACGTTGAAGGAGAAGCGGCCGGGCAGATAGCCGCGGACCTTCGCCTCCGTGGTCTCCGCGAACAGCTTGCGGACGTGGTCGAAGACACCGGTGTACGTGGCCGGGTTGGAGCGCGGGGTACGGCCGATGGGCGACTGGTCGACGTGCACGACCTTGTCGACGAGGTCGTCGCCGTCCACGCGCGTGTGCCGCCCCGGCACGCTCCTCGCGCCGTTCAGTTCGCGGGCCAGGTGCGTGTACAGGATGTCGTTGACCAGCGTCGACTTGCCGGAGCCGGATACGCCGGTGACCGCCGTGAACACGCCCAGCGGGAAGGACACGTCGATGTCCTGGAGGTTGTTCTCGCGGGCGCCGTGGACGGTGAGCCTGCGGGAGGGGTCCTGCGGGCGCCGGATGTCGGGCACCGGGATCGCCTTCTTGCCGGACAGGTACTGCCCGGTCTGCGACTCGGTGTTGGCGAGCAGTTCCTTCAGGCCGCCGCTGTGCACGACGTTGCCGCCGTGCTCGCCGGCGCCGGGGCCGATGTCGACGATCCAGTCGGCGACCTTGATGGTGTCCTCGTCGTGCTCGACGACGATCAGCGTGTTGCCCATGTCCCGCAGTCGGACCAGGGTCTCGATCAGCCGGTGGTTGTCGCGCTGGTGCAGGCCGATGGACGGCTCGTCGAGGACGTACAGGACGCCGACGAGGCCGGAGCCGATCTGGGTGGCCAGGCGGATGCGCTGGGCCTCGCCGCCGGAGAGGGTGCCGGCCGCGCGGTTGAGCGAGAGGTAGTCCAGACCGACGTCGACGAGGAACCGCAGTCGTTCGTTGACCTCCTTCAGGACCCGCTCGGCGATCTTCTTGTCGCGGGCGTCGAGCTTCAGCTCGCCCAGGAAGTCCGCGCAGTCGCTGATGGACATCGCGGAGACCTCGGCGATGGACTTCCCCATGACCGTGACCGCGAGGACGAGCGGCTTGAGGCGCGTGCCCTGACAGGTGGGGCAGGGCACCTCGCGCATATAGCCCTCGAAGCGCTCACGGCTGGCGTCGCTCTCGGCCTCGCCGTGCCGGCGCTTCACGAACGGAAGGGCGCCCTCGAAGGGGGTCGTGTAGAGGCGCTCGCGCCCGTACCTGTTGCGGTAGCGGACCTCGATCTGCGTCTTGTGGCCGTGCAGCAGGGCCTTCCTGGCGCGCAGCGGCAGCCCCGCGAAGGGAATGTCCGTACGGAAGCCGAGCGCGTCCGCGAGGGCGCCGATCAGCCGGCCGAAGTAGTCCTTGGTGTGGCCGTGCGACCAGGGGTGGATGGCGCCCTCGTCGAGGGACTTGTCCTCGTCCGGGACGATCAGCTCGGGGTCGACCTCCATGCGCGTGCCGATGCCGGAGCACTCGGGGCAGGCGCCGAAGGGCGAGTTGAAGGAGAAGGAGCGGGGCTCCAGCTCCTCGAAGGACAGGTCGTCGTACGGGCAGTACAGGTGCTCCGAGTACATGCGCTCGCGCTCGGGGTCGTCCTCGGGGAGGTCGACGAAGTCGAGCACGACCATGCCGCCGGCGAGGCCGAGGGCGGTCTCCACCGAGTCGGTGAGCCTGCGCTTGGCGGACTCCTTCACCGTGAGGCGGTCGATGACCACCTCGATGGTGTGCTTCTCCTGCTTCTTCAGCGTGGGCGGGCTGGACAGCTGGATCGTCTCGCCGTCGACCCGCGCGCGGGAGTAGCCCTTGGTCTGGAGGTCGGCGAACAGGTCGACGAACTCTCCCTTGCGCTCGCGCACCAGTGGCGACAGCACCTGAAAGCGGCTTCCCTCGGGCAGCTCCAGGACCCTGTCGACGATGGCCTGCGGCGACTGGCGCGTGATCGGCCGGGAGCACTCGGGGCAGTGCGGCTTGCCGATGCGCGCGAAGAGCAGGCGCAGGTAGTCGTAGACCTCGGTGATGGTGCCGACCGTGGAGCGCGGGTTGCGCGAGGTCGACTTCTGGTCGATGGAGACGGCCGGGGAGAGGCCCTCGATGAAGTCGACGTCCGGCTTGTCCATCTGGCCGAGGAACTGGCGGGCGTACGAGGAGAGGGACTCGACGTAGCGCCGCTGGCCCTCGGCGAAGATGGTGTCGAAGGCCAGCGAGGACTTGCCCGACCCCGACAGGCCCGTGAAGACGATGAGCGAGTCGCGTGGCAGGTCGAGCGAGACATTCTTGAGGTTGTGCTCGCGCGCGCCACGGACGATGAGACGGTCGGCCACGCCGGTCCGCACCTTTCTTGAGAGAAGTGACAGGGGCGGGGCCCCCGTCTTCTTCAGACTAGGGCGAGCCACTGACAACGCCGGTCGGGATTCACCGGTTCACAACAATCCCCGGCCTTCCAGCATGCCCGACGCCGCCACCGACCTTATAGCACGCGCATTCGATTTGCGGGCTCGGTCGACCACCTTCACCCGAAGGGGTGGCGAGGCTAGGGTCAGCACCATGATTGATCACGCTCATGACCTGGAGTCTGTACGTGACGCGACCGAGCGGCTCCTCACCGCAGTCGCCAAACTGGACAACGCGTCGGTGGCCGAGCCGTCACGCCTGCCCGGCTGGAGTCGCGGACATGTCCTGTCTCACATCGCCCGCAACGCGGACGCCCTCGTGAACGTCCTCGAGGGCCGTCCGATGTACGCCGACGCGCATGTCCGCGACGCCGACATCGAGCGGGACGCCCCGCGCCCCCTGGACGTCCAGCTCACGGACGTACGGGAGAGCGCGGCCCGCTTCCAGACGACGGGAGCCGCGCCCGCCGACTGGTCACGCACGGTGGAGCTGCGCAACGGGGTCGTCGACACGGCGGCCCGCGTGCCGTTCCGGCGGTGGGTGGAGGTGGAGCTGCACGCCGTGGACCTCGGCATCGGCTATGAGCTGGAGGACCTGCCGGAGGAGTTCACCGCGCGGGAGATCGACTTCCTGGCGGAGCGGTTCACCGGGCGTGCCGACGTACCGCCGACACGCCTGACGGACGGCACACGCGCGTGGCACACGGGCCGTGCGGCCGACCGGCCCGAGGTGACAGTCACCGGCACCCCCGCGGACCTCCTGGGCTGGCTCGCCGGGCGCCGGGACGGTTCCGGACTGACGACGGACGGCGGGCCGCTGCCGGCCCTTCCGCCGCTATAGGCTGCCGCCATGACGTACAGCGGCGAGGTGACGGTCGGCGGACCGGCGGACGTGCACGAGCTCAAGGACCTGATGATCACCAAGATCGCGGTCGGCCCGATGAACAACAACGCCTATCTGCTGCGCTGCCGGGCCACGGACGAGCAGCTGCTGATCGACGCGGCCAACGACGCGCACGCCCTGCTCGGCACGATCGGTGACGACGGCATCGCTTCCGTCGTCACCACGCATCAGCACGGCGACCACTGGCAGGCGCTCGCCGAGGTCGTGGCGGCCACGGGCGCGCGCACCTACGCGGGCCGGGAGGACGCCGAGGGGATCCCCGTGGCGACCGACGTCCCGGTCGACGACGGTGACGTCATCCGGGTGGGGAACGTCGAGCTCACCGCGCGCCATCTGGTCGGGCACACGCCCGGCTCGATCGCCCTGGTCTACGACGACCCGCACGGCCACCCCCACGTGTTCACCGGCGACTGCCTCTTCCCCGGCGGCGTGGGAAATACCCGCAAGGACGCGGAGGCGTTCGCCCGTCTCATCCGCGACGTCGAGACGAAGATCTTCGACGTGCTGCCGGACGAGACCTGGGTCTATCCGGGCCACGGCAACGACACCACGCTGGGCGCGGAGCGGCCGCACCTTCCGGAGTGGCACGCGCGCGGGTGGTGAGTTCTCCTCACACGGGGCGTGCCTTGCCGGACGCGCGCCCCGTGTGAAACGTGCGCACGCGCCGGTCCCCCGCACGCGCTCCCCGCACTCGTGGTTGCACGGTCAACTGGTAGCGGTTCCGCGCGGGATGACGGCTCCGGCGCGGATCGGGCCGCCGGTCTACGATCCCCGCCCTCGGCCGGCGGCCCAGGCGGGTCGGGCTGGTCGGGCGGCCCAGGCGGGTCGGGCGGGTCTGTTCACGAGAACGCAACACCCGTTCCCAGCATGCGGACATGTGCGGGTGTGACCTCGACAAACAGGGGTTTTCGCTGCCACTCTCCCGCCATGCACCTCGCCCCTCGTGTACTGCGCCGTGCCGTCGCCGGCGCCACCGTGGCCCTCCTCGCGACCGCTGTCGGCTGCGCCCCGCAGCCGGAGGAGAAGGCGGCCTCGACGCCTTCCGGTTCGAGCGCGAACACCTGCGCCAAGGGCAAACTGGCCACCGAGACCTCCGGCAAGCTGACGATCGCGACCGACCAGCCCGCGTACGAGCCGTGGTTCAAGGACGACAAGCCGGCCAACGGCGAGGGCTTCGAGTCGGCGGTGGCGTACGCAGTGGCGGAGCAGCTCGGTTACGACAAGAGCGCCGTGGTCTGGCAGAGCGTGCCGTTCAACAAGGCCTTCGCACCGGGCGTGAAGACCTTCGACTTCGACATCAACCAGGTGTCGATCAGCGACGAGCGCAAGAAGGCCGTGGACTTCTCGTCCGGCTACTACGACGTCCGTCAGGCCGTCATCGCCCTGAAGGGCACGAAGGCCGCCGAGGCGACCGACATCGCGGACCTCAAGGGCCTCAAGCTGGGCGCCCAGGTCGGCACGACCAGCCTCGACTACATCGACGACGTGGTGAAGCCGACCCGGGACGCGGCCGTATACGCCAAGAACGACCAGGCCAAGTCCGCACTGAAGAACGGCCAGGTCGACGCCATCGTCACCGACCTGCCGACCGCCTTCTACATCACGTCCGCCGAGGTCACGGACGCCGAGATCGTCGGCCAGTTCGAGAACCAGGGCGGCACCCCCGAGCAGTTCGGGCTCGTGCTCGACAAGGGCAGCGCGCTCACCTCCTGCGTGACCGGTGCCGTGGACGCCCTCCGCGAGGACGGCACCCTGGCGAAGATCGAGCAGCAGTGGCTCTCCGACGCCGTCGACGCCCCGGTGCTCAAGTGACGGTCACGAAGGACGAGTCCGGCCGGGAAGGCGCGGACGAGGACGACGTCTTTGGGGGCGGCGAGGGCGCCCCCGACGACGGCTACGTCCCCTCGCGGCGGCGCCTGGAGCGCGAGCGCTACAGGCGCACGCGTGCCCGCCGCGCCACCGCGATCGCCGCGCTGTCGACCCTGGTCACGGGCGCCGTCCTCTACCTGGTGGTCGTCGGCGCGCCCGGCTGGCCGCGCGCCAAGGAGACCTTCTTCAACGGGCAGTACGCGCGCGAGGCGTTCCCCAAGGTCCTCGAAGGGCTCTGGCTGAACGTCAGACTGCTGCTGATCTGCGGCGTCGCCGTGCTCGTGCTCGGCATGCTCATCGCCGTGGCCCGCACCCTGCGGGGGCCCGTGTTCTTCCCGCTGCGGGCGCTGGCGGCGGCGTACACGGACTTCTTCCGCGGTCTGCCGCTGATCATCAACCTGATGATCGTGGTGCTGGGCGTCCCGGCACTTCGGCTCCAGGGTGTGACCGTCGACCCCGTACTGCTCGGCGGTACGGCACTGACGCTGACGTACTCGGCGTACGTCGCCGAGGTGTTCCGCGCGGGCATCGAGTCCGTGCACCCCTCCCAGCGCGCCGCGGCCCGCTCGCTGGGCCTGAACAACCGGCAGGCGCTGCGTTTCGTGGTGCTCCCCCAGGCCGTGCGCCGCCAGGTGCCGCCGCTGCTGAACGACCTGGTGTCGCTCCAGAAGGACACCGGTCTCGTCTCGATCGGCGGCGCGATCGACGCCGTCCGCGCGGCGGACATCATCGTGGGCCGCAGCCTGAACTACACGCCGTACATCGTCGCGGGACTGGTCTTCGTGGCCCTGACCATCCCGATGACCCGCTTCACCGACTGGGTGACGGCCCGGATGGACCGTCAGCGGGCCCAGGGAGGAACGACATGAGCGACGCTCCGGTCCTGGAGACTCCGCCGCCGCCGACTCCGGTGCTGCGGATGGAGTCCGTGCGCAAGACCTTCGGCGGGTCCGTCGTCCTGCGCGACGTCGCCCTGGAGGTCGCCCCGCACACGGTGACGGCGCTCATCGGCGCCTCCGGCTCCGGCAAGTCCACGTTGCTGCGCTGCGCCAACCTGCTGGAGGACATCGACGACGGCGCGATCTGGCTGGACGGTGAGGAGATCACCGACCCGCGCGTGGACCAGGACGCGGTGCGGCGCCGGATCGGCGTGGTCTTCCAGGCGTACAACCTGTTCCCGCACATGACGGTGCTGGAGAACATCACGCTCGCCCCGCGCCGTGTGCACGGCGTCGCCCGCGCGCAGGCCGAGACACACGCCAGGGAGCTCCTGGAGCGGCTCGGGCTGGCCGGTAAGGCCGACGAGTATCCCGACCGGCTCAGCGGCGGCCAGCAGCAGCGGGTCGCGATCGTGCGCGCGCTGGCCGTGCGTCCACGGCTGCTGCTGCTCGACGAGATCACGGCGGCCCTCGACCCGGAGCTGGTGGGCGAGGTCCTGAACGTCGTCCGCGATCTGAAGGCCGACGGCATGACCATGGTGCTCGCCACCCATGAGATGGGCTTCGCGCGCGAGGTCGCCGACCAGGTCTGTTTTCTGGACGGAGGCGTCGTGCTGGAGCGGGGCAGCGCCGAGCAGCTCTTCGGCGATCCGCGGCAGGAGCGCACCCAGCGCTTCCTGCGGCGGATCGTGGAGGCGGGCCGGCTGTAAGGGTCGTGCTCCTAGTGGCCGGTGCTTACGCGTCGGCCTTCGTCGGCCCGGCCAGCGCGGCGACGCGCTCCACGCCGAACACGTAGCCCTGCACGCCGCAGCCCGCGATGACGCCGTCGGCGCGCAGCGAGACGTAACTGTGGTGTCGGAACGACTCGCGCTGGTGGATGTTGGAGATGTGGACCTCCAGCACCGGCAGGCCGTCGCAGGTGTTGAGGGCGTCCAGGATGGCGACCGACGTGTGCGAGTAGGCGCCCGGGTTGATCACGATGCCGCAGTGGTTGAGCCGCGCCTCGTGGATCCAGTCGACCAGGTGACCCTCGTGGTTGGACTGCCGGAAGTCCACGGTGCCGCCGTGCGCGGCCGCCGCCTCGACGCACAGCGCCTCGACGTCGGCGAGCGTGTCGGAACCGTAGATCTCCGGCTGGCGCTGGCCCAGGAGGTTCAGGTTGGGGCCGTTCAGGATCATGATCGGGGCGTTGGCCAGGCTGCGGGGCAAGGTTCCTCCGGTCCGTTCGTGGACGGCCCGTCGGGGGCCGCCGCTCGGTCCGGTTTATCACGGTGAAACCGCAGGGCAGCAGGCCGTACCCTCCCGGCATGACGGCGCCCTCGTATCCTCCGAAGCCCGCGCCCGGCGACCGCATAGCCGTCGTGTCGCCCTCCGCGGGTCTGCCCGGGCTCTTCCCGCGCCCCTACGAACTGGGGCTGGAGCGGTTGCGCGAGGAGTTCGGTCTGGAGCCCGTCGAGTACCCGACGACGCGCAGGATGGGGTCGACCCCGCAGGAGCGCGCCGACGACCTCCACGCCGCGTTCGCCGACCCGGACGTCAAGGCGGTGGTCGCGTCGATCGGCGGCGACGACCAGATCACCGTACTGCCGCTGCTGGACCGGGAGTTGCTGCGCGCCAACCCCAAGCCGTTCTTCGGGACGAGCGACAACACCAACCTGCTCGCGTTCCTGTACAACGCCGGCGTCGTCGGTTACCACGGCACGACGGTGATGGTCGAGCTCGGACGCCCGGGCGCCCTGCACCCGCTGACCGCCGACTCGCTGCGCGCCGCGCTGTTCACCTCGGGCCCCTACGAGCTGCGGCCCGCCGAGCGGTGGAACGACGTCAACCGCGACTGGGCCGACCCGGCGACCTTCGAGTCGGAGCCCGACAGCCGGCCCGGCGCCGGCTGGAGCTGGGTCAACGCCGACCGCGTGGTGGAGGGCCGCAGTTGGGGCGGCAACCTGGAAATCCTCTCCTGGCTGCTGATGGCCGACCGCGAGATCGCACGCGACCCTGCGGCGTACGACGGCGGGGTGCTGATCCTGGAGACGTCGGAGGAGCTGCCGAGCGCCACGGAGGTCTTCCGGATCCTGCGCAACATGGGCGAGCGCGGTCTGCTGCGGCGCTTCCCCGCGATACTGATGGCCCGGGCCAAGAGCTGGTCCTTCGAACGCCCCAACGGCCCGGAGGAGGCCGCCCGTTACGCGGCCGAGCAGCGCGCGGCGGTGGAGCGCGCGCTGCGGACGTACGCGCCCGACACCCTGGCCGTCTTCGACGTGGACTTCGGCCACACCGACCCGCAACTCGTCATCCCCTACGGCGGCACGATCCGTGTCGACGGTCCCGCGCGGCGCATCACCGTGACCTACTGAGCCCCCTCGCGGCGTTCCGCGCCCCCGCACGCCCCCGTAACCCGTCGTCACTGTGGGTAGTTGACGCGGCATGCACGACGTACACACCGTGAAGGCTCCCTCCATGCCACGGCTCGCGGCGGCCTCGCTCGCCGGGACGGCCATCGAGTTCTACGACTTCTTCGTCTACGGGACCGCGGCCGCGCTGGTCCTGGGGCCGCTGTTCTTCCCGACGTTCTCGCCGCTGGCGGGGACGCTGGCCGCCTTCGCGACGTTCGGCGTGGGGTTCGTGGCGCGGCCGCTGGGCTCGGTGCTGTTCGGGCACATCGGGGACCGGCGCGGACGCCGGCCGGTCCTGGTCGCCTCCCTGCTGCTGACCGGCGCCTCGACGGTCGCGGTCGGCTGCGTGCCGACGTACGACACGATCGGGGTGTCCGCTCCCCTGCTGCTGCTCGTCCTGCGTTTCCTCCAGGGGCTGGGGCTCGGCGGGGAGTGGGGCGGTGCGGTGCTGCTGACCGCGGAACACGCGCCCGCCGAGCGGCGTGGGCTGTGGTCGAGCTTCCCGCAGGTCGGCCCCGCGGTGGGCTTCGTGCTCGCCAACGGGGTGGTACTGGTCCTGTCGGTGACGCTGACGGAGGCGCAGTTCACGCAGTGGGGGTGGCGGGTGCCCTTCTGGGCGGCCGGGGCGCTGGCCGTGCTCGGGCTGTGGCTCCGGTCGTCGCTGCCCGAGAGCCCCCGGTTCCTGGAGATCGACGACCACGCGCGTATGCCGTTCGCCGAGGTCGTGCGCGACCACTGGCGGCTCGTCCTGCTGACCGCCGGCGCGCTCGCCGTCGGGTACGCGATCTTCTACGCGGTGACGACCTGGTCCCTGGCGTACGCGACGGAACGGCTGGGGGTCAGCCGCACGGTCATGCTGGTCTGCATCATGGCCGCCGTCGTGGTGAAGGGGGCGCTGACGCCCGTGATGGCGATGCTCGGCGACCGCTACGGCCGCCGGCCGTTGTGCCTCGTGGGCTGCGCGGCGGCGGCGCTGTGGATGTTCCCGCTGGTCGCGCTGCTCTCGACCGGCCAGCCGCTGCCGATGTTCCTCGGCTTCCTGGGGGCGCTGCTCGCCTTCGTCACGATGTTCGCGGTGATCTCGGCGTATCTGCCGGAGCTCTACGCGCCGCGCGTGCGCTGCACCGGTGCGGCGGTCGGCTACAACCTGGGCGGTGTCCTCGGGGGTGCGCTCACGCCGATCGTGGCGACCGCCCTCGCCGAGCACTCGGGGCGTGTCCCCTGGGGTGTGGGCGCCTATCTGACGGGGATCGCGCTGCTCAGCCTGGGCTGCTTCGCGCTGTTGCCGGAGACCCGGCCGGTGCGGGTGGCCGCCGTGCGGCCGGCTACGGATTGATCGCCAGCTCCAGGTAGGCCGCGAACAGCACGAGATGGACGCCGCCCTGCAACGGCGTGGCCCGTCCCGGTACCACCGTCAGCGAGCTGACCACGACGGTCAGCACGAGCAGCACCATATGGGTGGGGCCGAGGCCGAGGACGAGCGGCCCGGAGAGCCAGACGGAGGCCAGGGCGACCGCCGGGACCGTGAGACCGATGCTGGCCATCGCGGAGCCGAGGGCGAGGTTGAGGCTGGTCTGCACCCGGTCGCGGCGGGCGCAGCGCAGCGCGGCGATCGTCTCGGGGAGCAGCACGAGCAGCGCGATGATCACACCGACCACCGCTTGGGGCAGTCCGGCGGCGTCCACTCCGGACTCGATCGTGGGCGAGACGCCCTTGGCGAGGCCCACCACGCCGATCAACGCCAGGCCGAGCAGCCCGAGGCTGATCCAGGCGGTCCGGGAGGTGGGGACGCCGGCATGGTCGTCGGCGGTGATCACCTCTCCCTGCCGGGTGATCGGCAGGAAGTAGTCGCGGTGCCGGATGGTCTGGGTCGCCACGAACAGGCCGTACAGGACCAGTGAGGACAGTGCGGCGAAGGTGAGCTGGACGGTGGAGAACTCCGGGCCCGGTTTGCTGGTGGTGAAGGTCGGCAGGACCAGGCTGAGCGTGGCCAGGGTCGCGACGGTCGCCAGCGCCGCGCCGGTGCCCTCCGGATTGAAGATCGCCGTGCCGTGGCGCAGCGAGGCGACCAGGAGGCACAGGCCGACGATGCCGTTGCAGGTGATCATCACGGCCGCGAAGACCGTGTCCCTGGCCAGGGTCGAGCTCTTGTCGCCGCCGTCCACCATCAGGGTGACGATCAGGGCGACCTCGATGATCGTCACGGCGACCGCGAGGACGAGGGATCCGAAGGGTTCACCGACCCGGTGGGCGACGACCTCCGCGTGGTGCACGGCGGCCAGGACCGCTCCGGCGAGGACCAGCGTCACCACGGCGACGACCGCGCCCGGCAGGTCGCGTCCCCAGGTCAGGGCCAGCAGGACGACCGCCAGCGCCGGCACGAAAGCTGTCCACCGGGTCGTGACCGACCTGAGCCGAGCGATCATGCAGCGATCGTCGCAGAGCCGTGGGGGCTCCGCATTCCGGCCTGTCCCGCCCGTCCGGCCCGTCCGGCCCGTCCCGCCCGCGCGGGTGGGACGGGCCGGACGGGCGGGTGCGCGACTGCCGTCACCTGAAGTCGGTCGTGTCCTGCACGTCGCAGTCGGTGAAGGACGGGGGTCGGGTACAGAGCGCGGCCATCCGCTCCGCGAACTTGCCCGTCTCCGGGTCGTCGCTGTTGCGCATGGCCTCCTCGTGGGAGTCGAACTCGATCACCGCGAGGTAGCGGTTCGGCTGGTTGCGGTCCTTGAGGACGAGGCGGCGCTTGGGACCGTCGGCTCGGCCCGCGAGGCCCTGGTCCCCTTCCTCGGCCAGCGCCCGCATCTCATCGATGCGGTCGGTCTCGAACTCGACGATCTGGACGAACCTCTGCGATGTGCCCACGGTGCCTCCACCCGGAACCGGCGTCCCCGAGTGGAAACGCCCAGCTCCAACGAAGCACCGGGAGCGGCGCTCGGCAATTCGCCGCGCACCGCTCCCGGGGGTGGTTGTTCCTACGTCCTCCGTGGTCAGGCCTCGATGCTGTCCTTCGGAGCGCCTTCGCTCTCCGTCCGCGCCGCCTCGGCCGCCGCCTGCTTCCTGGAAGCCCGCAGGCTGGTGATCGTGGTGACGATCAGGACGAAGCAGATGACGCCGAGCGAGACCGGGATGCTGATCTCGGGGACGTGGACCCCGGACTCGTGCAGGGCGTGCAGCACCAGCTTCACGCCGATGAAGCCCAGGATGATCGACAGGCCGTAGCTGAGATGGACCAGCTTCCGCAGTAGGCCACCGATGAGGAAGTAGAGCTGGCGCAGACCCATCAGCGCGAACGCGTTGGCGGTGAAGACGATGTACGGGTCCTGCGTCAGGCCGAAGATCGCGGGGATCGAGTCGAGGGCGAAGAGCACGTCGGTGGTGCCGATCGCGAGCATCACGACCAGCATCGGGGTCATGACCCGCTTGCCGTTCTGCTCGATCCACAGCTTCGTGCCGTGATAGCGGTCGGCCACGCCGAACCGCTTCTCCACGGCCTTGAGCAGCTTGTTCTCCTCGAACTCCTCGTCCTCCTCGTCGGACCGGGCCTCCTGGATGAGCTTCCAGGCGGTCCAGATCAGGAAGGCGCCGAAGAGGTAGAACACCCACGCGAAGCTGGCGAGGATCGCGGCGCCCGCGGCGATGAAGATCGCCCGCAGGACCAGGGCTATGAGGACGCCGACGAGCAGGACCCGCTGCTGGTACTGCGACGGGACCGCGAACTTCGCCATGATCAGGACGAAGACGAAGAGGTTGTCGACGCTGAGCGACTTCTCGGTGATGAAGCCCGCGAAGAACTCGCCGGCCGGCTCACCGCCGCCGAAGAGGAGCAACCCGACTCCGAAGAGCCCGGCCAGGGCGATCCAGACGACGGTCCAGATCCCCGCTTCCTTGATCGACACGTCGTGCGGTTTGCGGCCGATGAAGAAGTCGACCGCGATGAGGGCGGCAAGGCCCACGATGGTGGAGACCCATAGGGCCAGGGAAACATTCACTGCGCCTCCGACAGTACGTAACGGCAGGTAATCAGCGTCGTCGCGCTGCCGGAGGTCTCTTCCACCCGAAACGGGCCGACGCCCCGGGATCAGGCCTGATCCGTATTGACGGGAACGCCGCAGCAGGGAGTACTCCCCTCCGTGAGGAAAACAGTACCCCAACCACCAAGAAAAGGTAAAGCGATTGGCAAAATAAATACCAAGTCCCCTGCTCAGGAGCCTTTACTAATACTTGGCGCGAGCCGCCGCCACCTGAGCGAGGACCTGCTGGAGCACCTGGCTGCCGGGCGGCACGAGGCTCGGTTCATACGTCCAGGCATGCCCCACCCAGGGATCGGCGAGGTGGTCCTCGGGCACCGGCGTCAGCCGCAGCAGCGCACGCCACAGCGGGTCCAGCAACGGACCGTAACTGTCGGCGTCCTCCCGGTCGGCCACCATCATCAGGTGGACGCCGACGCCGGGCCCCTCGTCCGCCAGGTAGCGCAGCTGGGTCACGGCACGGTCGTCGAAGCCGTGCGGGAAGTCATTGACGACCAAGAGCTGCTGGGCCGTGTCGAAGCCGGGCGGCAGCGAGTCCGCCATGCCGCCACGCACCGCCATCTGCACCAGGTCGACCCGCTCGGTGAGCCGCCCCAGGACCGCCGCGACACCCGCCGCGCCGACCGCGGGCGGGGCCGCGAGCACGCCGCTCCGCACCAGCGGCGCGAGTTCCCGGGCGCCCGAACCGGCCGGATCGACGACGTGCACGGTGAACTCGTCCGCCGGATGCACGGCCAGCAGCCGGGCCGTGTGCGCCACGGCGGACTCCATGGCGAGGCGACGCAGCTCGTGGGAGTCGGCGAACGACCCGTCGAACGAGCCCGACCGCCCGCTGTCGATCCACAGGCCGCGTTCGAGCGGGAGCCTGACCAGCATCGGGATGTGCAGCGGATCGCTCTCCGGAAGGTGGAGGTCGCCCAGCCGCACGGCCATGGGCATCTCCATGGGGACGCGGTAGGCGTGCCAGACGGGGTTGTCCCAGCGCGCGAACGCCGCGGGCAGTGCCGGTTCGACGACATCGGCCTCGGCGCCCAGCTGGACGAGGTCGCGGTCCAGGGCCTCCCGGGCCTGGTCGACGAGCTGGATGTGCTTGGCCTGGGCCGCCTCGCGGGCGGCGTCGCCCTGGCCGCCCATCCTGCCGCGCGGATCGGACAGGACCTGGTCCAGCTCCCTCTCCATCCGCGTGTCGGCGAAGTCGACCGCACTGCGGTACGCCGCCGTGCTGCGGGCCAGGTCCTCGAACATGCCCCAGACCTGGTTGTAGAGCCGCTCCTCCATGGACCAGCCGGTCGCGTCACCCGCGACGGGCCGGGCCGGCTGTCCGGGCTGGGCCGGGGGCGCGGTGGGCGCCGGCGGGGGCGGAGCGGCGCTCTGCCGACGGGGGTGGCTGTAGTCGATCGAGCCACCAGTGGTGGGTGTCGTCGGCGTCGGCTGGGTGGCGTCGGGATCCGTCGGCGCGGCACCCGCCGGGTAGCCCGTACCCGAGGGGCCCTGCGGGTTCTGGTTCGCCCCGTACGGTCCGGCGCCGGACTGGGGGCCCTGCGCACCGTACGGCGAGCCGCTCTGGTCCGGGCCGAGGGCGGACGCGGCCGCCTGCCGGGAGCGGTCGCCGTCGGCCGTGCGCGGCGGCGCCGGCACCGAGCGGGCCAGGCCCTGGACCACGGCGTCGTTGATGCCGGTCGCGAGTCGGTGCGCCTGCGACAGGCCCTGGTCGGTGAGGAGTTCGGCGAGGCCGCCCGCGTATCCCTGGCCGACGGCGCGCACCTTCCAGGCGCCCTGCCGCCGGTACAGCTCCAGCGCGACGACCGCCGACTCCGCCTCCAGGCCGGTGATGGTGTAGGTGGCGACCTCGGTGCCGTCGAGGCCGGTGACCGCGACGAAGGGGGCCGCGACCGAGCCGAAGCTGACCGGCCCGCCGACGCCCGCGGGCAGCGCGAGCAGGACGCTGACCCGGTGCACGGACGCCGACACGGCGTCCAGGTCCACCGCGAGGCGGTGGTCGGCGGCCGCCTGCCGGGAGACCTCCAGGCCGGGCAGCGTGGGTACGCCGGGGTGGGCCACCCACTCGACGCCGGGGACCTTGCCGCTCTCGTCGCCGAGTGTGGCAACCGCCATGACCGGCCGGCCGGCCGAGACCCGGATCTCGAGGCGAACCTGGGAGAGCGGGTGGTTCTGCCCCCGCACGAGCTCGGCCGTCATCGCCTGTCGTCCCCCTGCGTCGCGTCTGGTGTCGTCTTGGGTGCCGCTCTCCGCCCTACAGCGCGGGCAGGATCGCGGGCATCAGGTCCTGGAAGGTGCGGCCGTTGGCCGGCGCGCCGAGGGCCGTCATGTTCCAGCCCCCGCCCACCCGGTGCACCTTCGCCATGATCTGGGCCGTGTAGGCTCCGCCGCCCGCCAGCGTGTAGCGCGCGAGTTCCTGGCCGTTGGTCTCGTCGACCAGACGGCAGAAGGCGTTCTGCACTTCCTGGAACGTCTGGCCGGTGAAGGAGTTCACCGTGAAGATGATCTGGTCGATGTGGACCGGCACGCGCGCGAGGTCGACGAGGATCGCCTCGTCGTCACCGCCCTGACCGACACCGCCGACGAGGTTGTCACCGGTGTGCCGGACCGAGCCGTCGTCGCTCACCAGGTGACGGAAGAAGACGACGTCGACCGGCTGCTTGTCGGCGAACAGGACAGCGGAGGCGTCGAGGTCGATCTCCCGGGTCCGGGAGCCGAACAGGCCGCGCCGCGGGGCCGCCTGCCAGCCGAGACCCATGCGCACCGCGGTCAGGCTGCCCCCGTCGTTCTTCTGAAGACTGATGGCCTGACCCTTGGTCATGTTGACGGTCACGCGCTGATTCCCCTCTCGAGCTGTCCCCTGTTGCCGCGAGCCCGCGGTTGACGGAAACCCTACGCAAAGGCACTGACAGTGCCGAACCCAGGCCCGCACTTTGTGTCGGTCTTGCAACACAGCGCGTGCGGGATGAGGGCACAGCGACCGCAGGGGTCCGTCAGGCCAGACCCGCCTCCCTCATCTGCCGCAGTTCCTTCTTCATCTCGGAGACCTCGTCGCGGATCCGGGCGGCGACCTCGAACTGGAGGTCGGCGGCGGCGGCCCGCATACGCGCCGTCATCTCCTCGATCTGCTCGGCGAGTTCGGCCGCGGGCCGGTCCGTCGGCACCGTCTCCCGGGACTTGCCCTTGGCCGGCTTGGACTTGGCGCCCTTGGCCGCCTTGTCGCCGAGGGAGGGCACCGGGGCCCGGGTGCCGCGCCCGTCCTTCTTCGCGCGGTAGCCCGAGCCGAGCAGCTGCTCGGTGTCGACCTCCTCACGGGAGATCTGGGCGACGATGTCGTTGATCTTCTTGCGGAGCGGCTGCGGGTCGATGCCGTTCGCCGTGTTGTACGCGACCTGCTTCTCCCGGCGGCGGTTGGTCTCCTCGATGGCCCGCTCCATGCCCGGGGTGATCTTGTCGGCGTACATGTGGACCTGACCCGAGACGTTGCGCGCCGCGCGGCCGATGGTCTGGATCAGCGAGGTGCCGGAGCGCAGGAAGCCCTCCTTGTCGGCGTCGAGGATCGCCACCAGGGACACCTCGGGCAGGTCGAGGCCCTCCCGCAGGAGGTTGATGCCGACCAGGACGTCGAACTCGCCGGCGCGCAGCTCGCGCAGCAACTCGATACGGCGCAGCGTGTCGACGTCACTGTGCAGGTAGCGCACCTGGATGCCGAGTTCCAGGAAGTAGTCCGTGAGGTCCTCGGCCATCTTCTTGGTGAGCGTGGTGACCAGGACGCGCTCGTCCTTCTCCACCCGTGTGCGGATCTCGTGCACCAGGTCGTCGATCTGGCCCTCGGTGGGCTTGACCACGACCTCGGGGTCGATCAGGCCGGTGGGGCGGATGATCTGCTCGACGGCGCCGTCCCCACGCGAGAGCTCGTACTTGCCGGGGGTCGCCGACAGGTAGACGGTCTGCCCGATGCGCTCCTGGAACTCCTCCCACTTCAGCGGGCGGTTGTCCAGGGCGGAGGGCAACCGGAAGCCGTGGTCGACGAGGGTGCGCTTGCGGGAGGCGTCTCCCTCGTACATGGCGCCGATCTGCGGGACGGTGACATGGGACTCGTCGATGACGAGCAGGAAGTCGTCCGGGAAGTAGTCGAGCAGGGTGTTCGGCGGGGAGCCGGGCTCGCGGCCGTCGAAGTGCATCGAGTAGTTCTCGACACCGGAGCAGGAGCCGATCTGGCGGAGCATCTCCAGGTCGTACGTGGTGCGCATGCGCAGGCGCTGGGCCTCCAGGAGCTTGTTCTGCTTCTCCAGTTCGGCCAGACGCTCGCCCAGCTCCTTCTCGATGTCGTTGGCGGCCCGCTCCAGCCGCTCGGGTCCCGCCACGTAGTGGGTGGCCGGGAAGATGTACAGCTGCTGGTCGTCGCTGATGATCTCGCCGGTGAGCGGGTGCAGCGTGGACAGGGCCTCGATCTCGTCGCCGAACATCTCGATGCGGACGGCGAGCTCCTCGTAGACCGGGAAGATCTCGATGGTGTCGCCGCGCACCCGGAAGGTGCCGCGGCTGAACGCCAGGTCGTTGCGCGTGTACTGGATGTCGACGAAGCGGCGCAGCAGCTGGTCGCGGTCGACCTCGTCGCCGACGCGGAGCGGGACCATGCGGTCCACGTACTCCTGCGGGGTGCCGAGGCCGTAGATGCAGGAGACCGAGGCGACCACGACGACGTCACGGCGGGTGAGCAGTGAATTGGTCGCGGAGTGGCGCAGGCGCTCGACCTCCTCGTTGATCGAGGAGTCCTTCTCGATGTAGGTGTCCGACTGCGGGACGTACGCCTCGGGCTGGTAGTAGTCGTAGTACGAGACGAAGTACTCGACCGCGTTGTTCGGCAGCAGTTCGCGGAACTCGTTCGCCAGCTGGGCGGCCAGGGTCTTGTTCGGCGCCATCACCAGGGTGGGGCGCTGGAGCTTCTCGATCATCCACGCGGTGGTCGCGGACTTTCCGGTGCCGGTCGCGCCGAGCAGGACGACGTCCTTCTCACCTGCCTCGACGCGCTTGGCCAGCTCGGCGATGGCCGCCGGCTGGTCGCCGCTGGGCTGGTAGGGACTGACGACCTCGAAAGGCGCCACCGTGCGTTCGATGTGGGAAACGGGCCGCATGTCATCCACCGTACGACCCCCCACTGACAACGGGGTCCGATCAGCGGTTTCGCGGAAGCCGGCCCGGGGCACCGCGGGTACGGAGAGTCAGCGGTTCTGCGGGGTCCGGGACTCGTGGTGCGTCACCTGGCGGCGGCTGCGGAGCTGGGAGCGGCGCGAGGGGTTCGGGGCGGGCGGGTGCGCCGGGACGCCTGGCTTGTGCTCGGCGGGGGTCCAGTCGGGCTTGCCCATGACCATCAGCGGGTCGAACATCACGACGACACCCGCGAGGCAGAGGAAGGCGAGCGGACCGATCAGCATCGGCGCGAGGAGGGCGGCGGCGGAGTCGCCCGCGGTCGGTGCGCCCGTGTGCAGATGGACGCTCAGGGCGGCCATCCCGGTGTAGTGCATGCCCGTGACGGCCAGCCCCATGACGAGGCTGGCGCCCACGCTCCACAGGAAGCCCCTGACCTGTCCCGCGGCCCACAGGGCGGCGGTGGCGGCCGCCATGGCGATGGCGACGGAGGCGGCGACGGTGAGCGTGTTGTACTCGAGAGCGCCGTTGAAGCGCATTCCGGCCATGCCCAGGTAGTGCATCGACGCGATGCCCAGGCCGGTGATGGTGCCCCCGGTGAACAGCGCCGTTCCGGTAGCGCCCCGGTAGCCGACTATGAAGATCCCCACACCCACCATGACGATGGCGACGCCCAGGCTCGCGTAGGTCATGGGCTTGTCGTAGTGGATCGGGGCCCCGTCGACCGTGAAGCCGATCATCGCGATGAAGTGCATGGTCCAGATGCCGGAGCCGATCGCCGCCGAGCCGAGGGCGAGCCATCCCGGGCGCCAGGACTGGGCGACGAGCAGGGCTCTGGTGGTGCAGCGCAGACCGAGGGCACCGCCGAGGCAGGCCATGAGGTAGGCCACCAGCGGTGTGACGAGTCCGTAGCTGAAACCGTCGACCGTGCCTTGCATGCGCGGTTGCCCTTCGCCCTGTTGCTTGATTTTCCTGAAACTCGCCCCTCCCCAGGACCGCTGAGCGCGGTCAAGGCTGAGAGAGAGTATGACTCCCACCGGAATGGTCGAACGATTTTCCGGCAAAGAAACACGCCCTTGTCGCACATGTGCGGCACCGGTGAGCGGCCTCCGGCGTCTCCTTTCATTGTGTGGTCATCCTGCACTCCCCCGCCGTCGACCCTCTGCTGTCACTGTTGAGCTGTATGTGATGGCCCGACGCGAGGAGTACGCATGCACGCGCGCGTAGTTGCCGTTGCCGCCACGACCACCGCGGTCCTGGGCGCCGTCGCCCTCCTGCTCCCCGTTCACGACGCCCGGGCGGGCAACGCCTTCCGGCCGTCGGTGATCGCCCACCGGGGAGCCTCCGCCCTCGCACCCGAGAACACCCTGGACGCCGTCGACGAGGCGGCGGCGCTGGGCATCCCGTGGGTGGAGAACGACGTCCAGCGCACCAAGGACGGCGAGCTCGTGGTGATCCACGACGACAGTCTCCGCCGCACGACCGACGCCGAAGAGGTCTTTCCCGGCCGGGCCCCGTGGAAGGTGCGGGACTTCACGGCGGCCGAGATAGCCCGGCTCGACGCGGGGAGCTGGTTCGACGCCGCGCACACGGGCGCGCGCGTGCCGACGCTGAAGGAGTACGTCGACCGGGTCGAGCACCACCACCAGAAGCTGCTTCTGGAGGTCAAGAACCCCGAACTGTACCCGGGGATCGAACAGCAGACCCTCAAGCTGCTCAGCAACGAGGGCTGGCTGGACCGGCGCCACCTCACGAACCGGCTGATCGTGCAGAGCTTCAGCGCCGACAGCCTGCGGACCGTCCACGAACTGAAGCCGGGGGTGCGGACCGGTCTGCTGGGGATGCCGGCCCTCGCGGACCTGCCCCGGTACGCGGGCTTCGCCGACCTGGTCAACCCGTCGTACGCCTCCCTCTCCCCCGCGTACGTCTCCGCCGTGCACGCGCTCACCGGACCTCACGGCGAGCCCATGAAGGTCTTCGCCTGGACCGTCGACGACCCCGCGACCGCCCGGGCCGTAGCGGGCTACGACGTCGACGGCGTGATCACCAACAAGCCCGACGTCGTGCGGCAGGCCCTGTACGGGTACTGACGCACGGCGGCCCCGGGGCACGGGAGCGGGCGCGGGACCGGGCCGTGCGGAACGCCCCGGGGCGTTGTCAGTGGCGAGCCGTACGGTGGGCGCATGGACAGCCATGGGCAGTACGAGCAGCGGGTCGTGTGGACCGTCGTCGGCACCGACATCGGTCCGCTGTTGCTGGCCGCGACCGGTGAGGGCCTGCTCAACGTCGTGTTCCACGCCACCGACGCGGTACGCGACCAGGCGCTCGGCCGGCTCGCGGCCCGACTGGGCACCGAGCCCGTCGAGGCGCCCGACTCCCCGCTGCTGGCCGAGGCGATACGCCAGGTCAAGGCCTACTTCGCCGGTGAGCGGCGGGCCTTCGAGCTGCCGCTGGACTGGTCGCTGATCTCGGGCTTCAACCGGCAGGTGCTCCGCGAACTCGAGTCCGGCGTCCCGTACGGCGCGGTCGTCGGCTACGGCGATCTCGCCAGGCGGGTGGGACAGCCGCTGGCGGCGCAGGCGGTGGGGGTGGCGATGGGCGCCAATCCGCTGCCGGTCGTCGTGCCCTGTCACCGGGTGGTGGAGAGGGACGGCGGCATCGGCGGGTTCGGGGGCGGTCTGGAGACCAAGCGGAAGCTGCTCGCGCTGGAAGGGGTACTACCCGAGCCGCTGTTCTGAGGGGACACTGCGCCGGTGACCACATCTCCCGGTCGTCGCCACGACCGCGCGACGGTCCGGCGCGGCCCGTGACCGCCGTCGAGCGCGCCGCCGCCGCGCCCGTCGACGCCGCTCTCCTGCCCGCGCTGCGGCGCCGCACCACCGCCGTGCTGGTCGCGAGCCAGATCCTCGGCGGGCTCGGCGTCGCCACCGGCATCGCGCTGTCCGCCGTACTGGCCCGGCAGGTCAGCGGCACCGAGGCGCTGTCCGGGCTCGCCCCCACCGCCACCGTCGCCGGCACGGCCGTGCTGTCGATGCCGATGGCCGCGCTGATGACCGCGCGGGGACGCCGACCGGGGCTGGTGCTGGCCTATCTGCTGGGCGCCTTGGGCGCCTGTGTCGTCGTGGTGGCGGCGCGGGCCGGGAACTACCCCCTGCTGCTGTGCGGCATGGCCGCTTTCGGCGCGGCGTCCTCGGCGAACCTCCAGGCGCGGTTCGCCGCCGCCGACCTCGCCGAACCGCAGCGGCGCGCCCGGGCCATCTCGAACGTGGTGTGGGCGACCACCATCGGCGCCGTCCTGGGCCCGAACATCGCCGCTCCGGCCGGCCGGAGCGTCGCCGGACTCGGGATACCCGCCGCGGCGGGCCCCTTCCTGTGGGCCGCCGGGATCTTCGTCATATCGGCGGTCCTGGTGGCCGTGCTGCTGCGCCCCGACCCGCTGCTGACGGCCCGCGCGCTCGCGCCGCGGGAGGAGCGGTCCCCGAAGGCCCGTTCCCTGCGCGCCGGGCTGACGGCCGTCTCCGCCTCGCCCCGCGCGCGGCTCGCGCTCGTGACGGTCGCCGTGTCGCACACGGCGATGGTCTCGGTCATGTCGATGACCCCGCTCGACCTCGCCCACCACGGCGCGAGCATCGATCTGATCGGGCTGGTCATCAGCGGGCACATCGCGGGCATGTACGCGTTCGCGCCGCTGATGGGACGGCTGGCGGACCGGGTGGGGCGGCTCTCGGTGGCGGGACTCGCGGCCGGGCTGCTGGCCGTCGCGATGTTCCTGGCGGGGACGGCGGGCGGCAGCCACGGGCAGACCGCCGCCGGGCTCTTCGTGCTCGGGCTGGGCTGGTCGGCCGGGCTCGTTTCGGGTTCCGCACTGCTGATGGACGCGGTGCCGCAGGCCGCTCGGGCCGCCGCCCAGGGACTCTCCGACCTCACCATGAACACCTCGGCGGGACTCGGCGGAGCGATCGCCGGGCTGATCGTCGCGCAGGCGAGCTACGCGTGGCTCAACCTCGCCGCGGCGAGTCTCCTCGTCCCGCTGGCCGCCCTGGTGCTGTTCACCCGGACCGGGAACAGGAACGGGGACAAGGAGAACAGGAACGGGGACAGGGACGGGGACAGGAGCAGGACGGCCGCGGACAGCCCGCCGGGCGTACGACAGCCGTAGGTGCGGCAGACAGCCGTAGGGCGGCAGCCGTGGATGCGACAGCCGCAGGTACGTCAGACGCAGGTACG
Source organism: Streptomyces sp. NPDC102259 (assembly GCF_044766465.1). Classification (NCBI taxonomy): domain Bacteria; kingdom Bacillati; phylum Actinomycetota; class Actinomycetes; order Kitasatosporales; family Streptomycetaceae; genus Streptomyces; species Streptomyces sp. NPDC102259. The sequence continues at coordinate 53,334 of NZ_JBIWMA010000011.1, read as the reverse complement.
TCGGTCGCAGGTACGACAGCCGTGGCAAGGTCAGTCGTAGTGCCGTGCCTCGATGACGTTGCCGTCCGGGTCACGGAAGTAGAAGCTGCGCGTGGCCTCGCCGCGGGCGCCGAAGGAGCCCTGCGAGACGTCCGAGACGGGGACGGCGTGCTCCTCCAGGCGGGCGAGCAGCGTGTCGAAGTCGCCCCGCGACAGGGCGAGGCAGACGTGGTTCACGGGGTGCCCCGCGCTCTCGGCCGCGCCGGGGAGCATCTTCATCCGCTCGGCCATCGACAACGGCATGAGGTCGAGGAGGGCCTCGTCGTTGACGCGTACGGAGGGAAACGGTTCCTCGCCGGCGGCGAACTCGGGGAGCCGGACGGGCTCCAGGCCGACGGCCTTCTCGTAGAAGTCGGCGGCGGCGATCGGGTCGCGTACCCACAGGACCACGTGGTCGAGGCGTGTCGTGTTTTCCGTCATACGTCCCAGGCTGGTGTCCTGCCCCACAGGTCGCAAGGGTTTGACCGGGCGCGCCGCCCGCCAGAGATGAGGGGAGACCGACGGACAGGAGGCGGGCGCGTGGTGCTGGTGGTGTCGGAAGAGGTGCGGGCCGCGGTCGACGCGCGTCGACCCGTGGTGGCCCTGGAGTCCACGATCATCTCGCACGGGCTCCCCCGCCCGCGCAACCTCCAGGTGGCGCTGGAGCTGGAGGCGGTCGTACGCGCGGAGGGCGCCGTACCGGCGACGATCGCCGTGCTGGACGGACGACCGCATGTAGGCCTGGACAAGGATCAGTTGGAGCGGGTCGCCAACGAGGACGGCTTCCGCAAGCTGGGCCATCGCGACCTGCCGCTCGCCGTGGCCTCGGGGGCGAGCGGGGCGACCACCGTTTCGGCCACGGCGCTGCTGGCCGCGCTCGCGGGGGTGCGGGTGTTCGCGACGGGTGGGCTCGGCGGGGTGCACCGGCAGTGGACGGTCACCCAGGACGAGTCGGCCGACCTGGGGCTGCTCGCGAGCACCCGGATCACGGTGGTGTGCGCGGGGGTGAAGTCGATCCTGGACGTGCCGGCGACCCTCCAGCGGCTGGAGACGCTGGGCGTCGCCGTCGCCGGGTACGGCACCGACCGCTTCCCGGGGTTCTATCTGTCCGACTCGGGGCATCCCGTGGACTGGACGGTGCGGACCCCGCGGCAGGTGGCAGACGTGATGCGGGCTCAGGACGCGCTCGGCGTACCGCAGTCCGCGCTGATCGTCGCCAACCCGGTTCCCGAGGAGGAGCAGCTGGATCCCGAGTTGCACGCGCGTGTGCTCGCCGACGCGCTGCACGCGTGCGAGGAGGCCGGCGTCACCGGCCAGGGCGTCACGCCGTTCCTGCTCGACTACCTGGTCCGGCACACCGACGGCGCGTCCCTGAGCGCCAATCTGGCTGCGGTGCGCGGCAATGTGCGACTGGCGGCGCGGATCGCGACGGCGTGGGCCGAGGCATGACCGCGCGACCGGACGGGACGGACGGCGGTCGAGGCGACCCCGGCAAGCCGATCCGGGAAGGGGACTCGGGAAGCGGGGCGCTGCTGGTCGTCGGGGACGTCGTGACGGACATCGTCGCCCGCCATCGCGGCCCCCTCGCGTCGGGCACGGACACGGCCTCCGTGATCCGGACCCTGCCGGGCGGGGCGGGCGCCAACGTGGCGTGCTGGGCGGCGCATTGGGGGTGCGCGGACGTACGGCTCCTCGGCCGGGTGGGCGCGGAGTCGGCGGCCTGGCACGAACGGGAGCTGATCGCCTGCGGGGTGCGGCCCCGGCTCGTCGTCGACCCGCAGGCGACCACGGGGACGGTGATCTGCCTGGTCGACACCGGTGCCGCGGCCGAGCGCACGTTCCTCACCGACAGCGGCGCGTCCCTGCGGCTCGAGCCCGGCGACTGGTCGGACGCTCTCCTGGACGGGGTCGGCCGGCTGCACCTGTCGGGCTATCTGTTGTTCTCGGAGTCCGGGCGGGCGCTGGTGGGCACGGCGTCGGCGGCGGCACGCGCGCGTGGGGTGCCGGTGAGTCTCGATCCGGCGTCGGCGGGCTTCCTGGTGGACCTGGGCGTCGACCGCTTCCTGTCCCTCGTCGAGGGGGTGGACGTGCTGCTGCCCAGCCGTGCCGAGGCCTGCCTGCTGACCGGACTGCTCGACGGGGCGGGCGCGGCGGCCGCGCTGAGCCGTCTGGTTCCGCTGGTGGTGTCCAAGGAGGGGGCCGACGGTGCGCTGGTGGCCTGTGACGGCGCCGTGCTCGCCCGTGTCCCCGCCGCTCCGGCGACGCCCATGGACACCACGGGAGCCGGCGACGCCTTCACGGGAGCGTTCCTCGCCGCACTGCTCGCGGGCGCCGAATGGGGCGCCGCGGCGGCCGAGGGGTGCCGGGCGGGGGCCCGGGCGGTGGAACGTGTGGGCGGCAGACCACCCGCGCGTGGTGCCGGCGCGGCGTCGACGACGTACCGGACCCACGCCGGCTGAGAGCACCACGCCGGGCGGGCGTCCACCTCCGGCGGTCTCCCACCCGTCCACCGCACACGCCTGTCCTACGGCACACGCCCGTCCTACCGCACACGCCCGTTCACAGCTCACGCCCGTTCGCCGCTCACGCCGTCCACCGCACGCGCCTCGCGCTCGCGTGCTCCTTCCGCGCCTTCCGCTCCTTCCGCCCCTTCTACCCCTTGCGTCCCCACGCCGAGATCATGGGCGCCGTGGCCAGGTCCATGTCGCCGGAGGCGACGTTCGCCAGGTGGCGGTCGATGTCCTCGTCGGTCGCGAGGCCCGCGCCGACGAGTTCGCCACGAATCTGGCGGACCGTCGCGGACTCCAGGGCCGCGCAGGCGGGTGAGGTGACGGGGAAGTAGGCGTCGGCCTCGACCCGGCGCAGCCCGGCCTCGCGAAGCAGACGCGGGAGCTTACGACCGTAGGAGAGGTCGGCGCCGCGGCCGGCCAGGAGCTTGCGGAAGCCGTGCCGCAAGCGGTTCGCCAGCTGCTGTTCGGGGCCGTGCTCGTCGGGGCAGAGCAAGGGCTGGAGGGCGGGGTCGGCGTCCTCGATCAGGAGCCGTCCGCCCGGTCGCAGCGCCTTGACCATCGAGCGCAACGCCCGCTCCCGGTCCGGCACATGGACCAGCACGAGCCGGGCGTGCACCAGGTCGAAGCCCTCCATCGGCGGCTCCTCGGCGCCCAGGTCGTGGACGCGCACCTCGACCGGTGGGCGGGCGGCCGACGTCAGCAGGGAGGTGTCGATGTCGGTCGCGAGGACCTTGCCCGTCGGGCCGACCTTCTTCGCCAGCCAGGACACCACGGAGGTGCCGCCGGCACCGGCCTCCCAGCAGCGCCAGCCGGGTCCGACCCCGAACGCCTCGAAGTGGCGGAACGTCGGGGCGTCGAAGAGGGCGGCGAAGGCGTCGAAGCGTTCCCCCGCCTCGGGCTGCCGGTTGTCGAGGAGGTAGCCGTCGGATCGCGTCATGCGCCGATCATCCCAGTTGTCCCACTCGACGGAGGTCGTCGACGCGGCCGGGACGGGGTACGGGACAGCCCGGCCCGGATGCGGTCGGCGACGCCGGGAACCCGTACCGGGAACGGTCGGCCACCGGTCCGCGCAACGGTGCGGGGAGTGGTCCGGGGAGCGGTCCGGTACTCGTCGTCCACAGGCGGGAACAAAGCGGAACCGCCCCTTTCCACAGGCTTACCCTCGGCACACGCGGGCCTGGCAGACTGGCGCGCCAGGACGCGGAAGCGCGGCCCGCGGAGATACACGCAAGGAGACCCAGATGACCATGGCGGGGAATCTGCGGAAGGTCACCGGCCTCGGAGGGGTCGGCGGCCTGCGCAGGGTGGCGCGGTTGGCCCGGCGGCGTCCGCGGGTCGATCTGAGTCACCCCGCGCGTTCCCCGCTCGGTTCCTCGGTGGTGAACTGCGTGACGTACCGGGACGGGGTCCGGGCCCCGCGCGGCGGCGACCTGGTCGACACGGTGGAACGGGTGCGCAAGCATGGTCACGGCTTCGTCTGGCTCGGCCTGCACGAGCCGACGAACGACGAGTTCGCCGGCATCGCCGAGCTCTTCGACCTGCATCCGCTGGCCGTCGAGGACGCCGTCGAGGCTCATCAGCGACCGAAGGTCGAGCGGTACGGGGAGACCTTGTTCGCGGTGTTCAAGACGGTCTGCTACGTCGAACACGAGGAGCTCACGGCGACCAGCGAAGTGGTCAACACCGGCGAGATCATGGTGTTCGTCGGCCGGGACTTCGTGATCACGGTGCGCCACGGACGGCACGGTTCGCTGGGCCCGCTGCGCGAGGAGCTGGAATCCGACACGACGCAGCTGGCCAAGGGGCCGTCGGCGGTGCTGCACGCGATCGCGGACCATGTGGTGGACGACTACCTCAATGTCATCGACTCCGTGCAGGAGGACATCGACAAGGTCGAGACGGAGGTCTTCGCGGCGAACGGCGCACGGGCCGATCCGGGTCGTATCTACCAGCTCAAGCGTGAACTCCTCGAGCTGAAGCGGGCCGTGGTACCGCTCGGTCGTCCGCTGCTGGACCTCGCGGACCGGCCGGTCCGGGTGGTCGATCCGGAGATACAGGCCTACTTCCGGGACGTCTCCGACCACCTGCTGCGTGCCACGGAGCAGATCGCCGCCTTCGACGAGTTGCTCAACTCGATCCTCCAGGCGCACCTGGCGCAGGTCACGGTCGCGCAGAACGAGGACATGCGCAAGATCACGGCCTGGGCCGCGGTGATCGCCGTGCCGACGATGGTCTGCGGGGTGTACGGCATGAACTTCGACCACATGCCGGAGCTGCACTGGAGGTTCGGCTACCCCCTGGTCGTCGGCGTGATATCCGTCGCCTGCTGGGTCCTGTACCGCGGTTTCCGGCGCAACGGCTGGCTCTGAGCGACCGCTCCGGCCCGGGCGGCGACCGCTGTAACGGCTGCCACGGCCGGCCGTGCTGTCACGGCCGGCCGTGCTGTCAACGCTGTCCTTACTGTCGCCGCCGTCCGTACTGTCGCCGCTGTCAGTGCCGGGCGGGTCCGGACCGGGCGTAGACGGTCTCGGCCCAGGTGGCGATCTGCTCCTCGGGCAGGTGCCGGGCGAGGTCGGCCTCGCTGATCATGCCCACCAGGCGCTTGTTCTCGATGACGGGCAGTCGGCGGATCTGGTGTTCCTGCATCTCCTGGAGCACCTCGCCGACGTCGGCGCCCGCGTCGATCCATCGTGGTGTGCCCTGGGCCATCTCGCCGGCGGTGACCTTGGCGGGGTCGTGCCCCATGGCCACGCACCCGACGACGATGTCCCGGTCGGTGAGGATCCCGCAGAGCCGCTCGTTCTCGTCGCTGATGGGCAGCGCGCCGACGTTCAGTTCGCGCATCAGCTGGGCGGCGCGGTCGAGGGTCTCGTGGGCGGGGATCCACTGAGCGCCCCGGTGCATGATGTCTCCGGCGGTGGTCATGGAGTACCTCCCGGTGCCGGACGGCCGGCGCGGCACGGGGGGCGCCGCTAGTCCCGGCGACCTACATTCTCGCCGCGCCGCCTGGCGCCCGCACCCGGGGCTCAGCCGCCCCAGGCCGGATGACGGGGGTCGTCCGCGCGGACGAGGACGTCGGCCGCGGCGGCCGGATCGGTCTCCTGGACGTACCGCTCGAAGGCGGGCAGCGTCCAGTGGTCGGCTTCGGGGGTGCGCCGGCGCAGGGCCGGCGGGGAGAGGAGGACGTGGACGGTCAGGTCGAAGGGGAACCAGTGCCGCAGCAGCAGTGGGCCGTGCAGCAGCAGGAAGCCGCCGGGCGGGAGCGGGACGTAGGGGCTACGGGTGGCACGGTCGGTGACGGGGTCCCGGAGATCGGGCAGGATCCGTCCGTCGCCGCCGGGTTCGAGGGGATCGAACACCTCGCGCCACAGGGCGCCGGTGTCGAACCAGCCGTCGTAATAGGCGTCCACGTCGTGATGGCCGTACTCCAGGCGGAGGGAGGCGGGGCGCAGGAAGCCGTGTGTGTCCACGACCCGGGAGGGGCGGCCGCGGCTGTGCAGGGCCTCGGCGACCCGCTCGGCGAGGTCTCCGGGACGGGCTGCCGGGGCGCCGTCGAAGGCGATGCGCGGCCAACGGATGCCGTCGGCGGGCTTCAGGTCGAGCAGCCGCTCGGCGAGGAGGTCGCCGAGCCGTTCCCAGGTGATCGGTTCGAGTCGCACCCGGCCCATGATGCGTCAGACGCCGGTCCGGCCGCCTCGCCCCGGTGCGACCTGCGTCCTTCGGCCCCTTTTCGTCCGCGACCTGGGTCCGGCGGCCACGGCCACGGTCCATCCGCCCGCGGGCCGGTGGCCAGGTGCCGCCGTGGGCGTCAGGCCTGTGCCAGGTGCCGCCGCGGGCGCCGGGGGGCATGAAGGCCGTATGGCAGCCGCAGCCCTCATCGCTCCCGCGCCCCGCACCGGGTTTCTCGTCGTCCAGCCGCTCCGGCGCAAGCACTGCGCCGGGTGCCGACGCGGGCCGCTGCCGATGCTGCTCCTGGAGGACGCCGCGCCGCGCTGCCTCGACTGCGCCGATCTGGGGCACCTGGTGTTCCTGCCGCGCGGTGACACGGCGCTGACCCGCAGGTCGCGGGAGGAGAGCGGGCTGTCGGCGGTGGTGGTCCGGTTCAACCGGCGCAAGGGGCGTTACGAGCGCCAGGGCGTCCTGGTGGAGGAGGCGGCGCTCGCGCGGGCCGAGGAGCGGTGCCTGGCGGACGCCGAGGCACGGCGGCGGCGCCGAACCCGGGACGCGCGGCGCCGGGCGGCGCAGGACGAGCGCTTCGCGGAGGCGTTCGCGGCGGAGATCCTTCGGCTGCTTCCCGGCTGCCCGGGAGGCCGGGCGCGCGGGATCGCCGCGCACGCCTCCCTGCGGGGCAGTGGCCGGGTGGGACGCAGCGCCGCCGGGCGGGCGTTGTCCGAGGGAGCCGTCGTCTCCGCGGTCGTGGCGGCCGTACGGCATCTGGACACGCCGTACGACCGGCTGCTGATGAGCGGCATGCCCCGGCACGAGGCGCGCCGGCGGATCGCGGCGGACGTGGAGGCCCGGATCCGGACGTGGCGGGAGGGCGGCGACGGGACGGATGGGACGCGCGGGACGGGCAGGATGGATGAGACGGACAGGGCGGACGGGACGGACGGCACGGTTCGGGAGCCCGAGCGGCAGCCTGGTGGACTTCCGCGCATGTCCCCGCGGGTCTCGGCCATGGTCACCGATCATGAACGGGATTTCACTTGAGGTGCGGTGAGGACCCGGGCAAGATCTCCGCTCCACGGGTGGGAGTTGACGTCGTCATGATCGATGGACCGTATGTGGTGCTCGCGGTGGTGGGCGCGCTGACCACGGGGCTGATGGCCGGGGTCTTCTGTGCCTTCTCGGTCCTGGTGATGCGGGGGCTCGCCGCGCTGCCGCCCGCGCAGGGCGTCGCGGCGATGAACGCGATCAACTCCTCGGCGATGACTCCGGCGTTCATGGTCCTGTTCCTCGGTGCGGCGGCGGTGTGCGCGGTGATCGCCGTGGTGACCTTCGTGCTGTGGCCGGACGACGGCACGGTCCACCTGCTGCTGGGCAGCGCGCTGTACCTGTGCGGCGCGTTCGGGGTGACCGTGACGGCCAACGTGCCGCGCAACGAGGCACTGGCGAAGCTGAAACCCGGCACGCCGGAGGCCGTCGCGTACTGGCCGGCCTATCTGCGTCAGTGGACGCGGTGGAACCACGTACGCGCGGTCGCGTCCGCGGCCTCGGCGGTCGTGTACGTCCTCGCCCTGGTCTGACCGGACACGGACACGAACACCCGGCGACGTACCGGGCACCCACCGCGGCAAGCGCTGTCCGCCGCTCTGCGTGGGGGGCCGACGCGACGTATCGTGGCCGAAAGAGTGCCGCCCGATGACGCTCGGCCTGTCGTACGCGTACGCGAGGAAGACGCCCATGGCCGATCCCAAGGGATTCATGACCACACCCCGCGAGGACTGGCCCCGGCGGCCGGTCGAGGAACGGGTACGGGACTGGGACGAGGTGTACGTCCCCGGGGCGCTGCTGCCCATCGTCAGCAAGCAGGCCGACCGCTGCATGGACTGCGGCGTCCCGTTCTGCCACGACGCCTGTCCGCTCGGCAACCTGATCCCCGAGTGGAACGACCTCGTGTCCCGGGAGGACTGGCGGGCGGCGAGCGACCGGCTGCACGCGACGAACAACTTCCCCGAGTTCACCGGCCGGTTGTGCCCGGCGCCCTGCGAGGCCGGGTGCGTCCTCGCCATCAACCAGCCGGCCGTCACCATCAAGAACGTCGAGGTCGCCATCGCCGACCGGGCCTGGGCGGACGGCCTCACGCCGCCCCGGCCGCCGGACCGGCTGTCCGGCAGGACGGTCGCGGTGATCGGTTCCGGGCCCACCGGGCTGGCCGCGGCACAGCAGTTGACCCGGGCCGGGCACACGGTCGCCGTCTACGAGAAGGACGACCGGATCGGCGGACTGATGCGGTACGGGATCCCCTCCTTCAAGATGGAGAAGATCCATCTGGAGCGACGGATCGAGCAGATGCGGGCCGAGGGCACGAAGTTCCGCACCTCGACCACCATCGGGCGGGATGTCATGGCCGCGGATCTGCGGGTCCGCTACGACGCCGTGGTGATCGCCACCGGGGCGACCGACTGGCGGGAACTGCATGTTCCGGGGCGGGAGTTGACCGGCATACAGCAGGCGATGGAGTATCTGCCGCTGGCCAACCGGGTGGGCGAGGGAGACCTGGAGTCGTCCCCGATGTCCGCCGCCGGGAAGCACGTCGTCATCGTCGGCGGGGGTGACACGGGCGCCGACTGTCTGGGCACGGCGGTGCGCGAGGGCGCCGCGTCCGTGACCCAGCTGGACATCTACGCGCAGCCCGGCCCCGAGCGCGACGAGGACACCGACCCCTGGCCCACGTATCCGAAGATCTACCGGCTCTCGGCGGCGCACGAGGAGGCGCGCGATCTGGAGTCGGCGCCGGCGGCGGACGCGGACGCGCGACTGTTCGCGGCGTCCACGCTCCGCTTCACCGGCGACGGGGCCGGCCACGTGCGGTCGCTGCACCTCGTCGAGGTCGACGCGCGGCGGAGGCCGGTGGAGGGCACCGCACGGGCGCTCCCCGCCGACCTCGTGCTGCTCGCCCTCGGCTTCTCCGGGCCCGACCGGGAGGACGGGCTCGTCGAGCAGCTGGGGCTGGCGCTGGAGCCGCGCGGCACGATCGCGCGGGACGGCGACTTCGCGACGAACGTCCCCGGCGTGTTCGCCGCGGGGGACGCGGCGCGCGGGCAGTCGCTGATCGTGTGGGCCATCGCGGAGGGGCGGGCGGTGGCGTCGGCCGTCGACCGCCATCTGACGGGGAGTTCCCGGCTGCCGTCGCCGATCGGCCCGTACGACCGTCCGATGAGCAGCTAGGCCCGGACAGGGCGTCCGGAACCGGGCGTCAGGACAGCACATGGCCGGAACCCGACCGGATCGCGACCGGATCGCGGTCGGATCGCGGTCGGATCGGCTCAGCGGCGCTCGTCCGTGCCGGCCACCTTCCCCGTCGCCAGGGCCACCCGGTTCCAGGTGTTGATCGTGCAGATCAGGGCCAGCACCTGTGCGAGCTCCCGCTCGTCGAAGCGGGCGGCGGCCTCGGCGTAGACATCGTCCGGGACGCCGCCGTCGGCCACCAGGGTGACGGCCTCCGTCAGGGCCAGGGCCGCCTGCTCCTTCTCGGTGAAGAAGTGGCGGGCCTCGCGCCAGACGGCGACCATGTGCAGCCGCTCCTCGCTCTCGCCGGCCTTGCGGGCGTCGCTCGTGTGCATGTGGAGGCAGTAGGCGCAGTGGTTGAGGTGCGAGGCGCGGATCTGGATCAGTTCGACGAGCGCCGGGTCGAGGCCCTCGCGGGCGGCGGCGTCGAAGCCGATGAGGGCGCGGAACGCCTTGCCGGCGGTCTTCCCGAAGTCGAGGCGGGACCGTGGGGCCACCCCCGCCGCCCCCTCGGCACCCGTCGCGCCCGTCGTCGCGTCGGTCGTGGTGTCCGTGGCCGTGTTCGCCGTCGTGTTCGTCGTCATGTCCCTCAATCTACGGGCCAGAAAGACCCCCTGTAAGGTGCATTTTCATGGTGGATTCGTGGGTCAATTCCGCGGAGCGGATCGGCGCAGACCTGCATGTGGAGCTGGCCGGTCCGGGCGGTCGGCGGGCCGCCCTGATCCGGGCGCTGCGCGAGGCCGTGCGTGGCGGACGCCTGCCTCCCGGGACCCGGCTGCCGCCGTACCGTTCGCTCGCCGCCGACCTCGGGGTCGCGCGCAACACGGTGGCCGACGCGTACGCGGAACTCGTCGCGGAGGGCTGGCTGACCGCCCGGCAGGGATCCGGTACACGGGTCGCCGACCGGACCGGAGCCCTGCGGCCCGCCGAGCGCACGCCCGTCAAGGCACCGCCACGCGCGCGTGGCCCCCGGCACGACCTGCGGCAGGGCGCACCGGACGCGTCGTCGTTCCCGCGCGCCGCCTGGCTCGCCTCCTACCGGCGGGCCCTCCAGCAGGCGCCCAACGAGGCGTTCGGTCCCGGTGACCCCGCCGGCCGCCGGGAACTGCGGGAGGCCCTCGCCGAGTACCTGGCACGCGCGCGTGGCGTGCGCACCGACCCCGAGCACATCGTGATCTGCTCGGGCTTCGCCCATGCGCTGCGCCTCCTGTTCGCCCCGGGCAGCGGGCTCCCGCGCGGTCCGCTGGCCGTGGAGGCGTACGGTCTGGACTTCCACCGGGGGCTGCTGGCGGCGGCGGGCGTGCGGACGACTCCGCTGCCCCTGGACGCGGACGGGGCGTGCGTGGAGCGGCTGGACCGCGAGCGCGCGGTGCTGCTCACCCCCGCGCACCAGTTCCCGACCGGTGGTCCCCTGCACGCGAGCCGCCGGACCGCCGTGATCGACTGGGCACGCGCGCGTGGCGGGGTCCTCCTCGAGGACGACTACGACGGGGAGTTCCGTTACGACCGCAAGCCCGTCGGCGCCGTCCAGGGGCTCGATCCCGAGCGGGTGATCTACCTCGGCTCGGTCAGCAAGAGCCTGTCGCCCGCGCTGCGCCTGGGCTGGATGGTGCTGCCCGAGCGGTATGTCGACGGCGTCCTCGCGGCCAAGGGCGAGCGGGAGGCCTGGGCGAGCGTCCTGGACCAGCTGAGCCTGGCCGACTTCATCGCGTCCGGGTCGTACGACCGTCATGTGCGGCGTATGCGGCAGCGATACCGCGGCCGCCGGGACCGGCTGGTCGAGGCGCTCACCGCGCAGGCGCCGCACGTCGAGGTCACCGGGATCGCGGCCGGCCTCCACGCCGTACTGCGGCTGCCGCCCGGCACCGAGCGGTCCGCGCTCAAGGCGGCCGCCTGGCAGGGCGTCGCCCTGGACGGCCTGGCCGCCTTCCGGCATCCGGCGACCGGCATGGCTCCGGAGGACGGGCTCGTCGTCGGCTACGCGACGCCGGCGGAGCACGCCTACGGGGCGGCGCTGGACGCCCTGTGCCGGATCCTGCCGCCGCCGGACGCGCGGCGGCGTCCCGCGCCCGGATGAGAGGTGCGCCGTGGGGCGTCCCGGGGACGTCCACGGCGCGCACGGCACGCACGGCGCGGGTCGCGCCGGCTTCAGCGCTTGCGGCCCGCCGCCCCGTGTCCCGGGATCACGCCGTCGTTCTGTCCCGGCACCGGTTCGCCGAGCTCGGGATGCCACTCGGGGACCGGCCTCGGGGAACATCGGTACAGCGGTTGGCGCTGAGAACGATCATGGTCGGCTAGCACACCGGTCGGTGGTGCCGCTGGGGTTCCCGGAAAGGCCGCCGGGCGGGTAGCGGTGCTGGCTACGGTCCGGTTGTGCCGGTGGAGTTTCTGACTGATGAGCAGGCCGAGGCGTACGAGAAGTTCGCCGAGGAGCCGACCCGCCCTGAGCTGGAGCGGTTCTTCTTCCTCGACGACGTCGACCGGGATCTGATCGCGCGGCGCCGCTCGGCGCACCATCAGCTCGGCTTCGCGCTCCAGATGTGCACGGTTCGCTACATCGGCCGGTTCCTCCCGGACGACCCGCTCGATGCGCCGTGGCCGGTGGTCGAGCATCTGGCCGTGCAGCTCGGCATCGAGGACGCGTCGGTGGTGAAGCGGTACACCGAGCGTCCCAAGACGGCGTACGAGCACGCGTGGGAGATCCGGGATGCCTACGAGTACCGCGAGTACGAGGATGCGGAGTGGTCGCGGCGGTTCCGGACGTTCCTGCACGGGCGGGCGTGGACGCACGCCGAGGGGCCGGTGGCGCTGTTCAACCATGCGGTGGGCTGGCTGCGCCGTCACCGGGTGCTGCTGCCCGGGGTGAGTGTGCTGGCGCGGCAGGTCTCGGAGGCCCGGAAGGTCGCGGAGAAGCGGCTGCACGCCACGGTCGCGGGCGCGGCCCGCCGCGCCGACCCGGCGTTGCCCGGTGAGCTGGTGGCGACGCTGAAGACGCCGGAGGGCTCGCGGTTCTCGGAGCTGGAGCGGCTGCGCCGGCCGCCGACGCGGACCACCGGGACGGCGTTCGCCCGCGCGCTGGAGCGGGTGGACGAGATCGGCGCGTACCGGCTGGGCCGGTTGAGGCTGTCGCAGATTCCGCCGAACCGGATGGCGGCGCTGGCCCGGTACGCGCTGGGGTCGAAGGCGCCGTTGCTGGAGCGGGCCTCGGAGCCGAAGCGCACGGCGATGCTGACCGCGGTGATGCGGCACCTGGAGGCGAAGGCGATCGACGAGGCCCTGGACCTGTTCCAGGTCCTGATGGCCGCCCGGCTGCTGAACACCGCGAAGCGCAAGACGGAGAAGGAGCGGTTGTCGACGCTGCCGCAGTTGGAGAGGCGTCCCGACTCGTCGCTCGCGCGTGGGCGGTGCTGGTCGAGGAGTTGGAGCTGGTCGAGGAGCACGGCGCGGACCTGGACGTGGGCGCGCTGTGGGCGGCGTTGGAGGAAGTCGGCCCGCGCGCGGCGGTGACGACTGCCGCGGCGACCGTGGTGACGCTGGTGCCCGAGGACGAGAACACGGCCGATGTTGCGATGCGGGCCGCGCTGGCGACCCGGTACGCCACCGTGCGCCCGTTCCTCGCTCTGCTGGGCGAGTCGAAGGCGCTGGACGCGGCGAGCGCGGGCAAGCGGGTCCTGGCCGGGGTGCGGGGGTTGCCGGCGCTGGCGCGGCGGAAGGTGGGGGTCAAGCCGCTGCTGCCGCGTGAGGTGGACGACAAGCTGGTGCCGCCGGTGTGGCGCAAGGCGGTGTACGCCAACCCGGATCTGCCGCAGGGGTCGGTGGACCGGGACGCGTACGTGGTGTGCGTGCTGGAGCAGCTGCACCGGGCGTTGAACAACCGCGACGTGTTCGCCTCGCCCTCGCACCGGTGGTCCAACCCCCGGGCCCGCCTGCTGGAGGGTCCGGACTGGGACGCGGTCGAGGAGGACGTCCTGGCGGCCCTGAGCCTGGACATGCCCGTCACCGAGCACCTGGAGGAGCTGGTGCGGGGCCTAGACGCCGGATGGAAGCAGCTCGCCGAACGCCTCGCGGAGGCGGGGCCGGCGGCGAAGGTGTCCATCGAGGTGCAGGACGACGGGCGGGTGAAGCTGAACGTCGACAAGCTCGGCGCGCTCGGCGAGCCGAAGTCTCTGACCTGGCTGCGCCAGCGGGTCGAGAAGATGCTCCCGAAGATCGACCTGCCGGACCTGCTGTTCGAGGTGAACGCCTGGACTGGGTTCCTCGACGCCTTCGTGCACCTCGGGGACGGCACCACGCGGATGAAGGATCTGTCCACCTCGGTGGTCGCGCTGCTGGTGTCCGAGGCGTGCAACATCGGCCTGGCCCCGGTGGTCAACCCCGGCTACGAGGCCCTGACCCGGGCCCGGCTCGTGCACGTCGACCAGTACTACCTGCGCGCCGACACCATCGCCGCGGCGAACGCTGCGCTGATCGCCGCCCAGGCCGACATCCCGATCGTGCGTTACTGGGGAGACGGGCTGCTCACCTCCGTGGACGGGCTGCGCTTCCAGGTGCCGGTGCGCACCATCAACGCCGCCCCATCGCCGAAGTACTTCGGGTTCAAGCGGGGCATCACCTGGCTCAACGCCGTCAACGACCAGGTCGCGGGCATCGGGCAGATGGTCGTCCCCGGCACCCCGCGCGACTCCCTGCACATCCTGGACGCCCTGCTGAACCTCGACGGCGGCGTGAAGCCGGAGATGGTGGCGACCGACAACGCCTCGTACTCCGACATGGTGTTCGGCCTGTTCAAGATCCTCGGCTACAACTTCAGCCCGCGGTTCCGCGACCTGGACGACCAGCGGTTCTGGCGGGCCACCCTGCCCGGCGTCGAGACCAGCCACTACGGCGTGGTGGAGGACCTGGCCCGCAACCGGGTCAACCTGAACAAGGTGATCACGCACTGGCCGGACATGCTGAAGGTCGCCGGTTCCCTGGTCACCAACCAGGTCCGCGCCTACGACCTGCTGCGCATGTTCGGACGTGACGGGCGCCCGACGCCGCTGGGGGCGGCGTTCGCGGAGTACGGGCGGATCGCCAAGACCGAGCACCTGCTGCGGGTGGTCGACCCGGTGGACGACACCTACCGCCGGCAGATGAACCGGCAGCTCACTGTGCAGGAGTCCCGCCACAAGCTCGCGAGGGACGTGTGCCACGGCAAGCGCGGCACCATCCACCAGGCGTACCGGGAGGGGATGGAGGACCAGCTCGGCGCGCTCGGCCTGGTCCTCAACGCCATCGTGCTGTGGACGACGCGCTACATCGACGCCGCGGTCGCCCAGCTCCGCGCCGAGGGCCACGAGATCCGCGACGAGGACGTCGCCCGGCTGTCCCCGCTCAAGCACAAGAACCTCAACTGCCTGGGCCGCTACAGCTTCACCGCTTCCCCGCCGGTCAAGGGGCTGCGGCCCCTGCGCGACCCGGACGCCGCCGACCTCGACGATGACGACGACGGCCAGGAGGAGTGAGCGCCGCATCCGCCGTCCGGGGCGGGTCGTTGTACGTCGGGAAGACCACTGCCGCCCGGCGGGGCCGCAGAAGAGGGGCACCGAGATGAGCGTGACCGATCCGTACGACGAGCTGAAGCAGCACCTGAGCGAGGCCGAAGAGCGGTTCGCCGCCGACCGCGAGGGCGCGACGATGACCGTCCTCAAGAACGACGGGATCTACCGGCACCTGACCTTCACCTTCCCCAAGGCGTCCTAGAGCCGGTGCGAGGTCGTCACCTGGCCGAACATGCTCGTCCAGCGGGGCGACCTGGGCTGCGGTGCTCCGAGCTGCCTGAGCACCGGCAGCCTTGCCACCTGTCGTCAACCTGTGTCGGGGCATGCCTGCCCGGGGTCGCGATCGCTGTTGAGGGCTCGTATGTCACCTCAGACGCGGCGCTGAGCGTCCAGGAACCGGTGGAGGGATGCCGTCATGCTCGCCACGAACGCGTCACGGGTCCGGTCGGATACCAGGTCCAGGGACAGGTACGGGTTGAGGTCCTCCAGCTCTACGAGGAGCAGATCACCTTCCCGGGTGCGGCAGGCGTCCACGCGCTGGATGCCGTGGTCGAGGGTGTTCCAGTTGATGAAGGGCCGAGCAAAGGCCAGGTCGGCGTCGGTGGGCTCGTAGGGCTCAAGGACCCAGCGCCGCTCGGGGTCGGGGGCGTGAAGGGCGTACTGGAAGGCGTCGTCGACGTAGTAGAAGGACACCTCGTAGCGGAAGTCGATGCGCGGCTGGACCAGGATGTCGCCGTAGACGAGGTCGCTCAGTTGCTCCGGGGCCAGGAAGGTCAGGCCGATGGAGTCCGCGCCCGCTTTCGGCTTGGCCGCGTACTGGGCGGCCTCGGGCAGCAGGTGCAGGTCCTCGGGCCGGTCGATGGTGGGGATGACCGGGTATCCGGCGGCGGTCAGGTCCAGCAGGTACTGCTTGCCGGCCATGTCGCCCCGGCCGGACAGCGGGTTGTAGACGCGGATGTCCCGGGCCAGGGCCTGCTCCCGGAAGGCGTCGTACTCCTTCTGGTAGTGCAGCACGGGCCCGCTGTTGCGGACCACCACCACGTCGAAGGCGTCCATCAGCGCGGCGGCATCCAGCGGGTGGCACAGGGCGATGTCGAAGGCGTCGCGCAGTCGGGAGGTCAGGAAGATGTCCTCGTCGCAGTAGCGCCGCCCCCGGGCTGGGTAGGCGAGGTCGGTCACGAACAGAACTCTGCGGCGCTCGGCCATCGTGCAATCTCCCAGGGAGGTGGTGCAACGCATCGTGCCTGGTGAGGCAGACGGCTGGTGGTCAGGAGGGTGGCTTGAGGGTCAGCGCTTGCGGCGCTGGACGACGTAGGCGTACTGGTCCGGCCAGGTCGGCTCGGCATCGAGTGCGAGGGCGGCGTGCTGTGCCCAGTATGGGTTGCGGAGCAGTTCGCGGCCGAGGAAGACGGCGTCGGCCTGGCCGGAGGCGATGACGTCCTCGGCCTGCTGAGGCTCGGTGATGATGCCGACGGCGGCGGTGGGGATACCGGCCTGGTTGCGGGCCTGGCCAGCGAAGGGGACCTGGTAGTTCGGCCCGGCGACGATCTTCGCGTCGCGGACCATGCCGCCGGTCGAGACGTCGAGCAGGTCGACGCCGTGAGCGGTCAGTTCCTTGGCGAGGCGGACGGTGTCCTCACCGGTCCAGCCCTCGCGGGTGTCCTCGGGGTTCTCGGTCAGCCAGTCGGTCGCCGAGGTGCGGAAGAAGACCGGAAGCTCGGCGGGCCACACGGCGCGCACCGCGTCGACGACCTCCAGAGCGAAGCGGATCCGGTTCTCGAAGCTGCCGCCGTAGGCGTCGGTGCGGTGGTTGATGACCGGGGAGAGGAAGGAGTTGATCAAGTAGCCGTGGGCGCCGTGCACCTCCGCGACCTGGAAGCCGGCGGCCAGGGCGCGCTTGGCGGAGGCGGCGAAGTCGGCTACAAGCTGCTGGATCTCGGCCACGGTCAGCTCGTGCGGGACGGGCAGGCCGTCGTACGCGACCGCGCTGGGCGCCACCGTCTGCCAGCCGCTCTCGCTCTGGGGCACGTACCGGTCGGACAGCCAGGGCTTGTCCACCGACGCCTTGCGGCCAGCGTGGGCGAGCTGGATGGCCGGGACGGCGCCGTACGCCTTGATGCCCTGGGTGATCCTGGCGAACGCCTCCTGCTGACGGTCGTTCCACAGGCCCAAGTCCCAGGGGCTGATCCGTCCGTCGGGACGGACCCCGGTGGCCTCGGCCATGACCAGGCCCGCGCCACCGGCGGCGCGCGAGGCCAGGTGGGCGAGGTGGAAGTCGGTCGGCGCGCCGGTCTCCAGGCCAGTGGGGGCGGCGGAGTACATGCACATCGGCGACATCCACACCCGGTGGGTATCTGGAGGGAGCGCAGCTTGAGGGGGGTGAACAGAGTACTCACGGTGTTTCTCTTTCAGGTGGGGCATCGCCGGCCGGGACAACGCCGTCGAGAGGGAGATGAGGGGAGAGGCGGAACGGGCAGTTCAGTGGGGGGCGTGGGCCGCCACGGCATCCGCGATAGGGGTGGCGCCGCCGATGACCTCGACGGTCCGGCCGGTCAGCCGCGATTCGTCGAGCAGCGCCAGCAGGACGGCGGCGACATCGGCCCGGGAGATGGGGCCCGGACCGGTCCGCTCGGCGAGCGTGACCCGGCCGGTGCCGGGGTTGTCGTCGAGCAGACCGGGGCGGACGATCGTCGCCCGGAGCGCGGACCGGGACCGGACGGCGCTCTCGGCCGCGATCTTGGCCCGGAGATAGGTACGGAAGACCGGGTCGAGGCTCTCGTTGTCGAGGGCCCGCAGATCGGCGCCCATGGCGGAGAGCAGCAGATAGCGTCCGACACTGGCGCTCTCGGCGGCGTCCGCCAACAGGATCGCCGCGCCGCGGTCCACGCTGTCCTTACGGCCCGCCGAACTCCCGGGACCCGCCCCGGCGGCGAACACCACCGCGTCGGCACCCGTCAGATGCCGGGCGACCTCGTCACCGGTGGCCTTCTCCAGATCCACGAGCCGGGCCTGGGCCCCGGCCTTCTCCAGCGCCTCGGCCTGGGCCGGGTTGCGGATGAGGCCGGTGACCACATCGCCGCGCCGGGACAGCAGCTGCTCCAGGAGAAGGGCGATCTTGCCGTGCCCTCCGGCGATCACGACCTTCATGATCAGGCCGGCAGACGGGTGTCGAGGACAAAGTTGACCTCGATGAGCTGGCCCGGGAAGAACAGCGACGCGACGCCGATGGTGGAGCTGGTGGGGCGGTGGTCACCGAAGTAGGCCAGGTTCGCCGCGGCCATCGCCATGTTGTACCGCGGCAGGTCCACGATGAACTGGGTCTCGGAGACGACCTGGTTACGGGTGGCGCCGTAGTGGGCGAGCACCTTCTCGAAGTTGGCGTAGGACTGCTTCAGCTGGGCGTCGAAGTCGCCCGGGTAGAGGAAGTTGCCCTGCTCGTCGTGCGAGAGCTGCCCGGAGACGTAGATCGTGTCGCCGACCTTGATGGCCTGGGCGAACCCGAACTCCTTCTCACCGGAGACGTCGTGGCTGTAGGAATCGATGGCGGTCATGGTGCTTCTCCTTGCTGATGGTGCTGTGGTTGAGATGCGGGTGTGAGCTCAGGCGGCCGCGAGGCGGGTGACGGCCTCCGCGACAGGGGTGTCACCGGAGGTGAGCTCGACGATCACGCGGCTGAGGGCCGGAGCGTGCAGGGCGGCGTCGAGGAACGCGGCGACGTCGTCGCGGTGTACGTCGCCGTACTCGACGGCGGGACCGGCGGTGACCCGGCCGGTGCCGGGGGTGTCCAGGAGGGTTCCGGGACGGACGATCAGCCAGTCCAGGTCGGTGCGTGTCAGATAGACGTCGGCGGTCTTCTTGACCTTGATGTAGTGCTCGAAGCCCTCACTACGTGTCCCGTCGCGCAGCGCGTCGGGGAACACCGAGACGAGGGCGAACCGCGCCACCCCGGCCAGCGCGGCCGCGTCGGCGGCCTTCTGAAGGCCACGGCCGTCGATCAGGCTCGTCTTGTCCTGACCGGTGCCGTGTGCGCCGGCCGAGAAGACCACGGCGTCATGGCCGCGCATCTTGCCGGCCAGATCCTCGACCGAGTCGGCGATGAGATCACCGACCACCGGAGTCCCGCCGGCCGCCCGCACCGTCTCACCCTGAGCGGGCCCGCGGTGCATGCCGGTCACAAAGTCACCGCGTACGGTGAGGAGTTGAGTGAGGCGGCGGCCGACTCCTCCGGCAGCGCCGATCTGGAACACCTTCATGAGCTCGTCCCGTCTTTCGCGTGTGGGGGTGGGGGTGCCAGCCGCCGGTCAGGCGGCGAACACCTGCGAGTCGTCGGCGAACGCCTTGAACTCCAGCGCGTTGCCGGCCGGGTCGAGGAGGAACATCGTCCACTGCTCGCCCTTCTGGCCCGCGAAACGCACGTACGGCTCGATGACGAACTCGGTGCCCGCCGCCCGAAGCCGCTCAGCAAGCTCCTGGAACGCCTCGACCGTCAGAACCAGACCGAAGTGCGGCACGGGTACGTCGTGGCCGTCGACCGGGTTGTGTATGCGCTGGGCGCGCTCCGGCGCGAGGTGCGTGACGAACTGATGGCCGTGCAGATTCCAGTCCACCCACGTCTCCGCACTGCGGCCCTGCTCCAGGCCCAGGACGTCGCCGTAGAAGCGGCGCGCGGCAGCCAGGTCATCGACCGGAACGGCCAGGTGAAAGCGGGGGATCGGGGAGTCGAGAACGGTCATGACACTGCCTTCCTGCCAGGAGCGGAGTGGCCCGTGGGCGATCCTGCTCGATTGTCCTAATGTTGACATCATGACAACGCCTGAATGTTAACATTAGGCCATTGGCTGAGGAGGTGCAATTCGGACATGGGTGATCAGGGCAAGGTGGCCCCGGCCCGCCGCCGCGGTCTGGCCGACGAGGTCGCTGACCGCATCCGCGAGGCCATCTTCAACGGGGCCTACGCCCCGGGCGAGCAGCTGCGCGAGGTAGAGCTGTCCGGCGAGATGGACGTCAGCCGCGGCCCGGTGCGCGAGGCGCTACGGCTCCTTGAGCGCGAGGGCCTGGTGCACTGCGCCTGGCACCGGGGCACGACGGTGACGACGCTGTCCACCGAGGACGTAGCCGAACTCGACAGCCTGCGCGGCGCACTGGAGGACCTCGCCGTCCGCCAGGTGATCGCCCACGCCTCGGACGAGGATCTCGCGTCCATCGCGAAGACGGCCGGCATGATGGAGCGAGCCGGCGACGCACACGAAATGGTGCGCCTGGACATCGCCTTCCACGACGCGGTGTTCGCCGCCGCAGGACACCAGCGCCTCGCCGACGCCTGGGACGGTATACGGTGCCAGGTCCACCTGTTCCTGCTGACCCGGATCGGCCGCAGCACCGCCGGCTACCTCGACCGCATCCCGCGCGAGCACCACGGACTCGTCACCGCGCTGCGCGCCCGGGACACCAGCACCGCCCTCGACCTCTTCGCAGCACACCGCCGCCACGCCGTCGACGTGGTCGCCGGAACCACCGCCTGAGTGTCGGCAGACGATCGAATGACGACAGGCGCGGGCCGGCGTCCAATGAACCCAGTGATTCCGGGGCCTGACGGCGGCTCCGATCCAATGAGATCCGATGAAGGCTGACGACAGGGTTAGATGACACCCAAGGTCCGATGCGGCGGCAGAAGCGGGGAACAGCGTGGCCAATCTCGTCTACAAGAGGGTGTCGACCGACCAGCAGTCCACCGCCCGCCAAGACCTCGTCCTGGCCGAGGCCGGGATCGAGAACCCGGTCGTCTTCGAGGAAGACCCGGGTACCTCCAGCCGCCTCCACCCGCTCCAGCGGCCGAAGTTCAGTGAACTACTCACGTACGCGCGGCCGGGCGACACCGTGCACATCTCCGAGATGTTCCGCCTCGTGCGCGGCAACCAGCACATCCTCGACGTCCTCGAAGTCCTGCACCGCGACCAGCTCGCCCTGCGCATCCACGACGGCGCGTTCTCCGCCATGGACCTCACCGCCCGCCACCCGCGCACCGGCGAACTGCTGTCCACCGTGAAGTTCATGGTGCAGACCCTCGCCGCCGCCGGCGAACTCCAACGCGATCTCCAGCGGGAACTGACCTACGACGGATTGCGCGCCGCCGAGGCCAAGGGCAACAAGGGCGGACGCCGCCCCGCGCTCGCGGGCGGCGCGGTCGCCGACGTGCGCGCCGCGTACCTGGAGAGCCACTCGATCGCCGCCCTCGCCCGCGACCACGACGTGAGCCGCGGCGCGATCCGCACGGCCGTCGCCGACCTCCTGCCCGACCACATCGCCATCGAGGAAGAGGGTCCGGCGCCGGAGCTGCCGGTCACCCTCGACATGCCGGGCAAGGTCGCCGACTTCCTCCGCACCGCCGAGCTGGATGCCACCGAGCGGGCCGTGCTCGACCAGGGCGTGACCGTACGGCGCGGCCAGGGCTATACCCTGCGCGTCACCGCCGCGCCCTCCGTGCACCGCCAGTTCCTCGCCCGCTGCCAGCCCCTCGACGGCGGCCACGGCGGCTCCGCGATCCCGGCTCAGCGCAAGGCCCGCCGTGAGTACGAGAACCGGGTCAGCACGCTCACACCCGGACCATGATCGTTCTCAGCGCCAACCGCTGTACCGATGTTCCCCGAGGCCGGGGACCACCGCGACGACGGGTTCGGCGAGGTCGAGCCCGGCGAAGAAGCGGGTGCACTCCGCGCGCGAACGCAGAGCGAGGGTGACGCCCGCCGCCTTCAGCTTCACCGTGGCCGCCGCCGACTCCTCCGGAGAGAAGTCCGCGGTGGCGTGGGTCATCATCAGGTGGCTGCCGAAGGGCAGTGCGGCGAACAGCCGGTCCACCGGTTCGTGCGCGCCGTCCTCGTCGGAGACGAAGTGCCGGCCGGCCGGCGGGTGGAGCGGTGCATGACGGCCCGGTTGACTCGTGCCATCACCGGCACGCGGGGGTCGAGGGCGAGCATCTGCCGGCCCTGTCCTTCCCCCCGAGATAGCAGTCGTACATCCGTGCGGGATTGGGGCTTGCCGGTGTCGATCTCGACGGCTCCGGTGGGGTCCTGCCCGGTCATGAGGCACCCCCTGAGCGTGTGACGCGGATTGTGTTCAAGTCAGTACCAAATTAAGGAAGTTGAGCTAAGGCAAGGGCGGGTGAGCGGGGATGGGGAACAAGGGGTGGGGAAAGAAGGGTGGGGAAAACAGGGATGGGGAAAGGACGGGTGGGGGGTGAGCTGAGCAAAAGGTGCCGGACAGGTCCGTTCAGGACAGCAGGAAGTCCGCCTCCCCCGCCTTGGCGCCCTCGATGAAGGCCGTCATCTCGTCGGAGGTGTAGATCAGCGCCGGCCCGTCGGGGTCGGTGGACTGCCGGACGGCGATCCGGCCGTCGGCGAGCTTCATCGCTTCCAGGCAGTTGCCTCCGTTGCCGCCGCTCCACGGCTTGTGCCAGCCCTCGCTGCCCAGTTCCCGGGCGGGCATGCCGTTGTAGATCCGCTGAGCGCGGACCCGAGGCGGCCTGGACTGGATCCTGATGTGGTTCATTCACAACTCCTTGCGGAGATCCCGGAGGATCTCCTTCGTGCGATGTGCAGTAGCGGCCTGCGCCGCCATGCGGTCCATGACCTCGAGGTGGGTCGCCACCTCGGTGCGGGCGTCGAGATAGACGGCGCCGGTCAGGTACTCGCTGTAGACCATGTCCGGAAGCTCCGGCATGGCGAATCGGAACAGCACGAAGGGCCCGTACGTGCCCGGATGCGGCCCGTTCTCATACGGGGCGACCTGCAACGTCACATTGGGCAGCTTCGCGGCCTCGAGCAGGGTGTCGATCTGCGCGCGCATCACCTCCGGGCCGCCGACCGGGCGACGCAGCACCGTCTCGTCCATCACGACCCACAGCCGGGGGGCGTCCTGACGGGTGAGCAGGTCCTGACGTTGTATGCGCAGGTCGACGAGGCGCTCGATGTCCTCCGGGCGGGTCTGGCCGATGGCGCCGGACTTCAGGACACCGCGTGCGTAGTCCTTGGTCTGGAGCAGGCCGGGGACGAAGTGGGGCTCGTACTGGCGGATCAGGGCGGCGGCGCCCTCGAGGCTGACGTGCATCGAGAACCAGCCGGGCAGGACGTCGTGGAACCGTTGCCACCAGCCCGGCTTGTTCGCGTCCTCGGCGAGCTGGACGAAGCCCTCGGCCTCCTCGTCGGTGACCCCGTAGGCCTTCAGCAGCAGCTGGAGGTACGGAATCTTGAGGCTGACCTCGGCCATCTCCATACGCCGGACCGTGGCGGGCGCGACGCGCAGGATGCGGGCGGCTTCCTCGCGCTTGAGCCCGGCGCGCTCCCGCAGGTCCAGCAGGCGTCGACCCAGGACGACCTGTCCGACCGTCGGCGCGGACCGCGGTTCGCTCACGCCCCACCTCCACGAAGAGCCCGGCCGGTCACGCGGGGGCCGCACGAGCCCCGACCCGGCCGGTCACGAAAAGAATCCCGACAGCCTTACGGCGCCGCTCGAAGATCGATTCGAAGGTCTGTACGAATCCGTACGGATCTTCACCGATCCCAATTGGCGCCGTTCAACGTGCTGTTGCGAGCAGTGTGCCACGGCCCCTCACTGCGTCACACAGCACTCTGCATTTTTCAGAGTGACACTTGCCAAGTGTTCACGGCGGGGAGATAGTGGCAAGCGTGATTCCGTCCGCGCCCTTAGGAACAGACGCCGCCGCAGGCCGCCCCCAGGGTCTCGGTGCCAGCGCGGGAGCAGGCCCAGACCAGGCTGCTGCCGAGCGCCGGTTCCGATTCGAACTGGCCGCCCATCCGGGTTCCCCCGCCCAGGCCAGACGCCTGACGAGGGCCCGGCTGACCGGTTGGTCGGTGTGCGAGGACACCTGCGACACCGCCGCCCTGGTCATATCCGAGCTGGTCACCAACGCGATCGTGCACACCGCGAGCGACATCGTCGTCTGCGAGCTGCACGACGGCGACGACCTGGTCCGCATAGCCGTGCGCGACGAGGGGTGCGCGCCGGGTGAGCCCCATCCCTCCCCGCAGCGTCCCGAGGAGGAGCACGGGAGGGGACTGCTCCTCGTCGAAGCCCTCTGTCACGCCTGGGGCGCCCAGGAGCACGGGCCCGGCCTGCTGGTCTGGGCCGACCTGACCCGCAAGGCCGACGCTCCCCGCGACCCCGCCGAGCCCTGCAACAGCCTCGACACGGCCGAGCCGCACCACGCCGACCTGGGCGAGCTCCTCGACACCCTGGACGAGTTCCACGACGGTCCCGCCGAGCCGCGCACCGACCCGACCGGGCCCCGCAACGACCTCGGCTGGGGCTCCCGCCCGAAGCCGGGACCGGCGGACGGTCCGGCCGACGAGGACGAGCAGGCCGAACAGTGGTACCGCGCCATGGCCGGCCGGGCCGCCCGACGACCGCACCCCGTGCCGCCGGCCGCAACCGCCACCACCTCCGCCAGGCCCGCACCCGCCGCGACCTCCGCCAAGCCCGCACCCGCACCGGCGCCCGCATCCGCACCCGACGGCCCTGCTCCCCGCGTCGCGCCGCAGTGGCACCGCGCCTCCGGCGGCCACGCCGGACACGAGGGCGGCCGCGACGGCCGGCCGGCCGGCCACTTCGCCGGCCCTCTCCCGCTCGAGCACGGCCGCGAGCGGGGAAGGGCATGAGCGCGGTCTCCGGTCGGACTCCGCTGCTGACCCTCGACACGCTCGTCCGCCTCCAGCGCGGGCCGCGCGGTGCGCAGGCCCCCGAGCCTCAGCGCAGACTGACCGTGCCCGACGGCATGACGGCCCCGCTGGGCTGCGACGCCGTCTCCGTCCCCGCCCGCCTCGGCCCGCTGCTCATGCCGCGCCTGCCGCGCGTGGGCTGCGTCTACGCCGACGAGGCGCGCTGGTGGTGGCTGGTGCCCTCCGACTCCGACTACGCCCTGGAGTGGCCCGCCCCCGCGCACTACGCCACGGGGGCGCTCCTGCCGGACTCCCCGCACATCCCCGGTCTCATCCACCGACCGGACGGCACTCTTCCGTACACCCCGCCGATCCCCCTCTATCTGGCCCTGTGCCGCCTCACGGGCACGACGCCCACCTGGTCACGGGCGATCAGCGCATAGCCCGCCGCCCCTGCGTCGGCCGGTCCGGGGCCGTCCGGCGCACGCCCGCGCGTCCCGGCTCTCCCGCCCCACGCCCTGCCCTCACCCGCCTCGTCCCGCGATAGTGGCCCTTCGTCGACTATCGCGATCGGGGGGCCGACGGTGGGAGAGGCACGAGAGGCGGGCAAGGCACAGGAGGCGGGCAAGGCACGCAAACCGCAGGGTCCCGACGAACGTGACGTGTCCGAGTCGGAGCGGCTCCTCTTCGGCGGCCCGCTGCGCTACGACATGGGCTGGAACCAGCACCGGGACGCCTTCCTGGAGCTGAACTTCCGCGCCATGCTCACCCGGCTGCCGTCGCTCCTGCGCACCAGCCTCCGACTGGCCCGGCAGGCCGACCCGAAAGCCGCCCGGATCGTGCTGTCCGCCGAGATCGCCCGGGGCGTGGCGCAGGCGATCGGTCTGCTCGCCATGAACTCCGTGCTGGGCCGGCTCATCACCGGCGGCCCGATCGAGGACCGGCTGCGCGGCGCCGCCCCCGCTCTGTCCGCCATGGCCGTCGTCCTCCTGATCGGGGCGCTGCTGCGGGCCGCGTCGACGTATGCCACCGGGCGGCTCGAGCCCAAGGTGGAACGGGTGGCGACCGAGCTGTACCTGGAACGGGCCGCCGCCGTCGAGCTCGCCGCGATCGAGGACCACGCCTTCCACAAGCTGCTGGACACCGCGCAGTACGGGGCCCGGTCCAGCCGCTACATGATCAGTCACGGTACGCGCGTGGTGAACGCGATGATCTCGCTGGCCGCGTCGGCGGGCGTCCTCACCGTGCTGCACCCGCTCCTGCTGCCGCTGCTGGTGACGATGACGCTGCCGAGTGCCTGGAGCGCCCTGACCAACGCCCGGCGCCGCTACGAGTCCTTCCACACCTGGGTGCAGCACGCGCGCGCGGGCCATCTGATCGCCGGTCTCCTCACCGAGCCGGCGGCCGCGCCGGAGATCCGCGTCCACGGCGTCGGCCCCTTCCTGCTGCGGCACTTCCGCGCGATGTCGGAGACGGCGGAGGCGGAGCAGGCCCGGCTGGCCCGGCTCGCGGCCCGCACCGGACTGTTCGCCGCGACCTGGACCGGCCTGGCGACGCTGGCCACGTACGCCACGCTGGGCGGGCTGCTGCTCACCGGGACGATGGCGCTGGCGGTGGCGGGCACGGCCGTGATCGCGATCCGCAGCGGCTCCGCGAGCCTGAACACCCTCGTCCTGGAGGTAAACCAGCTGCACGAGGAGGCCCTGTTCGTGGGCGACCTCCAACGCCTCTACGTGGAGGCGGCCGAACGGGCGATCCCGGTGGGCGGCGCGGCCCTGCCGGAGGAGCCGCGCGAGATCCGCTTCGAGAACGTCACGTTCGGCTATCCGGGCGAGTCGGCGCGTCCGGCCCTCGACGACGTCACCCTCTCACTCCCCCTCGGCCGGATCATCGCTCTCGTCGGCGAGAACGGCTCCGGCAAGACGACCCTGGTGAAGCTGCTGGCGGGGCTCTACAAGCCGGACCGGGGACGGATCCTGTGGGACGGCGTGGACGCGGCGGACGCGGACCGGCACCAGCTGGCCGAGCGCATCGCGATGGTGGCGCAGGACTTCAAGCGGTGGCCGTTCACGGCCCGGGTCAATGTCGCGATCGGCCGTTCCGCCGCGCCGCTCACCGAGGAACGGCTGGCCGCGTCGATCGCGGAGGCGGGCGCCCATGAGGTGGTCGAGGACCTGCCGCGCGGTCTGGACACGCTGCTGGCCCGGCACTTCAGCGGCGGTCACGAGATGTCCGGCGGCCAGTGGCAGCGCCTCGGCATCGCCCGGGCGGCGTACCGGCGTGGGCGCATCCTCATCGTGGACGAGCCGACGGCGGCCCTGGACGCCCGGGCCGAGCTGGAGGTCTTCGAGAAGATCCGCGCGCTGGCCGACAGCGGTCAGACGGTCGTGTTGATCACCCATCGGCTGGCGTCGGTCCGGCACGCGGACCTGGTGCACGTCCTGGACCAGGGCCGGCTGGTGGAGTCCGGGACCCCGGACGAGCTGCTGGCGGGCGGTGGCGTCTACGCGGAGCTGTACACGCTTCAGGCCGAGCAGTTCACGGCGCAGGTGCCCGCCCCGTCACAGGCGGGCTGACGGCTCACCGCGCGGTGTCGCCGCCCCGGACGACCACCAGGAACGTGTCCGTGGCGAGGTCCATGACGACCTCGGCGGCCAGCCCCTCCATACGTCGCGCGTGCGCGAACTCCTCCGCCGGCCACGAGCCCCGCGGCCCACCCGCGGGAAAGCGCTCGAGCACGGTCCGCCCGTTCACCATCTCGCACCTCCGATCAGCGTCGTACTTGTAGGAGTTAACGCTCTTGGGAGGTGGAAGGCCTCGGCCGGTTGCGGGACTGAGACGTAGTTGACACGCGTTCAACGCGGAGTGTGAGAATCCGGTCACCTTACGAACATCTCGGGCACGCTCCGTGTCAGAACTCGTACTCGTCGTGGTAGCGGACCCGCGCACCGCTCGGCGGCCCCTGCGCCGTCAGGTCCAGGAAGCTCATCGCCGGGCCCAGCCGGTCGAGCGCACGATCGAACACCGAGTAGGTGTGGAAGACCCGGTCGCCCTCCCGCAGGAAGCAGCTGACCCCGGGCCGCTCGACGAGGCCGCCGTCCCGCCCCACCGTCGCTTCGAAGTCCCCGTTGAAGTCGTCGTCGTACGAGGAGTACCAGGGCACCGTCCAGCCCATGCGCGCCTTGAACGGCAGGATCCTCGTGAACGGCGCCCTGGACACCACGGCGAACGAGGTGCCGTACGCGTTCAGGTGGGCCAGATGACCGACCTGGTCGAGGAAGGCCGCGCAGCAGCGGCAGCCGGTCGGCCACTCGGGGGCGAACATGAAGTGGTGGACGACGAGTTGCCTGCGGCCCTCGAAGAGGTCGAGGAGCCCGGCCTTGCCGTCGCCGCCCTCGAAGACGTACTCCCTGCCGACCTCGACCATGGGCAGTCCGCGCCGCTCGGCGTCGAGCGCGTCCCGCGCGCGTGCCACCGCCTCCTCCTTGGCCAGCAGTTCCTCGCGCGCGGCGCGCCATTCCTCGCGCGAGACGATCTCCGGAAGCTCCGGATGCGCCATGGCTGCCCCTCCTGTGCGACGGTCCGTCGGAGGGGGTGACTCACGGACGGCACGGAACTCATCGCCGCCGCGGAACGTATTTCAGGCGTCGTCTTGACGAGCCCGGGCAGCGCGACCTGGCCGCGCGCGTCGATGCGCTCGCGACCTGGTCCACGACCCCCGTCCCGGACGACGCTCGCGGCGTCCTCCCTCTCGGGAGGGCTCCGCGAGCGCCGACTCTCGGGAGGGCTCCGCGAGCGCCGAGGGGGTCCGTGGGTTCCCGGTGCTCCGGCTGTTCCGGGGAGGGCGGCGGAGAGGACGTCATCGCGTCAACGTAGGACCGTGTCGTGCCCGCGAGTGAGCCGTGGCGCGCATCTTGTCCCGAACCTGTCGCCGACCCCCGGCGGACGGGCACCCTGGCGCCACGACACCTCCTGGAGGGAGCCCGGCATGCTCCTCGGCACCTGGAACCTCGAGAACCTGTACCGGCCCGGAGGACCGTCCGGCCCGAAGGACAAGTCCGCCTACGAGACGAAGCTCGCCGCGCTCGCCGCCGTCGTCACCGCGCTCGACCCGGACGTGCTCGGCGTCCAGGAGGTCGGGGAGCCCGAGGCGCTGGCGGACCTGCTGGAGACGGTGGGCGGCACCTGGCACGCGGCGCTGTCCGCGCACCCCGACGGCCGGGGCATCCGGGTCGGCGTGATCAGCCGCACGCCCCTGGAGGTACTGGCCGACACGCGCGCGTACCCGGCGCGACTGCGGCCCGTGCAGGCGGACGACTCGGGGGCCGCCTCGGACGGTTCGGGCCGTGGCTTCCTCGCGGTGGAGACGGTCACGCCGGCCGGGCCGCTGCGGGTGGCGGTGGCCCATCTGAAGTCGAAGCTGCTGTCGTACCCGGGTGATCGTTTCTTCCCGCGCGACGAGGGCGAACGGGCCCGCTACGGCGCGTACGCCCTCTACCGTCGGGCAGCCGAGGCGACGGCGCTGCGCGCGCTCGCCGACGACCTCCTGGCCGGTGACGGCCGCGACCGGGACGTGGCGGTGCTGGGCGACCTGAACGACGAGGTCCAGGCGGCGACCACGCAGATCCTGCTCGGCCCGCCCGGCTCGGAGATCGGCACCCGCGGGTTCGAGACGCCCGATGGGGGCGACGCGGCCCGCCTGTGGAACGTGGCCCCGCTGATCCCCGCCGACCGCCGCTACTCACGGATCAACTCCGGGCGGCGCGAGCTGATCGACCACATACTGACGAGCCACCGCCTGGTCCACCGGCTGACGTCGGCGGGCACGGGCACGGGAACGGGAACGGATGCGGGTCCTGGGGCGCCGGAGGGGTTGCGGCTCCCGTCGGTGGGGCTCGACCCGGCGGCGCGCAGGAACGAACCGGGGTCGGACCACGCGCCGGTGTGGGTGCGGATCGACTGACGGGCAGGGAAGGCCAGGCGGGGCAGGGCAGGGCAGGGTTAGCCGGCCACCGGCAGATGCGGCACGGGCGCCCGCAGCCCGACCCGTTCCCGCCCCGCCGCGAGTTCGTCGAGGAGTTCGGCGAGCCGCTCCCGGTGCCGTGCGGTGAGCCGCCCGGTGTCGTCGAGGTGGACGGCGCAGGCGGTCGTCGTGTCGACGAGCCGTTCGAGGACGGCGGCGACCTCGTCCGTGCCCTCCGTGTGCCGAGCGAGGGCGGGCAGTTCGTGGGCGGCGAGGGCGATGGCGGTGCGGGCCTCGGCGAGGGCGCGGTAGGCCTCGCGGCGCAGGGTCCAGCGGGCGGCGCGGTCGTCGGAGCCGTCGAGCACATGGGTGAGGTAGGCGTGCGCGGCGCCCGCGGCGGCGGCGAGCCGGGCACGTACCTGGCCACCGCGCTCCCCCGGCATCGGCAGATGCCCGAAGATCAGCACGATCGCGCAGGCCAGCAGGGTTTCCACGATCCGGCTGACGGACGCCTGGGGCTCGCCGCCGACCATCACCAGGGACAGCACGAGGACCGTGACGACGGCCGTCTGGGCGGCGAAATGCCGGGTGGACACGGGGATGAGCGCGCCGCACAGGGCGACCAGCGCCACGAGCCCCTCCGGCCGGGGCAGCACGGCGGCGAGGCCGGCGAAGAGCAGCGCCCCGAGCACGGTCCCCGCGGCCCGGCACAGCACCCGGGACACCAGGGGCCCGAGGTCGGGCTTGACCAGGAAGACGGCCGTGGCGGGCAGCCAGTACCAGTGCGTGTGCCGGCCGTACCACTGGGAGTGGTACAGGGCCTGCGCGACGGCGACGCCGACCCCGAAGGAGAGGGCGACCCGCAGCCCGTACTCGCGGCCCCCCGCGCCGAACCCGGTGCGCAGCAGATCGCGGACGCCGCGCCGGCGGGCGTGCAGATCGCCGCCGCCGCCCTGGTCGAAGGCGTCGGCGGCGTGCAGCAGGGCGTCGTCGAGGGCGCGCAGCGCGGGGGCGGACCGGGAGGGCGCGGGCAGCGGCCCGGTGTGGGTGTTCTCGCGGACGGCGGCGGCAAGCCGTCGGGGCCCGGCCGAGGCTCGCTCGGAGAGGCCCTCCGCGGCCCAGGCGAGGGCGGTCGCGGCCTCGGCGAGGGGAAGTGCGGCGGCGTACTGGGCACGCAGCCGCCGTTCGGCGACGGAGCTCGCACCGCGCCGCAGCCGGGGTCCGGCGAGGGCGTCCTGGGCGTGGTCGAGGGCCGCGGTGAGCGCGGCGCGGCGGGTGGTGGCGTGCTCGGTCCCCGTGGCGTCGAGCAGCTCCGCGACGGCGTCGTACACCTGGGCCACCGCGTCCCGTTCACCGTCGAACCGGAAGTCGCCGGTCATCGCGCCGGGCGTGGGCAGCAGCAGCCGCAGCGCGAGCAGCCAGCCGGCCCCGGCGAGGAAGGCGAGGGCGCGCGTCCATCCGGCGTCCGCGACCGGCATCCCGGCGCCGATCGCCGAGGCGACGAGCAGCTGCGTCCCGGCGCCGGACGCGACGGGCCCGATGGCGCTCATCCCGCCGGCCAGCAGCCCGAGCCCGGTGAGGACGGCCGTCAGCGCGACGGCGCCGACGTGATCCCCGACGTACGTCCCGACGAGCAGTCCTCCCGCACCCACGAGCGCGGGCGCCCCGAGCCGCTTCACGGCGGTCCGCCTGCTGCCGGGCCGGTCGTTGATCCCGGCGAGCATCGCGGCGATGGCGGCGACCACCCCGAGAGAGAGCCGGCCGGCGAGGACGGACGCGAGGAGCAGCGGCCCGGCGGCCAGCGCCCCACGCGTGACCGCGCTCCAGGGGACGGGCCCGCGCTGGGCGCGCAGGGCGTGGGCGAGCCAGGGCGGAAGGGCGGCGAGCGGACGGAATGCGCGAGCGGGAATGTGCGGGCGCGGGGACACGTAGCTCCTGTCGGGGCGAGGGCGGGGGTGTGCCTTCGGGCGACGGTGGCCGGGGCTTGTCAGCTGTGAGCTGTGGTGTCCACGGTACGGGGCGGTCTTGGAGAGGTGGGGGCGGTTGTGTTTCGGCGAGGTGACGCCTGGCCCGGATCCCGCGTTCTTTATGAACGCAAGCCCGGAAACGGGGGCGGGGCCGGGGGCGTGGCCTGCCCCCGGCCTCTGTGGAGCCACCCATGTCGCACGTCGGCGCACTTGAGGACCCAGGTCAGCAACTTCAGCCTGCGCTCCTCGCGCACCCCGGTCACGAAGGACTCGTTCAGCCGTTCAGCCGTTCCACACGTCCTGGTGACGGTGGCGGGTCGGCGGGTGGTCCAGTTCCTCGGCCGCGCGGAGCAGCGCGCCCGGCGGGGCGGCGCGCAGACGGTTGCGGGCGGTCGAGCGGAACACGGACAGCGCGGCACGCGCACGGGACTCGTACGGGCCGCCGATCGGCGAGTTCAGGGACCGGGGAAAGGTGTAGGAGCGGAACGCGCACACCAGCGGGACGGGCACCGGTCGACGCCCCTCGCGCCGCGCCCGGGCCGACTCCCGTGCGCTGTAACGCAGTTCGTCGAGACGGTGGCCGGTGCTCCAGCCCCGGCGCTGGGACGGCCGGTCATCGGGCCGGACACGATGCCGCAGACGGACGTGATGGACGGTACGGGACATGGCAGACCTCCGCGGGCCCGCCGGAACTTCCGGCGAGGCCCCTGAGAAGTCCGCCGCCGTGAATCGACCCAGGTACTTGCTCCGCATGGGCCTCAGCGTGACGAGCACGGCTCGGCGTTGTCCAACGGGTATCCGCCGCACGGCGATTGTCAGTGGGGCGCGCTTCAATGGGAAGCGTCGTCACAGAACGTGACGACCGGAGTGCGGCGGGGGGAGCGGGCCTTGGTGAGGTACAGGGAGGACGGACGGCGGTACGTGTCGCTGGCCGGACTGCGGATGCGGGGATGGACGGGCCCGCTGGTGCTCCGACTGCTGGGGCCCCCGGACCGGCTCAGCATCGATCCCCGTGCGCGGGCCGCGCCGCAGCTGCGCCTCTACCGCGTCGAGCGGGTCGAAGCGGCCGAGCGCAGCGAGGAGTTCCTGACCGGGTGCGCCCCACGAACACGCGGACCCGAGGAGACCCCTTGATCCGGCGCGTCGCGTCGCCGCGCCGGGAGTACCGCCGCCCGCCTACTCCCGTCCCGGGAGTACCGCCGCCCGTCCACTCCCGCCCCGGGAGTACCGCCGCCCGGCTACTCGGCCCCCCACACCCTCCGCTTCGACACCGGCTTCGCGAGACTCCCCGCCCGGCTGGTCGTCAGGCCCAGCCCGACCAGCCCCTCGGCCAGCTTCACCGCCGCGCCCACCCCGTCGACGACCGGAAGACCCAGCTTGTCGCCCACCATCCGCTCCAGGCCCGTCATCCCGGCACACCCCAGGACCAGCACCTCGGCCCCCGCCGCCCGGGCCCGCTCGGCGGCCGCCAGGAAGGCCGCCCCGGTGCGGTCGCGGTCGCCCAGGTCGAGGACGCCGAGTCCGGTGCCGACGACGGCGGCGCAGTTGCGGCCCACCCCGGCCAGTTCCAGGCTGTCCTCGATCTGGCCGCAGGACCGCTCCAGCGTGGTCACCACCCCGTACCGGCGCCCCAGCAGACACGCCAGATGCGCCGCGGCCTCGGTGATGTCGACGACGGGCACGTCGACCAACTCCCGTACGCCCTCACGTCCGTGCTCACCGAAGCCGGCCATGACGACGGCGTCGTAGGGCGCACCGTCGTAGGTCCGCAGCGCGTCCATGACCGCCGCGGCGGAGAGAAAGCTGTCGAGCCAGCCCTCCGCCGACTCGGGCCCCCAGGCGGGGGTCAGTCCGGTCACGGTGGTGCCCGGGCCTGCCGCGGCCCGGGCACCTCGCACGATCTCCTCGGTCATCTCCTGCGTGGTGTTGCAGTTGGTGACGACGATCCGCACGTTCCGCACGCTCCTCAGACCTCCACGGGCTTCTCGACGGCGGCCACGGCCCCGGCGGTCCGCTCACTGCGGCACAGCAGCACGTACAGACCGGCCCCGAGGGCCGTCCCGATGAACCAGGAGTACGGCGCCACATCGCTGAAGGTCGTCACCAGCGCGAGCACCGCCGCGACCGCCGCGGAGGGGAGGAACGCCCACAGCGCCTTGGGGTTGACGCCCTTGCGGTAGTAGTAGCGGGAGCCGGGGGTGGCGTCGAACAGCTCGTTCACGTCGACGCGACCGCGCTTGACCCAGTAGTAGTCGACCATGATCACGCCGAACAGCGGGCCGAGGAAGGCGCCGAGACCGCCGAGGAAGTAGTTGACGACCGTGGGGTTGGAGAACAGGTTCCACGGGGTGACCACGAGCGCCGCGACCGTGCTGATCATGCCGCCGATCCTGAAGGTGATCTTCTGCGGCCAGACGTTGGCGAGGTCGTACGCCGGCGACACGAAGTTGGCGACGATGTTGACGCCCATGGTGGCGATGGCGAAGGTGAGTGCGCCCAGGACGAGCACCCAGGTGTTGCCGACCTTCGCGACCAGTTCGGCCGGGTCGGTGATGGCCTCGCCGAACACCTCGAGCGAGCCGGCGGTGACGATCACGGAGACGACCACGAAGGCCGTCGAGTTGAGGGGCAGCCCCCAGAAGTTGCCGCGGCGGACCGTCCTGTAGTCGGGCGCGAAGCGGGAGAAGTCGCAGAAGTTCAGCATCAGCGTGCCGTACGTGGCGAGGATCAGCCCGATCGCGCCGAACCACTGCCGCCACTGCTCCCCCACGGAGACCGGGTGCGGGGTGGAGGTGAGCGAGATGGTCCAGCCCGCCTTGGACAGCACCCACACCGCCAGCGCGATCATCACCAGCCAGATCGCGGGGCCGCAGAAGTCCTGGAACTTGCGCACGGACTCCATGCCCTGACTGATGATCATCGCCTGGACCAGCCAGAGGGACACGAAGGAGAGCCAGCCCAGCGCGTCGAGGCCCAGGAAGGAGTTGTGCGTCCAGGACTCCAGGCCCGGCCAGGCCGCCAGCAGCATCACGTTGACGGCGACCGAGGCGAGGTAGGTCTGGATGCCGTACCACATGATGGCGATCACGGCGCGGATGAGAGCCGGGATGTTGGCGCCCCAGACGCCGAAGCTGATGCGGCTGATCACCGGGAAGGGCACACCGTGGTTCTGGCCGATCCTGCCCATCCAGTTCATGCCGATGTAGATGAGCACGAAGCCGACGAGGAGGGACGTGAAGATCTGCCACACGTTCATGCCGAGGACCAGCAGTCCGGCGGCGAAGGTGTAGTTGCCGAGGTTGTGGACGTCCGACATCCACATGGCGAAGAGGTCGAAGACCTTCCAGTTCCGCTTCTCGGCGGGCGCGAGGTCTTCGTTGGTGAGCCGGGGGTCGGGGACGAACGCGGGTGCGTCGGTGGCTTCGGCGCTGTCGGCGAGGGACACGGGGCCTCCATGGGCGAGGGGACGGAGGAGGACTACTGCCGGACCGTTTGGTATACCAAACTGCGGACATGGTCCCGTCGTCAAGCGTTCCGACCGATGTCCGCCCCGTTACAGCTCCGTAAAAGCCCCCTCGCATCGGCGAAGATGGGCCCATGACGAAGATCGAACCCCTCGGAGCGGTGCGCGAGCGCGTCCTGGGGTCCCTGCGGCAGGAGATCATCGCCGGCAGGCTGCGTCCCGGTGACCGACTCGTCGAGCGCGAGCTGGCCGACCGGTTCGGCGTCTCCCGGGTCCCGGTCCGGGAGGCCATCCGAGCACTCGTCGCCGAGGGCTTCGTCCTGTTCGAGACCCCACGCCGTACGGTCGTACGGCCACTGAGCCCCACCGACGTGAAGGAACTCTTCGAACTGCGCGAGGCGTTGGAGGTGTACGCGGCCGGACTGGCCGCCGCCCGGGCCACCCCGGAGGACCTCGCGGAACTAAGGGAACTCCTCGCGAGCGCGGCCAGCGCCACCGACGCAGGGGACGCCGAGGCGATCACCGACATCAACACCCGCTTCCACGACCGGCTCCTCGCCATGGCCGACAACACCCTGCTCATCTCGGTCATGGAACCGGTCGCCGGCCGCCTGCAATGGCTCACCCGGCGCAACGAGGAATGGCCCCAACTCCTCACCGAACACCAGGACCTCTACGACGCCATCGCCTCCGGCGACCCGGCCCGCGCCCGCGCCCACGCCCTGAACCACGTACAGGCCAACTACCGCTCCACGGTCCGGCACCTGTTCGGGGAAGCCGACCTCCCCGAAGCGCCGCCCCTCCCCGATCACGCTCCGCCTAGAATCCCCTGACCCTTCGGACAGGCGTCCGAAGGCGCACACACGCCGACGGAACGGGGACAACGACCATGGTGAGCAGACGCGGACTGCTGAGCGGAGCCGCACTCGTGGGGGCGGGCGCGGTGACCGGCGTGCTCGGCACCGCCGGAAGCGCGGCCGCCGACACCCCACTGGACACCCCGTTCACACCGGTCGCCGCACCCCATCTCGCCCAGGCCGAGCAGATGGTCCAGTACCAGCGCCTCCTCGCGGCCGGCTACCTGCCCACCGGCCTCACCGGCCACTGGCCACTGGACGGCTCCGGCGCCGACCGCTCCGGCCGCGACCACCCCGTCTCCCCCGGCACCGGCGCGAGCTGGACCACCCTGCGGGCAGGCGGCGAACTGACCCTGGACGCGGCCTACGCCGCCACCGCCTCCGTGCTGGACACCACGACCCCGTTCACGGTCTCCGCCTGGGTACGCCTCGCGGACGACGCCGCCCTGACCAACATGTACACGGCCGTCAGCCAGGACGGCACCGGCTGCAGCCGCTTCCTGCTCCAGTACGACGACACCGCGGGCGCCTGGGCGTTCAAGGTGCGCGCCGAGGACCAGAGCGTCAAGATCTCCGCCCTCGCCACCACCGCCCCCACGCCGGGCAAGTGGACCCACCTGAGCGGAGTGTGGGACGGCACCCGAGTCCACCTGTACGTGAACGGCGTACTGGAAGGCACCGCCGACGCCACCCTGTCCTGGGCCGCCCCCCAGGGCTTCAACATAGGCAGGGCCCGCTGGAACGGCGCCTACGTGAACCACTTCAAGGGCTCCGTGGACGATGTGCGGGCGTACGGCCGCGCCCTGAGCGCCGATGAGATCTCCCTGATCAGCGGCCGCACGGCCCGCCTCAACAACGTCTACCTGATCGGCTCCCCGTCGACCGTCACCTGGGGCACACCCGACGACCTGGCGAGCTGGATCGCCCGAGCCCGCTGCTCGTCCTTCGTCACCTGGGCGCTGAAGCACACCTACGGATGGGCCACCGACGCCTACTTCACCCAGTACTTCGCGGACCGCGTCCCCGAGGCCGCCGACTACCGCCAGGCCTTCGCCGACGGCACCGCCGGCCCGCGCTTCCAGCAGATCCGCAAGGTCGCCGACCTCCGGCCGGGCGATCTGATCGCGGTGGACTACAGCGGCCAGGTCGAGGGCAACACCGGCCACATCGTCATGGTCCGCGAGGTCAAGGGCGCCTTCAGCGGAGTCGCCGACTTCACCGGCGAGACCCAGTACGCCGTCGAGGTCGTCGACTGCACGGCCGAACCGCACGGCGTGTACGCGCTGACCAACTACCCCAAGTATCCCGACACCCGCATGGTCGGCCTCGTCGCGGAGGAGCAGTTCGAAGGCGTCGGCATCGGCCACATGATGTTCTACGCCTCCGACGCCACCGGAGAATTCTCCCGCTACCGCTGGAGCGTCAACACCGCCCGGGACAAGGCCTACCCGGTCACGTCCCGACCGGTCACCGCGGCACGCGTCGTCTGACCGGCGCTCACGACAGCCCAGCAGCCCCCGCAGCCGTGCGCAGCACATCGCGCAGCATCTCGGGGGTGAGCCGGCCGGTGAAGGTGTTGCGCTGGCTGACGTGGTAGCAGCCGAAGACGTCGAGGCCGCCGACGCCGTCCCGGCTGTCCCGGCTGTCCGGGGCGTCAGGGGCCTCCGGGGCGTCGAGCGGCACCCGGGTCCCGTGCCCGAAGGCGGGCCGCGGCCGGGGCACGGTCCAGCCCGCCTCGGCGAACGCGGGCAGCGCGGCCTGCCAACCGAAAGCACCGAGCACGACGACCGCGCGCAACGTCGGCCGCAGCAGCCTCAGCTCCTGCACGAGCCAGGGCCGACACGTGTCCCGCTCCCCCGGGGTGGGCTTGTTGGCGGGCGGCGCACAGTGAACGGGCGAGGTGATCCGCACGCCGTACAGCTCCAGCCCGTCGTCGACGGACACGGCGGTGGGCTGCGACGCCAGCCCCACGTCGTACAACGCCTGGTACAGCACATCGCCGGAACGGTCCCCGGTGAACATCCGCCCCGTACGGTTCCCCCCGTGCGCAGCCGGGGCCAGCCCTACGATCAGCAGCCGGGCGTCCGGCGGCCCGAAGCCGGGCACGGGCCGACCCCAGTACGTCCACTCCGCGAAGGCCGCCCGCTTGGTCCGGGCGACCTCCTCACGCCAGGCCACCAACCGAGGACACGCCCGACAGCCCCCGACCCGCCGGTCGAGCACGGCCAGAGGGGAGGCGAAGGGCGAGGCGTCCATGTCTCCACCGTAAGACCAGGCCGGATGGATCAAAGCCGGCTGACCCAAGGGGCTGGGCCCCTCCCCCCTCCCCTCCCCTCCCCCTCCTGCCCACCGACTGGTCACGCTCCTCGGCGCGCCAACCGCAGCAGCTCCGCGTTCGACTCCCGTCGCTTCCAGGCGATGAGCGCCAGCGGTACGAGCAGGATGAGCGGCGTCGCCGCGTTCTGGCCGTCGAAGACGACGACCTGGACGATGAACGCGCCCACCATCAGCGCACCCAGCGCCACCGCCGCCACGGACTGGAGCACCGGGATGAGCAGGGCGACCGCGCCGGCGAGTTCCAGGGCGCCGATGGTGTACATGCCCGCGCTGCCCCAGCCCATCTCGTCGAAGGCTTCGGAGGCCGACGGGTGCGCGATCAGCTTCGGCAGCGCGCTGGCGATGCCGTAGAAGAGCGCGAGGAGCACCTGAAGGCCTCGCAGGGCGATCCGACCGCGGCGAGCCCGACGACCTCGGGCGACCGCCGAGGCAGGCACAGGCACGGGCGCGGGCGCGGACGTGGTGGCGGCGAGGGAAGCCGTGGTCTCGGACATGAGGGTCTCCTGCGGTGAGCGGTCCGTTGTGCTGTCAGGGAGGTAGACCGACCTCCCTCAGCGAACTCATCGCAACCCGCCGGACCTTCTCACGCCGTCCCTCCCCTTTCTACTCAGTCACCGGCACCGCCCTCACCCAGATGCGGTCCTCCGTCAGGTAGCGCTCCACCCTCAGCCCCGCTTCCGCCAGGGCCTCCTCGAACTGGTCCTTGGTCAGCGGTCGGGACCGGAAGGTCTGGGTCCATGCCGCGTCCGGGAAGTCGTACTCCGCGCGCACGGAGTGGACGCCGTCCCCGACGGGCTCGGCGGAGACGATCCGGATCGTGAAGCCGCTCGGGTCGACGCGCTCGCGCGGCACGTTCGAGTGGTAGTCCTCTCCTTCTCGTTGGATCAGCACGCAGCCGTCCTTCGCGACGTGCCGTGCGCAGGCCCGCAGCATCCTTCGCCGCACCTCGGCGTCCCCGTTGTGCACGAGGAACGAGGCGAGCATCACCACGTCGAACGTCTCGCCCAGGGCGAGGTCCTCGATGGGGCCGCATATCGTGCGGGCCCCACGGACGCGCTCCAGCATCTCGGCGGACTCGTCCACCGCCGTGACCGTGAACCCGCGCTCCAGCAGGGCGTGGGTCACTCGGCCGACCCCGCTGCCCAGCTCCAGAATGTGCGCGCCCGCGGGCACCGCCGCGGCGATGACTTCCGGCTCGTTCCCCACCGGCAGGCGCGAGTAGAGCTCGACCGCACAGCCGTCCGGAGTGATCGCACCGGGACCCGTTCCCTGGTATCCGTCTCGCATTTCCAGCCTCATGCCCGTTCAACGGCCCGTCTGCGTACGGCCGTTCCCCATCCAGGCTGGTTCACTCGTTCGAGGGACGGCCGCTCTGTTCGAGCGGCGTGGGAGGCGAGCACGCCGGCCCCCTGGAGAACATCCTGACCGGGGAGTACGTTGCAGGGAGGAGCGGTGATCGGGATGCGTACGGGCAGTGAGCCGGTGACAGCGCGCAGTGCGCTGCGGATGCGTCTGTGGCTGACCCTGTGGGGCCTGGCCTGGGCGATCTTCGGGACGGCCGCGTTCGCTCTCGTGGGGCGCCCGGGGTGGGCGGCCGCGTGCGGAGTGCTGTGGCTGGTGATCACGGTCGATCTGACGATGATCCTCAGGCATCGGCGGCAGGGCCCCCACTACCAGCCGGGCCGCGACATCCCGCCGTACCGGCCGCCCGAGCATCGTCACCCTTGAAGCCCGGTGGCCCGCTGACCCAGCAGCTCGGTTGCCCGCTGACCGAGCGGCTCGGTGACCCGCTGCCCCAGCAGCTCGGTGGCCCACTGATCCAGCGGCTCGGTTGCCTGGTGGTCCAGCGGCCCAGTGGTCCAGCAGCCGGAGGCCGGCCGTTGTCAGCTTTCGAAGCGCGCGGCCTTGAGGTACTGCGGGTTCGGGTCCAGTGCCGCGGCCAGCCGGAAGTGGCGCTTGGCCTGGTCACCACGGCCCTGCCGCTCATAGGTGCGGCCGAGCGCGAAGTGCGCGAAGGCGTTGTCCGGCTCGCGCTCCAGGACGATGGTGAACTCCAGCTCGGCAGGCCGCAGTTGGGCGGCGGCGAAGAAGGCACGCGCGCGCAGCAGCCGGGCGGCGGTGTTCTCGGGGTGCGCGGCAATGACCTTGTCGAGCAACTTCACCGCGCCCCGCGGGTCCCGTGCGGCGAGCAGCTGCTCCGCGGCACGGAAGTCGATGACATGTGTCTCCGGAGTACGTCCGGTCGAACCGCTGGTATCGGGCACGGAAAAATCCTTCCCTTGCTCAATGCGTTCAACGCGCGGAGCGAGGGCCGCTATTCCGGTGTGGCCCCGTGCGGCGCGTGTGCTCTGCGCGTGAGATCGGCCCACACGTCCTTCACCCGTCGGTGGAGTTCGGCGAGCGGTACGTCGTTGTCGATCACGATGTCCGCGATCTCCCGGCGCTGGTCTCGGGTCGCCTGGGCGGCCATCCGCGCGCGGGCGTCCTCCTCCGACATGCCGCGGAGCCGCACCAGCCGGTCGAGCTGGGTCTCGGGGGCCGCGTCGACGACGACCACGACGTCGTACAGGGGGCCGAGGGCGTTCTCGGTGAGGAGGGGGACGTCGTGGACGACGACGGCGTCCTCGGGGGCGGCCGCCTCGAGTTCACGGGAGCGGGCGCCGACCAGGGGGTGCACGATCGAGTTGAGGAGGGCGAGTTTCGCGGGGTCGGCGAAGACGACCGAGCCCAGGCGGGGGCGGTCGAGGCTGCCGTCCGGGGCGAGGACGTCCTCGCCGAACGCGTCCGCGACGGCCGCGAGTCCCGGGGTGCCCGGCGCGACGACCTCGCGCGCGATGCGGTCCGCGTCGATCAGTACGGCCCCGCACTCGACGAGCAGCCGTGACACCTCGCTCTTGCCGGCGCCGATCCCGCCGGTCAGGCCCACTTTCAGCATGAGCGGAAGCTTAGGGCCTGTCGGTGACGATGCACCCGACAGGCCCCTGCGTACTGCCTCTACCTCTGCGTCTGCCTCTGCCTCTGTGTCTGCCCTCTGTGTCTGCCTCTGCGTCTGCCTCTACCGCTCGCTGACGCTCGTCGGCTTGTTTCAGGCTTCGCCCTCGCGCTCGGCGAGGAACCGCTCGAACTCCTGCCCGATCTCGTCGGCCGACGGGATGTCGACGGGCTCGGCGAGCATGTTGCCGCGGGTCTCGGCGCCGGCGGCGGCGTCGTACTGGTGCTCCAGGCCCTGGACGAGGGAGGTGAGTTCCTCGTCGCCCTCCTGGATCTGGCGGTCGATCTCGGTCTGCGTCCGGTGGGCGTCCGTGCGCAGGGCGTGCGCGATGCCCGGGAGGACCAGGCCGGTGGCCGCCGTGATCGCCTCCAGGACGGTCAGGGCCGCGTCCGGGTACGCCGAGCGGGCGATGTAGTGCGGGACGTGCGCGGCGACGCCCAGGATGTCGTGTCCGGCTTCCATGAGGCGGTACTCGACGAGCGCCTCGGCGCTGCCGGGGACCTCGGCCTCGTCGAAGGGGCTGCGGTGGCCCGGCATGAGGTCCGTGCGGTTGCCGTGCGGGGTGAGGCCCACGGGGCGGGTGTGCGGGACGCCCATGGGGATGCCGTGGAAGTTCACCGCCAGGCGGACGCCGAGCCGCTCCACGATCTGCTTGACGGCGACGGCGAAGCGTTCCCATTCCACGTCCGGTTCGGGGCCGGACAGCAGCAGGAAGGGTGCACCGGTGGTGTCCTGTACGAGCCGCACCTCGATGGTCGGCTCCTCGTACTCGGTCCACCGGTCGCGCTTGAAGGTCAGCAGCGGGCGGCGGGCGCGGTAGTCGACCAGCCGGTCGTGGTCGAAGCGGGCGACGAGTTGGTGGGGCAGCGAGTCGAGGAGCCGGTCGACGATCTGGTCACCGGTCTCGCCCGCGTCGATGTATCCGTCGAAGTGGTAGAGCATGACAAGTCCGGCCGACTCCTGGGCCAGCGCCATGTCGACGACTGCCAGGCCCTTCGGCTCCCATGCGTACAAACCCTGCGGATCAAGCACTTGGACCGCTCCCCTCGTGTTCCTACTGTCCAACGCGCGCCGGACCGTGGGCATTCCCGGTCCACGCGCCTTGATCAGGTGACTCTGACCGACTTCTCGTGGCGACCGGGTGAGGGCCGGCCGGGTCGGGGACGCGCGGGGGCGGTCACGGGGTGAACGGCGATGCCGCTTCCGGGCAGCACCGAGGGCCCGCACCTCGAAAGGTGCGGGCCCTCGACTAGCTGCTAGCCCTCAGCGGCTGGGGGTTCCCTTTGTGGGGGAGTTCAGCTCTGGCCCCCGGCCAGCTTCTCGCGCAGAGCGGCGAGCGCC
The DNA here is from genome assembly GCF_044766465.1 of Streptomyces sp. NPDC102259. Lineage (NCBI taxonomy): Bacteria > Bacillati > Actinomycetota > Actinomycetes > Kitasatosporales > Streptomycetaceae > Streptomyces > Streptomyces sp. NPDC102259. Next base: position 10,724 of record NZ_JBIWMA010000011.1, on the reverse strand, counting down.
TCGTCCGAGGCCAGCGCGCCGGACGTGTCGGCACCCTCGGAGGAGTAGGAACCGCCACCGCCACTGCCACCGGACGCGGCCGGCGCGGCACTCGCCGCGTCGCCACCCTCGGCAGCGGCCTTCTCGTCCGCCTCGCGGGACTTGATGACCTGAGCCTGGTGCTGCTCGAAGCGCGTCTGCGCCTCGGCGTACTGGTTCTCCCAGACCTCACGCTGCGACTCGAAGCCCTCGAGCCAGTCGTTGGTCTCGGGGTCGAAGCCCTCGGGGTAGATGTAGTTGCCCTGGTCGTCGTAGGACGCGGCCATGCCGTACAGGGTCGGGTCGAACTCGACCGAGGCCGGGTCGGCACCGAAGGACTCGTTGGCCTGCTTCAGCGAGAGGCTGATGCGGCGGCGCTCGAGGTCGATGTCGATGACCTTGACGAAGATCTCGTCGTTGACCTGGACGACCTGCTCCGGGATCTCCACGTGGCGCTCGGCCAGCTCGGAGATGTGGACCAGACCCTCGATGCCCTCGTCGACGCGCACGAACGCACCGAACGGAACGAGCTTCGTGACCTTACCGGGAACAACCTGCCCGATCTGGTGCGTGCGGGCGAACTGCTGCCACGGGTCTTCCTGGGTCGCCTTCAGCGACAGGGAGACACGCTCGCGGTCCATGTCGACGTCGAGGACCTCGACGGTGACTTCCTGGCCGACCTCGACAACCTCGGAGGGGTGGTCGATGTGCTTCCAGGAAAGCTCGGAGACGTGGACCAGACCGTCGACGCCACCCAGGTCCACGAAGGCACCGAAGTTGACGATCGAGGAGACCACGCCGGAGCGGACCTGACCCTTCTGGAGGGTCGTGAGGAAGGTCTGGCGGACCTCGGACTGGGTCTGCTCCAGCCAGGCACGGCGGGACAGAACCACGTTGTTGCGGTTCTTGTCCAGCTCGATGATCTTGGCCTCGAGCTCCTTGCCCACGTAGGGCTGGAGGTCGCGGACGCGGCGCATCTCGACGAGGGAAGCCGGCAGGAAGCCACGGAGGCCGATGTCGAGGATGAGACCACCCTTGACGACCTCGATGACGGTACCGGTGACGATGCCGTCCTCTTCCTTGATCTTCTCGATGGTGCCCCAGGCGCGTTCGTACTGGGCGCGCTTCTTCGAGAGGATCAGGCGGCCTTCCTTGTCCTCCTTCTGGAGAACGAGGGCTTCGATCTCGTCACCGACGGCGACGACCTCATTGGGGTCGACGTCGTGCTTGATCGAGAGCTCGCGGCTCGGGATGACACCTTCGGTCTTGTAACCGATGTCGAGGAGAACCTCGTCCCGGTCAACCTTGACGATGACGCCGTCGACGATGTCACCATCGTTGAAGTACTTGATCGTCTCGTCGATAGCGGCGAGGAATGCTTCCTCGTCACCGATGTCGTTGACCGCAACCTGCGGGGTGGTGGCGGTGGTCTCGGTGCTGCTCGTCATGTGGGAAAGGGCTCCGGTACGGACAGTGAGTCGTAGGTACTGCTACGCCGGAAGCCCGTGATCGCCCTGAAGAAGCCGGACAGCTTAGGAAGCACCTCACCAGAGAACTGGTGATGGCACCTCGAGAACCGAGGGGACATACAACAGATGCGAGCGCAGCCTGCTACGTCTGAGGTGCGCAGGCCCACAGCGCAACTTGTAGCATACGGGGGCAGCCGGGCCGGGTCAATGCGCGAAGGCGCACACCCGGGGCGGATCGCCGCATACCCGGCACACAACCCTTCTCCTGAGGTCACGCAGGCCGCAGGAAGCCCCTTCGGTGACACCTCGGGTGACACCGCCGGGCGGGTTGCACGGAAGAGTACGACGAGGGAGCCGATCATCCAAGAGCCCGCATCGTCCGAGCCGGCCTTCGAGCCGGAAGCCACCCGACGTGACGCCGACGTCGCCGAGAGCTCCCGGGCCAACCGGGGCTGGTGGGACCGCAACGCGGACGAATACCAGATCGAGCACGGCACCTTCCTCGGCGACGACCGCTTCGTGTGGGGTCCCGAGGGACTGGACGAGGTGGAGGCGGAGCTGCTCGGGCCGCCGGAGGAACTGAAGGGGAAGTCGGTCCTGGAGATCGGCGCCGGCGCGGCGCAGTGCGCGCGCTGGCTGGCCGAGCAGGGCGCGCGTCCGGTCGCTCTGGACCTCTCGCACCGCCAGCTCCAGCACGCGCTGCGCATCGGCGCGTCGTTCCCGCTGGTGTGCGCCGACGCGGGCGCGCTGCCCTTCGCGGACGCCTCCTTCGACCTGGCCTGCTCGGCGTACGGGGCGCTGCCCTTCGTGGCCGACCCGGTGCTGGTGCTGAAGGAGGTGCGGCGGGTGCTGCGGCCGGGGGGCCGTTTCGTGTTCTCGGCGACCCACCCGATCCGCTGGGCGTTCCCGGACGAGCCGGGCCCGGAGGGGCTGACCGTGTCCTCGTCCTACTTCGACCGCACTCCCTACGTCGAGCAGGACGACCAGGGCCGCGCGGTGTACGTGGAGCACCACCGGACGCTGGGCGACCGGGTCCGCGACATCGTGGCGGGCGGTTTCCGGCTGGTGGACCTGGTCGAGCCGGAGTGGCCGGCCTGGAACTCCTCGGAGTGGGGCGGCTGGTCCCCGCTGCGCGGGAACCTGATCCCGGGGACGGCCGTCTTCGTCTGCGAGCGGGACTAGCGGGTCGCCTTCCCCGCTCCGTCCTTCCCCCGTCCCTCCTCTCCTCCCCCCTGCACACCTGCCTGCGCGCATTTGCACGCGCGACACCTGCACGCGCACGCGCGCGTGCAGGTGGTTCGTGCAGGTGGTTCTCGGGGGCGTACGACACTGGGGGCGTGATCCCCCGTGACGACGCCCTGGACTCGCTGCCCGTGCGGGCCGCCCTGCCCGCCCTGAACGACGCCCTGGACGGCCACGGCGCGGCCGTCCTGGCCGCGCCGCCCGGTACGGGCAAGACGACGCTGGTGCCGCTCGCGCTGGCGGGGCTGCTGGGCGAGGGGCCGGCGCGCCGGGTGCTCGTGGCCGAGCCGCGGCGGATCGCGGTGCGGGCGGCGGCCCGGCGGATGGCGTGGCTGCTGGGTGAGCGGCCCGGGGAGAGCGTGGGCCACACGGTGCGCGGGGAGCGGGTCGTCGGGCGGCACACGCGCGTGGAGGTCGTCACGACCGGTGTGCTGCTTCAGCGTCTTCAGCGCGACCAGGAGCTGTCGGGCGTCGATGTGGTGGTGCTGGACGAGTGTCACGAGCGGCATCTCGACGCGGACACCTCGGCCGCTTTTCTGTGGGACGTGCGCGAGACGCTGCGGCCGGAGCTGCGGCTGGTGGCGGCCTCGGCGACGACGGACACGGCGGGCTGGGCGCGGCTGCTGGGCGGGGCGCCGGTGGTGGAGGCCCATGGTTCGGTCTTCGGCGTCGAGGTGGTCTGGGCGCCTGCGGCCCGTCCCGTGCGGCCGCCGCACGGCATGCGGGTGGATCCCGCGTTGTTGGCGCACGTCGCGTCGGTGGTGCGGCGGGCGTTGGCCGAGCGGTCGGGGGACGTGTTGTGCTTCCTGCCGGGCGTCGGGGAGATCGCTCGGGTCGCGGGGCTTCTCGGGAGCCCGGCCGGGGTGGACGTGCTCCAGGTGCACGGGCGGGCGCCGGCGGCCGTGCAGGACGCGGTGCTGGCTCCCGGGGAGCGGCGGCGGGTGGTTCTGGCGACCTCCGTGGCGGAGTCCTCGCTGACGGTGCCCGGGGTGCGGGTGGTCGTCGACTCGGGGCTGGCGCGGGAGCCGCGGGTGGACCACGCGCGCGGGCTGAGCGCGCTGGCGACGGTCCGGGCCTCGCAGGCGGCGGGCCGGCAGCGGGCGGGGCGGGCCGGGCGGGAGGCGCCGGGTGCGGTGTACCGGTGCTGGGCGGAGGCGGAGGATGCCCGTCTGCCGTCGTTCCCGGCTCCGGAGATCAGGGTGGCCGACCTGACGGCGTTCGCCCTTCAGGCGGCGTGCTGGGGGGATCCGGACGCTTCCGGGCTGGCGTTGCTGGATCCGCCGCCGGCTGGGGCGATGGCGGCCGCGAGGTCCTTGCTGACGGCGATCGGGGCGGTGGACGCCGCGGGGCGGGCCACGGCGCGGGGGAAGCGGCTGGCCCGGCTGGGATTGCACCCCCGGTTGGGTCGGGCTCTGCTGGACGGGGCCGCGTCGGTGGGGGTGGAGCGGGCCGTCGAGGTGGTCGCGCTGTTGAGCGAGGAGGCCCCGCGGGAGTACGGCGACGATCTGGCCGCCGCGTTGCGGTCCGCGCGGCGCGGGGGTGACGCCTACGGTTCGCGGTGGCGGGCGGAGGTGCGCCGGTTGCGGGCCGTCGTCGAGGGCTCGGCGTCGGCCGGCCCCACCGTCGCGGGAGGGAGCGCAGGCGGAGACCGTGCCGGTTCCGACGCCCTCGCCGGGCTCGTCGTCGCGCTCGCCTTCCCGGAGCGGCTCGCCAGGGCCGACGGGGGTTCCTACCTCATGGTCTCGGGCACCCGGGCCGAGGTCCGCGAGGGCACGGAGCTGCGTGGGGCCCCCTGGCTGGCGGTCGCCGTCGCCGACCGGCCCGTGGGGAAGGGGCACGCGCGTGTGCAGCTCGCGGCGGTCGTGGACGAGGAGGTCGCCCGGTTCGCGGCCGGTGTGCTGCTCGAGGAGGGGGACGAGGTCCACTGGGCCGACGGGGATGTGGTGGCGCGGCGGGTGGAGCGGCTGGGGGCGGTGGAGCTGGCGGTGCGTCCGCTCCGGGACGCCGACGCCGGGCTGGTGCGCGGTGCGCTGGTCGAGGGGCTGGAGAGGGACGGGCTGCGGCTGCTGCGGTGGTCGCCGGACGCGGGCGTCCTGCGGCAGCGGCTGGCGTTCCTGCGGTGGCATCTGGGCGAGCCGTGGCCCGACGTCGGTGACGCGTCGCTGCTCGCGCGTGTGGACGAGTGGCTGGAGCCGGAGCTGAGCCGAGCCCGGCGGCGGAGCGATCTCGGGCGGATCGATGCCGGGGAGGCGCTCGGGCGGCTGCTGCCCTGGGCTTCCGGCGAGGCGGCTCGGTTGGAGGAGTTGGCGCCGGAGCGGATCACCGTGCCGAGCGGGTCCAGGATCCGCATCGACTACGCGGATGCGGAGCGGCCGGTCCTCGCGGTGAAGTTGCAGGAGATGTTCGGGCTCCAGGAGTCGCCGCGGGTCGCCGGGGTGCCGTTGCTGGTGCATCTGCTGTCGCCGGCCGGGCGGCCCGCGGCCGTCACGGCCGACCTCGCCTCCTTCTGGAGGGACGGCTACAAGGGGGTGCGGGCGGAGTTGCGCGGCCGGTATCCGAAGCATCCGTGGCCCGAGGATCCGGCCGGGGCCGAGCCGACGCGGTTCACCAACGCGCGGCTCAGGCGGTGACGGGCTGCGGTGCGGCGGGCTCGGCGGCGGTGGGTCCGTCCGGGCGGCGGGCGCGGGCCTCCAGGTAGAGGGAGAGGGACATCAGGAGGGCGCCGAGCAGGAGGAAGCTCCAGGGCAGGTAGGCGGTCAGCAGCAGGACCAGGGTGCGGTTGGACTTGATCACGGACACGGTGTGCTCGATGTAGTCCTCGCGCATCTTCACGTGCCCGGCGAAGGCGGTGACCTTGGCGCGGCCGCCGAGCAGGGTGCCGCCGCGGAGTTCCTCCTGGTGGATCTCCTCGCCGTTGACGGGCGCGCCGGTGACGGGTTCGACCCAGAACTTGCGGACCGTGGTGTACCAGCGGGTGGTGCCGGTGCCGGCGACGGTCTCCGGGGTGATGCCTTCGACCGGCATCGTCCTGGGCATGGCGACCTTGGTCCAGGGGACGGTCTGCTCGAAGTAGTAGACCTCCAGGCCGCGGAAGGTCTGGGTGCCCTTGTAGTGGATGGGGGCCGTGGTGCGGGTCTGCGCGTCGAAGTACTCGTAGTCCCGCTTCTCCGTCAGGAAGGGCCACTTGAACTCGATGCCCTCCCGGCGCACCGGGTCGCCGTCGACCATCTCGCCGGTGGCGTGCACGGGTTCCTGGGTGTGGGCGTCGAAGATGTACCGCTCGGGGACCTTGGAGACCATCTTGCCGTCGGGCCCTTGGACGTAGGAGAGGCCGTCCCAGACGACGACGTCCCGGCCGGCCGTCTTCTCGATCTTCTCGGAGGCCTGCACGTCGCCCTTGAGGGTCTGCACGATGGTGACCTTGGGGACGGTGCGGGCGGTCATGCTGCCGTAGTCGAGGAGGGTGGCGTTCTTGGCCTCCAGGACCATGGTCTGGTATTCGTTCGCCGGGATCTTGGCCAGGCGCGGGTAGGCGTACCAGCGCAGCAGGGGGGACAGCGCCGCGAAGAACACGGCGAGGGCGAGCAGGATCAGGCTGGCCTTGCGGCGCATCTCGGCCTCCTTCGCGGGCGGAACGGCGGGCGGGGCGTCTACGGGTGTGCGGGGACCGTCGTCAGCAGTGGCTTCGGGGAGGTCTGGCCGGCCGGTGTGCCCAGTGCGGCGAGTGTGAGGACCAGGGCGAGCGCGACGGCGAGACCGGTCGCGGCGGCGATCAGGGCACGCATACGGTCCTCCCGGAGCTGACGGGACGTCAGGTCGGGCACGGTAGCAACGGGCGGGCGAGATGAGAACACGTCGCACACGACGGCGGCGCCCCTGGGGAGACAGGGGCGCCGCCGTCGTCGTGCGCGGAAGGGTCCGCAGCGGGGTCCTGGAACCTGGGACCTGGAACTGGACCTGGGATCCGGGACCTGGGAAGGGTTACGAGTCGGCGGTCGTCGACTCGGACTCGCTGGGCGTCGGACTGGGCGTCGTGGTCGCGGCGGCCGTGACGGTGAGTTCCACCGTCAGGGTCGCTCCGCCCGTGGTGGTGATGCGGAGCAGATAGGCGCCGGCGGTGTCGTCCGCGTACAGCTTGGGCAGCTGCAGCAGGCCGTTCGCGTCCGTCTGGAGGTCCAGGGCGCGCACGGGGTTGCCGGCGGCGTCCTTGAAGTAGGGGCCCTTGTCGTTCACGGTCGTGTCGTCGGCCGACCTGATCAGGGTGGCGGTGGCCGCGACCTTGTCCGCCACGGCGCCCTTGTAGGTGGCCTTCACCTCGACCAGGTCGGCGAACTCGCCGCCGGCGGTGCAGGTCAGCGTGGTGCCGCTGGTGCGGGCGAGGGTGTCGGCGGCGCGGGCGGTGACGGTGGCCTTGTAGTCAAGTGCGGAGAGCGTGCGACCCACGACCGTGGCGCGGACGGTGAAGCCGCCGGTCTTCTCCCCCGCCTGGAGGGCGGGTGCGAGGGCGATGCCGGTGGCGCCGGTGACGACCGTGGCGACGCTCTCGCCGCCGGTGAACGTGGCGTCGGTGTCGCCGACGATGGTGAAGCGGATCCGGACCTTGGCGACGGCCTTGCCTGCGGCCGTCTCCGCGCGGGTGCTGACGCGGTCGGTGAACGCGTCGCCCGCCATGGCGGTGAGACTCGCCGTGCCCGCGTCCTCGAGGTGGCCGACCGTGTCGGTCGGCGTTGGGGTCGGCGTCGGGGTGCTGGGTGTCGCCGGCGCGCTGGGCTTGTCGGGGGTCGACGGCGTGCTCGGCGTACTGGGTGTGCTGGGCGTCGACGGGGTGGACGGCGAGGCGGGCGTGTAGCCGCTGTCGTCGTCGCTGCGGTTGTCGGGCACGGTGCCGGTGCCGTCGGGGATCTCGTGCGTGCCCTTGCGGTAGTACTCCAGCCACGACAGGACGGTGTTCAGGTAGTCCGTCGAGTTGTTGTAGCTGAGGATCGCGCTGCGCATCCCGGACGTGGCCGACATGTCCCAGTCGTAACGGCACAGGTAGTGGCCTGCGGCGAGCGCGGCGTCGTAGATGTTGTTGGGGTCCTTCTTGCCGTCGGCGTTGCCGTCGCGGCCCGCCCATGCCCAGGTCGACGGGATGAACTGCATGGGGCCCACGGCACGGTCGTAGGTGCTGTCGCCGTCGTACGCGCCGTTGTCGGTGTCGCTGATGTTCGCGAAGCCGACGCCGTTGAGGACCGGGCCGAGGATCGGCGAGATGGTGGTGCCGTCGGCGGTCACGTTGCCGCCGCGGGCCTGGCCCGACTCGACCTTGCCGATGGCGGCGAGGAGTTGCCAGGGCAGGTTGCAGCCCGGCTTGGACTGCGCCAGCTCCGCCTCGGCCTTCTTGTAGGCGTCCAGGACGGTCGCCGGGATGCCCGCCTCCGTGGTGCCGCCGGCGGCCGGGGTGGTGGCGGAGCTCTCGCTCGGTGCGGGGTTCGGGCTCTTCAGCGGCGGCAGGTCCGTGTAGTACGGCGAGTTGCCGGTGGCGCTGTCACCGGTGCCGCTGCCGCTCTCGGCGGACGACGGGGTGTCGGCGGCGGTCTGTCTGCCGTGGCCGTCGGCCGTGACGTCCGGTGCCTGGGACGCGGCCAGAGCCGCCACCGCCAGTGCGGCCACGGTCGTGTTGACCGCTCCCTTGCGCAGCCTCGTGCCGAAATGCGCCGACATGAAGTGGAACCCTCCCGTGGACGCGGTACGCCCGTCTCTTCGCCTGCACCCTGCCGTTGCGGCTGTTGCCACTGTCGTGGCCGTCGCCGCTACGGCCGCCGTCACCGTTGTGACGATCAACCCGCCCCGAGGGTTGCACCCATGGGCGGTTCGCCCTGCTCCGCTCTTGCGTTCGACGCGCCCTCGGGCACGCCGACCCAGGCGACCCTACGACAACTTCTTTTGCACCGGCACCCGTTCGGGTGCCGTTTTCACCAGCCGGCCATGTGCGGTTGGCCTGGAACCGTGCCCCGCATACTGGACGTCGTAGATCACCGGGCCGCCCGGCCCGTCAACGTTCGCCCCGGGGAGCCCCGTTGCCGTTCACCCTGAGTCACGCGGCGGCCGTGCTACCCGCCGTGCGCGCCGACGGCACCGGCCGCGGGCCTCTGGTTCCGGCCGCCCTCCTGGCGGGTTCCTTCGCTCCCGACATGACCTACTACGCGGCGAGTGTCCTGTCCGGGGCCATGGAGTTCGGCGACGTCACGCACTCCCTCCCCGGCGTGTTCACGATCGACGTGGTCGTCGCCTGGGTGCTGGTGGGGCTCTGGCTGCTGGTGCGCGAGCCGCTGGTGGCGCTGCTGCCGCGGTCCCGGCAGGGCCGGGCGGCCACGCTGACCCGCTGCGGGGCGCCACGCGCGCGTGTACGGCCGGTCACCGCCCTGTGGTGGTACGTCTCGGCGGCGCTCGGCGCGCTGACCCATGTGGTGTGGGACGCGTTCACGCACCTGGACCGCTGGGGCATGCGGCTGTTCCCGGTCCTCGGCGAGGACATCGCCGGATCGCCTCTGTACTGGTACCTCCAGTACGGGGGTTCGGCCGTGGCCGCGGTCGTGATCGCCGCGTTCGTGACGTACGCGCTGCGCCGGGCGCCGGCCGGCGAGCCGGTGGGGGTCGCGGTGCTGTCGGTGCGGGACCGGTGGTGGGCGGGCGCCGTGATCGGCGGGTGCGCGCTGGTCGCGGCGGTGCGGCGGGCGACGCGGTGGTGGGAGTACTGGGGGTCGCGGGAGGCGAAGCCGTGGGAGCTGATCCCGACGCTGTGCTTCGGGGCGGGCGCGGGGCTGGTGCTGGGGGTGCTGCTGTACGCGGTCTGCGTGCGGCTGTGGCGCCCGGCCCGTCCCGTCCGCCCGGCTCGTCCGGCCGCCCCGGATGCCGGCGCCGGGCAGCCGGACGCGGCAGCGGAGGCGGACGCGGTCGGGGCAGTGGACGCGGACACGGACGGGGCGGCGGACCGGGTCAGTGTGCGGCGGAGTCGCCCGGGCGTTCGGTGAAGGGGGTCGCCGTCACGACGAAGAGCGGGATGCGACGGACCGTACGGGGTCCACGGAGTCGGCCGAGGACGTCGAGCGCCAGGACCAGGTGACCGCGTACCGCGTCGGCCCACAGGCGCCGCCCGCTGTCGTCGCGGGGAACGAACCCGGCGAGGAACCGGGCCAGGACCCTGGCCAGGACCTGGGGCAGGACCTGGGGCAGCAACCGAGGCAGCGATCGGGGCGCAACCCGGGTGAGAGCCGGACCGCGGAGCCGTGCGGCGGCCGCACGCAGGGCCGTGGCGGGGGTCCACGGGATGCGAGGGATGGCGGCGCCGGGCGCGAGGGCGGGGCGCGGCCGCGTCCGGGAAGCCGCGCCGGGCCCCGAGCGCGAGTCCGCGGCCGCCGTGGCGTGAACGCGTGCGTGGGCCTTCCGGCGGTGGAGCATGCGTATACCCATGGCGGCATCCTGGTGGCCCGGACCCGACGGGGGCCTGTTCTCGGGGGCCACGCGGGTGAGGGCCCTTCGGGGGACGCACCCGCGGTGACCGCGCACCTCGCGACGCCACCGGCTCCCGGCGCACCGGCTCGCACAAGGCACGCGAAGGGGCCCTGCCGATCCCGGCAGGGCCCCTTCCAGCTGTCCCGGAGGCGGCCGGCCACTCCCCCGCCAGGCCCTAGTTGTATTGACCCGCAGCGTTGTTGACGCGGCTGATGGGTGGCTGGCCGCCGAGAGCGGTGTGGCAGCGGTGGTGGTTGTAGGTGTGCAGGAAGTCTGCCAGGGCCTCGGTGCGTTCGGTGTTGCTGGTGTAGGGCCGCAGGTAGGCCCACTCGTCGAGCAGGGTGCGGTTGAAGCGTTCGACCTTGCCGTTGGTCTGCGGCCGGTAGTGCCGGCCGCACCGAGGTCGGCCAGCGCCTGACGCCAGGCGAAGCTCTTGCGGTAGGGCCAGGCGTTGTCGGTCAGGACCCGTTCGATGCGGTCGATGCCCGCCGCAGCGAAGAA
>NZ_JBIWMA010000010.1:100778-300313 GCF_044766465.1 Streptomyces sp. NPDC102259 | reverse complement strand
TGCCGTACTTCTGCAGCAGACGACGGTCCAGCGAGCCGGCGTTGACACCGATACGGATCGGAGTGCCGTGCTCCTTCGCCGCCTGGGCGATCTCCCTGACCTTGTCGTCGAACTGCTTGATGTTGCCCGGATTCACCCGCACCGCCGCACAACCCGCCTCGATCGCGGCGAACACGTACTTCGGCTGGAAATGAATGTCCGCGATCACCGGGATCTGCGACTTGCGCGCGATCGTCGCGAGAGCGTCCGCGTCGTCCTGCGTGGGACAGGCCACCCGGACGATCTGACAGCCGGACGCCGTCAGCTCCGCGATCTGCTGGAGGGTGGCGCCGATGTCGGAGGTACGCGTCGTCGTCATCGACTGCACGGACACCGGCGCGTCTCCGCCGACCGCCACGGACCCGACCTGGATCTGCCGGCTCTTGCGGCGCTCGGCAACCCTGGTCGGAACGGACGGCATGCCGAGAGAAATCGCAGTCATCTGCTGTGCAACCCCAAGTCGTGGATCAAGGTCCAGGTCCCGTCGAAGGCGGGTTCCAGGCTTCGAGATTACGGCACCGCCCCGGGCGCGAGCACATCACGGCCGTCAAACCCACTCGATGGAAGGCGGCCCGGAACGTATCGTCCCGGGCCGCCGCGAACCACGTGTGACGTGAAGGTGGCTACGAGATGCGCACGGGGTTCACCACGTCCGCGATGAGGACCAGCACCGTGAAGCAGATGAAGATGCCCGCCACCACGTACGCCACCGGCATCAGCTTCGCCACGTCGAACGGGCCCGGGTCCGGCCTGCGCAGGACCTTGGCCAGGTTGCGGCGCAGGGACTCCCACAGGGCGCCCGCGATGTGCCCGCCGTCCAGCGGGAGCAGCGGGAGCATGTTGAAGAGGAACAGGGAGAGGTTGAAGCCCGCGACCAGCATCACGGCCATGGCCAGCTGCTGCGAGGCCGGGATGTCGAGGGTGAAGATCTCACCGCCGACGCGGGCCGCGCCGACCACGCCCATGGGTGAGTCGGGCTCGCGGGGGGCGCCGTCGAAGGCGGCGTTCCACAGGGCCGGGATCTTGCCGGGGAGGGCGGCGATGGAGTCGACGGCCTCCCCCACCCGGTCGGTCATCCAGGACGCGGAGTCGCCGAAGTCCTGCCTGACGACGCCGGTGGCCGCGCTGAAGCCGAGGAAGCCGGCCTTGATGTACTCGCCCTGGACGTACGTCCCGTCGGAGTCCTTCTTGGCGACCTGGTTGGTGGCGATCGTCGTGTGCAGGGTCAGTTCCTTGCCGTCCCGGTCGACGACGATGGCGACCTCCTTGCCGGCGCTGACCCGGATCAGGTCGGAGAGCGTGTTCCAGTCGTCCGTCCTCTCACCGGCGAAGGAGACGATCTTGTCGCCCGGCTTCATGCCGGCGGCCGCGGCCGGGGAGGCCGGGTCGGTCGACTTGCACTCGTCGCGGTTCTGACTCTGCGAGATGACGCAGGGGGAGACCGAGCTGACGGTGGTGGTCTGCTGCTGGATGCCGAAGCCCATCAGGACGGTGAGGAACAGGCCCACCGCGAGCACCAGGTTCATGAACGGGCCCGCGAACATCACGATGACCCGTTTCCACGGCTTGCGCGTGTAGAACATGCGCGTCTCGTCGCCCGGCTGGAGCTCCTCGTACGCGGCCGAGCGGGCGTCCTCGATCATGCCGCGCCAGGGTGAGGTGGAGCGGGCCGTGATCCGGCCGTCGTCGCCCGGCGGGAACATGCCGATCATGCGGATGTAGCCGCCGAAGGGGATCGCCTTGACGCCGTACTCGGTCTCGCCCTTCTTCCGCGAGAAGATCGTCGGGCCGAAGCCGACCATGTACTGCGGCACCCGGATGCCGAAGAGCTTGGCCGTGGACAGGTGTCCCAGTTCGTGCCAGGCGATCGAGATCAGCAGGCCGACCGCGAAGACGACTATGCCGAGGATCATCATCAGGGCTGTCATGCACGCGCCTCCGCGGTAGCCGTCAGTTCCTGGGACCGGGCCCGTGCCCAGGTCTCCGCTTCGAGGACGTCCGACACGGTGAGTGAAGTTCCCGTCGCCGGCGTGCCGTGCTCCTGCACGACCCGGGTGACGGTCTCCATGATCCCGTTGAACGGGAGCGCGCCCTTGCGGAACGCCTCCACACACTCCTCGTTGGCGGCATTGAACACCGCCGGGGCCGTGCCCGCGAGCTCGCCGACATGCCGGGCGAGGTTCACGGAGGGGAAGGCCTCGTCGTCGAGCGGGAAGAACTCCCACGTCGACGCCGTGCTCCAGTCGAAGGCGGGCGCCGCGTCGGGGACGCGCCGGGGCCAGCCCAGACCGACGGCGATCGGCCCTCGCATGTCGGGGGGCGTCGCCTGGGCCAGCGTCGATCCGTCCGTGAACTCCACCATCGAGTGGACATACGACTGGGGATGCACGACGACCTCAATGCGGTCGAAGGGAATGTCGTAGAGAAGGTGCGCCTCGATGACTTCCAGGCCCTTGTTGACCAGGGTCGCGGAGTTGATCGTGATCACCGGTCCCATGGACCAGGTGGGGTGGGCGAGGGCTTCCTCGACCGTCACGTTCGCCAGCTGCCGCTTCGTGCGGCCTCGGAAGGGGCCGCCGGAGGCGGTGACGACCAGCTTGCGCACCTCCGCGCGGGTGCCGGCGGCCAGGGCCTGGAAGAGGGCCGCGTGCTCGGAGTCCACCGGGATGATCTGGCCGGGCTCGGCGAGCGCCTTGACCAGCGGGCCGCCGACGATGAGCGACTCCTTGTTGGCGAGCGCGAGGGTGCGGCCCGCCTCCAGGGCGGCGAGGGTGGGCGCGAGGCCGATGGAGCCCGTGATGCCGTTGAGGACGGTGTGGCAGTCGGAGGCGGCGAGCCGGGTGGCGGCCTCCGGGCCGGCCAGGATCTCGGGGAGCGGCTCCCCCGTCCCGTACTCGGCGGCGAGTGCCTCGCGCAGCGCCGCCACGACGTCCTCGCGGGCCACCGCGACGGTCCGCACCCGCAGCCTGCGGGCCTGCTCGGCGAGAAGGGCGACCCGGCCGCCGTTGGCGGACAGGCCGGTCACCCGGAAGCGGTCCGGGTTGCGCAGCACGAGGTCGATGGCCTGGGTGCCGATCGAACCGGTGGAGCCGAGGATCACCACGTCCTTCGGGCCGTCGCCCGCGACCGGGTCGTAGACGAGGTGCGGGTCGGCGAGGGGGGCTGGACTGTCACTCATCCCCCCATTGTTGCCGCAACCGGTGCGCGGCAGGACCGGGGTGTCCCCCGGGAAGGGCGACCGGTCGCGTACGCCCCACCGCGCCGGGCCGAACTTGGTCGACGGAGTGCATTTCATATCGTCCGCCGTACGAAGTTTTTCGCATTGTTTCCTCTACGGATTATTTGGTCTATTTCGTTGGCACTTCACCTATCTATGCCGCTAGCTTTCGGCCAGGATCTGCGGATCGATCGGGGGGTTCTGATGACGAGCCGCGCAGAGGCGGAGCAACTGCTGTCATCGCTGGGTGACAACGACCTCGTGGAGGTCGGTGAGGACGGCAACATCTATGCCGCCGGAAAGTCACCCGCCGGGTTCATCAACAAGCCGATCGTCGGCATCGCCGACCAGAAGGGGGAGTACTCCCGGACGGGCAGGCCCTGACATGGCGGGCGGGGCAGGGGACATCAAGGTCACCCGCAGCCTGGTCATCGGCGCCGACCCGGTGGGCGGCCGGCTGGCCGAGGAGAGACGCATCCTGGCGCTGCACTTCCCCCGGTTCGTCCTGGACTCCACGACTCCGCGCGCGGGCACGTGGGCGGTCGCCAGGGGTTCGCTGCGGACGTTCACCGGCACCCAGTACGGCATCTGGATCGATCTGCCCGACGGCTATCCGCACAGCCTTCCGCAGGTCTGGCCGCACGGCTGGACGCCGGTGAAGAACCCGCACATGTACGCGGACGGCACGATCTGCGTGATGCGTCGCAGGCAGTGGTCCTCCTTCTTCTCGGCGGCCGCCGTGGTCGCGAAGGCGGCGATCTGGCTCAACAAGTACGAGATCTGGGTCGACCGGCAGGTATGGCCGGGCCCGCAGCAGCCCCACTGACCGGGGCCGCCGGGCATCTGAGGAGGTCCTGGTATGACCGCTGACGCGGTGCTCGACACATCCCGCATCGACTATCTCCTCGACACCTCCGAACTGGGCCGGGCCAGGATCGTCCTGGTCGGCCTGGGCAGCGGAGGCGCCGTGGTCATGGAGCGCCTGGCCATGTGCGGCATCCGGGACTGGGCGCTGTTCGACCCCGATGTGCTGCAGCCGGAGAACCTGGTCAAGCATCCGGCGCGGCGCAGCGACCTCGGGCGGCTCAAGACCGACATCGCCGCCGAATGGCTCGTGGACCGCAACCCGGCGAGCAGGGTCGACCCCTTCGCGCACGACGTGACCAGGTCCCCCGAGATCGAGCGGGAGATCGCCGGGGCGACCCTCGTGGTGTGCGCGGTCGACGACGCCGTGGCCCGCAACTACGTCAACGAGCTGTGTGTGCGCAGCCGTGTCCCGTGCGTCTTCGGCATGGTGTTCCGCACCGGACTGGGCGGCGAGGTCTACGCCTATCTGCCGGGCGAGACCGGTTGCCACGACTGCAAGCTGAAGTTCTGCATGGACCGGGGCCTGGACCTCGACGACTGGCTTGAACTCACCGACGAGGAACAGCAGCGGATCTACGGCCTGGGTGATACCGACTTCGCGGCGTCCGGGCTGGCCGCCGACATCTCCATCGTGGCCTCCTACCACGCCCACTACGTGCTCTCGCTGCTGGGCGGCCGCCGTTCGCGGTATCTGCTCCAGCCGAGTTTCAACTGGCTGACCGTCGGCATCCGCCGGGTCGAAGGCCTCTTCGGCAATTCGTACGACAACACGCGCATCCTGCTCCGGCCGCTCACCGGGTGCCATCTCACCTGTGGACCGGCCACCGAGCCCGACACGGGCAGCGAGTGAGGACGGTGGAGATGTTCGGAACAGCCCGGAAGAAATGCCCAGCCACGCTGCGGGTCTTCGTACGGCCGCGGCTGACGCAGCGTTTCACGCAGGAGATCCTCGGTCATCCGAAGGTGGAGGTGGGCGGCAAGTACGTCGGGTTCATCCGGGGCACGAAGCGTTCCGAGCGCCTGGACGAGCGCCATGCGGCGATGGAGCGGCTGGAACTGCACGTCGTGGACTACATCGACGACGGGCCGCGGGCCGACCGCACGCCCACGTTCCACCGCGGCGACACCGAGTTCCAGATCCAGGAGTTCCGGCGGCTGGAGCAGCGGTACCCCGAGATCGAGCATCTGGGCAGCTGGCACAGTCACCATCCCAACCAGCTGCGCAATCTGAGTCCCGGGGACATCGAGGGATACCGGGACACGGTGAACGCCGAGGGGCACAACCACGACTTCTTCTTCGCCAGCCTGGGCACGGACAGCCGTGGATTCGCGTCGGCCCGGCACTTCCTGTTCGTCCGGGGCGACCGGCACTACTACGAGCTGACGGCGGAGAACCTGATCGTGACCGAGGGGCCGCAGGGCTCGGCGGACTCGGCGGGCGGGGCTCTCGCGGTCCCCGATCCGGGGACGCGGGGGCCCGTGCCGCTCTCGGTCCCGGGCTGGACCGACTCGCCCGAGGGCCAGGAACGGCTGGCCCGCGACCGGGACCTGATAGCGAAGTACGGCGGGCTGCGCCATGTCGTCCGCTCCGACCGGATCGCGGTGACCGGCCAGGTGGTCTGGGCCGGCCGGGTCCCGGTGACCCTGCACGTGCTGTACCCGTCCTCGGCGCACACCAACGACGGGCTGTTGAAGGTGACCGTCGCGGGGAGCCAGACCCTCGAGGTCACTCTGACCGGCGACCGGTCCGGCGATCTCGCCTTCGCGCTCAAGGCGGTGGAGTCCATCGCGCAGTGCGCGGCCGACATCCACCACCGAGCGCTGCACCAGTCCGCCGGGCCGCCCGCCCGGGGCGGGCAGAGCGGATCCCGGCCATGAGCACGACCACGAACCGGCGCACCATCGCCCTCACCCATCGTGAACCGCCCGCCTTCCTGGGCGAGTCGGTGGGTTCGGCGCTCGGTGAGCTCCAGCACCGCCAGTCCGCCTGGCTGGTCTCGCGCAGCATCTCCGCCCCGGCGTTCACCCGTCGGCTGCTCGCGCAGGAGCCAGGCTTCGGCACGCTGACCCCGTCGCAGCTGGGCACGGCCTCGGAGGTGCTGACGTTCCGGCTGGGCCACGCGCAGCGCTGGCGGCTGCTGTGGGTGGTGTCCACCGACGGGCCCAGCCAGTTCACCGACGAGCGGACGGTCCGCGTGGGCGTCAGCGAGGAGACCGCCCGGGAGCTGGCGACCACCATCGGGCTCGAGGCGAAGCTGGACATCTCGTTCCTCGCCGCGCAGGCCAGCGCGCAGTGGTCCCGGCTCACCAGGTCGACCATCTCGGTGAACACGGAGTCCGAGTTCACGCGGACGCTGTCGTACGACGTCCCCGAGGGCGGCCTGGACATCGCGTTGTGGCAGCTGGAGTCGCAGCTCATCAGGCGTCTCGAGCTGCGGGCCGGCGCCGCCCTGCCGCCGGATCCGATGCCGCGCTGGGTCGAACTGGCGGTGGCCGCCCGGGCCAGGAGCCGGGTGATCACCGTTCCCACGAACGTGGTCCGGGTGCTGACCAGGAGGGCGCCGGGAGGCGGGGGCGCCGCCGGGACGTGACTTCGCGCACCGTGGCGAAGTCACGTCCCGGCGCCCGCTCAGCGGATGCGGCGGTGGACGTTCGCCCGCTCGCTGGGTCCCGGTGTGGTGTCGGCGATCCAGGGGCCTTCCCCGGACGGGTCGACGATGCCCTGCTCCAGCCACTCGTAGGCGCCGCCCATGACGCCCTTGACGACCTTGCCGTCCACGTCGTCGGTGTTGCTCCACAGCCGGCCGAAGAGCTCGTCGACGCGGATCCGGGACTGGCGGCAGAAGGCGTCGGCGAGTTGGTAGGCCTCCCGGCCGTTCTCGCCGCGCGAGCGCAGCAGTTCGGCGCGTACGCAGGCCGCGCTCATCGCGAACAGCTCCGCGCCGATGTCGACGATCCGGCCGAGGAAGGCCTGCTTGGTCTCCATCCGGCCCTGCCAGCGGGACATGGCGTAGAAGGTCGAGCGGGCGAGCTTGCGGGAGTGCCGCTCGACATGCCGCAGATGCGGGGAGAGGTCGACCTCGTGCTTGAACTCCGCGTACGAGGAGGGCAGTTGGCCCGGTCCCGCGACCAGCTTCGGCAGCCACTTGGCGTAGAAGACGCCCGCGTTCGCGCCCGCCCTCGCCTTGTCCTGAAGGGACTTGTCGGGGTCGATCAGGTCGCCGGCGACCGAGAGGTGGGCGTCGACGGCCTCACGCGCGATCAGCAGGTGCATGATCTCCGTCGAGCCCTCGAAGATGCGGTTGATCCGCAGGTCGCGCAGGACCTGCTCGGCGGGGACGGCCTTCTCGCCCCGGGCGGCGAGCGAAGCCGCCGTCTCGAAGCCGCGGCCGCCGCGGATCTGGACCAGTTCGTCGGCCATGCGCCAGCCCAGCTCGGAGGCGATGAGCTTGGCCAGCGCGCCCTCGATCCGGATGTCGTTGCGGTCCTCGTCCGCCATCTGGGAGGAGAGGTCGAGCACCGCCTCCAGGGCGAAGGTGGTCGCCGCGATGAAGCTGATCTTCGCGCCGACGGCCTCGTGGTGGGCGATCGGCCTGCCCCACTGCTCGCGGGCCGCGGACCACTCGCGGGCGATCTTCAGCGACCACTTGCCGGCCGCCACGCAGGACGCGGGCAGCGAGAGCCGTCCCGTGTTGAGCGTGGTCAGGGCGATCTTCAGGCCCACGCCCTCGGGGCCGATGCGGTTCGCGGCCGGGACCCGCACCTGGTGGAAGCGGGTCACGCCGTTCTCGATGCCGCGCAGGCCCATGAAGGCGTTGCGGTTCTCGACGGTGATGCCGGGCGAGTCCGCCTCCACGACGAAGGCGGTGATCCCGCCCCGGTGGCCCTCGCTCTTGGGCACCCGGGCCATCACGACCAGCAGGTCGGCGACCACCCCGTTGGTGGTCCACAGCTTCACCCCGTCGAGGACGTAGTCGTCCCCGTCGGGCACCGCGCTGGTCGCGAGGCGCGCCGGGTCGGAGCCGACGTCCGGCTCGGTGAGGAGGAAGGCGCTGATGTCGGTGCGGGCGCAGCGCGGCAGGAACCGCTGCTTCTGTTCCGGGGTGCCGAACAGCTTCAGCGGCTGCGGCACGCCGATCGACTGGTGCGCCGAGAGCAGCACGCCGACGGCGGGGCTGGCCGAGCCCACCAGGGCCAGCGCCTTGTTGTAGTACACCTGGGTGAGGCCGAGGCCGCCGTACTTGGGGTCGATCTTCATGCCGAGGGCGCCGAGCTCCTTGAGCCCGTTGATCACCTCGTCGGGGATGCGGGCCTCACGCTCGATGAGGGCCGCGTCCACCTTCGTCTCGCAGAAGGCGCGGAGTTTCGTCAGGAACTGCTCGCCGCGCCGGACGGCCTCGTCGGTGGGGAGCGGATGGGGATGGATGAGGTCCAGCCGGAAGCGGCCGAGGAACAGTTCCTTGCCGAAGCTGGGTTTGCGCCAGTCCTGCTCGCGAGCGGCCTCGGCGACCTGGCGCGCCTCACGCTCGGTGACAGTGGGTTTCTTGAGGGGTGGTGCGGACATGAGGCTCACCTCGCCGCGAATCGGGATCTCGGGCCACATTGGTTACCGATGGGTGCTACTCGATCGTTGGTACCCGATCCGGGACGAGGTGGCCACCCCACGCGCACACGTCCGGCCGGTGCCGAGCGTGTACGGCTCCGGTCCGGGCGGCCCCTTCCCTCGCCGGGCCCCGGCACCGGCTCCGTCGCCGGGGACGGGTTCGCCGTCGGCGCGGGGCTTGCGCCGAACGGGTGCCGGACGAGCGGCGATCGCGGGGTCGTAAAAGCTTGCCGTACTCTTCTCCACCAATCCCCCACAACTCGCTGTCGAAGCGCTTCGACAACCTATGGACACCCACCCCCGCTGAGGCTACTGTCGAACCACCCTCACCCGCCCCTGTTCGCCCCGCGCACTGTCGAAGCGCTTCACAAAACTTGGAGAGCTGGATGGTCACCCTCGCCGAGGTCGCCCAGCACGCCGGAGTCTCGGCGAGCACGGTGAGCTATGTCCTCAGTGGCAAGCGGTCCATCTCCACGACCACCCGGCAGCGGGTCGAGCAGAGCATCCGGCAGCTCGGCTACCACCCGAACGCGGGCGCCCGCGCACTGGCCAGCAGCAGGTCGAACATCATCGCGCTGATGATCCCGCTGCGCACCGACATGTACGTGCCCGTGATGATGGAGATCGCCATCGCGGTGGCCACCAGCGCGCGCACGCACGGGTACGACGTCCTGCTGCTCACCGGCGAGGAGGGGCCCGACGCCGTCCGCCGTGTCACCGGCAGCGGGCTCGCCGACGCGATGATCCTGATGGACGTCGAGCTCGACGACGAGCGGCTGCCGCTGCTGCGCTCCACCGACCAGCCGTCCGTGCTGATCGGACTGCCCGCCGACACCTCGGGCCTGACCTGCGTCGATCTGGACTTCGCGGCGACCGGTGCGCTCTGCGTGGAGCACCTGGCGATGCTGGGGCACCGTGACATCGCTGTCATCGGCGAGGCGCCGGCCGTCTACGAACGGCACACCGGCTTCGCCGAGCGCACCCTCGACGGACTCCGGTACCGGGCCAAGGAGCTGGGCCTGCGGCTGCTGCACCGCCCGTGCGAGGGCGGGTACGACGCGATGGCCGTGACCCTGGCCCGGGTCCTCGACGAGCGTCCGGGCACCACCGGGTTCGTCGTGCAGAACGAGTCGGCGGTCGAGCCGCTCCTCGCGCTGCTGCGCCAGCAGGGCCGGGCCGTGCCGGAGGACGTGTCGGTGGTGGCCATCTGCCCCGAACAGGTCGCCGTCCAGGCCTCGGTGCGGCTGACGTCGGTCGCCATCCCCGCGCAGGACATGGGCCGGCACGCCGTGGAACGCCTGGTCGCCAAGTTGGAGGGACACGGCGGCGACGAAGTCGTGCTGATCGCGCCCGAGCTGACGGTCCGGGCGAGCACGGGACCGGCGCCCACCGTCTCCTGACCCACCCCCGCTCCTTTGCACCCACCCGGATCTTCCCGACCCGCCCGGCTCCTCCGTACCCACCCGGCTCTCCCGCTGTCGCGCCCGCTGCCAGGGCACCGCCATGTCTGCACTCCTTCAAGGAGCACCTCGCATGAACCAGCCTGCCGAAACCCCGCCTCAGGTCAGCCTCGCGCAGTCGTCGCCCACGGTCGGCACCTTCCGTGAGCACGGCGGCGCGCTGGAGTGGAGCGGCCGCCAGGAGACCCTGCGGGTCGAGCCGTGGGGTCCGGACGCCGTCCGGGTGCGCGCCCGGCTCGGCGGGCCGATCCTCGAAGGGCTGCCGGGCGCGCTCCTCGACGAGCCGCCGGCCACCGAGAGCAGCGTCAAGATCACTGACGCCGAGGGCCGGTTGACCGTCGGCGCCCTCACCGTCGAGGTGAACGGCGAGGGCGTGATCCGGTTCCTGCGGACGGACGACCGCGCGGAGATCCTGGCCGAGGAGCGCGCCCACTTCTGGTGGCCGGGCACCCGCCTCTACACGGCCGTCGGCAACGGCCACCACCGCCTGGAGCAGCGCTTCGCCGCGTACGACGACGAGAAGCTGTACGGCCTCGGCCAGCACCAGCACGGCCGCCTGGACCAGAAGGGCCTGGTCCTGGACCTGGTCCAGCGCAATGCCGAGGTGGGCATCCCGGTGCTCACCTCCAGCCGCGGCTACACCCTGCTGTGGAACAACCCGGCGATCGGCAGGGTCGAACTGGCCGGCAACGGCACCCGCTGGGTCGCGGACTCGGCCCGGCAGATCGACTACTGGATCACCGCCGGCGCCCCGGCCGACGCCCAGCGCCGCTACAGCGCGGCCACCGGCCGCACCCCGATGCTGCCGGCGTGGGCGGCGGGCTTCTGGCAGTGCAAGCTGCGCTATCGCACCCAGGACGAACTCCTCGGCGTGGCACGGGAGTACAAGCGGCGGGGCCTGCCGCTCGACGCCATCGTCTGCGACTTCTTCCACTGGACGCACCTCGGCGACTGGAAGTTCGACCCGGCCGAGTGGCCCGACCCGGCGGCGATGGTCCGTGAGCTCGAGGAACTGGGCGTCAAGCTGGTGGTGAGCGTCTGGCCGTCGGTGTCGCCGCTGAGCGAGAACCATCCGGTGATGGAGCAGCGCGGCTACCTCATCGGCACCCAGTACGGCCCGATGGCCCACGCCGACTGGCCGGACAAGGGCGTCGCGTCGACGGTCCAGGTGGCGTTCTACGACGCGACGAACCCCGACGCGCGGGAGTTCGTGTGGTCGAAGATCCGTGACAACTACCTCGCGCCGTACGGCATCACGGCCTTCTGGCTGGACGCCTGCGAGCCGGAGCTGAAGCCCGGCTTCCAGGAGAACCTGCGCTACTGGGCGGGTCCGGGTCTGGAGGTCGGCAACAGCTACCCGGCCGAGAACGCCCGCACCTTCTACGAGGGGCTGCGCGCCTCGGGCGAGGACGAGATCATCAGCCTCAACCGTTCGGCGTGGGCGGGCAGCCAGCGCTACGGCGCCGCCCTGTGGTCCGGCGACATCGGCACCGACTTCGCGACCCTGCGCCGGCAGATCGCGGCCGGACTGAACACCGCCCTGTCGGGCATCCCGTGGTGGAACACCGACATCGGCGGCTTCCACGGCGGCGACCCGAGCGACCCGGCGTACCAGGAGGTGATGGTCCGCTGGTTCCAGTTCGGCGCGCTGTCCCCGCTGATGCGGCTGCACGGCTTCCGCGACCCGGGCATGCCGCTGGGTCCGGACATGACCGGCGGCCCGAACGAGGTGTGGTCGTACGGCGAGGAGGCCGGCGCGGTTTTGGAGAAGTACCTGCGGCTGCGCGAGCGGCTCAAGCCGTACGTCCTGGCGGTCATGCGGGAGGCCCACGAGGAGGGGCTGCCGCCCATGCGGCCGCTGTTCCTGGAGTTCCCGGACGACCAGGCGACCTGGTCGGTGGACGACTCCTACCTCTTCGGCCGGGACCTGCTCGTCGCCCCGGTGCTGACGGCGGGCGCCACGGCCCGTACGGCCTACCTCCCGGCGGGCGCGACCTGGACGGACGCGTGGACGGGCGAGACGTACGAGGGCGGCACGGCCGTGACGGTCGACGCCCCGCTGGACCGCCTCCCGCTGTTCCTGCGGGACGGGGCGCGGCTGCCGGTGACGGAGTAGCCGCGACGGGGGAAGGAACGCGGGCGTCCGGCCCCGGCCCAGGGGAGGGACCGGCCGCCCGTAAAACCCGCGTCACGAGTGAACGTCCTTGGAGACAAAGGGGAGTTGGCTGGGTAAGGGACCCTCCGTCCACTGCCCGTCCCCGCTTCGAAGGGTGTCCCGCCCATGTCCTCACCCCCGCTCGCCCTCACCCTGGCCAATCTGCTGCTCCGGCCGGGCCATCGCTCCCGGCGCACCCCCGACCGCGTCTTCGCCCGTCTCCTCGCCGGGGCCGGACAGGCCGACGGCGATCAGCGCTTCGTCGACGACTTCCGGCTGCTGCTGCGTCACTGGTCCCGGGACGAGAACCTCACGCCGGTCGGCTGGTGGTCCGCGCAAGGCCATGTCCGCAGGCATCTCGCCAACCGCGCCCGGGTCCGGCGGCTCATCGCCGAGCACCCCGGGATCGCGCGGGAGCCCATCGAGAGGCCGGTGTTCGTGGTCGGTCTGCCCCGCACCGCCACCACCCTCACGCACGGCGTGCTGTCCCTCTCGGAGCAGCACCGATGTCCCCTGTTGTGGGAGTTACTGACACCTGACCTGGAGGGACCGCCCGAGCGGCGCCGGAAGGCGGTCGGCGCGGCCCGTCTGATGGTCGGCGCCATCGATCTGTTCGCCCCGCGCTACCGCGACATCCACCCCCTGGTCGCCGAGGGCCCCGAGGAGTGCACGTTCGCGCTCCCGCACACCGTCATGCCGCTGTCCCAGGCCCGCATACCGGCCTACCGGGCCGCGCTCGACGAGCGGGACCACGTGCCCGACTACGCGTACCTCAAGCAGATCTACCAGGTGCTCCAGTACGGCAGGACCCGCCGCCGCTGGGTACTGAAGTCGCCCCTGCACACCGGGAACCTCGACGCGCTGCTCACGGTGTTCCCGGACGCCACCCTGGTGTGGACCCACCGCGACCCGGCCGCCGTCGTGGCGTCCTTCTGCAGCATGATCGAGCACGGGATGGCCATCACCCTGCGCCCCGTCGACCTGCACGAACTCGGGGCCACCTGGCTGGAACTGCTGAGCCGCTCGGTGCGGCGCGGCCTCGCGGCCCGGTCCGCCGTCGCCCGCGAGGCGCTCGTGGACGTCCCGTACTCCTGGCTGGGCTCGGATCCGGCCGCCGGCGCCCCGAAGCTCTACGCGGCCGTCGGCGCCCACTGGACCGACGCCGACGCGGCCCGGCTTCCGGCCATCGCCTCCCGCCCCAGGGGTGCCCGGCCGCACAGCTACGACCTGTCCCGGTACGGCCTGAGCCGCGCCGACGTCGACTCGGCCTTCGCCGGCTACAACGCGCTGCGGGCCGAGGTCGACCGGGCGTAGGAACGCCGGTCGGCCCCGGCCCCGACGTCAGCTGCTGCTGACGGTCAGGTTGTTGGTCACGAAGTCCAGCCCGCCGGAGGACGAGGTGATCTCGTATCCGAACTGGACGTCACCGATGGTCTCGTTGCCGAACCAGCCCTTCGTGTCCTTGATCCACTTGAGGATCGGCAGGATGTTGACGGTGCCGGAGGACGAGTCGGACGTGCGCAGGAACGAGAACACCTCGTTCGCGCCGTTGCTGCCCTTGTAGACGGTCCAGGTGTGGCCGCCGAGGGTGACGTTGCCCTGGGAGGTGCCGAGCGGGCCGACGGCGCCGTTGTAGTTCACCCAGAGCATGATCTCGTAGTCGTAGTCGGTGTCCCAGATGTCGTACGACGTGTTGTAGGCGCCGGACGACGGGACCGTGACGTTGTAGCTGCTGGACAGCGAACCGAGCGAGGTGATCGTCTTGTTGATCACCTTCTTGGAGTTGGGGTACGACTTGATGCCGCCGGTGTTCGGGTGGTTGGCCCAGACGCCCCAGTTGGTACCGGAGTTGGCCCAGACGCACTGGCTGCCGGCGCCGGAGCCCCAGATGTTGTTGTAGAGCGTGTAGCCGTTCAGGCTGGTGTTGCCCCACTGGTCGCAGGAGTTCCAGACGGCGGCCGAGGCGGGGGCGGCGGCCAGTCCGACGGTGACGCCGAGCGCCAGTGCGGGGGCGAGCAGGGCCTTGACGACCCTGCTCCGGATACGTGTTGCCATGGTGTCCCTTCCATGGGTGGGGGGAGTCGGTGGGGCTACCACGTCCCCAGGGTGAGGACGTGGTCTTCTCCGGCGGCGAGGGCGAGCGGCTCGGCGTCGCCGGAGGAAGTCCGGACTTCGATGCGGTGAGCGCGGTGCGGCCGCAGGACGGCACGGGCGCCGTCGGGACCCCAGGAGAGGTCGAGCTCGGCGCCGAACCGGGTTCGCACGCCCCGCAGTTCGCCCGACGGGAGCGCCGGGGGAAGCGCGGGCAGCAGGACCAGCCGGTCGGGGGTCGACTGGACGAGCGCCTCGATCAGCACGGCGGGGAGGGTGTGCGCGGCGTCGGCGTTGTACACGTCGCGGCGGGGGTAGTGGGCGCTCATCAGGGAGGCGTGGAAGAAGTCGCCGTCCAGGACCTCGCCGAGGGCGTGGGCGACCCGGTGGCCGTCCCGGAGCCGGGCGGCGATCAGCGCGTGGTGCAGGTGGCCGTGCGCGGAGTCGTTCTCGGCGCCGCGCAGTTCGAGGGCGCGACGGGCGGCGGCGGCCAGTCGCGGGGTGTCGTAGGGGTTGATCTCGTCGAGGGGCCAGACGCCGTAGAGGTGGCTCAGGTGGCGGTGGTCGTAGGTGTCGTCGAGGCCGGGGCGGGCCCACTCGGCCAGGGCGCCGTCGGAGTTGATCCGGTGCGGCGGGAGGCGGTCGGCGAGGGCACGCCAGCGGCCGGCCCGCTCGGGGTCGTCCGGGTGGTACGCGGCGGCGGTGAGCAGGGCGTGCCGGGCCGCCGAGAGGTCCATGGCCGCGTTCACCGCGCCCCAGCTGCCGCCCGTGGGCCGGTTCTCCGGCGAGTAGGAGGGGACCACGACGAGCGGCCCCTCGGGGTCGTCGGGGTCGGTGCGGGTGAGGAAGTCCTCGTAGAAGAGGGCGACTTCGGCGAGGGCGGCGGCGGTGCGCGGGTCGCGTCCGCCGCGTGTCTCGTCGTGGTCGACGAGGGGTTTGAGCAGCCAGTCGGCGCCGGCCGTCCACAGGTGGAGCGGGTATTCGCGGCTGAAGTGGTACGTCAGCCCGGACTCGCCGTCGGAGTGCGCGGGCGCGACCGCGCCGCGGGCGCCGAAGACCGCGCGGGCGTTCTCCCGCCAGTCGTCGAGCTGCCGGTGGACCAGGGCGGCCAGCGCGTCGGTGACTTCGGGGAGCGCGGCGGCCGCGGCGGAGGCCGTCTGGAGGTTGACGTTGGCGTCGTTGGTGAACGCGCCGGACCAGGCCGTGTCCCAGTCGCCGGTCCACAGGCCGGTCAGCCGGGGCGGGTTGAGGCCGGCGGAGGACAGCAGGTGGTAGCGCCCCGCCGCGAAGAGACGCTCGAGCAGCGCCGTGCTGCGGGGGCGTTCCAGCAGCTCGGAGCCGGGAAGTCCGCGCTCGCCCGGCTCGGCGTGCAGGTCGAGCGTGACGCGCTCGTAGGCGGTGCGGTGCAGGGGGAGGTGGCGGCCGAGCAGGTCGTCATAGGAGTGCGGCAGCTCGCCCAGGGCGCGCTGTTCCCCGGCGACGTCCAGTTCGCCGGTGTGCCTGCGCACGCGGGTGAGGAGCAGCACGGACTCCGCTCCGGTGACCCGCACACCGGGGTGGGTGAGCCGGGTGCGGCCGCCGGTGACGACGACGAGGGTCACGCCCGTGTAGCCGCGGTCGCTGTCGGGGTAGCGGGCGCGCAGGGTGAGCAGGGCGCCGTCCGCGGTGAGGACGGACCCCTGGCCGACGGCGAGGTCGGCGGGCGCGCCCGGCAGCCGGTGGTCCTGGAAGATGTCCAGGTCGAGGCCGGTGACCTGCTGGACGATCACGTCGTCGGCGCGGGAGACGAAGACCCGGCTGGCGCCGCCCGCGCAGGTCGCGGTGGCCTCGCCGGTGGTGAAGTCGACGGCCCGCAGGCGGTGGCGGCGCGGCTCGTCCGAGGGCGCTCTGAGCCGTATCTGGAAGGCCGGGTGGAAGGGCTGGACCCATTGCAGGGGCCGGTGGTCGGTGAAGCCCTCGGCGGCCTCCCACTCCCCGGCCAGCAACGTGTCCTGGAGGGCGGGGAGTTCGGCGGCGAGCTCCGGCGGGCGGGCGTGTTCGGCGCCGTTGGGGCGGACCAGGGTGTGGTGGGTGACGATGACCCGGTCGTCGTACGGATCGCCGAACGTGAGGATGCCGTGCCGGCCGTTGCCGCTGAGGAAGGCGTCCTCCCAGCGCGCGGCGGGCCGGTACTCATGGGTGCCGTGCACGGGACGGTCGGTGCTCGGGAGGGCGGGGTGGGCCGGGGACGGGGTGTCGGTCATGAGCGCAACACCACCACGCCGTAGCGGCCCAGCGTGATCTCGTCCGTGAAGCGCGTCCCGGTCAGCAGGTCGTGGTGGGCGCCCGGGAGGTCGAAGGTCACCGGCTCGCGGCCGTGGTGCAGCAGGAACAGCAGCTCTCCCCGGCGGACCGCCTCGACGTGCGGCGGGAGGCCTTCGAGGACGGGCCGGGCGCCCGCGTCGGCGGCGACGCGGGCGAGCAGCGCGCGCAGGGCCGCGGGCTCGGGGAGGGTGGAGACGTACCAGGCACGGTCGTTGCGCAGGACGGCGGGCAGTCCGTCGAGTTCGCCGCCCTTGTAGACGGCTTCCACCGCGTCCGGTGCGGTCTCCAGCTCCTCCGACCACAGGGTCCCGCGGAAGCCGTCGGTCTCGACGTGCTCCCCCGCCTCCAGCGGCCACCACTCGTGCAGGGTGCGGATGCCGAACAGCTCGCGCAGGCGGGCGTCCATGCCGCCGGGGCGGACCCGGTCGTCCTCGTCGGCCACGCCGGTCAGGAAGCCGGCCACGAGGGTGCCGCCGCCGCGGACGTAGGCGAGCAGGTTGTCGATCGCCGCGTCCCGCATCGCGTACAGCTGGGGGACGACGACCAGCCGGTAGCCGGTGAGGTCGTGCCCGGGGTGGGCGAAGTCGGTGGTGATCCGGCTCTCCCACAGGGCGCGGTGCCAGGCGTGCAGGACGGCCGGGTGGTCGACGTGGGTGGAGGGCCGGCCGTCCTGGGCGCCGGCCCACCAGGCGTGCCAGTCGTGCAGGATCGCGACGTCCGCCTGGATATGACCGTCCGTCACCTCGGGTCCGATCCGGGCGAGTTCGGCGCCCAGCTGCTTGACCTCCTGGAAGGTGCGGCCCCGCTCCCCCGCGTGGCTGACCATCCCGGAGTGGAACTTCTCGGCGCCCTGCCGGGACTGGCGCCACTGGAAGTAGCAGACGGCGTCCGCGCCGCGGGCCACGGCCTGGAGGGACCAGAGCCGGTTGAGGCCGCGCGGCTTGGGGTGGTTCACCCCGCGCCAGTTGACCGGTCCTGCCGCCTGTTCCATCAGCATCCAGGGGCCGCGCGCCTGGGAGCGGGTCAGGTCCTGCACCAGTGCCCCGTGCTGGGCGCCGAGCGGGTCGCGCGGATCGGGGTAGAGGTCGACGGAGACGACGTCCTCCTCCTCGGCCCAGCGCCAGGCGTCCTGGCCGAAGAAGAGCGGCATGAAGTTGGTGGTGACCGGGATGTGCGGGGTGTGCCGGGCGACGATGTCCCGCTCGGCGAGGTAGCACTCCAGGAGCATGTCGGAGGTGAAGCGCCGGAAGTCCAGCACCTGTCCGGGGTTCTTCAGGTAGTGGGGGCGGCGGGCGGGCAGCACGGTGTCCCAGCTGTCGTAGCCCTGACTCCAGAAGTCCGTGCCCCAGGCGGTGTTGAGGGCGTCCAGGGTGCCGTACTTCTCGCGCAGCCAGCGGCGGAAGGCGGCGGCCGCCTCGTCGCCGTGATCGGCCGTGCAGTACTCGTTGTTGATGTGCCACATCGTGAGGGCGGGGTGGCCGCCGTAGCGGGCGGCCAGGTCCTCGGTGATGGCGGCGGCGTGCCGGCGGTAGGTGGCGCTGGAGTGCGAGAAGTGCTGCCGCCCGCCCCACCACTCGACGTCGCCGTTCTCGTCGCGGGGCAGGGTGTCCGGGTGCAGCCGGCCCAGCCACGGGGGCGGGGCGGAGGTGGGGGTGGCGAGGACGACGCCGATGCCGTTCGCGTGCATCAGGTCCATCAGCGTGTCGAGCCAGCCGAACTCCCGTGCGCCCGGCTCGGGTTCGAGCCTGGACCAGGAGAAGACGCCGAGGGTGACCGAGTTGACGCCGGCGTCCCGCATGAGCCGGACGTCCTCGTGCCAGGTCTCCTCGGGCCACTGCTCGGGGTTGTAGTCGCCGCCGAAGAGGATGCGGCCGCGGGTGGCGTCGGCGAGACCGGGCCGGTCGACGGCGGTCATCGGACGGGCTCCCCGTACTGGATGCCCCGGCCGTTGGTGGCGATGTACACCCGGCCGTGGATGCGCGGGTCGGCGGCGATGGTCGCGCCGATCCAGCCCCACTGGTGCCGGTCGTCGTTGATCCGCACCCAGGTCCGCGCCCCGTCGTCGGAGCGGTACACGGCGGTGATCGCCTCCGTGGAGCCGACCTGGTAGACCGCCGGGTACGCGGCGCCGTCGGCGGCCTTCCCGAAGGCGAGGGTGTACGAGGCCCGGCAGCTGGTCAGCTTGGTGAAGCCCGCGCCGCCGTCGGTGGACCGGTACAACCCGTTCCACTTGGTGCTCAGCCACAGGTCCCCGGAGCGTCCCGGGGCCGCGGCCAGCTGGAACTGGCTGTCACCCAAGGGCAGTCCGCTCGCCCCCGCGGTGAAGGTGAGGCCGCCGTCGGTGCTGGCGAACAGGGTTCCCGTGTCGGTGTCGTACGCGTAGAAGCGCGCCGGGTCGGCCGGGTCGGCGAGCGGGGTGGCGCCCTTGGGGAAGGAGGCGACCTCGGACCAGGTCGCCCCGTTGTCCGTGGAGCGCTGGGCGGGGTACTTGGTGCCGTCCCAGTGCACGAAGGTCCACAGCAGGACGCTGCCGTCGGTGTTGGTGGCGATGGGCCCCGGCGCGTCCTTGGCGAGGGCCGGCTGGGCCGCGAAGGGCGCCCAGGATCTGCCGCCGTCGGCCGACCAGGCGCCGTTGCCGTGGTCACCCCAGCCGGTGCGGACGACGTACGACGGCCTGTCCGCGGCCTGCGCGAGGCCCGTCGCCGTCCCGAACACGGGGTTCGTCGCCATGCCCCGGGACGGCGAGGCCGTGAGCCGCTCGTGGTACATCACCCCGACGTCCCCCAGACCGCTGATCAGGTGCGCCGGCCCGGTCGGGGGCGAGATCAGCTGCCGTACGGAGGTCTCCTCCAGGCCCCGGATCTGCGGGGCCCAGTGCTTCAGGTCCCGGGTGCCGTAGAGCGTGGCGCCGGTGCCGAAGACGACGTGCTTCGAGTCGTACGGGTCGACGGCGACGGCCTGGATCCACCAGCCGAACTTGGGGGCGTCGGCGCCGAAGGTGAGGAACGGGGTCTCGGACACGTCGAGGACCGCCGCGTCCTTGAGCGAGGTCCAGGCGCGGCCGCCGTCCGTGGTCCGGTACAGGGTGTCGACCGCCGACCAGCGGTTGTTGGTGGAGACGACGACGGTGCCGGGGCGCCGGGCGTCCACGGCGACGCCGCCGTAGCCGAAGGTGTCACCGTCCGCGGGCCGGACCGGGGTGACGTCGGTCCACCCGCCGCTCGCCGTCGCCAGCTTGTGCACGCTGCCGTCCGCCTGACCGTTGGGGCCGGGCGCGTCGGCGTACGTCACGTACAGCTCGCGGGCGTGGCGGTCGTAGGCGGCGCGGACGGGCACCTTGGCGGAGGCGCCGGCGGGCCGGCCGGGGACGGCCTCCCAGGTGGTGCCGTCGGCGGTCCGGTACAGGTTGGCGGTCGTCCCGTCGGAGTCGCCCCAGCCGGCGTAGAGGGCGCGGCCCGCGGCGACGAGGAGGGTGACCCCCTGGCCGCTCGCGCTCGGCGTGCCCGGGAAGCCGGTGACGGCCGCCCACGTGGCGCCCCGGTCTGTGGACCTGAGGAGCCCGTCGTGCCGGGTCCCCAGCCACAGGGTGTCGCTGTCCCGCGGATCGACCAGCAGCCGCTCCCCCGCGCCCCGGCCGTCCTCGTTGCCGCCGAGCTTCACGGCGAGGTCGCTGCGGGTCCAGGTCGCGCCGCGGTCCTCGGAACGCAGCACGGCTCCGTTGCCGGCCCAGGACTGGGCGTAGGTGCCGAGGGCGAGGTAGACGCGGTCCGGGTGCGCGGGGTCGACGGCGAGGGCCTCCACGCCGAGGAGGTTCCAGTCGTCCCAGCCGAGGTGGTCGGTGAGCGGGGTCCAGCGGGCCGCGCGGTCGTCCCAGCGGTAGGCGCCGCCGATGTCGGTACGGGCGTAGGCGAGACCGCGGACGGCCGGATGGAAGAGAACGCCGGTGACGAACCCAGTGCCGCCGATCACGGCGTTGCGCCAGCGGTAGCCTCCGGCGGTTGAGCCGGGTCGGGTGGGCGCGGCTTGGGCTCGGTCCTGGGTGAGCGGGAGTGCCGTGAGCGTGGCGGCGGCAGCGGTGCCGGCGAGGAGGGTGCGGCGGGTGGGGCGCATATGGGTACCTCGGTGGGTGGGGGTCTGTGGGTTGAGGGGTGTCGTTCGTCTGCGGGCAGTGGGGGCTGGTCACGCAGTTCCCCGCGCCCCTGAGCAGGGCCGGTCACGCCCGACCCGAGGGGCGCCGACACGACGAACCCGCGACCGCCGTGCCTCCCGCCCCCGGACGCAGTGGGCGCCCGCTACCCCTTGACCGCGCCGGTCAGCATCCCCTTCTTGAAGTGCTTCTGGACGAACGGCGACAGCACCGCCACCGGCAGCAGGGCCATCACCATGACCGCCATCTGCACGGCCAGCCCCGACAGCTGACCCGTCTTGATCGCCTGCCCCAGCCCGACCGGCGCCTCCTGCTTCTGCACCAGCTGGATCATGACGTTCTGCAACGGCATCATGTCCTGGTCGTTGAGGTACAGCGACGCGTTGAACCAGGCGCTCCAGTACCCGACGGCGTAGAACAGCGTGATGACGGCCAGCACCGCCCTCGACAGCGGCATGACGATCTGCCAGAGGATCCGGAAGTCCCCCGCCCCGTCGATCCGCGCGCTGTCGACGAGCTCCTGCGAGACCCCCATGAAGAAACCGCGCAGGACCAGGATGTTGAAGACGCTGATCGCGCTCGGCAGGATCAGCGCGAGGTAGGTGTCCATCAGGCCCAGGGACTGCACCAGCAGGTAGGTCGGGATCAGGCCCGCGCTGAAGAACATGGTCGCCAGCAGGACCATCAGGATCCACCGGTGGCCGAGCGATCCCGAGCGGGAGAGACCGTAGGCGCACAGGACGGAGACGCCCATCGAGAAGAGCGTGCCGACGACGGTGATCAGAACGCTGATGACCGCCGCGCGGGTGACCTGTCCACCGCTGAGCAGTTCCCGGTAGGCGATGAAGGTGATCCCCTTGGGCACCATCACCAGCCCGCCGGCCTCGTCGATGGTCTTCCGCGAGGAGAGGCTGGTGACGAGGACGATCCACAGGGGGAAGAGGATCGCCAGGCAGGCGAAGGACAGGGCGACGCCCTTGCCCGCGAGGCCGGCCCTGCTGGGCTCCTCCTCCCACACGGGCCGCGGCGGCGCGGCCCAACGGCCGGGTGGGCGCCGGGGTTCGTCGATCACGGCGGTCACTTCTGGTACACCCCCTGCTCGCCCATGAGATGGGCCACCTTGTTCGCGACGAGCACCAGACCGAGGCTGATGACGCCCTTGATCAGACCGGCGGCAGCGGCGTAGCCGAAGTCCTGGTTGCGGACGCCGTTCCACCACACGAAGGTGTCGAGGACCTCCGACGCCCCTGGTCCGACCGCGTCGCGCTGAAGCAGGATCTGTTCGAAGCCGACCGTCAGCGCGTCACCCACCCGCAGCACGAGCAGCAGCGCGATCACCGGGCGCAGGGCCGGAAGCGTCACGTGCCACATCCGGCGCCAGCGGTCCGCGCCGTCCATCGCGGCGGCCTCGTACAGGTCGGGGTTGACCGAGGCCAGCGCGGCGAGGAAGACGATGATGCCCCAGCCGGCGTCCTTCCAGACGCTCTGCGCGGTGATCAGGAACTTGAAGGTCTCCGGGTCGGTCATGATGTCGATGCCGTCGTACCCGTGCTGCCGCAGCAGCTGCGAGAGGATCCCCGCGCCGCCGAACAGCTGCTGGAACACGGCGATGACCAGCACCCAGGAGAAGAAGTGCGGCAGGTAGAGGATCGCCTGCGACACCGCCCGGATCCGGGGCCTCACCACGCTGTTGATGAGCAGCGCGAGCATGATCGGGATCGGGAAGTAGAGCACCAGCTGGAGGAAGAACAGCACCAGGGTGTTGCGGACGGCCTCCCAGAAGGCCGAGTCCTCGAAGAGCCGCTGGAAGTTCTCCACACCCGCCCAGGGGCTGTGGAAGATGGCGACGATCCCGTTGTCGCTGATGTACGGGTCGTAGTCCTGGAAGGCGACCACGTTGCCGAGGATCGGCACGTAGTTGAAGAGCAGGATGAGGACGACGGCCGGGAGCGTCATCAGCAGCAGGACGCGGTCCCGTCTGAGCCTGACCCGCAGGCCCAGCTTCCCGGAGGACCGTTTCCCCTGGGGGCCGGTGGCGCCGCCGGGCGCCACCGGGGTCTTTCCCGTCTCGTCGGCCTCGGCCCTGCTCCGAGGCACCGTGCTGTGCGACACGGCCGTTCTCCTTGCCTCGCTGCCGTCAGCTCGTCGCCGTGCCGTTGTCGTCGAGCAGCTTCTGGTACCAGGCGCGCAGCTCGTCGCCGCCCTTCTTCTTCCAGTCGGAGACGGCCGCCTGCATGTCGCTGATCTTCTTGCGGCCGCGGACGATGTCGTCCTCCAGCTGCTCGAAGTTGTTGGAGAGGTTGGTCCAGCGGCTCGGCTCGGTGATCTGCATGCCGTAGAAGGCCGACTTCTTGGTGAAGGCGCCCATCCGCTGCTGCCACTCGACCTGGCCCTTGGCGATGTCCGGGAAGTCGGGGTGGGCGATGGTCGACGCCGGGCTCGCGACCATCACGAAGGCGTTGAGGACCTCCTGGTTGCCCTTGTCGTTCTTGACGGGCACCCCGTCCTTGACGCTGTAGTGCGTGCCCTCCACCCCGTAGTTGGTGAGCATGTACTCCTTGGTGCCGTACGGGGCGGCGGTGACGTTGGCGACGGCCAGCACATCGCGGATGACGGCTTCGGAGGCCTTCTTGTTGACGAAGGCGAAGATGTTGGCCGGCTGGGTGGCGTAGATGACCGGGTCGGCGCCGCCGTGGCCGAAGATGTCCATGCCCCAGATCCGGAAGTCCGGGTTCTGGGCGGCCTGCGAGGCCTGCTGCCCGTACCAGCTGGAGATGTCGTTGTTGTAGATGAGGAACTCACCGGCGGCGAACTTGGTGCTCGGGTCGACGGCCTGGCTCTTGCCCAACTTGAAGTCCGGGTGCACGTAACCGGCGGCGAACAGCTTGCGGGTCCACTCCAGCGCTTCGAGGTAGACGTCCAGCTCGATGCGGTTGACCAGCTTGTCGCCCTCGAGGATCCAGCCGAGCGGCTTCTCCCCGCCGGACGGCACTCCGAAGCTGTTGAACGCGGTCCACTTCATGTCGCCGCAGGCCCACACCTTGGCCTTGGCGTTGGTGATCTCCTTGGCCAGGGCCGTGAACTCGTCCGTCGTCGTCGGGACCTCGTAGCCGTTCTTGTCGAAGAGGTCCTTGCGGTAGAACGGCACGATGTTGGTCACGTACGACGACGGCATCGGCAGACCGCGCAGCTTGCCGCCGAAGAGGGAGCGCTGCCAGGCGTCGGTCGGGATCGCCGCGAGGTTCGGGTACTCCTTGACCTTGTCGCCGGAGAGGTACGGGCCCAGGTCGGCGAACTTGCTGAGGATGGCGCTGGGTATCTTGCCGCCCATGTTCCAGCCGGGGACGACCACCACGTCCGGCACGTCGCTGGAGGCGAGCACGGCGCCGAGCTTCTGGTCGTAGGTGTTGCCGTCCTGGTTCTGCCAGACGACGTCGACGCCGATGAGGGCGTTCATCGCCGTGTAGTAGGCGTTGTCGCTCTTCGGCGGCGAGCCCCAGAACGGCGACATCACGGTGACCTTGCCGCCCTTGCCGAGCGTCTTCGGCACCGAGGTCTTCAGCGTGGCGAGGTCGAGCTTGCTGGTGAAGCCGACCGAGGAGCCGTTCTTCGACGGGATGTCGGGCGTCACCACGTTGCCTGCCACGTAGGCGGGCAGGATCTTCTTGGCGTCCTTGCCCGAGGTCGTGCCGTCGCGCGAGCCGCTGTCCGTACCGCCGCAGGCGGCAAGCAACGGCATCCCTCCCGCCACCGCGGCGGTGGCGACCGCCGTCGAGGCGAGGAAGCTTCTCCGGCTGGGTCCGGAAGGACCAGCGGAGAGGGAAGCGGCGTTCGGCGTCATTGCGTCAACCCTTCATGGCGCACCAGGACACCCGGCGGTGGCCGTCGGCTGCGGTGTCTCGAGTGGAACTGGCTGAGCTGAAGCGGTCCTCCGACGCATGTCTCGACGTTTCCCAGTCGAAGCGCTTCGATGTTGCTGCGAGGTTAAGTGAACACCCTGGGGTGCACAAGGGTCGCTCCCAACATTCCTCCGAGGTATCAGGGGCGATCTCTCCTTATGTGCTGCTTGAAATAGCGGTGAAGTCCCCTTGACACTCACCCCATCGTCGAATGAGCATCGAAGCGCTTCGAAAGAGCCTCCCCGCTCCACCGCAAAGGGATCCCCACGTGACCGCACACACGCCGCCCACGCCGCCTTTCCGCGATCCGCAGCTGCCGTTCGCGAAGCGCATCGACGATCTGCTGTCCCGGCTGACCCCCGAGGAGAAGGTCTCCTTCCTGCACCAGTTCGCACCCGCGGTCGAGCGTCTCGGCATCGCCGCGTTCCGCACCGGCCAGGAGGCGCTGCACGGCGTCGCGTGGATGGGCCCGGCGACGGTGTTCCCGCAGGCCGTGGGGCTGGGCGCGACCTGGAACACCGACCTCGTACGCCGGATCGGCGAGGCGGTGTCCAAGGAGGTCCGGGCGATGCGCGCCCGCGACGAGCGGGTGGGCCTGAACGTCTGGTCCCCCACCGTCAATCTGCTGCGCCATCCCCTGTGGGGCCGTAACGAGGAGGGCTACTCCGAGGACCCCCGGCTGACCTCCGCCATCGCCACCGCCTACACGCACGGTCTGCGCGGTGATCATCCGACCTACTGGCGCACGGCCCCGGTCCTCAAGCACTGGCTGGCCCACAACAACGAGACGGGCCGGGACGTCACCTCGTCCTCGGTCCGCCCGCGGGTGCTGCACGAGTACGATCTGCGCGCCTTCCGCGGCTGCGTCGAGGCGGGCGCGGTGGCCGGGGTGATGCCGGCGTACAACCTGGTCAACGGCCGCCCCAACCATGTCTCGCCGTATCTGCGCGAGCAGCTGCGCGCCTGGACCGACGAAGACCTGCTGGTCTGCTCGGACGCGGGCGCGCCCTCCAACCTGGTCGACTCCGAGCACTACTTCGACACCCACGAGGAGGCGACGGCGGCCGCGCTCGTGGCCGGCGTGGACAGCTTCACCGACCACGGCACGGACGGCTCGAAGATCGTCGCCCGGGTCCGGGGGGCCCTGGAGCGGGGCCTGCTGACCGAGGCCGACGTCGACGCGGCGGTCCGCCGTCAGCTCTCGGTCCGCTTCCGGCTGGGCGAGTTCGACCCGCACTACGACCCGCACGCGGGCACCGGCGAGTTCGACTCCCCGGCCCATCGCGCGCTCGCCGGGGAGGCCGCCGAGCAGGCGATCGTCCTGTTGCGCAACGACGGGGTGCTGCCGCTGGCCGCCGACACCCGGATCGCGGTGGTCGGCCTGCTCGCCGACGAGTGCAAGCTCGACTGGTACAGCGGCACGCTGCTGCACCGCTCCACCCCTTTGGAGGGCCTGTACGAGCGGTTCGGCGCCGAGCGCGTGGAGTTCGCGGAGGGCGTGGACCGGGTTCTGATCAAGACCGCCGCGGGCACGTTCCTGAAGGTCCCCACCGCCCCCGAGGCGACCGACGAGGTGCGCGGCGCGCAGGGCGCCCTCGACCCGGCGCTGCTCGCGGGCCGCACCGACCTCCCGCCGCTGACCACGGACGCGACCGGCACGGAGCTCGCGCTCGTCGACTGGGGCGAGGGCGTGCTGACGCTGCGCGCACCCGACGGGCGCTACCTCTCCGTCGCCGAGGACGGCTACCTGCGCGCCTCCGCCGACCAGCCCGGCGGCTGGGTCGTCCAGGAGACGTTCCGCCTGGAACCGCACGCGGACGCCGACGGGAACAGCCACGGCGACGGTCACCTCCTGCTGCATCTGGGAACGGGTCGCCCCCTCTGTGTCGCCGCCGACGGCGTCAGGGTTGCCGGACCGGAGGAGGAGACTCACGAGGTCGTCGAGGTCGTCGTCGTCGAATCCGGCGAGGACGCGGTGGCCCGGGTCACCGCCGCGGCCGACGTGGTCGTGGTCGTGGCGGGCAACGACCCGCACATCAACGGCCGGGAGACCGAGGACCGCACCACGCTGCGGCTGCCGGCCCACCAGGAGCGGCTGCTGGCGGCCGCCCGGGCGGCGAACGCGCGCACCGTGCTGGCCCTGGTGTCGGCGTATCCGTACGCGATCGAGCCCGGCCCGCTGTCCGCGGTGCTGTGGACGGCGCACGGCGGTCAGGCCGCGGGCACCGCCCTCGCGCGGGTCCTGGCCGGTGACGTCTCCCCGGCCGGACGCCTCCCGCAGACCTGGTACGCCGGTGACGCCGATCTGCCCGACCTCCTCGACTACGACGTGATCGGCACCCGTCAGACGTACCTCTACTTCGAGGGCACCCCGCTGTTCCCGTTCGGGCACGGTCTGTCGTACGCGTCGTTCTCCTACGCGGACCTGGCGGTGCGCGTCGAGGACGGCACGGCGTACGTGTCCTGCACGGTCGCCAACACCGGGGACGTGACGGCCGACGAGGTCGCCCAGCTCTACACCCGCGCCGTGGACCCCTCGGTCATCCGGCCGCGCCGCGAGCTGCTCGACCACCGCCGCGTCACGCTCGCCCCGGGGGCGAGCGCGGAGCTCTCCTTCGACGTCCCGCTGTCCGACTTCGCCTTCTGGGACGTGGCACAGGGCCGGTGGCGTCTGGAGTCCGGCCCGTACGAGCTCCTGGTCGGCGCGTCCAGCGCGGACGTCCGGCTGCGGACGACCGTCACGCTCGAGGGCGAGCCGTCCGCCCCGCGCCCGGTCCTCCCGCGCGGTCTGGAGGCCGCCGACTTCGACGAGCAGAGCGGGATCGAGATCGTCGACCGTACGAAGGTCTCGGGCGACGCGGTGACGCCGGTGGCGGGCGGGGCCGGCGAACTGGTCTACCGGGCCTGCGACTTCGGCACGGGCGCCGGCACGACGGGCGTGACGGTGACGGCGGCCGGCTCGGGCACGGTGGAGCTGTCGCTCGACGGCGGCCCGACCCTGGCCACGCTGACGGTCGCGCCGACGCCAGGACCGTACGACTACGTCACCCTTGACGCGGCCCTCACCGCCACGGGCGTCCACGATCTGCGCCTCGGACTGCGCGGCCCACTGCGGCTGGCGCATGTCGGCTTCTCCGGCTGAGGGTCCGGAGGAGCCGGCACGAAGAAGGGGTCCGGCACCGGAAGGCATCGGCGCCGGACCCCTTCGGGGAAACCTATATGAAAATGGTTCCCATGAGCTAGAGGGGTTGGACCAAGCGTCCGGGAGAGCACCTGAGCCGTCGGGGCACAACGGAACTCCGCCGATCCCCGTCAAGATCCCGTAACGTCCGGGCGGGACAGGGCGGCACCGGACACATGCTCCATCGCTACTCGGCGGCTGTCAGCTCAGCTCGCCTTCCACCAGCTTCGCCAGTTGCTCTGCGGCAGAAGGCACCCCGGCATCCCTGGCCTCCCTAAGTGCGCGCTCCCCTCCGGCAAGGTCGCCTCGTCTCTGCCGGAGCTCAGCGAGGGTCAGCAGGAGGTACGGCTCTCCCCGGGCTATGGCTCCGGTCAACAGGGCTTCCGCCGCGTCGGGAGCGCCGCGCTTCGCGCGCGCTCGGGCGAGTTCTCGGAGGCGGTCCGTGGAATCACCGGCCAAGTCTTCTGCTTCCCCGGTCCGCCCGCTGGCCTCCAGGATGCGCACCAGATGGTTAGCCGCGTAGTCCTGCCCCTCCCCGAGAGCACGCCGGTACAGCCGCTCCGCCTGCTTGATGTTGCCTTCCTTCTCCCTCAGCTCAGCCAACTCGAACAACACGTGGCCGAGCCCGAGGTTGTACGCCCTCCAGAACAAGGCGGCAGCGGAACGGTGGTCACCCTTGCTGCGGCGGATCATGCCCAGACCCCGCAGTGCGTTGGTCTCCCCCAGCGACACAGCGATCTCGCAGAAGCGATCGGCGAGATCGGGCTCACCCTCCTCTTCGTAGATCCATGCGAGTTCCCGGGGAGCGTTCTCATCACCCGCTTTCGTCGCATGCAAGAGCACGTCGATCGCCTTCTGCGGGTCCTTGTACCTGTAGGTCCAAGCAAGGCCGGTGAATGCTTCCTGGTTGCCGGCGTCGAAGGACCACTCGGCGAGAAGCAGGGCCTGTTCGTGCTTGCCGCACTCGGACAGCCAGCGTGCCTGGTACTCGACGACCCGGGCGCCGAAGAAGCCGCCTTCGAGGACCCTGTCATAGAGTTCGGCCGCAGCCTCGGGTCGGCCACGCTCGGTCAGGACGGAGGCGAGACCCACAGCGGCGTCGAACCGGCCACTGGACTCCATGGCCCTGCGGTACCACGTTTCTGCCTCGTCGAGTCGCCCCGCCTGCTCGTGCCGCCAAGCGACGACGACTTGGGCTTGGGCGTCACCGACTTCGGCGGCCAACTCGTAGTACGGCACCGCGTCCTCACGGTTGCCGTGCGCCACGGTCCACTCGGCGAATGCGAAGAGCGCCCGGCCTTCCCCCTCCTCCGCTGCCGCCATGGCCAACGACTCGGCCTCGTTCCGCCGGCCGCGAGCCAGGGCTTCGCGTGACATGGCGACCTTGTCCTGCGGAGCTGCGGCGCACCGTGCCCCCGCGGACCAGAACTCCCCGCCTGGGCACACCGTCCGCCGAAGTCGTCGCGCGTGTAGCTCGATGAAGTCCGAGAGACGGTAACGGCTCGATTCCTGCTCAGCTGTCAGCGAGAGGCCCTGGACCGGTGCAAGTGGTCCTCGCACGCCCCGGCAAGGGGCCGAAAGGTAGTCCACTGCCTGCCGGAACCAGTGCGAAGGTGCCAGATCGCGTTGCAAGGGTGTGAGGTACGCCGCGGCGGCGGCTTCGAGAAAGGCACGGGGCAGATCACGACCATGCCCGAGTCGGCGGGCGTCCATCGCCGCGTTCAGGACCGCGCGGGCGGCCGGAGACCCCATCTCGTAACGCTCGAGCTGGGCGGGACCACCGGCCAGATACTGGATGACATGTCCGCTCTCGGCAAGGCGTGCGGCCTGAAGCATCCTGCTGTCCGTCCGCCCGGACTCCGCGAGCGTCGCGAGTTCCCGCTCACCAAAATTTTCCGGCACTCGTATCCCGTGTCGGGCCAACAGGGATCGGGTACGAGCGCGTTCATTCCGTGGTGCTGTGGTCATCGTGGACCAGTGCTCGTGCCATGCCGTGCCGACAACGAGCACCGGCGCCCTGTCAGGGCTGCGGAGCAACTCGGAGAGCCTGTCGGCAACCTGCTCATCCCGACCGGCTTCGTTCGAGAGGAGGTAACGGTTGATCTCGTTGAGCCACAGCACCGTGCGAGGTGCCACACGGTCGATCGAACCGAGCAGATCATCCTGGCCAACGGGATGCCACAGCCGCCACTCCTCCGACAATCGCCGGATGGCCTCGTACGCCGCTCGGGACTTCCCCGTGGAGGAGTCGCCCAGAAGTACCTTGATCACGCTCTGTCCGTTGCGCGCCTGTTCCACGGCGGCGTCGAGTTCGTCATCGAAGGGCCGGCGGAAGTAGCGGGGGAGCGAACCGTCATGCACGGCGCCGTCGATGGAGATCGCCTCGTGGATCTCCAGGCCGAACGGGTCGGCAGCGGCCAGCGCAATCCCCATCGCAGCGGTGCCGTCGGCGGAGAAGCACGCCGCCACGGCATGGTTGTCACAGAATCGGAGAGCCACCTCGTCCCCGAAGTAGCGAGCCACGATGAGTGGCTGAGGCCGCAGCAGGTGGCCCAGATACTCGGCGTCCCAGACCTCGCCCAGGTTCAGATCCGGGTACTGCTCGCGGTACCGGTGGGCCGCGTCACGTACCTGGGTCCGCGTTCCACTGCACGAGGTGACCATGACAAGGCGCGTGGCACCGTGCGGGCGAGGCCCTCGGACAAACAGGTCCAGAGCCTTCCTCGCACTCGCTTCGGTGAACTGAGCCACCTGCTTCACCTGGAAGGCGGACCAACTGCCGTCAGTCGCGCGCCCGGCGATGTCGATACCGCCCTGTGCCTGCCCCGTCGTTCCGTAGCGATAGCACGGCGAGAGGTTTTCCGTCGCGACGACGAGCTCCCACACCAGTCTCTCGAAGGCGTCCCAGGCAAGGTCGTGGAAGGGAAGGGAGCCGATCTTGCCGTTGATGACCACAGGCCGCCGCGCCCGTTCAACCACGTTGCCTCCGTTCGATGGATGGACCGCCATACCGAGACTAGACAGACCCACTGACATCCGGAGCAGCGCGCGTCTCCCTGGTGGGAAGGCACGCATCGGTTCGCCCAGCACTTCGGTCGGCTCCTCGCTCCTTTCCGTTCCTCCTACGGCACTCGCCCCGTCCGCCCCACCTCGCAGAGACCGAGAGGGCGACAACATCCGGGCACAGAAACGGCCGCAGCCCGCACAGCGGGCTGCGGCCGTTCTGTCAGGGCCTGTCGGTGTCAGGTCAGAGCGCGAGCCCCGTGAGGACCAGCACCCGCTCGTACGTGTAGTCCTCCATCGCGAACCGCACGCCCTCGCGCCCCACGCCCGACTGCTTGGCGCCGCCGTACGGCATCTGGTCGGCGCGGTAGGAGGGCACGTCGCCGACGATGACACCGCCGACCTCCAGCGCGCGGTGGGCGCGGAAGGCGACCTGGACGTCGTGCGTGAACACGCCCGCCTGGAGGCCGTACTTGGAGGAGTTGACGGCGGCGAAGGCCTCGGCCTCGCCGTCCACCTTCGTCACGGTGAGGACCGGTCCGAAGACCTCCTCGCAGGCGAGGGTGGTGTCCGCCGGCACGTCGGTGAGGACGGTCGGCGCGTAGGAGGCCCCGTCGCGCTTGCCGCCCGCGAGGAGGGAGGCGCCCGCCGCGACGGCCTCGTCCACCCAGGTCTCGACGCGCTTGGCCGCGTCCTCGCTGACCAGCGGGCCCACGTCGGTCTTGTCGTCCGAGGGGTCGCCGGTGACCTGCGCCTCGACGGCGGCGACGATGCGCGGCAGCAGCCGGTCGTACACGGAGGCGTCCGCGATGACCCGCTGCACGGAGATGCAGGACTGGCCGCCCTGGTAGTTGGAGAAGGTCGCGATGCGGGTGGCGGCCCAGTCGAGGTCGGCGTCGCTCGCGAAGTCGTCGAGGACGACGGCCGCGCCGTTGCCGCCCAGCTCCAGGGTGCAGTGCTTGCGCGGCACCGCGTCCATGATCGCGTAGCCGACCTTCTCGGAGCCGGTGAAGGAGATGACCGGCAGGCGCTCGTCCTGGACGAGGGCGGGCATGCGGTCGTTGGCGACCGGCAGGATGCTCCAGGAGCCGGCCGGCAGCTCGGTCTCGGCCAGCAGGTCACCGATGACCAGGCCGGACAGCGGGGTCGCCGGAGCCGGCTTGAGGATGATCGGCACACCGGCCGCGATCGCCGGGGCGATCTTGTGGGCGCACAGGTTCAGCGGGAAGTTGAACGGCGCGATGCCGAGCACGACGCCCTTCGGGAAGCGCCGGGTGAGCGCCAGCCGACCCTGGCCGCCGGCGTCGGTGTCGAGCCGCTGGGCCTCGCCGCCGTTGAACCGCCGGGCCTCCTCGGCCGCGAACCGGAACACGGAGACGGCCCGGCCGACCTCTCCCCGCGCCCACTTGATCGGCTTGCCGTTCTCGGCGGAGATCAGCTGAGCGATCTCCTCGGTGCGCTCGACGAGCCGCTTGCTGACGTGGTCGAGGGCCGCGGCGCGCACATGCGCCGGGGTGGCGGCGAACTCGTCCCGCACGGCGTACGCGGCGGCCACGGCCTCCTCGACCTGCGCGTCCGTCGGCACGCCGACCTTGCCGACGAGCCGGCCGTCCCACGGGGAGGTGACGTCGAAGCTGTCCTCGCCGGTGACCTGGCGGCCGGCCAGCCAGAAGGCGTGGGTGGCCCCCACATTCTTTTCCTGGGGCATTGCGAGTCCCGGCCCTTCCGCTTAGGGGGTGTCCTGTGGCTTTCGTGCTCCACGGTAGGGGCGGGAGGCCGAAGGGTCGCTTGTCCGAGTCGTACGGGTGGACGGCCGGGGTGCGCCGGTTTGGCACGGTCGCCCCGCCGCCGTCCGGAGCCGCTCCCGCGCCCGCCGCTCGCGCTCCAGGAAAAGCCACAGCGCGCCGAGCAGCACCGTGCACAGACACCAGCTCGCCACGACGTCCAGCGGCCAGTGATAGCCGCGCCGGACCAGCCCGAACGACACGGCCAGGACGAGGAGGGCACTCGTCGCGAGGGCCAGCCACCGGGCGAACGCGGTGCGCAGCCACGGCAGCAGGATCAGCGCCGCCGCACCGTAGGCGACGGCCGCCGTCGCCGTGTGCCCGGAGGGGTAGTAGCCGGTGGCCGGGGGAACGGCGGGCGTACCCGGCCGGTCGGTCCACACCTTCAGGGGGACGACGACCAGCGGCACCAGCACCATCACGGCCGGCGCGGCGAGGGACGGCGCCCACCACCGCGCCCCGCCCGCCGCTCTCCCCCGCCACGCCACGTACCCGGCGACCAGCACCAGGACGGGCACCGCGACCTGCACCTCACCCAGATCGGCCAGCAGCTCGGAGGCCCGGTCGGGATGGACGAGGGCGCGGCTGAGACGCTCGTCCGGGCGCAGCAGCGGGCCGTCGGCGGCGACCTGCCAGGTGATCAGCGCGAAGAGCAGGGCGGGCGGCAGGAGGCCGAGGACGGCGCGGGTGGCGCGGGCCGGGCGGGTGGGGCGGGACGGCATGGGCCCCAGCTTGTCAGGAGTGGCCGGACGGCGGAAAAGGCGCCCGGACCGAAAAAAGACCCCGGATCGAATCCGGGGTCCGCTTTTCGTGGTCCGCACCTGAGAAGGAGGTCGGCCACCCCGGAACAGGGGGGGTGGTTCCGGGGTGGCCGTCCGGACCGGAGTGCCGGCCGCCCCGGGGGGTTTGGGGCGGGCGGCCGTCCGATCGGTGTGGAGATCCGAAGCCGGAAGCTCCGGTTGTGTGCGCGAGGGCACGACCAGGTCGAAGCTGGGGAGGCCCCGGCCTGGATCCGCCCGCAGTCCCCTGCGGGCGGGGTGTATCTCTCATCTGCTGAGAACCTACGGCAGAGGCGGGCGGTACGACAGCCTGTATCCCGTCCCGCCATCCTCC
The DNA here is from genome assembly GCF_044766465.1 of Streptomyces sp. NPDC102259. NCBI lineage: Bacteria > Bacillati > Actinomycetota > Actinomycetes > Kitasatosporales > Streptomycetaceae > Streptomyces > Streptomyces sp. NPDC102259. The sequence goes on along the minus strand of NZ_JBIWMA010000010.1, from coordinate 266,450 downwards.
TCGCACACCTTCTTCACACCCTCTGTGGCCGATGGGAATCAGCTGTGCGGCGCCCTGGCTCAGATGCGCGCGAAAGCCTGCTCGATGAGGTCGAGGCCCTCGTTCAGCAGGTCCTCGCCGATGACCAGCGGCGGCAGGAAGCGCAGCACGTTGCCGTAGGTGCCACAGGTGAGGACCAGCAGGCCCTCCTGGTGGCAGGCCTTGGCGAGCGCGGCGGTCGCCTCGGGGTTCGGCTCCTTCGTCGTACGGTCCTTGACCAGCTCGATCGCGATCATCGCGCCACGGCCGCGGACATCGCCGATGATCTCGAACTTCTCCGCCATGGCGGTGAGGCGGCCCTTCATGACGGCCTCGATGTGCTTCGCCCTGGCGTTGAGGTCGAGCTCCTTCATCGTCTCGATCGCGCCGAGCGCGCCCGCGCAGGCGACCGGGTTGCCGCCGTAGGTGCCGCCGAGGCCGCCCGCGTGCGCGGCGTCCATGATCTCGGCGCGGCCGGTCACCGCGGCGAGCGGCAGACCGCCCGCGATGCCCTTGGCCGTCGTGATCAGGTCCGGGACGATGCCTTCGTCCTCGCAGGCGAACCACTGGCCGGTGCGGCAGAAGCCGGACTGGATCTCGTCGGCGACGAAGACGATGCCGTTGTCGGAGGCGAACTCGCTGATGGCCGGCAGGAAGCCCTTGGCCGGCTCGATGAAGCCGCCCTCGCCGAGCAGCGGCTCGATGATGATCGCGGCGACGTTCTCCGCGCCGATCTGCTTGTTGATCATGTCGATGGCCTGGGCGGAGGCCTCGGCGCCGGCGTTCTCCGCGCCGGTGAGCCAGCGGTAGCCGTAGGCGACCGGGACGCGGTAGACCTCGGGCGCGAACGGGCCGAAGCCGTGCTTGTACGGCATGTTCTTCGCCGTCAGCGCCATGGTGAGGTTGGTGCGGCCGTGGTAGCCGTGGTCGAAGACGACGACCGCCTGCCGCTTGGTGTACGCGCGGGCGATCTTGACGGCGTTCTCGACGGCCTCGGCACCGCTGTTGAACAGCGCGGACTTCTTGGCGTGGTCACCCGGGGTGAGCTCGGCGAGGGCCTCGGCCACCGCCACATAGCCCTCGTAGGGGGTGACCATGAAACAGGTGTGGGTGAAGTCGGCGAGCTGGGCGGTGGCCCGGCGCACGACGGCCTCGGCGGAGGCGCCGACGGAGGTCACGGCGATGCCGGAGCCGAAGTCGATCAGGCGGTTGCCGTCGACGTCCTCGATGATGCCGCCGCCCGCGCGCTTGGTGAAGACGGGGAGCACCGAACCGACACCGGCCGCGACCGCGGCGGTACGGCGGGCCTGGAGTTCCTGCGACTTCGGGCCGGGGATGGCGGTGACGACGCGGCGCTCCTGCGGAAGGGCGGTCATGAGGGGCTCCTGGGGTTTTGCGGACACTTTCGTTCTTTTCTCGCAGGCTAGGACGGGGAGTGGGGGGTGGGCATGCTCCATGTGGGCGGTGTCGGCGGAGCGGCTTGTCCGTCATGGACAGTGCCGCCGGACGGTGATCGTCACAGGCCCGGCCGCGTAAGCGGTGAACTCCCCTTGCGGGCGCGTTAGATTGACTCGCTGATGGTGGACGGAACGGCTGGTCAGGGGGCAGGGCGATGGACAGCGACGGGACGCGGGACGCACGGGGTACGCACGCGAATCCTGTGCCGCGCCCGGCGGGGCCGCCGCGGCCGCCGTCGACGCCCCCGCGGCCGGACCGGGCGCCGGGCGTCCCACCTGCCTCCGAGCACTCCCCGCGGGCCGCGTCCGCCGTCGCCGACTGGCTCGACGAGGAGCGGCCCACGGCCGGTACGGGGATCTGGCGCTTCGGCTACCGGCCGCCCAAGGCGGCCCGGGCCACGGAGCGGCTCGCGCCGGTGACGGTGGTCGGGATGCTGGTCCCGCTGGTGGTCGCGCTGGTCCTGTGGTCGCTGTGGCGCCGGGGCGGCCTGCCGTACCAGTTCACCCTGCTGCGGCTGTTCACCCCGGACGACTGGTGGTGGGGCGGCACGATCGCGTCCCCGAAGTCCATGGAGGGCGCCGAGGCGCGCGTGGTCTACGACGGCGTGTTCTTCGCCGTCCTCGTCTACGCCATGGGCCGGCTGGGCAGCTGGGCCCACGCCGTACGGCACTTCGTGGGCCGCCGGCCACAGCCCGCGCGGGCTCTCGTCGCCCTGCTGGGCGCGCTCGCCACCCTCAGCTTCGTCTTCCCCGGCGCCTTCGGGGTCGGCTGGGACGCCCTGCCCGTCGTCGACCCGCTGTTCTCGCTGATCGTGCTGATCTCCGGCAGCTACGAGCTGTTCGCCTCCCCCCTCTTCACCAACGCGCTGTACACGGTCATCACGCTGCTCGTGGTGTGGCCGTTCGCGAAGGTCGGCGGCTGGTGGCCGTACGTGCAGGAACGACTCGCCGCCCGACGCTCCGGGCCCGGCCAGGCCGCGCCCGCGGTCGAGCGGCCGCGCGCCCAGTGGCCCGAGCTGCGGGACGCGGGACAGTACGAGGCGGCCGAGCTGCTGACCGCCGAGGTGGCCGCCGGCCGGATGAACGACGTGGACTGCGTGCGCGTACGGCGGGCCTGGACGGCGGGGCTCGCGGACTTCCGGGAGACCGTGCTGCGGCAGGGCGGGGCCTCCTGGACCCATCCCTCCGGCGCTCGCGACCTGCCCCGGCGCACCGCGCGCCACGATCTGCTCACCGGGCAGGTGCGCGTCGGCCGCTGGGTCGCCGCCGAACGCACCCCGGTCAGCTACCACGACGCGGGCGCCGCGCTCGGCCCGGAGGTGCTGGGCACCTCGCTGCTCGCGGTCGGACCGTCCGGGTCGGGCAAGACCCGGACCCTGGTCGAGCCGCTCACCGAGGCGCTCGCCCTCCAGGCGCTCACCGGGGCGTGCGCCGTCGTCGCGGTGTCGTCGCCCGGAGGCGACCGGCTCGGCTCCGACTCCGCGTTCGACGTGATCGTCGGGATCGGTGACCCCTCGTCCGTGCACGACCTGGACCCGTACGCGGAGTCCGACGACCCGGACGAGGCGGCCGCGATCCTCGCCGAGGCGCTGGTCGGCGACCTCGACATGGTGAGCGGGCAGAGCGCGACCACGGCGCTCGCCCAGGTGCTGGGCCCCTACCGGAGCGCGCACGGATGCTTCCCCACCCTGCCCGAGCTGCGCGAGCTCCTGGAGGGCGAACCGGCCGCGCTGTCCGCGCTGCGGGAGGCCGTGGCCGGCGACGAGGTGATGCGCCGTGAGCTGGAGGCGCGCGTCCGGCAGACCGGGACCCCGGGCGACGCGGGCCGGGCCCTCGCGGACCGGCTGGCGCTGCTGAACCGCCCGGTGTTCGCCGAGTTCTTCGGCGGCGGCGGCAACGCGCACCGGGCGTTCTCGCTGCGCGCCGTCGCCCACCACCCGCTGCGGGTCCGCGTCGACCTGCCCGAGCGGGGGCACGAGGAGGCTGCCCGGCTGATCACCCGGCTGGTCCTCGCCCAGTTCCACACCGTCGTACGGGAGCGGCGCGACCACTTCGCCTGTCTGGTCCTGGACGACGCGACGGGCACGGTCACCGAGGGCTCGGTGCGCAGGCTCCAGCGGCTGCGCTCGCAGAACGCGGGCGTGGTGCTCGCCCTGCGCTCGGTCGGCGACGTCCCGGAGGCGCTGCACGGGCCGCTGTACGGGGCCGTCGGCTGCCGGATGGCGTTCTCCGGGATCACCACCTGGGACGGCAGCAGGTTCGCGCAGACCTGGGGCACCGAGTGGGTGGAGACCACGGAGGTCGCCAAGCACACCGTCTTCGCCGACCAGCCGATGACCCGCGCCATCCACGCCCTGCGCAAGCTGGTGACCGGCAAGGCGGTGACCACGGACGCGGTGACCGTGCGCGAGGTCGAGCGGGAGCGGTGGTCGGCGTCCCGGCTGGCGCACGAGGTGCCGCCCGGCCACGCGGTGCTGTCCCTGACGAACGTGCGGGGGGAGCACGCGCCACCGCTGCTGGTGGATCTGCGGGGGTGAAGGCGCGTCCGCGGTCCGTACAGTGAGGCAGAATCGGGGAAGACCGTTCATACGCGGCGGCCAAAAGATCACGCCGCCGGACACTCCCCCGATCTGAAGGCCCCATGCCTCCCACGCTCGCCTCGCTCGTCCACCACTCCGCGCTGAAACTGACCGTGCGGGCGGGCGGGGACCGGCTGGACGTGCCGGTGCGCTGGGCGCACGTCAGCGAGCTCGCGGACCCCGTGCCGTACATGGAGGGCGGGGAGCTGCTGCTGATCACCGCGCTCAAGCTGGACGCGGAGGAGCCGGAGGCCATGCGGCGCTATGTGCGGCGGCTGGCCAAGGCCGGGGTGGTGGGGCTGGGCTTCGCCGTCGGCGTCAACTACGACGACATCCCGAAGGCCCTCGTGGACGCGGCCGAGGAGGAGGGCCTGCCCCTGCTGGAGGTCCCGCGCCGCACGCCCTTCATCGCCATCAGCAAGGCGGTGTCGGCGGCGATCGCGGCCGACCAGTACCGGGCGGTCACGGCCGGGTTCGCGGCCCAGCGCGAGCTGACGAAGCAGGCGCTGACCGACGGCCCGCAGGGGCTGCTCCGCGCGCTCGCGGCCCAGGTCGACGGGTGGGCGGCCCTGTACGACGCCTCGGGCGCCGTCGTGGGAGCCGCGCCGGAGTGGGCGGGCCGACGGGCGGCGCGGCTCACGGCGGAGGTGGAACGGCTGCGGGAACGGCCGGCCCCGGCCTCGGCGGTGGTGGGCGGCGGCGGGGGTCCGGAGCGCTCCGGATCCGACGACCGGCACGACGACCGGATCGAGCTGCACTCCCTGGGCACCGGCCGGCGCCCGCGCGCCGCGCTCGCGGTCGGCACCGCCTCGGCTCCCGGCACCGCCGAGCGGTACGCCGTCCATTCGGCCATCGCGCTGCTCACCCTGACCACGGAACGCTCCCGCTCGCTGCACGCGGCACAGCAGCGGATCGGTGCGGCGGTGCTGTGCATGCTGCTGGCCGGCGAGCCCGACCACGCGCGGGCCGTCGCCGGGGACCTGTACGGCGGCCTGCTCGACGCCCCGTTCCGGGTGATCGTCGCCGACACGGCGACGGCTTCGGCCACGGGCGACGCGGGCGGTGACCCCTTCGACGGTCTCACCGAGGCCGTCGAGTCGGCGGCCGCCCGGTCCGGGGAGGCCGTGCTGGTGGTGCCCGAGGGCGACCGGCTGGTGGCCCTGGTCGCGGACGGCGGCGCGGCCGCGGCGGCGTGTGCGCAGTACACGTCGGCGCTGGAGGAGACCCGGGCGGCCGGAGGCGCCGGGCCCGAGTTCGGCGACGAGGACGGACTCGTCGTGGGCCTGTCCGCGCCGGCCGGGCCGATCGCCGCGGCGGCCGCGTACAAGCAGGCCGAGCAGGCCCTGTCGGTGGCGCGGCGCCGGGGACGGGTCCTCGTGGAGCACGAGCAGCTCGCGGCGGGCTCCGTGCTGCCCCTTCTCGCGGACGACGCGGTGAAGGCGTTCGCGGACGGTCTGCTGCGCGCCCTGCACGAACACGACGCGACCGGCCGCGGCGACCTGGTCGCCTCGCTGCGGGCCTGGCTCTCCCGCCACGGCCAGTGGGACGCGGCGGCGGCCGACCTGGGCGTCCACCGGCACACCCTGCGCTACCGGATGCGGCGGGTGGAGGAGATCCTCGGACGTTCACTGGACGACCCGGACGTCCGGATGGAGCTGTGGCTGGCCCTGAAGGCCACCTCGACGGAGTAACACGACACAACGCCGATGCGAGACCCCGTCACCGACGACAGACACAGGCACACTCGCAGACGCAGGCGCAGAACAAAGGCGGCAGACGCAGGCGATAGCGCAGCCGCAGGCAGCAGGCACAGCCGCAGGCACAGGCGGCAAGCGGCAGGCGCAGCCGCAGGCACAGGCGGCGGGCGCAGGCACAGGCGGCGGGCGGCGGGCAGCAGACAGCCGACGGCAGGCGGTCGTGGCCTTCGCCGGAGGCGTCCGTGTCGGCCCCGACCGGGTCGGTGGCCGGGTACCGCGGCGGCGAGGTGCGGTCGGTCAGCCGCTCTCTCCGCCGGCCAGTCCCGCCGCCGCCTCGTGCATCGCCAGTTCGAGCAGCGCCGCATCGGTCAGGGTGCCGGAGCCGTCCGGCGGGACCAGCCAGCGGACGCCCCGGGTCGAGCGGCCCGGATACGGCACGACGATCCAGGTGCCGGCCCCGGCCGTGCGGATGCCGGTGCCGAGCCAGCGGGCGGCCGTGCCGGGCGCCACGAAGAAACCCATGCGGTTGTCTCCGAAGTCGACCAGCACGGGACCCGGTCGGTGCAGGATCCGGGTGAGCACGTCGAGGGTGGGATAGCCGAGCTCGCCCGGCAGGATGAGTACGTCCCAGGCCCTGCCCGCGGGCAGCAGCGCCACTCCCAGGGGGTTGCGTTCCCACTCCCAGCGGCATGCCTCGGGATCCGGTGCGACGGATGCCAGCCATTCGACGGCCGTCTTCGCCCCAGCCATGAGAAGACCTCCCTTTCCTTCGTGGACGCGGTCGCGTCACGACGGAGAGGGAGGTTCCCGCCGGGCATTACGCGGGTCGGGGCCACCCGTTGGAGTGAACCGGGTCACAGCGCACCGGGATCGGTCAGCTGTCGAAGCCCAGCCCCAGCCGGTCCATCGTCCTCAGCCACAGGTTGCGCCGCCCGCCGTGCGCGTCGGCGCGGGCCAGCGACCACTTGGTGAGGGCGATGCCGGTCCAGGCGAAGGGTTCGGGCGGGAAGGGCAGCGGCTTCTTGCGGACCATCTCGAGCGAGGTCCGCTCGGTGCTCTCCCCCGCCAGCAGGTCCAGCATCACCTCGGCCCCGAAGCGGGTGGCCCCTACGCCCAAGCCCGTGTACCCGGCGGCGTAGGCCACCTTCCCCTGATGGGCCGTGCCGAAGAACGCCGAGAAGCGCGAGCAGGTGTCGATCGCCCCGCCCCACGCGTGGGTGAAGCGCACGCCCTCCAGCTGCGGGAAGCAGCCGAAGAAATGGTCGGCGAGCTTGGCGTACGTCTCCGGCCGGTCGTCGTACTCGGCGCGCACCCGGCCCCCGTAGGGGTAGACCGCGTCGTATCCGCCCCACAGGATCCGGTTGTCGGCCGACAGCCGGAAGTAGTGGAACTGGTTGGCCGAGTCGCCGAGGCCCTGCCGGTTCTTCCATCCGATCGAGTCGAGCCGGTCGGCGCTCAGCGGCTCGGTCATCAGCGCGTAGTCGTAGACCGGGACGGTGTACGCCCGCACCCGCTTGACCAGGTTGGGGAAGATGTTGGTGCCGAGCGCGACCTGCCGGGCCCGCACCTGCCCGTAGGGGGTGCCCACGGCCATTCCGGCGCCGTAGGGCTTCAGCGCCAGGGCGGGGGTGTGCTCGTAGACACGGACGCCGAGGCGCAGGCAGGCCTGCTTCAGACCCCAGGCGAGCTTGGCGGGATGGAGCATGGCCACGCCCCGGCGGTCGTACAGACCCGCCTGGAAGGTGGGCGAGGCGACCTGTTCGCGCACGGCGTCCGCGTCGAGGAACTCGATGCCGTCGGCGAGGCCCTTGGCTTCGAGCTCCTCGTACCAGTCGCGCAGCTCCCGCGCCTGGTACGGCTCGGTGGCGACGTCGATCTCGCCGGTGCGCTCGAAGTCGCAGTCGATGCCGTGCCGGGCGATCGCCGCCTCGATCTCGTCGAGGTTGCGCCTGCCCAGCTCCTCCAGCCGGTGGATCTCGTCCGGCCAGCGGGCGAGCCCGTTGGGCAGCCCGTGGGTGAGGGAGGCCGCGCAGAAGCCTCCGTTGCGGCCCGAGGCGGCCCAGCCCACCTCGCGGCCCTCCAGCAGCACCACGTCCCGCTGCGGCTCGCGCTCCTTGGCGACGAGCGCGGTCCACAGTCCGCTGTAGCCGCCGCCGACGACCAGCAGATCGCAGGTCTCGGGGCCGGTGAGCGCGGGTTCGGGGTGCGGCTTGCCGGGATCTTCCAGCCAGTACGGCACCGGCTGTGCGTCGGAAAGAGAAGTGATCCACCGGTTCATGGCGCTTGGGGCCATGATTTCAACTCCCTACAGGGGCTTTTCCGATTACGCCTTTTGCTTGTTGCGGCGATTTCCGATGACCATCGAGGTCAGGACGAACAGTACGGCGATCAGGAACATGGCCGTGCCGATGACATTGATCTGAACGGGCGTTCCGCGCTGTGCCGATCCCCAGACGAACATGGGGAAGGTGACGGTCGAACCCGCGTTGAAATTGGTGATGATGAAATCGTCGAAGGAGAGCGCGAAGGCGAGCAGCGCGCCCGCGGCGATTCCGGGGGCGGCGATGGGCAGCGTGACGCGCAGGAACGTCTGCGCCGGCCCGGCGTAGAGGTCCTGGGCGGCCTGCTCCAGGCGCGGGTCCATCGACATGACGCGCGCCTTCACCGCCGTCACGACGAAGCTGAGGCAGAACATGATGTGCGCGATGAGGATGGTCCAGAACCCCAGCTGGGCGCCCAGGTTGAGGAACAGGGTCAGCAGCGAGGCGGCCATGACGACCTCGGGCATCGCCATGGGCAGGAAGATCAGCGAGTTGACGGCGCCCCGCGCGCGGAACCGGTAGCGGACGAGCGCGAAGGCGATCATCGTGCCGAGCGCGGTCGCCCCGATGGTCGCCCAGACCGCGATCTGAAGGCTGAGCGACAGCGACCCGCACAGCCCGGCGACCCCGCACGGGTCCTGCCAGGCCTCGGTGGAGAACTGCTGCCACTGGTAGTTGAAACGCCCCTTCGGTTTATTGAAGGAGAACACCGTGACGACGATGTTCGGCAGCAGGAGATAAGCGAGCGTGAGAAGTCCCGCGATGACCACGAAATGGCGCTTGAGCCAGTTGACGAAGGGCATTTAGACCAGATCCTCCGTCCCGGACCTGCGGATGTAGAGAGTGACCATGAGCAAGATCGCGGCCATCAGGATGAAGGAGAGGGCCGCTGCCGTCGGATAGTCCAGCACCCGCAGGAACTGCGTCTGGATCACGTTTCCGATCATGCGGGTGTCCGTGGAGCCGAGGAGTTCCGCGTTGACGTAGTCGCCGGCCGCCGGGATGAAGGTCAGCAGCGTCCCGGAGACCACGCCCGGCATCGACAGCGGGAAGGTGACCTTGCGGAACGTGGTGACCGGCCTGGCGTACAGGTCCCCGGCCGCCTCGTGCAGCCGCCCGTCGATGCGCTCGAGCGAGGTGTAGAGCGGCAGGACCATGAAGGGCAGGAAGTTGTACGTCAGACCGCAGACCACCGCGAGCGGGGTGGCCAGGACCCGGTCGCCCGCGGTCCAGCCGAGCCAGCTGGTGACGTCGAGGACGTGCAGGGTGTTGAGGGCGCCGACGACCGGGCCGCCGTCCGCGAGGATCGTCTTCCAGGCGAGGGTGCGGATCAGGAAGCTGGTGAAGAAGGGCGCGATCACCAGGATCATGATCAGGTTCCGCCAGCGGCCGGCCCGGAAGGCGATCAGATAGGCCAGCGGGTAGCCGAGCACCAGGCACAGGACCGTCGCCGCGGCCGCGTAGAGGACCGAGCGCAGGAACTGCGGCCAGTACTCGCTCAACGCGTCCCAGTAGGTCGCGAGGTGCCAGGTGACCTTGTAGCCCTCCTCCAGGGAGCCCGTCTGCACGGACGTGGAGGCCTGGTAGATCATCGGCAGCGCGAAGAACACGAACAGCCAGAGCAGACCGGGCAGCAGCAGCCAGTACGGCGTCCAGCGCCCGCGCTTGCGGGGCGGCTTCGTCGTCGGCGCCGTCGGGGAGAGAGGCGGGGGCGCCTCGGTGAGCGTCGCCATCAGAGGGCCGCCTCTTCCTGGATGCCCGCGTCGATGTCCTGGGCCGCGTCCAGGCCGAAGGTGTGGGCGGGGCTCCAGTGCAGGACGACCTCGGCGCCGGGGGCGAGCCGGGCGTCCCGGTCGATGTTCTGGGCGTAGACCTCGAACTCGGGGCAGACCGAGCTGTCGATGACGTACTGGGTGGAGACGCCGATGAACGACGAGTTGGCGATCCGCCCGGTGATGCGGTTGCGGCCCTCGGGTATCTCACCGGCGTCGTCGGCGTGGGTGAGGGAGATCTTCTCCGGGCGGACGCCGACCAGCACCTTGCCGCCGGTCGTCGTGGGCGCGGCGCAACGCGACCCGGGCAGGACGAGTTTGCCGCCGCCCGCCTTCAACACGATGTCGTCGCCGCTCTTGGTGTCGACCTCGGCCTCGATGAGGTTCGAGGTGCCGAGGAAGTTGGCGACGAAGGTGGTGTTCGGGTTCTCGTAGAGGTCGCTCGGCGAGCCGAGCTGCTCGACCCGGCCCGCGTTCATCACGGCGACCGTGTCGGCCATCGTCATGGCCTCCTCCTGGTCGTGCGTGACGTGCACGAAGGTGATGCCGACCTCGGTCTGGATGCGCTTGAGCTCCAGCTGCATCTGGCGGCGCAGCTTGAGGTCGAGGGCGCCGAGGGGCTCGTCGAGCAGCAGCACCTTGGGGGTGTTGATCAGGGCGCGGGCCACGGCGACGCGCTGCTGCTGGCCGCCGGAGAGCTGGTGCGGCTTCTTACGGGCCTGCTCGCCGAGCTGGACGAGCTCCAGCATGTCCTCGACCTGCTTCTTCACGCTCTTGATGCCGCGCCGGCGCAGACCGAAGGCGACGTTCTCGAAGATGTCGAGGTGCGGGAAGAGGGCGTAGGACTGGAAGACGGTGTTCACCGGCCGCTTGTACGGCGGGAGTGCCGTCACGTCCTGGTCGCCGAGGTGGACGGTCCCGGAGGAAGGTTCCTCCAGACCGGCGATCATCCGCAGGGTGGTGGTCTTGCCGCAGCCGGAGGCGCCGAGCAGGGCGAAGAACGAGCCCTGCGGGACGGTCAGGTCGAGCGGGTGGACGGCGGCGAAGGAGCCGTAGGTCTTGCTGATGCCGGTCAGGCGGACGTCGCCGCTGCCGCTGTTGGTCGTCTTCATCGTCGTCACGCCCCAGTGAGCTTCGCGAACTTCGCCTCATAGGCGGTCTCTTCCTTCGAGCTCAGCGAGCGGAAGGAGTGCGACTTCGCCTGCATGGCCTTGTCAGGGATGATCAGCGGGTTGTTCGCCGCATCCTCGTCGATCTTCGCCAGTGCGTCCTTCACGCCGTCCACCGGACAGACGTAGTTGATGTACGCGGCGAGTTCGGCGGCCGGCTCCGGCTCGTAGTAGTAGTCCATGAGCCGTTCGGCGTTCGTCTTGTGACGTGCCTTGTTGGGGATCAGCATGTTGTCGCTGGACGTCAGATAGCCGCTGTCCGGGATGACGAAGTCGACGTCGGGACTGTCCGCCTTCAGCTGTACGACGTCACCGGCCCAGGCGATACAGGCCGCGAAGTCGCCGCTGGTGATGTCGGAGGTGTAGTCGTTGCCGGTGAAGCGGCGGATCTGACCGCTGTCGACGCCCTTCTGGAGGCGGGCGATGGCGGCGTCGTAGTCGTCGTCGGTGAACTTCGCCGGGTCCTTGCCCATGTCCAGCAGCGTCATGCCCATGCTGTCGCGCATCTCGGTGAGGAAGCCGACGCGGCCCTTGAGCTTGGGGTTGTCGAGCAGGTCGGAGACCGACTTCACCTCGACGCCGTCGAGCGCCTTCTTGTTGTAGGCGATCACCGTGGAGATGCCCTGCCAGGGATACGAGTACGCCCGGCCCGGGTCCCAGTCGGGGCTGCGGAACTGGCCCGACAGATTGGCGTAGGCGTGCGGCAGGTTGGACGGGTCCAGTTTCTGGACCCACCCGAGGCGGATGAGGCGGGCGGCCAGCCAGTCGGTGAGGACGATGATGTCGCGGCCGGTGTCCTGGCCCGCGGCGAGCTGTGGCTTGATCTTGCCGAAGAACTCGTTGTTGTCGTTGATGTCCTCCGTGTACTTGACCTTGATGCCGGTGCGCCGGGTGAAGGCGGCGAGCGTCGGGTGGTGCTTTCCGCTGTCGTCGACGTCCATGTACTCGGTCCAGTTGGAGAAGCTGACGGTCTTCTCCTTGGCCGAGTGGTCGTCGGCGGACGTGCCGCCCTCGGTCTTGCCGGCCGCGGGGATCCCGCAGGCGCTGAGCGCGCCGAGGCCGCCCAGCGCCAGGGCGCCTCCCGTGGAGGCGCGCAGCAGCGACCGGCGGGTCATGGCCGCCCTGCCGTTGCGGAGACTGCGCCGCATGGCGGCCACTTGGGCCGGGCTCAGGCGGTCGGGCTCGTACTGCTCCATGCGCGTGGTGCCCTTTCGGGAGGGTCGGCCGTGGTCGGCGGCCGGTCGTCGTCGCTCTAACAGTCCCCGAAGATGGTGCGGTGCCAGGATTTGCGGGCCACCGCGGTGTTATCGAACATAACGTGCTTTACCTGCGTGTACTCCTCGAACGAGTACGCTGACATGTCCTTGCCGTAGCCGGAGGCCTTATAGCCGCCGTGGGGCATCTCGCTGATGATCGGGATGTGGTCGTTGACCCACACGCACCCGGCCTTGATCTCGCGCGTCGCCCGGTTCGCCCGGAAGACGTCCCGGCTCCACGCGGAGGCGGCCAGCCCGTACGAGGTGTCGTTGGCGAGCGCGATGCCCTCGTCGTCGCCGTCGAAGGGCAGCACCACCAGGACCGGGCCGAAGATCTCGGACTGGACGACCTCGCTGTCCTGGGCGGCGTCCGCGATCAGGGTGGGGAGATAGTACGCACCGTTCTTGAGGTCCCCCTGCGGAACCTCACCGCCGGTCACCACGCGCGCGTAGGCACGCGCCCGGTCGACGAAGGCGGCGACCCGGTCGCGCTGGACGTGCGAGACCAGCGGGCCGAGGTCGGTTTTGGGGGCGAAGGGATCGCCGAGCCGGACGGTCTCCATCAGGGCGGCCGTCCGTTCGACGAACGCCTCGTAGAGGGGTCGTTGCACGTACGCGCGCGTGGCGGCCGTGCAGTCCTGCCCGGTGTTGATGAGCGCGCCCGCGACCGCGCCGTTGGCCGCGGCCTCCAGGTCGGCGTCGTCGAAGACGACGAAGGGCGCCTTGCCGCCCAGCTCCAGATGGAGCCGCTTGACGGTCGCGGTGGCGACCTCGGCGACGCGCTTGCCCACGGCGGTGGAGCCGGTGAAGGAGGTCATGGCGACGTCGGGATGCCCGACGAGGCGCTCGCCGGCCTCCCGTCCGGTCCCGCTGACGATGTTGATCACGCCGTCGGGGATCCCGGCCTCCGTCGCCGCCTGGGCGAAGAGGAGCGAGGTGAGCGGGGTGAGCTCGGCGGGCTTGAGCACGATGGTGTTGCCCGCCGCGATCGCCGGGAGGATCTTCCAGGCGGCCATCTGGAGGGGGTAGTTCCAGGGCGCGATGGAGCCCACGACGCCGATGGGTTCACGGCGGACGTAGGAGGTGTGGTCACCGGAGTACTCCCCGGCGGACTGGCCCGCGAGGTGGCGGGCCGCGCCGGCGAAGAACGCGGTGTTGTCGACGGTGCCCGGCACGTCGAACTCGCGGGTCAGCTTCAGCGGCTTGCCGCACTGGAGGGACTCGGCACGGGCGAGTTCCTCGGCGCGGTCGGCGAGGACGGCGGCGAACCGGTGCAGGGCGTCGGAACGCTCGCCCGGTGTGATGCCGGCCCAGCCCGGGAAGGCGGCGCGGGCGGCGGCGACGGCCGCGTCGACGTCGTCGGCGCCGGCCAGCTCGTAGGTGAGGACGTCCTCGCCGGTGGCGGGGTCGACCACCGAGTGGGTCTGGCCGGACGTGCCGTGTCGGAGATGGCCCCCGATGTACTGAGCGCCGTCCGCGAAACGTTCCTGTGCGGGGAACCGGTCCTGCATGTCGCTCTCCTCCGCCTTCGCCCCGCTGTGCGCGGCGGCGGCTGGCGTAGCTCCAGCTTGATTTGATTGCCGATCCTGACAGAGCAAGGGCACTCCAACAAGTGATTCCGTTGTTGCCTTTTGGTTACGCGACGAAATCTGTCGGAGGCGGGTCGACCAGGTGTCGAGTCGGAACGGAAAAGGCGGGACGCAGTGTCAGTGGCGCGTGCCAGACTCGCGTGCATGGAGAAGATCGATTGCCTGGAGGCCCTGGTCAGGCAGGTCCGGGCAGGGGCGAGGATCACGTACCTGCATTTCTGGGGGCACCGCCCGCGACCCGACGGCAAGCTGGGCTCGAGCTGTCTGAGCCAGTGGTGGCCGTCACCCTTCGTGGTCGACGGCGTCACCTACCCGACGGCCGAGCACTGGATGATGGCCGGGAAGGCCCGCCTGTTCGAGGACGCGGAAGCGGAGAAGCGGGCGCTGGCCGCGAAGTCTCCCGCCCAGGCCAAGAAGGAGGGGCGTCTGGTGCGCGGCTTCGACGAGGAGACCTGGCAGCGGGAGCGGTTCCGGATCGTGGTCGAGGGCAGCGTCCACAAGTTCGCCTCGGAACCCGGACTGCGGTCGTTCCTGCTGAACACGGGCGAGCGGGTGCTGGTGGAGGCGAGCCCCATGGACCGCGTGTGGGGCATCGGCCTGGCGGCGGACGACGAGGCGGCGATGGACCCGCAGCGCTGGCGAGGACCGAACCTGCTGGGGTTCGCGCTGATGGAAGCCCGAGAGAGAGTACGAGCCGCGTCCTGATTCCCGGCGGCGGCCGGAGTCGGCGGCGGCGGCCGGAGTCGGCGGCGGCGGCCGGAGTGGGCGGCGGGGCTGGGGTGGCGGCCCGAGTCACGGCCACGGGCCGGAATCACGACAGCGGACCGAGGTCGCGGCAGCGGGCCGGAGTCACGGCGGCGGACCGAGTCGTGGTCGCGCCTGCGGGGGCCTCAGGGCTGCACGATCATCAGCACGCCCAGTCCGATCGCGAGCACGATGCCCACGCTTCCGCAGATGATCCCGGCCAGTGCCTGGCCGGGGTTCGATGCCTCGCCCCGCCTGGCCTTCCCGCGCCCGACCGCGCCGAAGGTGATGCCGAGGATGCCGAGCACGACGGCCAGCGGCCACATGCAGAAACCGACGGCCGAGACGATCCCGAGCACGAGTCCGGCGATGCCCATGCCGTTGCTGTCCCCCGCCCCGCCGGGCCAGCCGTAGGGGCCTGGAGCGCCGCCCCCGTAGTGGGGCTGGGACGGGTAGCCGTAGCCGCCGGGGTAGCCGCCCGGGTATCCGTACGGGATCTGGCCGGGCCCGTGGGGCGCGAGGGGCGGCGGCGGGACCGGCCCGCCCGGGCCTGCGGGAGCGAAGGGATTGACGGGGTGGACCGGCGGGCCTCCGCCCGTCACCGCTCCCGGGGGAGCGAAGGGGTTGACCGGCGGGCCGCCGGTCGTCGCCATGCCGGGGTGGGGCGGCGGGAAGGACCCGAACGGGCCGTTCGCGGGCGGAGTCCCGTAGGGCGTGGCCCAGGGCTGCGGGGTGCCGTCCGCGGGCGGCGGGGGCACGCTGGGCAGCGCGGTGACCGTCCGCTGGTCATGGACGGCCGACGGCGTCCGGTCCGCGGGGACGGGGGCAGAGCCGGGGACGGGGGCAGAGCCGGGGGCGGGGGCGGCGGTCAGCGGTTCGTTCGCGGCGACGGTGTAGCCGGCCCCGCTCTGCTCGCTGTCGCCCGGCGCGGCCCAGGGGTTGGGCGCGGCCGGGGAGCCGATGGAGCCGGCACCGTTTCCCGTCATGCCCGTGCCCGTCGCACCCGTACTCGTCGCACCCGTGCCCGTCGTGCCCGTGCCCGTGTCCGCCCCGCGCTTGTCCAACGGCACCTTGGGAACCGCGTCCTGCGGACCGTCCGCCCCGTCGGAAGCGGGCGCGGACCACGGGTCTCGGGCGGCGTCACCGGCCGGAGTCGGCGCGTCGTCGGACATGCGTGGATCCCCTCTGTCGCCCTCCGCCCCGCGTTCCGCCAGGCGTTCCGTCCCACGCGCACGCGCTCACGCTCGCGCGTTCCCGCTCGCGTTCCGTCATCCGTACGCCGTTCCGCCCTGCGTACGTTCCGTCATGCTACGGCCCACGGCCGGTGCCATGGGCGGCGACCGGTGCGGTGGGCGGCGGCCGATGCCGTGAGCGAGGCCGCCGACCGTCGCCGGCCGGCTCCGCCTACGATGATCCCGACTCATCGATCAGCCGATCACCCGCGTCCCGTCCGGCCCGCTCGGCCCGGGGCGCCGTCCCGGGGAGGACCCCATGACCGACCGCTTCGACGCATCCGCGGCAGCCCCCGGCTCCCCCGGCCCAGGCACCTCAGGCACCGGCTCCCCCGTCTCCGGCGCACCCGCCGGTCCCACCGCCGCCGCCGCGGCCGGCGCCCGTGACGTGCACGCCTTCATCGCCGGGCTGCCCAAGGCCGAACTGCACGTCCACCACGTCGGCTCCGCCTCCCCCCGCATCGTCTCCGAGCTGGCCGCCCGGCACCCCGACTCCAAGGTGCCCACCGACCCCGAGGCGCTGGTCGACTACTTCACGTTCACCGACTTCGCCCACTTCATCGACGTGTACCTGTCCGTCGTGGACCTCATCCGCACCCCGGAGGACGTCCGGCTGCTGACGTACGAGGTCGCCCGCGATCTGGCCCGCCAGCAGGTGCGGTACGCCGAGCTGACCATCACCCCGTTCTCCTCGACCCGGCGCGGCATCGACGAACTCGCCTTCATGGACGCCATCGAGGACGCCCGCAAGGCGGCCGAGGCGGAGTTCGGGACCGTGCTGCGCTGGTGCTTCGACATCCCCGGCGAGGCCGGCCTCGAGGCCGCCGAGGAGACGACGCGGCTCGCCACCGACGACCGGATCCGCCCCGAGGGGCTGGTCTCCTTCGGGCTCGGCGGGCCCGAGGTCGGCGTACCGCGTCCGCAGTTCAAGCCCTACTTCGACCGGGCCATCGCCGCCGGGCTGCGGTCGGTGCCGCACGCCGGCGAGACCACGGGACCGCAGACGGTGTGGGACGCGCTGACCCACCTGCGCGCCGAGCGCATCGGCCACGGCACCAGTTCCGCGCAGGACGAGAAGCTGCTCGCGCACCTCGCCGAGCACCGGATCGCCCTGGAGGTGTGCCCGACCTCGAACATCGCCACGCGCGCGGTCCGCACCCTGGACGAGCACCCGATCAAGGAGTTCGTGCGGGCCGGCGTCCTGGTCACGATCAACTCCGACGACCCGCCCATGTTCGGCACCGACCTCGACAACGAGTACGCGGTGGCCGCCCGCCTCCTCGACCTGGACGAGCGGGGCCTCGCCGCCCTCGCCGGGAACGCGGTCGACGCGTCCTTCCTGGACGAGGCGGGCAAGGCGCGCCTGAGGGCCGAGATCGACGCCTACACGACGGGCTGGCTCGCCCCCTGAGCACCGGCGGCCGCCACAATGGGCCCATGCGCAACGTGACTGCCGTGGCCCATCGCGGCGACCCCTACCGCTTCCGTGAGAACACCCTCGCTTCGCTGCGTTCCGCGCTCGACCAGGGCGCGGACGCCGTCGAGTTCGACGTACGGCTCACCCGGGACGGCGTGCCCGTCCTGCTGCACGACGAGACGTTGAAGCGGCTGTGGGAGCAGGACCGGCCCCTGCGGTCGCTCTCCGCCGCCGAGGTGCGCGGGCTGACGGCCGGCGCGGTCCCGACCCTCGCGGAGGCGCTGGCGGCGACCGCGGGCAGCCGGCTGATGCTCGACCTGCCGGGCACGCGGGAGGTGCGCACGGCACGGCGGATCGTGGACGTCGTCCACGAGGCGGGGGCGGCGGACCGGGTCTACTACTGCGCCGACGCCATGGCGATGCTGGCCGTGCGCGCCGCCGATCCGTCCGCCGAGATCGCCCTGACCTGCACCAGCCTGGCGCCTCCCCGGCCGGCCCTGCTCGACGCGGTCAAGCCGCGCTGGCTCAACTACCGCTTCTCCCTGGTGGACCGGGACCTGGCCGCCCGCGTCCACCACGGCGGTCACCTGCTCTCCGTCTGGACCCCCGACACCCGGCGTTCCATGCGCCGGCTCATCGACCTGGGCGTCGACTCCATCACCACCAACCGGATCGAGGTGCTGACGGCTCTGCGCAAGCAGGGCTGACCGCTCCGGCAGGCCTAGGTGCACGAGGCCATGACGTTGGTGACACCCGGGCGTAGTTGCGCTGCCGGCGGCCTGTTCTCAACGGCCGTATGGGGTCGGTGGTAGTTGTAGTGGACGTTCCACACTTCAAGGGCCTCTGTGCGCTGCTGTTCTGAGGTCCATGTCCGGGCATACAGGAATTCTTCGGCCAGGATCCGGTTGTAGCGCTCGACCTTGCCGTTGTGCCGTGGGGTGTACGGCGTGATCCGCTGGTGCCGGGCCTCAAGGAGGGCTGTGGCGAAGGCGTCGGCGCGGTAACAGGAGCCGTTGTCCGTCACTATCCGTTCGATTCGAGTGATTCCGTGAGCGGCCGCGATACGTGGGCGACGAGCAAGAGCAGCACGCCACAGGTGGAGACCAGGATCCAGCCCGGGCGGGACGCGTGTGCGAGCTCCCTCGGGCTCGTGGCCGTGACCAGGCCGCCGGCGAGAGCGATGCCGAGGGCGGAGCCGAGTTGCCGTGCGGTGGAGGTGATCGCCCCGGCCACGCCGGCACGCGCGAGTGGCAGTCCATTGACCGCGGTGTTGGTGATCGGGGCGTTGGCGAAGCCGAACCCGATGCCGGTGAGCGAGTATGCGGCCAGCAGCAGGAGCACGCTCGTGTGCGGGGTGAGCCGGACCAGGCAGAGCCCGCCGACCGTGATGAAGCCGCCGGCAAGGAGCAGCGGCAGCCGTGGTCCCGTGCGGCCGACCATGCGGCCGGACCAGGGGGCGCAGACGGCCGCTCCGACGGCCAAGGGCAAGGTCGCCACGCCGGCGGCCAGCGGCGTCCATTCCCGCGTGTGCTGCAGGTATAGGGTGTTCAGCAGCAGTGTCATGTTCAGGGCGACGAAGACCGCCACCGCGCCCACGACGGCACCGCTGAAGACCGGGCGCCGGAAGAGCCGCAGATCCATCAGCGGCTCACATCGGCGGGACTCGACCCACACGAATCCGGCTGTCGCCACGGCAGCCCATGCGTATCCCGCCAGCGCCGCAGGCGACGTCCAGCCGATGCGCGGCCCTTCGATGAGAACGCCGACCACGACTGCGAGGACCATGGTCAGCAGGACCTGGCCGGGCAGGTCGAGCGGCCGGGCCCGCTGTGCCCGGGACTCCGGCACGAACACCGCACTGAGCAGCAGAGCGGCCGCGATGACGGGTGCGTTGATCCAGAACAGGGCCCTCCAGTCGAGCCCTGCGAGCAGCGCGCCGCCCGTGACAGGTCCGGCGGCCATGCTCAGTCCGAACACTGACGCCCAGATGCCGATCGCCTGCGCCCGTTCCTTCGGGTCCGGCATCGCGTTCACCACGATCGCGAGCGCCACGGGGCTGAGCATCGAGGCGCCGATGCCCTGCAGGGCGCGGGCCGCGATGAGTACGCCCGCCGACGGGGCGAGCGCGCAGAGGAGTGACGCCGCGCCGAACACGGCCAGCCCGCACTGGAACACCCGGCGGCGTCCGAAGCGATCTGCCAGTGCGCCGGAGGAGATCAGGAGACTGGCCAGGACGAGGGTGTAGGCGTCCACGATCCATTCGAGACCGCGCGTGTCGACATCCAGGCCGCGCCCGATGGCCGGCAGACCCACATTGACGATGGTGGTGTCCAGGCCCACCAGGAACATGCTCAGGCAGCAGACGGCCAGTACCGTCCAGCGTCTGCGCGCACTCAGCATGGGTTGAACAGGGTGTGTCGTCGCGGTCACGGTCTACCTCTGATGTCCGGGAACAATGCCCGGCAAGGCTCGGCCAGGGCGACGGCCACAGCCCATCGATTTTGCGAACACTGCAAAACTGGATCCATGAACACAGGAACCAGGGACGCGGAGCTGGAGCAGATTCTCGATGGCATCGGGCCCCGGCTGCGCAGGCTGCGCCAGGAACGGGGACTGACACTCGAGGCACTCGCGGCCACGACCGGGATCTCGGTCAGCACACTGTCCCGGGTGGAATCGGGCAATCGGCGTCCGACTCTGGACCTGCTCATCCCGCTGGCACGGGCACACCACGTCGCACTCGACCAGCTGGTGGCGGCGCCGGCCAGCGGTGACCCTCGGGTACACCTCCGGCCCCTGCACAAGGAACCCGGGAGCGTCCTCGTGCCCCTGACGCAGTACCCGGGCCGAGTGCAGGTCTTCAAGCAGGTACTGGCACCCCGCCAGCCGGAACTGGTCACCCACGAGGGCTACGAATGGCTCTACGTCCTCGCCGGTCGGCTACGCCTCATCCTCGGGGCACAGGACTTCACGCTACGGCCCGGCGAAGTGGCCGAGTTCGACACCACCGAGCCCCACTGGTTCGGCCCCGCGGACACGAGTGCCGTGGAGATCCTGCACCTGTTCGGTCCACGAGGAGACCAAGCCATCGTCCGCGCCAGACCGTCCACAACCGATCCCTCCCCGCCGACCACCCCAAACCCACCGTCAACAACGTCATGACCCGCAACACCTACGTGTATTGACCCGCCGCGTACGCCAACGGCGGCGCGATCGCCTGGGCGTCCACGCCCTCCCCCAGCCACAGCCGGATCAGCAGGGCCGCCGTCGCCTCCAGCAGACCGGCCCTGTCGAGTCCCCCCGCGTTCAGCGGCTCGCAACCCAGGTCGCGCACGAGCCGGCGTACGACGGACAGGGCCGCTTCGTCGTCCCCGCACAGCGGGACCGCCAGGGGGCGGCCGTCGAAGACGGGCGGGTTCAGGCGCCAGACGTCGACGTGGCACAGGTTGAAGGCCTTGACGACCTGCGCGGTGGGCGCGGCGGCGGCGATGCGTTCGGCCGCCGCCGGGCCGCCCGCCGTGAGCAGGCCGAAATCCGGGCCCACCGGATTGGTGCAGTCGATCAACACCCGTCCGCGCAGGGCTTCCTCCAGGCCACCGACCAGCTCGACCACGGCCTCGTACGGCACCGCCAGCAGCACCGCGTCCGTTCCGGCCTCCGCCGCCTCCCGCAGCCCTCCCGAGCGGCCGCCGGTGACCACCTCGTGTCCGGCCCGCCGCCACCGGGTGCCCAGCGCATCCGCCATCCCGCCCGTACCGAGAATTCCCACGCGCATGATTCCTCCTCCTGTGCCACGGCTCCGCGTTCCACGGATCTGCGTCCACGGATCTACGTCCACGGATCTGCGTTCCATGGGCCCGCGTTCCGTGGATCTCCCATGACAGTAGGAAGCCGTTCGGGCACCATTCGGTACGTGACCACCGACCTCGCGTTCCTCGCCGACTGCCGGACCCGGCTCGCCTTCGACCTCGTCTCCCACACCTGGAACCCGGTGGTGATCTGGGCCCTCAAGGACGGGCCCGGACGCCCCGGCGAGCTGCGGGCACGCATCGGCGGAATCAGCCAGAAGGTGCTGACGCAGACGCTGCGCAGGCTGGAGTCCAACGGGCTCGTCACGCGGCAGGCGTACGCCGGGTCGCCGCCGCGGGTGGAGTACGGACTCACCGACCTGGGGCGGACGTTGCTCCCGCCGATCGAGGCCTTCGGCGCCTGGGCGCACGACCACGGGGACGAGGTGACCCAGGCCCAGGACCGCTACCGGGCTTCATCGGCAGTGCATCGGCGTTCACGCCGGTGGTGAAGCCGATCTCGTGACTGTGGGGCGGAGCGCCGCAGTGTCGTTCCGGCGGAGCCGGACGCTGCGGGTCACGGGGGTGAAGTGGGGAACGGGTGTTCCCGGCGACAGAGGGTGTCGTGTGTTCGTACGATCGGCGGTTGATCACCCGGGCCAAGACCACTCCTGAGCGGTCCTGGCTGGGCGAGGTGTCCTCGGTCGTCCTGCAGCAGGCTTTACGGGACGTTGAGGCCGCGTACCGGAACTTCTTCGCCTCGCTGAAGGGGGAGCGCAAGGGGAAGCGGGTGGGTGCACCGCGTTTCAGGTCCCGCAAAGACACCCGGCAGGCGATCCGGTTCACCGCGAACGCCCGCTGGAAGATCACCGAGGGTGGGCGGCTGTCGCTGCCGAAGATCGGCAACGTGAAGGTGAAGTGGTCGCGGGTCCTGCCCGCCGTGCCCTCCAGCGTGACGGTGATCCTGGACGCGGCGGGGCGGTACTTCGCCAGCTTCGTCATCGACACCGACGACGAGACGGACCGGGCCCGCTGGGGCGATCCAGACCCCGGGACCGCGATCGGTATCGACCTGGGCCTGACCCTCCCCCAGAGGGGGTACCCCCATCGCGGTCCTCTCCGACGGAACGAAGATCGACAGCCCGCGGTTTCTGCGCCGCGCGGAGAAGAAGCTGAAGAAGGCCCAGCGGGAGCTGTCCCGCAAGAAGAAGGGTTCGAGGAACCGGGCCAAGGCCCGGTTGAAGGTCGCCCGCGCACGTACGGGAATGGACCTGTCCCCCCTGCGGCACTGTCCACGACCGCGACCACGACGCCGCGATCAACGTCAAACAGGCCGCCGGACTGGCGGTATCAGCCTGCGGAGCGCCGGTAAGACCGGGACTTGTACCGGCACAGCGCGAAGAAACAGGAAGCCACGGAATCCCGCTCCGAGCACGTGTCGCGTAGCGCCACAGCAGCGAACGGGATGGCCGGAATCCCCCTCCTTCAGGAGGGGGTACAAGTCAAACGCGTGAGGCCTGAGGGACCGTCGCCGGGTCGGCCGGGGTCTCGCGGGTGACGTACTGCGGGACCGGTGTGTCGTCCTCGCCGGTGTCACGGACCAGGCCGTAGCGCCCGACGCCCTGGCCGGGGCCGCTCGTGACGTCCTTCTCCACGGCGTCCCAGGTCGTCGGGAAGACGTTGAGGCCGTAGTCGGCGCCCCGCTCGTTCACGGTGAGGGTGACGCTGCCGGCCAGGTAGAAGTACTCGTTCTGCCACATCTGCTGGGTGCCGGACGGCAGGACGACGTAGCCGGTGGTCGTGCTGCCCATGCCGGTGGCGGTGGTGTCCGTGGCGCTGACGGGGTCGTCCATGCGGCGGCCGCCGCCGGAGGCGACGTGGAAGAGCTTGCCCTTCAGCCCCGTCCAGCTCGGCATGACCAGTCCGCCGGACCGGTACTGCGGCGATATCTGCCAGCGCACCAGGACGTAACCCTGGCCGCTGAGCGTCACGCCGTCCCCGCGGTGGTTCATGGTGGCGTGCGCGCCGCCGCTGCTGGTGACGCCCGCGGCGGGCCGCCGCGGCAGGGCGGCGGGCGGGGTGTCCGGGTCGGGCGCGCTGTCGACGGCGTCGACGGCGCTCCCGTACCGGGCCGTGCTCGGCTCGCTCGCCGACGCCGAGGGGGACGGCGACGGCGGGGCCGAGCGGGACGGGGCGGGGCCGGGCGAGAACGGGGCGCCGGCGGGTGTGCTCGCCGCCGTGGGGACCACGGCCGCGCGTGCGGGCGGATCGTCGGGGGTCTGTACGACGACATAGGCGCCGCCCGCGGCGAGTGTCGCGCCGGCCGTGACCGCGACGGCCGGTTTGGTGAGCGCGGTCAGCACCTTCGCGGACCAGCCGGCGGAGGCCGCGCCGGTGGCCGCGGCGGCCGTCTTGCCGCCCAGCGCCACGGAGATCGCGAAGCCGGCCGGCACCGGGACCAGCGCGATCCCGACGAGCAGCCGTTCCGCCGGTACGACGGACTCACGGGTGTCGCCGCAGTAGCCGCAGCCGCGGATGTGCCGGGCCAGCCGCTTGCGCCACACGGAGTCCGGCCGGCCGTTCCAGCGGCTGGTCAGTTCGCGCAGGTCGGGGCAGGCGCCTTCGAGGGCGCGCACGATGCCCCGGGAGACCTCCAGGCGCTCCTTCACCCGCTGGACGCGTACGGCGGCGTGTTGCCTGCTGATGCCGACGGCCGCGGCCAGCTCGCGGCGGGTGAGCTCGCCCCCGACCTCCAGCCACCACAGGGACAGCAGTTGCCGGTCCTCGTCGTCGAGCCAGCGCGCCGCCTCCGCGACCTCGCGCCGCTGGCCCTCCAACTGGAGCCGCAGGACGGTGAGTTCGGCGAAGTCGGCGGTTTCGCCGGGCGGCACGCCCTCGTCGAGGCGCTGCGGGGTCCTACGGCGCGCGCGGTCCCGGATCTGCCGCATGGCGATCGCGACCAGCCAGGAGCGGAAGCTGTCGGGGTCACGCAGCGAGCCGAGGTTGTCGACGGCGCGCAGCATGGTCTCCTGCACGACGTCGTCGACGTCGGCGTGTCCGTTCAGGGCGCGGCCGACGATGTTGTAGACCAGCGGCAGCCAGCCCGCCACCAACTCGTCCAGCGCCCGCCGGTCGCCGGCCTGGGCGTCGGCGATGGTGGCACTCCAGTGCCGGCCGGCCTCGGCGTACGTCCTCATGCCCGCACCCTCTCAGCCGGGACCCCGCTGTTGGCAAGGTCGGAGATCACACCAGGGAGACGGCCGGGGCGGCTCTCGGATAACACTTTTCGGCACCCGGTCCGGCAGCCGGTCCGCCACCCGTAGGGGGCACCCTGAGCAACTCCCCTATGCGGCATGGCAGTTGCTCAGGGTTGGACCAGGGTCGGGCACCCTCCTCGGCGACGATCCGCGAGGGACGCACCTCGTCGGAAGATCATGGCGAATCCTCCGGCCCCCTTCCTCTGGAGCCCCCGTATGCACGCTCGCCGTCGCACCACCGTGCTCGCCGCCTCCCTGGTGGCGGCCCTCGCCGCGGGCCCGCTGGCCGCGCCCGCCTTCGCGACGCCCGCGCCGACCTCGGCCTCGAACTCGGCCTCGGCCCCTCCCTCGACCCCGACCTCGGCCCCGGCGCACCCTGCGAACGGCCTCGACGTCGACGCCCTGACCACCGCGCTCGCCGGACTCCCCGACCAGGACGCGACCGCCGCCCTCGTCCGGGTCGGCGGCACCGACGGCGCCTGGCGGGGCAGCGCGGGCGTGCACGACCTGACGAGCGCCGCGCCGGCCGACCCCGACGCCCGCTTCCGGGCCGGTTCGACGACGAAGGTCGTGACGGCGGCGGCCGTCCTGCGCCTGGCGGCCGAGCGGAGGATCGACCTGAACAAGCCGGTCCAGCGCTACCTGCCCGGCCTGCTCGACGGGAGGTTCCAGCCGATCACCGTGCGGCAGCTGCTCAACCACACCAGCGGCATCCAGCCGGGCGACGGCCTCGGGGACTCCTTCGAGGAGGTGTACGCGCACCGCTTCGACACGCTGACCCCGCAACAGGTGGCCGCGTCGGCGGCGGCGAAGGGCCCGGAGTTCGACCCCGGCGAGAAGCAGCACTACCTCAACATCAACTACACGATCCTGGGTCTGCTGGTCGAGAAGGTGACCGGCCGCTCGTACGCCTCCGAGGCCACGCGGCTCGTCCTGCGGCCCGCCGGCATGCGGGACACGTACTTCCCCGGCGCCGACCCGCGCATCATCGGCCCGCACAACCACGGTTACCAGGCGGTGCGCAAGGCCGACGGGACGACGGAGTTCGTGGACGTCACCGAGTGGAACCAGGCGGACCGGTTCGCGGCCGGTGACATGATCTCCACGACCGCCGATCTGGAACGGCTACTTACGTCCCTGTTCCGGGGCAGGATCGTCCCTGGGCCGCAACTGCGCGAGATGTTCACCGTCCCGGCCGGAATCGACGGCGCCTCCTACAGCGCGGGCCTCCAGCGCTTCGCGTACGAGGGGAAGGTCTACTGGCTCAAGTCGGGTGCCCGGTACGGCTACAGCGCACTGATCGCCGGCACCCGCGACCTCAGCCGCACCCTCGTCTACTCGGTCAACTCCACCGACGCGAAGAGCGAGGCCATGAACCCGGTCGCCCAGCGCATCGCCATGGCAGCGCTGAAGTGACGGCCCGGCGGCCTCACTCCAGCGAGCCCTCCGACGGCGCGACCGACGGCGTGGGCTGCGCCGTGGGGGACCTGCTCTGTTCACTCGCCGTGGTCGGTTCCGGCGACTCGCCGCGATCGCTGCCGATGGTCGGGACAGCGGTGTCGACGGGGGCAGTCGACGGCCTCGGATCCTGGCCCGGGGTCGCGCCCCCCTCGGTAGGGTTCTCGGTGCCCGGCACCGCCGACGGCGACGGAGACGGAGACGGCGGTGGCACGGTCGACGGGCCGCTCACCGACGGCGGGGCGAGCGGGACCGCCGGACGCGCGGGTGCGTCGGACGCCGTCAGGCGCAACGGCAGCAGGACGGCGAGCGCGGCGATCCCGCAGGTCGCGCCGACCCCGGCCGCGGTGCGCAGCAGCCGGCGGCGGATCGCGCCGCGGCGGATCTCCTCGTAGCGGCCCGGCGGCGGGCCGAGGTGGCCGGGGACGGGCCCCAGGATGACGGTGAGGGGGTCGTCGGGGTCGAGGTGCGGGCCGTCGTCGAAGTCGTCAGCGGGTGTGATCAAGGCTTCTCCTCAGGTGGGCGCGGAGCAGTTCGCGGGCCGCGTGCAGGTCGGCCTTGACGGTTCCCTCCTTGCGCCCGGTCAGCACGGCCACCTCCCGGATCGGCATGTCAGCGTAGTAGTGCAGCAGGATCGGGACGCGCAGCCGGTCGGGCAGGGACTGCACGAGCAGCCGCACCGAGGGGTCGACGGGCTCGGCGGGCGGGGCGACGGCGGCCTCGACGGTGACCCGGCGCAGGGCCCGGCGCTCGCGTTCGAGCTTGCGCCAGTGGTCGCGGACCAGGTTGGCGGCGGTGACGAAGAGAAAGCCCTGGGGCTCCGCCACGGCCGTCCAGCGGGCCCAGAGCCGGGTGAACGCCTCCGAGGCGATCTCGTGCGCCGTCTCGTCGTCGTCGACGAGACGGCGGCACCAGCCGGCGAGGCGCGGGTAGAGGGCGGCGAACAGCTCGGACGCCGCCCTCTCACGGGACCGTGCGGGCCGTTTCAACGTTCTCCCGCGGGAGTCAGGGCGGCGAAGACGATCACGTTGTCGCGGTATCCGTCGCCGGTACGCGGGCCGCCGCACGTGATGAGACGCAGTTCGGGCCGGTCCACGTTCCCGTAGACCTTCTCGGTCGGGAACTCCGCCTTGTCGACGGTCGTCACCTCGGTGACGGCGAACTCCGCCGTCGTGCCGTTCTCCAGACGCGCCGCGATCAGGTCGCCCCGGCTCAACCGGTCGAGGTGGCGGAAGACGCCGTCCCCGTACGTGCCGACCGTGACATGGGCGAGGATCACCGACGGCCCGGTCTGTCCCGGTGTCGGCGAGTTCTCGTACCATCCCGCGCGGTCGTGCTCCTCGACCGGAGGCACCTGCACGCTGCCGTCGGCGGCCAGCCCCAGCCGCATGACCGGGGCGTCGACCCCGATGGCCGCGATCCGCAGCCCGACCGGCACCGAGCGCGCGAGGGGCTGCGCCGCCCGGACGGAGGGCGACGGGGAGGTGCCCGACGCACGTGCGGCCCCGCCCGGGGTGCCCGGGGCTGCCGGGGTGCCCGGGACGGCCGGGTCGCCGGCGCAGCCCGCGACCAGCGGCGCCGCCAGGGCCGAGAGGATCAGGGCGCGTCTGGAGAGCGGGCTCATGCGCCGGTCGCCCTCCGGCGCCGTACGACGTAGAAGCCCGTGCCGGCCGCCGCGAACGCCGCGGCCGCGCCGCCGCCGATCAGCCCGCCGTGTCCCTCGGAGGGCTCCCCGACACCGGTGTCGGCCCCGCCCCGCGGCACGACGCCGACCTGGCTCGGAAGGGCGGACGGAGCCGTGGTGGCATCAGCCGGGGCGGGGACCGTGCTCGCGTCCCCGCCCGCCTCGGTGGGGGCCGGCGTGGCGCTCTGGTCCGCAATGGTGGCGCCGGGCGACGGCGTTCCGCCGTCGGCCAGTGCGGGCGCCGCGCCCACCAACAGGGCGGTGCCCGCAACTACCAGGGCGGCGAGGCCCGTTCGCGGCATGAGTCGCATGAATCGCTCTCTTTCATCGTTCCGTTGACGGATCGAGCGAAGAGACGAGACAGCCAGGAGACAGGTTGCAAAGAGATGGCAAAGTAATGTGGCCAGGATCAGTAGTTGGCACGGTGCGCGAGGGCGATGGTGGAGGAGGACGAAGGCCTGCTCTACGACGTAGCGGAGTTTGTGCAGCTGCCTGCTACCGGTTGGCCACGAGGAAGTCCTCCAGAATCTCGACAAACCGTGCCGGCTGCTCCTCGGCCGGGTAGTGGCCGCAGTCGTCGAGGACGACCTCCGTGACGTCGTCGGCCGCCAGCCGCATCGTCCGGGCGGCGTTCGCGCCACTCCACAGCGCGCCGCCGACGGCGAGCACCGGCAGCGTCAGCCGGGTCTTGCTGCGCCGCTCGTTCTGCGCGATCGTCTCGTCCAGCGCCCGGTAGTACGCGAAGCTCGCCCGCAGCGCGCGTGGATCCGCGGCGATCGCATCGACGTAGACATCCACGGCATATGCGGGAATCGCGGCCGGGGTGGCGGCCTTGGTGGCGAACTGCCAGCCGAAGAAGAGCCGCTCCCGCCCCCGGACCAGGTCCTCGTTGAGGCCGGTGAGCCGGTTGAAGCCGAACTGCCAGAGCTTCAGGTTGACCGCGTCCGGGCCGAAGAACGGCGGGGACGGCGTGAGACCGGGGATCACTGCTTCCACGACGGCGAGCCGGCCCACCCGCTCGCGGTGATCGGCGGCGAGGGCGTATCCGGTCCACGTACCGATGTCGTGGCCGACCACGTCGAACCGGTCGTGCCCGAGCGCGGCCATCAAGGCGACCAGATCGGCGGCCAGCGCGCCGGCGTCGTACCCGTCGTCGGGCTTGTCGGAGAGCCCGGCCCCGCGCGAGTCGACGGCGACGACGGTGTGCCGGCGGGCGAGCGCGGGCATCACTTCCCGCCAGGCGTACCAGGTCTGGGGCCATCCGCCGACCAGCAGCAGCGCCGGGCCGTCCCCACCGGTGACCGCGTGCAGCCGCAGCCCGTTCACCTCCACGAGCCGGCTGGTGAAGACGTCAAGGAATCCGTCAGGCAGTCGCAGCGAACTCAAGCTTGTCATGCCGGCGACCCTACCCATCTTTGAACGATCGGTACAAGATGTGTAGGCTGACGAACCATGGCAGGCCGCAAGCAATTCGACGTGGACGAGGCGCTACGACGGGCGATGCACGTCTTCTGGCGCTGGGGTTATTCGGAGGCCTCGATCGATCGCCTGACCGAGGGCACGGGCCTGGGCCGGGGCTCGCTCTACGGCACCTTCGGCGACAAGAGCGCCCTCTTCCGCAAAAGCCTCCAACGGTACGAGCAGACCTACCGCCCGCTGTACGAGCGGGCACTGGCCGGCTCCCACCCGAGCCCGAGCGCCGTTGTGGCCGCCTTCCTTCAGGTCGCCCTGAACCGTATCGCCGACCCGACGGTCCCGGACGGCTGCCTGCTCACGGTGTCGGCCACACAGTTCCCGGCGCTCGACGCGCAGGGCCAGGCGCTGGTCCGCGCCACGATCGACGGTTTGCGGGCGAGGCTGGAGCAGGCGTTGCTGGCGGCGGGGGCCGGTGAACAGGAGGCGGCAGAGCTGGCGTTGTGCACGCTGGCGACGAACAAATCCCTGGCCGTGCTGAGCCGCGCCGGCTTTTCGGGCGAAGACCTGGCAACCGTCGCGGCAGCCGCCGCCAAGAATGCCTAGGCTCTGCCGGATCGACCGGCCGAACCGTCGGGGCCGCGATAGCGGGGAACGACTCCGTCGCCGACGGATCCGCAGAGACCTGGGGCAGCCGGGGGTTCGGCGAGAAGTGACTCGGCCCAGCCCTCATGGGGGCTGAGCCGACCCGGGCGACGAAATCGTCTCACCGGGGGAAGAAGCCGACCTGGGCCGCCTCGGCCCTCGGGCCCCTGGAGCTCGTAAAAGGACCACGAGTGGGCCTTCTTGAGGCATCGCCGGGACGCCCGGCCACCGGCGGGACGCCGTCGACGAGGGCGAGAGTCCGCAATGATGTCGTTGACGTTCGCCGCAGTCGTGATGACGTGGAGCGCAGTGCCCTTCCCGTCGCAGATCGGATGGTGTTTGCTGCCAGTCTTCCGTCGGTCGACC
Organism: Streptomyces sp. NPDC102259; assembly: GCF_044766465.1. Classification (NCBI taxonomy): domain Bacteria; kingdom Bacillati; phylum Actinomycetota; class Actinomycetes; order Kitasatosporales; family Streptomycetaceae; genus Streptomyces; species Streptomyces sp. NPDC102259. The sequence continues at coordinate 236,588 of NZ_JBIWMA010000010.1, read as the reverse complement.
GGCGACGGACCGGTCGCGTCTCCCCTTTAGCGTGGACGTGGGAGCCGTCCACGCACGCGTGGGTCCAGTCGAGTTCGCCGACCGCGTTCGGCGCCGCGGGTTCGGCTGCAAACCGCTCAGCGGCTCAGGCAGCCGCCAGCTTCCGGATGCGCGGGTGGTTCTCCAGCGCCCAGCGCACGGTCTTCGGGGGGCGTCCGAGCAGGGTTTCCAGCTGGTCGGTGGTGCCTCGGTACCCGCCGCCGCCCATCAGCCGGGTCAGGGTCTTCAGGTGCTCCGCGGTGTGCGGGATCGCGGCCAGGGCGGGGTCGATGTAGGTCCTGTTCCAGGTTTCGACGTCCTCGGGGACGTAGGTGACCGGGCGTCCCAGCACGGCCGCGTAGTCCTGCGCGAAGGCGTGCATGTCCTTCAGTTCCGGGCCGTTGAGGTCGTAGGACTTGCCGATGTGCGGTGCCGGGTCGGTCAGGATCTTCACGCACAGTTCCGCCACGTCGTAGCCGGCGATGGGCGCGAGCCGGTGGTCGCCGAAGGGCAGGCGCAGTTCACCCCTGCTCAGGGGCTCCAGCGCCAGCCAGGTCATCAGGGGGTTCTCGACGAACATGGCACCCCGGATGTTGACGGTCGGCAGGCCGGACCACTCCAGCACCTGCTCGGCGACCCAGTGGGCCCGCTGCTGCGGCGACCAGTTCGCGACGAGTCCGCCGAGATGCGCCCGCCTTTCCTCCTCCGGCGCGGTCATCTTGTCGAAGGTCATGAACGACTGCTCGTACTCGGAGATGTTGACGAAGGCCTCGATGTCGCCCTGGGCCCGCGCCGCCGCGGCCATCAGGCTCACGGCGTCGGTGTAGTACGGCGACAGGCTCATGCTGAAGTAGATGCGCCGGACACCCTTCAAGGCGGCGGTCACGTCGGCGATGGTGAGCAGGTCACCGACGAAGACCTCGGCCCCGGCCTGGCGGAGCGACGTGGCGCGCTCATCGTCCTGTCGCACGAACGCGCGTACCGGATGCCCTTGTTCAAGCAGCATGTCGACCATCGTCCGGCTCACACCGCCGATTTCACCGGCGGCGCCGGTGACCAGGATGAGATTGCGCTCCGACATCAAAATGTCCTTCGTCGATTTGGAGTGATCAGCTGTTCAGAAAGCCCGTGAGCTGTTCGGGATTCAAGGACGGGGCAGCACGGGGTACGACGGTTCGCCGCCTGGCGTCTGGTGAGGCGAAGTCGTTGAGCCGGCCGGCCGTCTCCGCGTGAGGCTGCTGTCAGCCGGCCAGACGGTTGATCTTACGGATCTGCTTGTCGAAGGCCCTCGCGGGAACAACGCGACGCAGTGTGCTCACGCGTCCGGCCGTGGAGCCGGCGGTGTAGCGCAGCTTCGGCTTGGCGTCGGTCGCCGCCGCGACGATCGCCTTGGCGACGACGTCGGGGGCGTCACCGTCCCTGACCGCCTCCGCCATCACGCGGTCGACGGTGAGGCGCTGCCTGGCGTAGGCGTGCAGGGGCGTGTCGGGCTTCGCGCTGTTGGCCTCGAACCCGGTCCTGGTGTAGGCGGGTTGGACGAGAAGCGACCGAATGCCGTGCTCACGGACCTCGTGGTCCAGGGACTCGGAGTAGCCCTCGATCGCGTGCTTGGAGGCCGCATAGACGGCCATGTAGGGCTGAGGCATGAAGCCGAGGACGGACGAGATGTTGATGATGCGCCCGTGCCGCTGGGCGCGCATGTGCGGCAGGACCGCGTTCACCATGCGCATGACTCCGAACACGTTGGTGTCGAAGACCGCTTGAGCCTGCGCGACGGAGGTCTCCTCGGCCGCACCGATCGAGCCGACGCCGGCGTTGTTGACCAGGACGTCGATCCGCCCGAACCGCTCGATCGCCTCCTGGACCGCAGCGGTGACCGAGGCATCACTTACGACGTCGAGGTCGACGAACGTCACACCGTCGACCGGGGTGACGCGTGCGGCGTCCCGGCTTGTGCCGACCACGTCGAAACCCGCCGCGACCAGCGCGAGCGCGGTTTCCCTGCCGATTCCGGATGACGCACCCGTCACGAGTGCCACCGGCCGATTCGTCGTCATCATGACTCCCACACCTCTTGAAAACCGATCGGTTTCCCTCCACCGTAAACCGATCGGTTTCCGCATGCAAGCTCAAGCAGGGAGAAAGAAGACATGGACAGGATCAGTGCGCAGGACAGGCGCGAGAGCGTCATCCGCGCCGCGATCGCCGAGTTCGCGATCACCGGCTACCACGGCACCCCTACCGCGGCGATCGCCAAGCGGGTCGGCCTTGACGCGCAGCGTGGAAGACAATCTGGGAAACCGTGCGCCTGGCCCTGGGCGCCGACGCCGACCGGACCGGACCGCAGGTTTCTTCGCTTGCTGCATGCTCGGAAACACCCTTACGGCCATCGGGCTGCCCGCGAGCGCCCGGACGTGAGGGAGCGCCCCGGAAGGGCGATGCGTCAGCGCATGCCTGCCGCGTCGAGCAGGGTGGTCGCCGTGGGCGTGATGAGCCCCGTCAGTGTGTCGGCTCCGATTCCCGCGCGGGCACTGGCCCCGTCGAAGACCAGGCTGAGCTGACGGGCCAGCAGGTCGGGATCGCTCGCCCCGCCCTGCTCGGCCTCAGAACGGAAGAAGGCGGTCAGGTTCGCCTTGACCTGGTGGGCAACCCTGCTCGCGGGATGACCCTGGTCCTTGAGCTCGATCTGCACGGCCAGATACCGGCAGCCCCGGAACTCGGGTGCACCCGCCTGGGATTCCACCTGCTCGAAGACGTGCAGGATCCGCTCGCGGGGTGAACGCCCGTCATCCACCGCGGGCAGGAGTGTCGCCACATAGGCGGCGGCGCGCTCCTCCAGACTCGCTGCCAGCAGTTCGTCCTTGCTCTCGAACAGCTGGTACATGGAGCGCTTCGACACTCCCGCAGCCTTGCACAGGGCCTCGACGCCGATGCCGACACCGTCTCGATACGTGAGCGTGGCCGCCGCCTCCAGCAGCCGCTCCCGGGGGCTTGGTTTCACTTCGGTAGTCATACCGCGAGATTAACGCGAAAGGACCCAGAAGAAAACCGATCGGTTTCCATGGTGGGCCTCTGGGCAGAGGCCCGGCCGAACACTTCCGCGTCCTCGTCCCGCTGATCTGGCCCCGGAGTCCTGGCCCGGACACCAGGGAACGCGGCGAAGGCCGCCGCCCTACCGAGGTGGTACGCACAGCTCCTCCCGGAGGATGAGAGGAGCGAGTTGCCTTGGTGCCCTCGTACCAAGGGAGAGTGCGGGCACCGGCACGATGCCCCGACGCGTCTCCTCGCGCCAATCTGGTGACATCCCGACACCAGACCTGGAGATCGCATTCCCGTGGCTACCTTGCTCTATCGGCTCGGCCAGACCGCCTTCCGGCGCCGCTGGCTCGTGGCAATGTTGTGGGCGGTGATCCTCGGCGCCGTCGGCTTCGGCGCCGCCAAGGCTCCAGCCGCGTCCGACAGCGGCACGTCCTTCATGCCCGGCATCGAGGCCCAGAAGGCGTTCGACTTGATCGGAGAGCGTTTCCCCGGCGCCTCGGCCAACGGCGCCACCGCGCGGATCGTGTTCGTCGCCCCCCACGGCGAGAAAGTGACCGCGTCCGACAACCGCGCCTCCATCGACGCCTTCGTCGAGGAGGCCGACGGCGAGCCCCAGGTCACGTCCGCCGTGAACCCCTTCACCGCGCAGGCGGTGAGCAAGGACGGCTCCACCGCGTACGCCACCGTGAACTACAAGGTGAAGGCCTCCGACCTCACCGACGCCGACAAGACCGCGTTGGAGAAGGCCATCAACGAGGCCCGTGCCTCCGGGCTCGCGGTCGAGGTCGGCGGCACGGCGCTCGCCGAGCAGCCTGCGGCGGGCGGCTCGTCCGAGGCGATCGGCATCGTCCTGGCCGCGGTCGTCCTGCGCCGAAGCCGCCGACGGGCAGGAAGCCGTCGCCCTCGCGGCGAGGCATCACCCCGACGTGGTCATCATGGACATCCGCATGCCGCACCTCGACGGGGTGGCCGCCACAGCCGCCATCTGCGCCCGGCCGGAACTCGCCGGGACGCACATCCTCGTCCTCACCACCTTCGAGAACGACGCGAACGTCGCCAGGGCCCTACGCGCGGGCGCGAGCGGCTTCCTCGGCAAGGGCGTCAGCCCCGAGGTCCTCCTGGCCGGCATCCGCACGGTCGCGGCCGGCGAAGCTCTCCTCTCACCCACCGCCACCCAAACTCTCATCAGCCGCTTCCTGGCCACACCCGACACCGACGACTTCCTCACCCTCCCCGACGCCGTCAAGGCCCTCACCGACCGCGAACGCGAAGTGGTCGCCCTGGCCGCCCACGGCAGGTCCAACGCCGAGATCGCCGACAAGCTGGTGGTGCCGCTGACCGTACGCAGCCACATCCATCGCGCCATGACCAAACTGAACGCCCGCAATCGCGCCCAACTCGTCGTCATCGCATATCAGAGTGGGCTGGTGAAGCCGCGCCCTCATAGCTGAGCCGGATACCGGAACGCATCTGGCGCACTGCCGGGGGCTCGAAGTAAGCGCCGACGGGGAGGTCTCCACATGCCCTTGCGGCGGCCCGATGACGGCCGGTGCATGCCGCCCGCTCGGTTTGGTCCGGTGAGCCGGGCGAGGATCTTCGTGCCTAAAAATCCCCCTCACGAAAGTAAGGGAAGTCGCCGTCACAGCCCGGCGATCGCGTTCCACCGCTTGGCGAACTCCAGCCGCTCCGTGGAGGTGATGTCACGCGCGATGGCGAGGCGTTCGCGCATTTCGGCGTTCGGGAAGATGAGCGGGTTCTCCGCGAGGGCCGCCGTCTCCTCGTCGTCGGAGTCGGCGAGGACCGCCTGTGCGGCGGGGACCGGGCAGACGTAGTTCACCCAGGCCGCGAGCTCGGCGGCGACCTCGGGCCGGTAGTAGTGGTCGATCAGCTTCTCGGCGTTCGCCTTGTGCCGGGCGAGGTTGGGGATCATCAGGGACTCCGCCCACAGCTCGGCGCCCTCCTCGGGCACGACGAAGCGGATGTCGGGGTTGTCGGCCTGGAGCTGGATGACATCGCCCGAGTACGCCTGACAGGCCAGGACATCACCGCTGACCAGGTCCTTTGTGTAGTCGTTCCCGGTGAATCGGCGTATCTGGCCGCGGTCGACCTGCTTCTCCACCTGGTCGCAGACCTGATGGAAGTCGTCGGCGGTCCACTTCGTGACGTCCACGCCGTTTCCCTGCATCAGCAGCGCGAACGCCTCGTCCAGGCCGGACAGAAGCGTCACGCGCCCCTTGAGGTCGTCGGCCCACAGCTCCGAGACGCCGCGTATCTCACGGCCCAGTTTCCGCCGGTTGTAGGCGATGCCGGTGATGCCGGACTGCCACGGCACGGTGTACGCGCGTCCGGGGTCGAAGGCGGGCGAACGCAGCAGCGGGTCGAGGTACTCGGTGACGTGGGGCTGCGCGGCCCGGTCCATCTCCTGCACCCAGCCGAGCCGTACGAACCGGGCGCACATCCAGTCGCTGATGACGATCAGGTCGCGGCCGGTCTGCTGATGGTTCATCAGCGCGGGGCTGATCTTGCCGAAGAACTCGTCGTTGTCGTTGATCTCCTCGACGTAGTCGACGGAGATGCCCGTGCTCTTGCGGAAGGCGTCGAGCGTGGGCCGCCGGTCGGGATCGTCGTCGTCCGTGTCGATGTACAACGGCCAGTTCGCCCAGGTCAGTCGCTTCTCGCCGGCGGAGAGGTCGGCCCCTGCGCGGTCCCCTGGCCGCACATAGGCGGCGGGCACCCCGCAGCCGGCGAGCCCGCCGAGCGCGGCGGCGCCCCCGAGCGCGTGCAGCAGGGAACGGCGGGACACGACGCGAGAGAGCGAGGGAGTCTGGGGCACGCCGTCAGCATGCCGTGGGGCCGACTCCCGGACAATCGACGCAGCGTCGAGCACACCGCGCGCAACCCGACACCCTGTCGATCACCGGTCCGGCAAACGGCGAACGGAACGGCCCCCGGTCCAAGAACCGAGGGCCGAACCCCCCAAGGGGCCGCGCGAAACCACACGCCCACTCAAACCCCTTAGGGGCGCGGGGAACTGCGCGACCAGCCACAGCGCACCCGCACCCGCACCGCACCGCACCGCACCTACAGCGCGGACCCCGCAGACCGAACCCGCCCCACCCCGCGGAGCGTCACGCGTCGAGGGACGTCATGACGTGCTTGATGCGCGTGTAGTCGTCGAAGCCGTAACCCGACAGGTCCTTGCCGTAGCCGGACTTCTTGAAGCCGCCGTGGGGCATCTCGGCGACCAGCGGGATGTGGGTGTTGATCCACACACAGCCGAAGTCGAGCTTCTTGGACATCCGCATCGCGCGGCCGTGGTCCTTGGTCCACACCGAGGAGGCCAGGGCGTAGTCGACGCCGTTGGCCCACTCGACCGCCTGGTCCTCGTCCGTGAACGACTGGACGGTGATGACCGGCCCGAAGACCTCGTTCTGGATGATCTCGTCGTCCTGCTTCAGCCCGGAGACGACGGTCGCGGCGTAGAAGTAACCCTTGTCGCCGACCCGCTGTCCGCCCGCCTCGACCTTGGCGTGGGCGGGCAGCCGCTCGATGAAGCCGGTGACCTGCTGGAGCTGGTTGGGGTTGTTCAGCGGGCCGAAGAGCACGTCCTCGTCGTCCGGCTGCCCGGTCTTCGCCTCCGCCGCGGCCTTCGCGAGCGCGGCCACGAACTCGTCGTGGATGCCCTCTTGGACGAGGACGCGGGTGGCCGCCGTACAGTCCTGGCCGGCGTTGAAGAAGCCCGCCACGGAGATGTCCTCGACGGCCTTGGCGATGTCGGTGTCCTCGAACACGACGACCGGCGCCTTGCCGCCCAGCTCCAGGTGGACGCGCTTGAGGTCCTTCGACGCCGACTCGGCGACCGACATGCCCGCGCGCACGGAGCCGGTGATGGAGGCCATCGCCGGGGTCGGGTGCTCGACCATCAGCCGGCCGGTGTCACGGTCGCCGGTGACGACGTTGAAGACGCCCTTGGGCAGGATCGCACCGATGATCTCGGCGATCAGGACGGTGGAGGCCGGCGTGGTGTCCGACGGCTTGAGCACCACGGTGTTGCCGGCCGCGATCGCCGGGGCGAACTTCCACACGGCCATCATCATCGGGTAGTTCCACGGCGCGACCTGCGCGCAGACGCCCACCGGCTCACGGCGGACGATGGAGGTGAGGCCCTCCATGTACTCGCCCGCGCTGCGCCCCTCCAGCATCCGGGCCGCGCCCGCGAAGAAGCGGATCTGGTCGACCATGGGAGGGATCTCCTCGGAGCGGGTCAGCCCGATCGGCTTGCCCGTGTTCTCCACCTCGGCCGCGATGAGTTCCTCGGCCCGCTCCTCGAACGCGTCCGCGATCTTCAGCAGGGCCTTCTGACGCTCGGCGGGCGTCGTGTCGCGCCAGCCCGGGAACGCCTCGGCGGCGGCGGCCATCGCGGCGTCGACGTCCGCGGGGCCGGACAGCGGCGCGGTCGCGTACGCCTCGCCGGTCGCGGGGTTGACCACCTCGGTGGTCCGTCCGTCGGCGGCGTCCCGGAACTCGCCGGCGATGTAGTTGCGTAGCTTGCGCAGCCGTCCCAGCTCGGTGCTCACTGCCGGCCCTCCAGGTTCGGTGTCCATTGACTGAGACACCCACACTAATCCTTGCCCCGACGTTTTCAACACCCCTGATCCCACCAAGGCTGCGGAATCCGCAGATCTCCCTCACGTAAACAACGAATTTCATCGCCGCGGCCTTGCGGAACTGTCGAGACGTCGTGCACAGTGAGGCCGTGGCCAGTCGAAGCGCAGAGCACAGGGACTCCCGCGAGTCCAGGAACGGCAGCACCCCTCACCTGGATGCCGTCAGCCTCGCCATCATCCAGCAGCTCCAGGAGGACGGCCGGCGGCCGTACGCCGCGATCGGCAAGGCCGTCGGCCTCTCCGAGGCGGCCGTGCGCCAGCGCGTCCAGAAGCTGCTCGACCAGGGCGTGATGCAGATCGTCGCCGTCACGGACCCGCTCACCGTGGGCTTCCGCCGGCAGGCGATGGTCGGGATCAACGTCGAGGGCGATGTCGAGTCCATCGCGGAAGCGCTGACCGACATGGCGGAGGTCGAGTACGTGGTGATGACCGCCGGCTCGTACGACATCCTCGCCGAGATCGTCTGCGAGGACGACGACCACCTGCTGGACGTCATCAACAAACGCATCCGTGCCCTGCCGGGCGTGCGCTCGACCGAGAGCTTCGTCTACCTGAAGCTGAAGAAGCAGACCTACATGTGGGGAACCCGATAATCGTGAGGACCCGATAACCGTGAGCACCAAGGACCTCAGCCGCACCGCGTACGACCACCTGTGGATGCACTTCACCCGCATGTCCTCGTACGAGAACTCGCCCGTCCCGACCATCGTCCGGGGCGAGGGCACCTACATCTACGACGACAAGGGCAAGCGCTACCTCGACGGTCTCGCGGGCCTGTTCGTGGTCCAGGCAGGCCACGGCCGCGTGGAGCTCGCGGAGGCGGCGTTCAAGCAGGCTCAGGAGCTGGCGTTCTTCCCGGTGTGGTCCTACGCCCACCCGAAGGCCGTGGAGCTCGCCGAGCGCCTCGCGGACCACGCGCCCGGCGACCTGAACAAGGTCTTCTTCACCACCGGCGGCGGCGAGGCCGTCGAGACCGCCTGGAAGCTCGCCAAGCAGTACTTCAAGCTCACCGGCAAGCCGACCAAGTACAAGGTCATCTCCCGCGCGGTCGCCTACCACGGCACCCCGCAGGGCGCCCTGTCCATCACCGGCCTGCCGGCCCTCAAGGCCCCCTTCGAGCCGCTCGTCCCGGGCGCGCACAAGGTGCCGAACACCAACATCTACCGTGCCCCGATCCACGGCGACGACCCGGAGGCCTACGGCCGCTGGGCCGCCGACCAGATCGAGCAGGAGATCCTCTTCGAGGGCCCGGACACGGTCGCCGCGGTCTTCCTGGAGCCGGTCCAGAACGCGGGCGGCTGCTTCCCGCCCCCGCCCGGCTACTTCCAGCGCGTCCGCGAGATCTGCGACAAGTACGACGTCCTGCTGGTCTCGGACGAGGTCATCTGCGCCTTCGGCCGCCTGGGCACGATGTTCGCCTGCGACAAGTTCGACTACGTCCCGGACATGATCACCTGCGCCAAGGGCATGACCTCGGGCTACTCCCCGATCGGCGCCTGCATCATCTCCGACCGCCTGGCCGAGCCGTTCTACAAGGGCGACAACACCTTCCTGCACGGCTACACCTTCGGCGGCCACCCGGTCTCCGCGGCGGTCGGCCTCGCCAACCTCGACCTGTTCGAGCGCGAGAACCTCACCCAGCACGTGCTCGACAACGAGGGCGCGTTCCGCTCGACCCTGGAGAAGCTGTACGACCTGCCGATCGTCGGCGACGTCCGCGGCAACGGCTTCTTCTACGGCATCGAGCTCGTGAAGGACAAGCACACCAAGGAGTCCTTCAACGACGAGGAGACCGAGCGCGTCCTGTACGGCTTCCTCTCCAAGGCGCTGTACGACAACGGCCTGTACTGCCGTGCCGACGACCGCGGCGACCCGGTCGTCCAGCTCGCCCCGCCGCTGATCTCCAACCAGGAGACGTTCGACGAGATCGAGCAGATCCTGCGCGCGACCCTGGCGGAGGCGTGGACGAAGCTCTGATCGGCAGCGACCGCAGAGTGACCGTCAGCCTGATCAGCTGATCAACACCGGCCCCGGTGTCGACCGTTCGAGTGAGAAACGGCGACCCGGGGCCGTGTGCTGTCCGGGCTTCCCCTCCCGGCTGCCTAGCGTGCGAGTGACCGATCGGCCCTGTCTTCGTTCCCCCGCACGGGGGATTGGCACGGGAACCACAGATCTGAACCGAGGTGTACGCCCATGGAGGCCCCGCCGGACAACGACGTGCTGTGGGCACGCTCCCTGTACTTCACGCACCGCGACGGCTCACCGGCGCTCGGCGGTGTCTCGCTGGGCGTGCGGGAGGGCGAGATCCTCGCCGTCAGCGGCCCGCGCGGCAGCGGCAAGACGACCCTGCTGCACTGTCTGTCCGGCCTGGTGCCCGCCCAGCGCGGCGAGGTCTGGTTCAACAGCGTCCCCGTCCACACGATGGGCCCGATGGCCCGCGAACGGCTGCGCCGCAACCGCTTCGGCTGGATCGACCCGGCACCGGTCCTCGTCCCCGAACTCAACGTCTGGGAGAACGCGGCCCTTCCGCTGATGCTGCGCGGCACCAGCCGCCGCCGGGCCAAGGTCGCCGCGCTGGAGTGGCTGGACCGCCTGGACATCGGCGACAGGTCCCGGAGCCGCCCGCACGAGCTCACCCAGGCCGAGCGCCAGCGGGTCTGCATCACGCGCGCGCTGGCCCCGGCCCCCTCGGTCCTCTTCGCGGACGAGCCGACGGCCCCCCTGCACCGCGCGGACCGGGCCCATGTCCTGCGCACGCTGACCTCGGCGGCCCGCTCCCACGGCATCACCGTGGTGCTGGCCACCCACGACCCGGAGACCGCCGCCCTCGCCGACCGCACGGTGACGCTGATGGACGGCCGCCGGGTGAAGACGGTCCATCTGCCGCCGGTCACGGAGCCGGAAGGCCGGGGGGCCGCGTGCTCGCTCTCCGTCTGACGCGCAGCGCCCACCCCGCCGTCCAGCTCCGCCGTCTCCTGGTGGCGACGGCCTCGGCGGGCACCGGCTTCCTCCTCCTGTGCACCCTCGGCCGCGCCCTGACCCACCCCGAGGCGCCGGCCGCGTCCGTGCTCCGCCTCGCCTGGTGCTCGGTCCCGCTGGCCGCGACGGTCTACTTCGCCCTGGCGGTGGCCCGCACCGACCCCGGCACCCGTCCGCGCCCCGGCCTGGCGGCGATCGGCCTGGGCCCGGCCCGCCTGATGGCCGTCTCGGCGATGACGACGGCCCTGTCGACGCTGCTCGGCTCCATGCTGGCCCTGCTGCTCTTCCTGCATCTGCGGGGCGACCTCACGGGCATGCCGTTCGACGGAGCGGCCGACGACTTCCTGGCCGCGGGCCAGCCCCTCCCGCTGCCCGCGTCCCTGACCCTGCTGGCACTGGTCCCGGTGATCTCGTCGGTCGCGGTGGCCCTGATGCTCCGCCCGAGGGACACGCGCGTGGCGGCCCAGGCGGCCCCGACGATGTTCGGCCGGTTCGGCGCGCACGGCAGGACGGGGCCGGGCGACAGGTTCGGCGAGTACGGCCGCTTCGGGGCGAGGACGAGGAGCGCCCGCCCGACGCGTCCGGCTGCGGACGCCCCCCTCGCCGAGACGGCTCCCGAGACGGCTCCCGACCTCACGGCGAACGGCATCCCGTCAGCACCGCGCACCACGACCCTGCCCGCAGCCGCAGCCGCAGCCGCAGCCCTGGTCGACGGTACGGCGGAGACCTCCGCCGACGGCCTCCCCGAAGCACAGGCACCGACACAGGCACAGAGGCAGGCACAGACACCGACGCAGGTACGGACGCGCCCGCCCCACCCCACCGCCCTCCCCTGGGGCATGGCCCTCCTCGCCGCCGGACTGGCCGTGGAGGCGTACGCGAACCGCACCGCGAACCCCAGCACCCTCCCCCTGCCCGGCGGCCTCCCCACCGGCCCCGCCGCGGTCCTCCTCGGCTGGACCCTGACCGCCGTGGGCCTCGCCCTCGCGGGCCCCGGCCTCACCCACCTCTGCGGCCGTCTGCTGCAATCGGCGCGCCCCGGCGCCCTCCGTCTGCTCGCGGGCCGCGGCCTGATGCAGGAGGCGGACCGTATCGGACGGCCGCTGGGCGTGGTCTGCGCGGTGGCGTCCGGCGCGTTCACGATGGCCGCGCTGTACGACCCGGCCGACCCGGCCTTCGGCCCGCTCACCACCCTCGGCGCCCTGGTCGTGGCGGGCTGCACGGTCGCCACGCTCCTGACCGCGGCCGTGGAGGCGCGGCAGGTCCGCGCCGACACCACCGCCGCGCTGCTCCGCCTCGGCGCCCCGGCGAAGACGCTGCGCAGCGCCGCCGCCCTGCGCACCGGCGCCCTGCTCGCCCTCTTCGTCCCGCTCACCCTGATCGTGGCCGAACTGGCGGCCCTCCCGCTGACCCGCTGATCCACTGCCCCGTCGGGCGTCGGCCCGCTGACCAGCCGGCCCACTGACCAGCCGGCCCACTGACCCGTCGGCCCCCTGAAGCCCGCCGGCGCACAAAAAAAGATCCCCGCCCCGCGATGAGTTCCGCAGGGCCCCCCGGTCTACCCCACCGAACGCCCCACACCAGCAGAGCGAATCCCCTGGGAGAGACCCGATGACCACCCCGGCCTATCAGCAGATGATCTTCGTGAACCTGCCCGTGAACGACCTCGACGCCTCGAAGAAGTTCTTCACGGAGCTCGGCTACACGATCAACCCGCAGTTCAGCGACGACAACGCGGCATCCGTGGTGATCAGCGAGACGATCGTGGCGATGCTGCTCACCAAGCCGTTCTACTCGACCTTCACCAAGAAGGAGATCGCGGACGCCTCGAAGACCAGCGAGGTCCTGATCGCCCTGAGCGCGCAGAGCCGCGAGAAGGTCGACGAACTCGTCGAGAGGGCGCTCGCGCTGGGCGGTTCGCCGAGCGGCGAGACCCAGGACATGGGCTTCATGTACGGCCGTTCCTTCGACGACCTCGACGGCCACACCTGGGAGGTCGTCTGGATGGACCCCTCGGCCATCGAGAGCTGACCCACCGCTCGTTCGGCGCTGCCTAGCATGGGCGGGTGCATCCGACGACACCCGCCCAGCCGTTCGACGGCTCCCACGACCGTGAGATCGAGTCCCTCGCCGAGTTCGACGAGGTGGTCGCCGCCCACGGCACGCTCTCCCACTTCCGCGTCCAGTCCGTCGACCTGACGGCCCGTACGGACGCCCTCCTCGCCCTGGACACCTCCGGCGCCGTCTTCCTCGGCTGCCCGATGGACCCGGCGGCGGCCACGAAGTCCCGCGCGAGCGGCGCCCTGGTCTTCCCGCCCGTACCGGGTCTGTCCTTCGACCCGTACCGCGGTTTCGTCTACTCCCCCGACGAGTTGTTCGCGTCCCTGGACGAGGGCTACGAGGCGACCCCGGACGCCCTCACGTACGCGTGGTTCCAGCGCACGAAGGCGGACGGCGACATATTCGGCTCGATGCTCCGCTCGATCCACGACGACGCCGTCTCCGACGCGCTCGACGAACTCCTCGTCGGGGAGCGCGTGGTGGGCGTCATGGGCGGCCACGCCATGGCGCGCGGTACGGAGGCGTACGCCGGCGCGGCCCGGCTCGGCCGTGAACTCACCCGGGCCGGGCTCATGGTGGCGTCCGGGGGCGGACCCGGCGCGATGGAGGCGGCGAACCTCGGCGCGTACGCGGCCCCCTTCGACGACGAGATGCTCACCGGCGCCCTGCGGATCCTGGCCAAGACACCGAAGTTCACGCCCTCGATCACCGAGTGGGCGAAGGCCGCCTTCGAGGTGCGTGCCGGTTGGCCGGGCGGCGGCCCCTCGGTGGGCATCCCCACGTGGTTCTACGGCCATGAGCCGCCGAACCCGTTCGCCGCGCATCTCGCCAAGTACTTCTCCAACGCCACCCGTGAGGACGGTCTGTTGGCCCGCTGCACCGCGGGTGTGGTGTTCCTGCCGGGCGCCGCCGGGACCGTACAGGAGATCTTCGACAACGCGACGCCCAACTACTACGGGTCGCGGGGCGAGCCGACGCCGATGGTGCTCGTGGACCGGGAGCACTGGACGCAACGGCTGCCCGCCTGGCCGCTCTTGCGGTCACTCGCCCGGGAGCGGTCCATGGAGTCCCGTATCGCCCTCGTTGACCGGATCGAGGAGGCTCCGGAGGCGTTGAAACGTCTCGGTGGTTAATAAGCGGGCAAAGCCAGCCGCTCAGAGGGGTCCCCGCATTGACACTTCTTATGGAACGCTTATAGACCTGTGATTCTGATGGGGATGGTGACGCACTCGGCTCACCCGGGGGCGCCATCTCCCCCTCCACCCCCCGCAGTTGCGCTTCCCGTAAAGGACAAACGTGTCCCTTTCCCGCCGTACCGCCGCCCGTTCGGTGCGCATGCTCGGTGTCACCGCCGCCTCCGCCGCCCTCGCGCTCAGCGCCGCCGGCACCGCGCTGGCCTGCGACATCAGCGAGTTCTCCGCCTCTGCCGCCTGTGACGGCGCGAAGGGCGTCATCACCGTCACCGACAAGGACCCGACGGGCGTCCCGGCCGAGATCACCGTCTTCCTCGAGAACAACGGCGCCGACCTGAGGCAGGTCGGCGCGGCCCAGACGGTCGAGGGCTCGAACAAGGGCGTCACCATCTCCTTCGCCGAGGACTGGGAGCCGGGCGCCATCTACCGGATCCACGTGAAGGCCGTCAAGAACAAGAAGGTCCTCGTCGACAAGGACATCGCCGGCAACCTGACCACGCCGTCCGCGGCCTGCAAGGCCGACGACACGTCCGCCCCGAGCACCACCCCGTCCTCTTCACCGTCGGACACCACGACCACTCCGCCGCCGGCCGAGACGATCACCCCGTCCGCGTCCGCGTCCCCGTCCGACTCGGCGAGCGACAGCGCCGCGCCCGCGCCGTCCGCGAGCAACGCCCCGTCGGCCGCCGCCCAGGAGTCCAACCTGGCCGAGACCGGCGCGAGTTCCAACACCGGTCTGATCGTCGGCATCGCGGCCGTCCTGGTCGCCGTGGGCGGTGGCGCGGTGTTCTTCGGAATGCGGCGCCGCGGGTCCAGCCAGCGCTGACCCGCACGACCGACCGGCCCGACCGACGCATGTGTGCGGCCCGCCCCTCTCCGGGGCGGGCCTTCCGCATGTCCCGCGCCCCCGGCCCGAGTTCGCCCTGTGCCGGCGGTCAGTCCAGTACGACGGTCTCGGTCGCGTCGAAGGACACTCCCACCATGCTCCCGACCTCCGGCGCTTCCCGCAGCGTGCACGCCGCCTCCAGCCTCGGGGCGCCCTCCGGCTGGAGGTGTACGGCGACATGGGTGCCCCGGAAGGTACGGGCGGCCACCGTGCAGCGCAGTCCCTCGTCCGCGCCCACCAGGCGCACACCGGCGGGCCGGACGAGCAGCGTGCGCGCCCCCTGTCCCGACCCGGCCGGCACCGGCACCTTGCCCCACGGCGTGACCGCGGCCTCCTCCGTGACGGTCGCCTCCACCACGTTGTCGAAGCCGAGGAAACGCGCCACGAACGCGTCCGCCGGCCGCTGCCACACCTCGAGGGGCGTGCCGGACTGGGCGATCCGCCCGTCCCGCATCACCACGACCCGGTCGGCGAGCGCGAACGCCTCGCCCTGATCGTGGGTGACGGCGAGCACGGTCGTCCCCAACCGGCCGAACAACTCCCGGAGTTCGACGACCAGGCGCTCCCGCAGCGACCGGTCGAGCTGACCGAGCGGCTCGTCGAGCATCAGCAGCCGGGGCCGCGGCGCGAGGGCCCGGGCCAGCGCCACCCGCTGCTGCTCCCCACCGGAGAGCGCGGCCACCGCACGGCCGGCGGCGCCCGGCAGGCCGACCAGTTCGAGCAACTCCGCCACCCGCTCGCCCTGCCGGGCTCTGGGCATGCCGTGCATCCGCAGCCCGAAGGCCACATTGCCGCCCACGTCCCGCTGCGGGAACAGCTGATGATCCTGGAACATCAGCCCGAGCTCCCGCTTGTGCGCGGCCACGCCCGCCTGGTCGCGCCCGTCGAGCAGCACCCGCCCGGCGTCCAGCGGCTGGAGCCCGGCCACCGCCCGCAACAGCGTGGACTTGCCGCTGCCGCTCGGCCCCAGCACACACACCACCTGGTGCTCGGCGACGGCGAGATCGACGGCGTCGAGCACGGGCCGCCCACCGAACCGCACGGTCGCGCGCTCCAGTTCCAGCAGCATCTACAACTCCCCCGTCCGGTCGGTCCGCAGTCGCTCCAGCACCAGCAGGGCCACCACGCACACCACCATCAGAATCGTCGAAAGGGCCATCGCCTGGCCGTAGTTGAGCTCGCCTGCCCGCCCCAGCAACCGCGCTACGGCGACCGGCAGCGTCGGGTTGTCGGGCCGCGCGATGAACACCGTCGCCCCGAACTCCCCCAGCGACACCGCGAAGGCGAACCCGGCCGCGACGAGCAGCGCCCGCCACACCATCGGCAGGTCGACCTCCCGCCACACCCGCCAGGGCGACGCCCCGAGCACGGCCGCCGCCTCACGCAGCCGTTGGTCCACCGCCCGCAGCACCGGCAGCATGGTCCGTACGACGAAGGGGACGCCGACGAGCGCCTGCGCCAGCGGCACCAGGATCCACGTACCGCGCAGGTCCAGCGGCGGCTCGTCGAGCGCGATCAGGAAGCCGAAGCCGACGGTCACCGCGGAGACGCCCAGCGGCAGCATCAGCAGCGCGTCGAAGCCGCGGACCAGCCGTCCGGCGTCCCGTCGGGTGAGCGCCGCCGCGGCGAGCCCGCCGACGGCCACGGCGATCGCGGTCGCGGTCGCGGCGTACTCGAGCGAGTTGCCGATCGCCTCGATCGGCGGGACCAGGAAGACATTGCCGTCGTCACTGGTCAGCGCCTTGTAGTAGGCGAAGTCGGGCGCGTCCAGCGAGCGCTGCGCCAACACCGCCAGCGGCAGCACCAACAGCACGGCGATCGTGCCGAGCACCCCGGCGAGCAGCGCCCACTGCCCGGCCCCGCGCGGTCGCCGCGCCGTCACCGACGGGTCGACCAGCCGCAACGCGGTCTCCCGCCGCCGTACGGTCCGGGCGTGCACGGCGAGGATCGCGCCGACGGCCGCGAACTGGACGATCGTGAGGACGGCGGCCGTGGACAGGTCGAAGATCTCGGAGGTCTGCCGGTAGATCTCCACCTCGAGGGTGGAGAAGGTGGGGCCGCCGAGGATCTGCACCACTCCGAAGGAGGTGAAGGTGAAGAGGAAGACCATCAGCGCGGCGGCCGCGACGGCGGGCCCCAGGGCGGGCAGGGTGACCGTGCGCCACGCCGTCGGGCGGGACGCGCCGAGCATCCGCGCCGCCTCCTCCTGCCGGGGGTCGAGCTGCGACCACAGCCCGCCCACCGTGCGTACGACGACCGCGTAGTTGAAGAAGACGTGCGCCAGCAGGATCGCCCACACCGTGGTGTCCAGCCGTACGCCCCACAGGTCGTCGAGCAGTCCGCCGCGTCCGACGAGCGCCAGGAACGCCGTGCCGACGACGACCGTCGGCAGCACGAACGGGACGGTGACGACGGCGCGCAGCACCTGCTTGCCCGGGAACTCCAGACGGGCGAAGACATACGCGGCGGGCAGCGCCACCAGGAGCGTGAGCGCGGTGGAGGCCAGCGCCTGCCAGGTGGTGAACCACAGGACGTGCCGGATGTCGGACTGCGCGAGCACGTCCCACAGCCGCCCGAAGCGCAGGCCCCCGTCGGCGCCGAGTCCCCGGGCGATGATCGCGGCGACCGGGTAGGCGAAGAAGACCGCGAAGAACGCGACGGGCACGGCCATGAGCCCGAGCCGCGCCGCGTTCCCCGCGCGGGCCGCGCGCCGGGTCACTTCAGTACGAGCGAGGTCCATGACTTGACCCAGTCGTCACGGTTGTCGGCGATCTTCGCCGGGTCCAGGGTCTCGGGGTCCTTGGCCTGCGGCCCGAACCGCGTGAACTCCGCCGGGACCGCGGCCCCCTTCCGGACCGGGTAGACGAACATGTTCAGCGGCATGTCCTGCTGGAACTCCGCGGTGAGCAGGAAGTCGAGGAGCGCCTTGCCACCCTCGGGGTTGGCGGCGTTGCTCAGCAGACCCGCGTACTCGACCTGGCGGAAGCAGGTGCCGGTGGAGACGCCGGTCGGGGCGGTGGTCGGCTTCGGGTCGCCGTAGATCACCTCGGCGGGTGGCGAGGAGGCGTACGAGACGACGAGCGGCCGGTCGGCCCCCGCCTTCTTGCCGCCCGCGGACCCGGAGAACTCCTCGTTGTAGGCCTGCTCCCAGCCGTCGACGACCTTCACGCCGTTGGCCTTCAGCTTCTTCCAGTAGTCCGCCCAGCCATCGTCGCCGTACTTCACGGCGGTCCCGAGGAGGAATCCCAGGCCCGGCGAGGAGGTGGCGGCGTTCTCGGTGACCAGCAGGTTCTTGTACGCGGGCTTCAGCAGGTCGTCGAAGGAGGCGGGCGGGGTCAGCTTGTGCTCGCTGAAGTACGCCTTGTCGTAGTTGACGCAGATGTCGCCGGTGTCGACGGGCGTGACCCGGTGCTTGCCCTGATCGGTCCGGTACGCGGGCAGGACCTGGTCGGCGCCCTTCGCCTCGTACGACTGGAACAGCCCGTTGTCGAGGGCGCGCGACAGGAGCGTGTTGTCGACGCCGAAGAAGACGTCGCCCTGCGGGTTGTCCTTGGTGAGGATGGCCTTGTTGACGGCCTGACCTGCGTCGCCGTCCTTGAGGACCTTCACCCGGTAGCCGGAGCTCTTCTCGAAGTCCGCGAGCACGCTCTTGGAGACGGCCCACGAGTCGTGGCTGACGAGGGTGACGGTCTTGGAGCCCGCCGCGGAACCGTCGTCGTCCGACGATCCGCAGGCGGACAGCGTGACGAGGCCGAGGCCGACGGCCGCGGCCACGAACGTCCTGGTGTGCACTGGATTCCTCCTGGGGTTGACCAGGAAGAGACGCGGCCCTGCCCGGACGCCCGCGGAAGGTTCCGCCGGTGCCCGGGCAGGGCGCAACAGCTTGAGTGATGACCGAACTTCCTACCCAGAATGACCTGGGCAAGGTTCAGAGGGTCTGCGGACTCTCCCGCACTCTCAGCGCTGTGGCGCTCCCCTGTCGGAATATGAAGATGTATCGATACGGATGTACTGATACCCGATAGCTGATATCGGGGTCAGACTACCGCTCGGTGGCCGCGAGCTGACCGCACGCCCCGTCGATCTCCTGACCACGGGTGTCCCGGACCGTGACGGGCACCCCGTGCGCGGCGATCGCCTCGACGAACGCCTTCTCGTCCTCGGGCCGCGAGGCCGTCCACTTCGAGCCCGGCGTCGGGTTCAGCGGGATGAGGTTGACGTGCACGGGCTTGCCGCGCAGCAGCCGGCCGAGCCGGTCACCACGCCAGGCCTGGTCGTTGATGTCGCGGATCAGCGCGTACTCGATGGACAGCCGGCGCCCGGACCGCTCGGTGTACTCGAACCCGGCGTCCAGCACCTCGCGCACCTTCCACCGCGTGTTCACGGGGACGAGGGTGTCACGCAGCTCGTCGTCCGGCGCGTGCAGGGAGATCGCGAGCCGGCACTTGAAGCCCTCGTCGGAGAACCGGTGGATGGCCGGCACAAGCCCGACCGTCGACACGGTGATGCCCCGCTGCGAGAGCCCCAGCCCGTCCGGAGCCGGGTCGGTGAGCGCGCGGATGGAGCCCACGACCCGCTTGTAGTTGGCGAGAGGCTCGCCCATCCCCATGAAGACGATGTTGGAGAGCCTGGCAGGACCCCCGGGCACCTCCCCGTCCCGCAGCGCCCGCATCCCGTCGACGATCTGATGCACGATCTCGGCGGTGGACAGATTGCGGTCCAGCCCCGCCTGTCCGGTCGCGCAGAACGGGCAGTTCATCCCGCACCCGGCCTGCGAACTGATGCACATCGTCACCCGGTCCGGGTAGCGCATCAGCACCGATTCCACGAGCGTGCCGTCGAACAGCCGCCACAGGGTCTTGCGGGTGGTCCCCTGGTCCGTCGACAGATGCCGTACGACCGACATCAGGTCCGGCAGCAGCGCCTCACGCAGCTTCTCGCGCGCACCGGCGGGGATGTCGGTCCACTCCGCCGGGTCGTGCGCGTAACGCGCGAAGTAGTGCTGCGAGAGCTGCTTGGCACGGAACGGCTTCTCACCGATCTCCGCCACGACCTCCTTCCGCTCGGCGGGCGAGAGGTCGGCGAGGTGCCGCGGCGGCTTCTTGGCTGCGCGGGGGGCGACGAAAGTAAGTTCTCCGGGTGCAGGCATAACACGTCCAGTGTGGCAGATCATCTCCGGGGCCCCAGGCCAGAGCAGCGTGGGGGTGGTCACCCATGGGCACCGCCCGTCAGCGTTGGCCGACCTCGCACGGCCCAGGGACGGCCCAGGGGCGGCCCACCCGATGGCACCATGCGCCTACTGGACACCGGCGGCTTCCTATAGGTCAAGGAAGTCCCATTTACTTCCCAAAACCCATCACAGGGCTGCAAGCTTGCCGTTCCAGAAGCCGAACTCCCAGTCATTCTCTGGCAGCAAATCCTCCCTTCCGTACTTCTTTTCCAGCCGCTCGCGACCTTTTTTCCTACGTCCGGATCGTCGGGCTTCTCGGTTATGCGAGCGATATCGCGCGTATACCAGATGCGATCAAAGTATCCCTCGTCAGCATCCAAGATTTCGAGGAGCTTCCCACCGCTCACCGACCGATCGGGCACGTGGGGCTCGCTAAGGACTCCCCACCCCTTCGGCGTCCCGAGGTCCCCCTTGGGCCTTGGTCGGCTCCCCCAAAGCCTGTGAGGCCTTGGCTCCGGCGTCCGCTCATGGGCCCGTCGCCGCTTCGGCGGACGGTGGAAGTGATCGGTGACCGCGCCTGTAAGTATCGCCGCACCCATGATCAACAAGAGAATGGAGAGGAACCGTAGCCCCCCCTCGCCGTATAGGGCCTGGTAGCCGAACCAAGCTACGCCGATACAGTTCATCAGGCCGTTGCCGAGTCTCCTAAAGCCGGATCCATGCGCACTCCCGAGTCAGATATGCCCGAAACCGAGCCTCCTGAGTTTGGCACAGGCGGCTGGACCGGACCGCGGTGGCCGCCGTCAATAGTTGGCCTGCGAAATCTTGCGGTGCCGATGTCG
Source organism: Streptomyces sp. NPDC102259 (assembly GCF_044766465.1). Lineage (NCBI taxonomy): Bacteria > Bacillati > Actinomycetota > Actinomycetes > Kitasatosporales > Streptomycetaceae > Streptomyces > Streptomyces sp. NPDC102259. The sequence goes on along the minus strand of NZ_JBIWMA010000010.1, from coordinate 215,733 downwards.
TCACGGCCGTCTCATGCCCGATGGGCCGTCTCCGCGCCGCCAGGGCATCAGGTGGGGTGTGTACGCGCACCTGATGCCATCGAGTCAGGAGCGGACACGGAAGGCAGTGGACAGCGTTCTGTTCCAAGGCAAGCGCGTCCCACCTCAGTAGAGCGCGCCCTTGCCGATTCGGCATGCAGCGAGCGGCAGCCAGGAAACAATGCCCCTATGGGCATATGGGGGACGTTGTTCGCAACTGTTGTCGGTGCTGCGATCGCTCTGCTGGGGCAGCACCTCGTGAAGCGCGCTGAACACCGGGCTCGCGTCTCGGAGCTGCTCTTGGAGCAATGCGCTTACCTAGCCGCCTCATCCTCAGACTTCCATAACCGTGTCTGGGAGGAGCGGGTCCTCGACATGGATGACCGCGTCAGTAGCTGGGATGTATCAGCTCACGGGCTGGCGTCAGCTCGGCTGCAAATCCTCTCGAAGGATCGGGCCCTGCTCTCAGCGCTGCAGGAACTGAACAGCGCCGGTCAGCAACTCGGCAGCTACTGGAGGCGAGGCATCGTGGAGGAAGCCGAGTTCACCAGCCGTTGGAACCGGCACCGTACGGCCACTGAACGATTCATCGCCACAAGCGGCGAGGTGGTCCATCGGCGCCTCGCACAGGCCTGAGAAGTAGAGTCCCACTCCCAGCGACGGCCCAATGACGGCCCAGCGACCCGCAAGAGGTCGAAGGGGGGGCGCGAAGGCTTCGGCTCTCGTGGGCGTCAGGCGTTCCACCACTCGTCGGTGCCGCAGCCGACTTCGTAGTGCCACCACCCTTCCTCCTGCCCTTGCTGCAGGAGGGCCTTGATCCCGGCGAAGTCCGCGCCGGCCGGTGCGGTGAACGCCACCATGGGGAACTCCTCACTGAACACCTCGCCGCCGAGACGGAACTCCGCAAGGCGCTGATGCACTGCCTGGGCACTGCGCCCCAGGGGGCCGGTGGCGACGGGCAGGACGCGGATCGTGCAGTTACCGGCCGAGCTGACCCGCCCGACGGCCCAGTGCACCCCTTCGGAGTCGGTCCGGAAGCGCACGACGTCGCCCTCGGCCACCCCGTCCTGAAGGAACGGGATGTTCTGGACGCCGGCCGTGTCGGCGCTGTGTCTCGTCGCCCACAGGCCCTCCGTGTCCATCGGCAACCACCCTTCGCGCGGGACGAACCGGAACCAGACCTTGATCTTCTCGACCGCGTTCTCCATGGCGCTCATCATGCGCCGGACGCCGTCAGCGTCCGGCGCCAGCCCTGAACTGGGCGATCAGCCTTCGCTGTGCGTGCTGGGACGGACAAGGCCGGAGCCGGGGCCGGGCAGGTGAGCCGACGGCCGGCTCTCGTGGTGGCGGACGGCGCGGGTCACCTCGTCGAGGAGGGTGTCGAGGACGGCGGAGGTCGTCCGGTGGTTGCAGATGCAGGCGCGCAGGATCGTCTCGCCGTGGTGGGTGACGGAGGCCAGGTAGGCGCGGCCGGCCTCCTGGACGTACTGAGCGATGTCGGCGTGCAAGGCGTCCGGATCGGGCGCGTCGGTGCGCACACGGAAGCAGGCCACCGGCAGCGGGCCGCCGGCGCGCAGCTCCAGCAGCGGGTGGGCGGCGATCCTGGAGCGTAGCTCGGCGGCCAACGCCAGGTAGTGCTCCAGCAGTTCCGTCACTCCGGTGCGTCCCAGGTGGTGCAGGGTGGCCCACAGGGTGAGGGCACGCGTGCCGGGGCGGGTGAGTTCCACGGTGGCGTGGGAGAGCCATGGCCAGGGGGTGCGGTCGTCGGACGTGAGGTAGGAGGCGCGGTGGGCGAAGGCGGTGTGCAGGTGTTTGGGTCGGGGAGCAGCAGCGCTCCGCAGCCCACCGGGACGCTGAGGGTCTTGTGGGGGTCGACGGTCAGTGAGTCGAGCCGGGCCACGCCGGCGTAGTGCGGCGCGAGTGCGGGGACCGCGGCGCCGAGTCCGCCCCAGGCGCCGTCGGCGTGGTGCCACATCCCGTGGTCGCGGCAGGCCGCGGCGATGGGCTCCAGCGGGTCGACGGCTCCGGTGGCGGTGGTGCCGAGCGTGCTGATGGTGCAGAACGGCAGCAGCCCGGCCGCCGTGTCGGCCTCGACCGCGGCACGCAGGGCGGCCGGGTCCAGTCGGTCGTCGGCATCGGTGGCGATCGGGCGCAGTCGGTGCGCGGGCAGTCCGATGGTGGCGGCGGCCTTGGCGACGGACATGTGGGCCTGGTCGCTGTAGTAGAGGGTGAGCCGGGAGTGGTCGCGGTCGTACGCCGGTCCGTCGGCGGCGTCCCGTCGGGTGAGGAACCAGGTGCGGGCGCAGGCCAGGGCCAGCAGGTTGGCCATGGAGCCACCGCTGGTCAGGACGCCACCGCTGCCGTCCGGCAGCCCGGCCAGCGCCGCCAGGTCGCGGACCGTACCGCGTTCGAGGTCCATCAGGGCGTGCTCGCCCATGCCGCAGGTGGCGTTGACCGCCGTGGCGAGCAGTTCGGCGATCACTCCGGGTGCGGAGGGCGGTGAGTTGATCCAGGCGAAGAAGGCGGGGTGCCCGTTGCCGGTCGGGTAGGGGGCGATCGCCTCCTCGACGAACGTCAGCAGCCCGCCGAGCGCCATGCCCTGTTCGGGCAGCGAGGGACCGGCGAGCCGTACCCGGTGGGCGGCGGACATCCGCTGGGAGACCGGCCGGTCTCGCACGTCGGCCAGATAGCGCGCCACCCATTCGGCGGCGGCCATCAGCTCGTCGCGCAGCACCTTGGGCGCGACCGCGAGCAGCTCGGGGTCGCCGGTCGTCCTGGATGCGTGCGCCGGCAACGAGGAGAGTGAGTCGTGGTCAAGCATGGGCCGGCAGGTGTCCTTACGTTTCGGCGAGGTTCCCGGCACAGCAGCCGCGACCTTGATCACAACGACCGGACCGGCCGCCCCGTCACCCACAAGGCACGACAAGCCACGACAACGGGCCCCCGCCCTGGAGATCAGGGAGGGGGCCCGCGTGAGCCGGTGGTGCCGCGTGGGTCAGCCGGAACCCACGAACAGGACGAGCAGCAGCCACACCACGGGAGCCGTGGGCAGCAGCGAGTCCAGCCGGTCCATGATGCCCCCGTGGCCCGGGAGCAGCGTGCCCATGTCCTTGATGCCCAGGTCCCGCTTGATCATGGACTCGCCGAGGTCGCCGAGCGTGGCGCTGGCCGCGACGGCGAGGCCGAGCAGCAGGCCCTGCCACCAGGTGCCGTCGTCGATCACGAACTGCATCAGCAGCGCGCCGGCGACCATCGCGAACGACACCGCGCCGAGCAGGCCCTCGCGGGTCTTGCCCGGGCTGATGCGCGGGGCGAGCTTGGTCTTGCCGAAGCGCCAGCCGACGGCGTACGCGCCCGTGTCGCTGACGACCGTCAGGAGCAGGAACGTCATGACGCGGAACGCTCCGTCGTCGGCGGTGAGCATCAGGGCGACGAACGTGGCCAGGAACGGGACGTAGAAGGCCGCGAAGACGCCGGCCGTGACGTCCTTGAGATAGCCCTCGGGCGGTTCGGTCATCCGCCAGACCAGCACCGCGAGCGCGGTGAGGGCCATGGCGACCCAGGCGCCCTCGGGACCCCGGACGTATCCGGCGACGACCATCGCCGCGCCGCCGACCGCGAGCGGTACGAGCGGCGCCTTGATGCCCTTGCGCTCCTGAAGCCTGCTGGTCAGCTCCCACAGGCCGACGACGACGGCCACCGCTATCACGCCGATGAACACGGCCTTGACGACGAACAGCGACGCGACGATCACTACGCCGAGCCCGACCCCGACGCCTATGGCCGCGCCCAGGTCTCGGCCCGCACTCTTCTTCTGGGGTGCGGGCGCCGGGTGAGAGGCGTCGGGCATGGGCTCCGGATTCTGCGGCACCGCCGCGTGGGGCTGTGCCGACGGTGTGTCGTGACCGTGGGCGGCGTCGCCGTACGGCTGGGTGCCGTAGGGCCGGTCCGGGAACAAGGGGCCGCCCGGCCGAGCGGCCCCCCGGTCGTCATCCTGGTTTCCGCCGCGCGCGGGTACGTCGGGGACGATGGGCATGGGGCGAGTCTGCTGCGCCTCAGGCGCATCGTATGCGGGACCCGCCGGGGCGGCCCCCTGGACAGGCCCCTGGTCGACGGGCCCCCAGTACCCGGCCCGCGACCCGGCGTGTGGCGGTGAGCCCCAGGAAGAGTCGTTCATCAGACCTCGAGCAGCTCCGCTTCCTTGTGCTTCAGGAGCTCGTCCACCTGGGCGACGTACTTCGCGGTGGTGTCGTCGAGTTCCTTCTCCGCACGGCGGCCCTCGTCCTCGCCGACCTCGCCGTCCTTGATCATCTTGTCGATCGCGTCCTTGGCCTTGCGACGGACGGCGCGGATGGACACCTTGGCGTCCTCGCCCTTGCCCTTGGCGACCTTGATGTAGTCGCGGCGGCGCTCCTCGGTCAGCTCGGGGAACACCACTCGGATGATGTTGCCGTCGTTGCTCGGGTTGACGCCCAGGTCGGAGTCGCGGATCGCCTGCTCGATGTTGCGCAGCGCGGTCTTGTCGAACGGGGTCACGACCGCCATGCGCGGCTCCGGCACGGAGAACGAAGCCAGCTGGTTGATCGGCGTCGGCGCTCCGTAGTAGTCGGCGACGATCTTGTTGAACATCGCCGGGTGCGCACGGCCGGTGCGGATCGCGGCGAAGTCCTCCTTGGCGACCACGACCGCCTTCTCCATCTTCTCCTCGGCCTCGAGGAGGGTCTCTTCGATCACCACTTGCTCCTGCGTGTCTTGAGTAGGCCCGGCTGCGGTTCCTTGCGGAGGCGGGCCGGCTGCGTCACGTCTTCTTCCTGCACGGTTCCCGACCGGCAGGACATTGTCCATCCCCCGACCAGGGTCCGTCCCCGGTCAGGTGTTGTCGTACGAAACCGGGGTTCCACCGGTCAGGCCCGGCTGCCTTGCTCACCCACGAGCGTGCCGATCTTCTCACCCTTGACGGCGCGAGCGATATTGCCCTCGGTCAGAAGCTCGAAGACGAGGATCGGGAGCTTGTTGTCGCGGCACAGCGTGATCGCGGTCATGTCGGCGACCTTCAGGTCCCGGGTGATGACCTCGCCGTAGCCGAGGGCGTCGAACTTGACGGCCGCCGGGTTGGTCTTCGGGTCGGAGTCGTAGACGCCGTCCACGCCGTTCTTGCCCATCAGCAGCGCCTCGGCGTCGATCTCCAGGGCGCGCTGGGCGGCGGTGGTGTCGGTGGAGAAGTAGGGCATGCCCATACCGGCGCCGAAGATGACCACGCGGCCCTTCTCCAGGTGCCGCACGGCGCGCAGCGGGATGTACGGCTCGGCGACCTGGCCCATGGTGATGGCGGTCTGCACGCGGCTGTCGATGCCCTCCTTCTCCAGGAAGTCCTGGAGGGCGAGGCAGTTCATGACCGTGCCGAGCATGCCCATGTAGTCCGAGCGGGCGCGGTCCATGCCGCGCTGCTGGAGCTCGGCGCCCCGGAAGAAGTTGCCGCCGCCGATCACGACCGCGATCTCGGCGCCGTCACGGACGACGGCGGCGATCTCACGGGCGATCTTGTGCACCACGTCGGGGTCCACGCCCAGGCCCCCGCCACCGGAGAATGCCTCCCCGGACAGCTTCAGCATGAACCGGCCGCGTAGTTTGCCGTCGTCGCTCGTCTGGGCCTTGGTGGTCATGGGAGATCCCGCCTCTTTCACGTGGTGCACATGCGAAGAAGGCCATTGCCGGTGGGGTGTTCCAACCCGTGCGCGGCAATGGCCTCCTCGTCAGATCTGCTGTCGTCCGTCACGCACGCGCGTGACGGCGTACCGGACGACTGTGTCCGACCCTATCGGGCCGACGCGTCGATCGCGGCACGGACTCAGATGCCGACCTTGATGCGCGTGAAGCGCTTCAGGGTGACACCGGCCTCGTCCAGGATCTTCTGGACGGACTTCTTGTTGTCCAGCGCGTACGGCTGGCCGAGCAGCGTGGCGTCCTTGAAGAAGCCGTTGAGGCGACCCTCGACGATCTTCGGCAGGGCGGCCTCGGGCTTGCCCTCGGCGCGGGTGGTCTCCTCGGCGACGCGGCGCTCGGACTCGACGACGTCGGCCGGCACGTCCTCCTTGGAGAGGTACTTCGGCGCGAAGGCGGCGATGTGCTGGGCGATGCCCTTGGCGACGTCGGCGTTCGGCTTGTCCAGCTCGACGAGGACACCGATCTGCGGGGGCAGGTCGGGCATCGTGCGGTGCATGTACGCGGTCACGAAGCCGTCGGCGAACTGCGCGAAGCGGTCCAGCACGATCTTCTCGCCGAGGTTGGCGTTGGCCTCGTCCACGAACGCCTGGACGGTCTTGCCGGCCTCGATCTCGGACGCGAGCAGCGCCTCGAGGTCGGCCGGGGAGGTCTTGACGACGTGCTCGGCGATCGCGTTGGCGACGGCCTGGAACTTGTCACCCTTGGCGACGAAGTCCGTCTCGCACTTCAGCTCGACGAGGACGCCGGAGGAGTTGTCGTCCGCGATGATCGAGACCACGGCGCCGTTCTCGGCGGAGCGGCCCTCACGCTTGGCGACGCCCTTCTGGCCCTTGATCCGGAGCGCCTCGACGGCCTTGTCGACGCTGCCCTCGGCCTCGTCCAGCGCCTTCTTGCAGTCCATCATGCCGGCGCCGGTGAGCTCACGGAGCTTCTTGACGTCAGCGGCGGTGTAGTTCGCCATGATCTGTGAATCTCTCTCGGAGTTCGAAGTCTCGAAGATCTGGGGGCTGTGGGTGAACGGCGGGCGGTGCACTCGGCACCCCCCGCCGTCACTTCGTCCCTAGGGCCGTACGAACGACCTGTCGACCGTACGGCCTACGGCCTGACTCAGGCCTGCTCGCCCTCGGCGGCCGGAGCGGCCTCGGCGGCGGGAGCCTCAGCGGCGGGGGCCTCGGCGGCCGGGGCCTCAGCCTCGGCCTCGGCGGCGGGGGCCTCGGCCTCAGCAGCGGCCTCGGCCGGCTTCTCGGCGGCCTCGTCCGTGGTCTCGGCGTCGGCCTTCTTCTCGCCCTCGAGCAGGTCGCGCTCCCACGCGGCCAGCGGCTCGCCCGCGGCCTTGTCACCCTCGGCGGCCTTGCCGGCACCGGAGCGGGCGATGAGGCCCTCGGCGACGCCGTCGGCGATCACACGGGTGAGCAGGGTGACGGAGCGGATCGCGTCGTCGTTGCCCGGGATCTTGTAGTCGACCTCGTCGGGGTCGCAGTTGGTGTCGAGGATGGCGACGACCGGGATGTTGAGCTTCCGGGCCTCGCCGACCGCGATGTGCTCCTTCTTGGTGTCCACGATCCAGACGGCGCTGGGCACCTTGGACATCTCGCGGATACCACCGAGGGTCTTCTCCAGCTTGGCCTTCTCACGCGAGAGGACCAGGAGCTCCTTCTTCGTCAGACCCGAGGCGGCGACGTCCTCGAAGTCGATGAGCTCGAGCTCCTTGAGGCGCTGGAGGCGCTTGTAGACGGTCGAAAAGTTGGTGAGCATGCCGCCCAGCCAGCGCTGGTTGACGTAGGGCATGCCGACGCGGGTGGCCTGCTCCGCGATGGCTTCCTGCGCCTGCTTCTTCGTACCGACGAACATGACCGTGCCGCCGTGGGCGACGGTCTCCTTGACGAACTCGTAGGCGCGGTCGATGTACGACAGCGACTGGAGCAGGTCGATGATGTAGATGCCGTTGCGCTCGGTGAAGATGAAGCGCTTCATCTTCGGGTTCCAGCGACGGGTCTGGTGACCGAAGTGGACGCCGCTTTCCAGCAGCTCCCGCATCGTGACGACGGCCATGGCCGTTCTCCTTGAGTTTCTCGGTTGTGCCGCGGGGGCCGGACGGCTCCCGCGCCTGACGCCCGCTGTGCGCCGAGCCACGAAGGACCGAGGGGCGCGGATACCGAAGGACCGACCGTGACCGGTCCCCGATACCGGGGCGTGCGAAGTCGACCCGGTGACCCGGATCGCCAGAAGAAGTGTACGGGACCGGCGAGGCACCGGGTGACGCCGCTGTCCACAACCGCGGGGTGGTCCACAGGCTCCGGCCGCGACCGCGGGAACACGGGACGGTGTCGCCATGCACGCACAGCGATTCACGGTCCTGCTGCCGGTCCTGTCGATCATGACGGTGGTCTCGGCGGCGTGGGCGGACCCCCAGGTCGCACCGGAGGCCCGGGCCCTTCCCGCACCGCCCGTCCCGGCGATCGGCCGGGCCTGGCCGGTGGGCGCCCGTCCGGCGGTGGTACGCGGCTGGGAGCCCCCGGCGAGCCCGTACGCCCGCGGCCACCGAGGCGTCGACCTCGCGGCCGCGCCGGACGCTCCGGTACGGGCGGTGGCGGCCGGCCGGGTGTCCTTCGCGGGCCGGGTGGCGGGCCGGGGCGTCGTCTCGGTGGAACTGTCGGCGACGGGCCGGCCGCCGCTGCGGACCACCTACGAGCCGGTACGTGCGTCACTGCGCAAGGGCGACCAGGTCGCGCCGGGCCAGGTCGTCGCCACGGTGGAGCCGACGGGCTCGCACTGCGCACGCACGTGTGTGCACTGGGGGCTGCTGAGCGGCGAGACCTATCTGGACCCGCTGTCGCTGCTGCCCCCGTGGCTGCGGCGGAGTGGCCCGTCACGACTGCTGCCGGTGCTCGGCGTGCCCCTGCCGTGACTCAGCCCCGGACGCCCCGCAGCACCATGGCCACCGCGGCGACCGTGATCGCCGAGGGATCCTCCGCGGCCCCGAGCTCGATCCGCCGCACCGCCGCGTCCACCACGCCCTGCAACAGCATCGCCGCCAGCCGGGGCTCCGCGTGCCCCAGCTCCGCCAGCGCCGCCCCGATCATCGCCACCAGCCCGCCGTGCGCCGCCCGGATCTTCTCCCGGGCCCCCGCGTCCAACTCGCTGGCCGAGATCGCCACGACGGCCCGGTGCCGCCGGTCCCCCACCAGGGCGAGCTGCCGGCGGACATACGCCTCGACCTTGGCCTCGGCCCCGTCGGCCACGGCCATGGCCGCCTCGACCTCCGCCGCCCACACGGGGAAGTCGACCTCGCACAGCTCCTCGACCACGGCGGCCCGCGAGCGGAAGTACTCGTACACGGACGAGCGCGCGAGGCCCGTGCGCTCGGCGAGGGCCGGGAAGGTCAGCGCCTCCGTCCCGCCCTCGGACAACAGGGAGCGTGCCGCGTCCAGCAGGGCGGCACGCTGCATCGACCGGTGCTCGGCCACGGAGGCCGCTCGAATCCTTGGCACGTCGACCACTCTACGGACGCTCCACCCCCGACGGGAGTGGCTCCGCCCGCACTTCCGTCGTCCGGCCGGGCCGGTCCGGCCGGTGCGGCCGGTTCAGCGGCCGAAGCTCGCCAGTTTCGCGCGCAGCTGGAGGACGGACTTGGTGTGGATCTGACTGACCCTGCTCTCGGTCACGCCCAGCACGTTCCCGATCTCGGCGAGCGTCAGGCCCTCGTAGTAGTAGAGCGTGACGACCGTCTTCTCCCGGTCGGGCAGTGTGTTGATCGCCCGCGCGAGGAACCGTCTGAGCTCCCGGTCCTCGGCCACCTCCACGGGGTTGTCCGCGGCGGTGTCCTCCAGCGTGTCCAGGAAGCTGAGGCCGTCCCCGTCCTCACCTCCGACGTGCAGCAGCTCCTCCAGTGCCACCACGTTGGCCAGCGACAACTGGCTGAACACGGCGTGCAGGTCGTCCACCGCGATACCCAGCTCGGCGGCCACCTCACACTCCGAGGGGGTCCGCCGCAGCCGCGCCTCGAGCGTCGCGTAGGCCCGCTCGACGTTGCGCGCCTTCTGTCGCACCGACCGCGGGATCCAGTCCAGCGCCCGGAGCTCGTCGATCATCGCGCCACGGATCCGGGTGATCGCGTAGGTCTCGAACTTGATCTCTCTTTCGATGTCGAACTTCTCGATCGCGTCGATCAGTCCGAAGACCCCGGAGGACACGAAGTCGGCCTGCTCCACATTGGGCGGCAGGCCGACGCTCACCCGGCCCGCCACGTACTTCACCAGCGGTGAGTAGTGCAGGATCAGCTGCTCCCGCAGCCGTTCGTCCCCCGTCCCCTTGTACGACCGCCACAGCTCGTCGAGCGTCGAGGGAGCGGGCGGCCGCACGCTGCCACCGTCACGGGCGGCTGGGGTGATCGCCGCCCGGTCGGACCCGGAGGTGTGCTGGGGCATTCGTCGCCTTGTGCCGTTCTGCCGTGAAGTGCGTGAGGTGGGTACCGCGTGGTGCAGAGGTGCCGGTCTGTGCCGGAATCCTCGTGAGCGTAGCGTGACTGGAGTGTCGCGGTGCGCGAAGACCGTGCCCGGACCGGTACGCAGATACGTTCCGCTGGACGCACTCCAGGGTCACGGCGGTCACGGCGGTCGGCCCCGAGGGTGGGTCAACTGCCGGAATCTTCAAGGCTTTCGGCGTTCCCCCGGACGGCCGAACACCCAGGGTCAACACGGGCGTCGACCCCCTCGAACGGAGACCACCGCCTGGCGTGTCAACTTCCAGCCGTCGCCGTGTCGTTCGACGTAGCCGAGCGCTCTGAGTTCGTACAGTCTCGCGATCGCGTCGTCCGGTGTGGTCCGGGCCTCGCGGGCGACCTCGTCGACCGCCGCGGGTCTGCGGGCGGGCAGCGCGGCCAGGACCCGCCGGGCCGCCGGCTCCAGCAGATCTCTCGGCAGCGCGGGGCCACGCCGGTCGGGGGCCAGCTCGCCCATGTCACCGACCAGTTCGACGACCTCCGCGGCATCGGTGACCAGCACGGCCTCTCCCCGCAGCAGTTCGTGCACACCGGCGGAGAGACCACTCGTGGCCGGCCCAGGCACTCCCATCGTGTGCCGGCCCAGCCGCAGGGCCGCCCGAGCCGTGACCAGGGAGCCGCTGCGGTAGGCGGCCTCGACGACGACCGTGCCCCGGGTGAGCGCGGCGATCACCCGGTTGCGCAGGATGAACCTGCTCGGGGTCGGATGGTCGCCGGGCGGCAACTCACCCACCACCAGCCCCTGTTGGGCGATCCTGTTGATCAGCGCCGTGTGGCCGCGCGGGTAGGGCTGGTCGACCCCGCAGGCGAGGACGGCGACGGTGGCGCCGCCCGCGCCGAGGGCTCCCCGGTGGGCGGCGCCGTCCACCCCGTAGGCGCCGCCCGACACCACCACCCAGCCCTGTTCGACGAGGCCCGCGGAGAGGGTGGCCGCCATGTGGGCGCCGTACTCGGTGCAGGCGCGGGCGCCGACGACGGCGACCGACCGCAGCGCCCACATCCGCAGACTGGGCCGCCCTCGCACCCAGAGCCCGAGCGGCCGGGCGTCCCCGAGTTCGTCCAGCGTCCCCGGCCACTCGGCGTCTCCCGGGCACACGAACCGCACCCCGGCCTCCCGCGCGACGGCCAGATCCCGCTCCGGCTCGGCCTGCCCGGCCCGCGCCCGCAAGCCGGCCCAGCGCCGCGCTGTCACCCCCGGCAGCGGCTCGCCGTCCTCCCGCAGCCGCCGCACCACCTCCGGCACGCCCCGCTCCCGCACCCACTGCCCGCCCACCTCGTCGCCGGGCTCGAGGACCCGCCCGAGGAAAATCCGGGCGAGCCGCTCGTCGGCCGGTTCGCCGCCGCCGCTCACGTCAGGGCCCCGAGGGCCATCGGCACACCGCGCGGCACCCCCGTGCGCAGTTGGAGGGCCAGGTTCACGTCCATCGTGCCGGGCCGGTCGTGACCGAGCAGGTCGGCCACGGTCCAGGCGACGCGCAGGACCCGGTCGAGCCCCCGGGCGGTCAGCACCCCCCGCTCCAGGCTGCGCTCCGCCTCGTCCATGGCTCCGACGCCGGCATGCCAGCGGTTGCGCAGCTCCCGCCCCGGCACCTCGCTGTTGGTCCGCCAGGGGGTGCCCGCCAGCCGGGCCGCCGCACGTTCCCTGGCGGCCCTGACCCGGTCGGCGACGATCGCCGTCGACTCGCCTCCGGGACCGCGGTGCGCGAGGTCGGCCCGGCTGACCGGGTCGACCTCGACGCGCAGGTCGACCCGGTCGAGCAGCGGCCCGGAGAGCCGCGCCTGGTAACGGCGGATCGCCGAGGGCGGGCACTCACACTGGGTGTCCCGCTGCGAGAACCGGCCGCACGGGCAGGGGTTCGCCGCGAGCACCATCAGGAACCGCGCCGGGAACCGCACCACTCCGGCGCTGCGCGCGATCACCACGTGCCCGGCTTCCAGGGGCTGCCGCAGGGCGTCGAGGGCGTGGCTGCCGAACTCGGGGGTCTCGTCGAGGAAGAGCACTCCCCGATGGGCCAGCGAGACGGCCCCGGGTCGGGCGAACCCGGCCCCGCCGCCGACCAGCGACTGCATGGTGGCCGAGTGGTGCGGGGCGCAGTACGGGGCCACGTCGATGAGGGGTTTGCCCGGCGGGAGCAGCCCGGCCACCGAGTGGACCGCGGTGACCTCCAGGGACTCCTGCCGGCTCAGTCGGGGCAGCACGGCAGGCAGGCGCTCCGCGAGCATGGTCTTGCCGGCCCCGGGCGGTCCTTCCAGGAAGAGGTGGTGTCCGCCGGCCGCGGCCACCTCCACGGCGGTCCGTGCCGAGCTCTGTCCGACCACGTCCGCGAGGTCGTGCTCCTGGTCCAGATGGGCGGCGCCCATGCTGTGCATCCCGGTGGCCGCTCCCGTGCCGGGCATCCGCAGGCCGGCCAGGAGCGGATCCGGGCGGCCCGCCTCGTCCGGTTCCTCCTCGGGGACCGGTTCGTCGGCGAGGACGGCGATCAGCTGTCGCAGGCTGCGCACCCCGAGCACGGACACGCCGGGCACCAGCGCCGCCTCGGCGGCGGCGCACTCGGGTACGACCACCTGTTCGTATCCGGCGTCGGCCGCGGCCAGCACGGCGGGCAGGATGCCCCGGACCGGACGCACCCGTCCGTCCAGGCCGAGCTCTCCGATCATGACGATGTCGGCGAGCACCCGCGGGTCGATCCGTTCGGCCGCGCCGAGCACGGCGCTGGCGATGGCCAGGTCGAAGCCGCTGCCGCCTTTGGGCACCGATGCCGGGCTGAGGCCGACGGTGAGCTTCTTCTGCGGCCATTCGCCGCCCGAGTTCACCACCGCCGCCCGTACCCGGTCCCGGCTCTCGGTCAGGCTCTTGTCCGGCAGCCCCACCAGCGTGAACGCCGCCACTCCCGGTTCGAGGTCGGCCTGCACCTCGACGACGACCCCTTCGACGCCCACCAGCGCCACCGAGCACGTACGCGCGAAGCCCATCTCAGCCCACCCCCCGCGCGTGCTCGACGACGGCCGCCCCGCGGCGGGGCAGGACGACGCCGACCAGATCGATGCGGACGCCGCCCGGCGGGGCTCCTCCGTGTGCCTGGATCCACCGCTCGGCCAGGCCGCGCAGGCGTTCGGCCTTCTCGGGCGTCACCGAGGCCATCGGGTGCTGGAATCCACCGCCGCTGCGGGTCTTCACCTCGCAGACGACCAGGACGTCTCCGTCCCTGGCGACGATGTCGATCTCACCGGTCCTGCCGCAGCGCCAGTTGCGCTCCAGGACCGTCATCCCGGCCTCGGCCAGCAGCCGTGCGGCCAGTTCCTCGCCGTACCTGCCGAGTGCGCCTCGGGCCAGATCCGTGTACGTGTTCATGTGGGCACCACCTCCGGCACCCACGCTCACGCATCCGCCGCCACGGAAAGGATCTTGGTGGAGAACCCGACGGCTGTGGATAACCCCGTCACCCGCACGGGCGCTCCACGACGGGGATCAGCTCCCCGGAAGTTCCAGATCGCTCTTGTTGAGCTCCTCGATGTTCACGTCCTTGAACGTGAGCACCCGCACCTGCTTCACGAACCGGGCCGGCCGGTACATGTCCCACACCCAGGCGTCCGCCATCGACACCTCGAAGAACACCTCGCCCTGGACCGAGTGCACCTGCATCTCGTAGTCGTTGGTGAGGTAGAAACGCCGCTCGGTCTCGATCACGTATTTGAACAGACCGACGACATCGCGGTACTCCCGGTAGAGCTTCAGCTCCATCTCGGTCTCGTACTTCTCGAGGTCCTCGGCGCTCATGGCATGTTCCCCTTCAGCCGTGCGATCTCCCCATTGTGCGCCAGTCCCGCGCGCCCCTAGACGATTTCCGTGTCCAGGGTTACGGGTCCGGCCGGAGGACCTTCGTCGAGCAGCCTGCGCAGCAGCTCGGCGAGTCTGGTCGGATACACCGTCTCATGTGCCTGGGTCAGTTCCTGACACGTCCACCAGCGCGCTCCGGCGACACTGCGCCGTTCCAGCTCGGTCAGGGCCGTGGCACGGGTCGCCGTCACCGTCGTACGGGCCAGGTAGTACCACTCGTCCTGGTCCCAGCGGCGGCCCGCGAACGGGAAGGAACACATCCGCCGCCACAGCACCGGGCCGAGCTCGACCTCGGTGATGCCGGTCTCCTCGACGAGTTCCCGCAGAGCCGCCTCCTCACGGGTCTCGTCGCCCTCCACACCGCCGCCGGGGGTGAACCACCAGTTGTCGGCGGGGTCGTCCGGTTCATGGCCGTGCAGCAGGAGGATGCGGTCCTGCGGGTCGAGGAGGACGACCCTGGCGACCTTGCGCAGCCCGCCCTCGTAGGAGTCGACGCCCGCGCCGGTCGGCTCGTCCGTGGTGTCAGCGGGCACCGGCCGCCCCCGGCCGGGCGCGGCGGCCGGACGTCCGCTTGGCGATCGGACCGTACGCCGCGCCACCGAGGACCAGCACGCCACCGGCGACGATCAGCCAGCCGATCGTGCCCAGCGGGCCCGGCTGGGAGAGGGCGCCGAGCGTCGTGAAGCCCGTGGGGCGCTCCAGCATGCCGTTCATGGGCCAGACGACGGCGTCGACCCGGGCCGCGACGGCGCTGCGCGCGACCGTGCCCTGCGCCGCGTCCGTGAGGTGGGCGGTGGAGTCCAGGGAGCCCTCCCGCTCGTCGCCGAGCAGGAAGAGCCTGCCGTCCGGAACCTTCACGGTCGGGATGTTCTTGTTCTCGGCGAGGCTGCCCGCGGGCAGATACGGTTCCTCGATCTGCTTGCCGTTGACGGTCAGCTTGCCGTCGGTGCAGCAGGAGACCGTGTCGCCGCCGACCGCGACGACCCGCTTGACCACGGGCGCGTTGCTCGCCCAGGTCTTGTCGGTGAAGACGACGACGTCCCCGCGGCGCACCTCGTCACCGTCGACGCGCTGGGCCAGCACCCGGTCGCCGGCGGCGATCGTCGGGCTCATGGAGCTGGTGGGCACCGTGTACGGCCGGTAGATCAGGGCGCCCCAGCCGAATCCGCCGAGGAACAGCACGAGGCCCAGTGCGACGGCCAGTCCGGACAGACGCTGTCCGGTCCGGCTGCCCACCGGGCCACTGCTGGTGCCACCGCCACTGTGCGGGGCCGTACGCGTAGTGCTCTCGCCACCCATGGATCCGCACCCTACCCGGCGGTACCGAACCGGGTCAGCCCTTCTTCGCCGGTCTTCCCGAGCCTTGGTCACAAGCTTGGGAAAGGGTTTGCCGAGTGGCGGCCGGCGCGGAAGCCGGAAGGTCAGCGGGCCGCGGAGTCCTCCGTGCGCCGACGACGCCACAGGACCACCGGGACGACGCCGACGAAGGCGAGGCCCTGCGGGGCGACGGTCAGCGCCGCGGACCCCGCGGACTGGGTGTTCAGACCGTCCTGGTCGAAGGTGTCCGGCACCGGCAGCGTGCCCCAGCGGGTGATCGGCCAGGCCTTGACGACGGCACGGCCGACGACCTGGTCGACGGGCACCATGCCGTGGTTCTTGTCGGACTGGTTGTAGCGCGAGTCGCGCGAGTTCTGCCGGTGGTCGCCCATGACCCAGATGAAGCCCTTGGGCACCTTCACGGTGAACTGGCCGCCCTGGTCGTCCTGGCTGCACGGGGTGTTGCCGGGGTACACGTACGGCTCGTTCAGCGCCTTGCCGTTGACCGTCAGCGGGCCGGTGCCCTTGCACGAGATGGTGTCGCCGCCGACGCCGACGACCCGCTTGATCAGGTCCTTCTCCTCGGCGGACGGCATCAGGCCGATCCAGCTGAGGACGGTCTGGAAGGCGTTGGGATCGGCCGTGGCCTCGCCCGCCAGCCAGTTGTCGGGGTCGTGGAAGACGACGACCTCGCCGCGCTCCGGCTCGGACCCGAACCACGGGGTCAGCTTGTCGACGAGGACCCGGTCACCCTCCTTGAGGGTGTTCTCCATCGAGGCGGACGGGATGGAGAACGCCTGCACCAGGAACGTCTTGATCAGCAGCGCGAGGACGAGCGCGATGCCGATCAGGATCGGCAGCTCCTTCCAGAAGGAGCGGGGCTTCTTCGGCTTCGGGGCCGGGCCTCCCGACCCCTCGCCACCGGTCCGGGGCGGCTCGTCCGCCGGCGGGCCGTCGCCGCCCGCCGCCGGGTCACTCCCGGAGGTCACGGCGCTGTCGGAAGCCGGGTCGGCTGCTTCCACAGGATGACCGCGGTGCTCCTCGCCGTCGTGCCCGGACCGTGCGCCAACCGCCACATCCCCCACGCCAACTCCTCACTCTGTGCCGCTGCCTGCCCCACGTACGGCGCAGGACCACCACTCCCATAACGAGCGGGAGTTCCGCAGGGGTCGGGAGTTGTCGAATCGATCCGTTCGGATCGCCGGGAGCAACCCTATGCGACAGCTGGGCGGCCGCGGTCGCCGTGGCGGCCGAGCCCGAGACGGATGCGAAAGTTTGCGGTTCCTTGAGGCGGACCCAGTGCCCCAGCGGCCAGGCGATGACCATGGCCCGCCCCACCACCTCGTCCTCCGAGACGGTGCCGCCGTAGTCGGTGTTCTGATGGGCCCGGGAGTCGGCGGAGTTGGCCCGGTGGTCGCCCATCACCCACAGCCGCCCCTGGGGGACGGTGATGTCGAAGGACGTGCTGGAGGGGTCGTTGCCGGGATACAGATACGCCCCCTCCTCCAGGGGTACGCCGTTGACGGTGACCCGCCCTTGCGTGTCACAGCACACGACGCGGTCGCCGCCCACCCCGACGATCCGCTTGATGAGGTCCTTCTCGTCGTCGGACGGCAGCAGACCGATGAAGGTGAGCCCTTCCTTGATCTGCTTGACGCCGACCGGGTCCTCCTTCTTGGTGGTGGTCTGCTCGTCGTCGAGCCAGCCGCCGGGGTCCTTGAACACGACGACGTCCCCGCGCTCGGGCTTGGAGCCGAACCACGGGGTGAACTTGTCGACCAGGACACGGTCGCCGATCCGGATCGTCTGCTCCATGGAGCCGGACGGGATCACGAAGGCCTGCACGAGGAAGGTCTTCAGGACCAGGGCTATCAGGACGGCGACACCGACCAGCAGCGGTATCTCGCGGACGGCCGAACGCCTGCGCTTGCGCTTGACCTTGCGCTGGAGCTTGCGCCGCTCCGCGCGCGTGCGGCCGCCACCGCCCGAGCTGGAGGTGCGTCGGGCGCCGGTGGGCAGCAGGTTGTCCGCGGCGCTGGTCGGGATGCCGCGCGGCTTGCCGCGGTTACCCATGGGCACCCTCCGCGCCGGGCACGCGCGCGTAGGCGCTCGGGCGGGACAGGTGGGTGAGGTGCGCGTAGGGCCAGAGGATCCAGTCGGCGCGGCCGATCACCCGGTCGACGGGGATCATGCCGCCGCCCGGTGAGCCGAGGTGGTCCCGGGAGTCGCTGGAGTGACTGCGGTGGTCACCGAGGACGAACAGGGTGCCGTCGGGCACGTCCACGTCGAAGTCCACCGTGGACGCACGGTCGCCGGGATACAGGAACGTCGACTCGTCGACCGACCGGCCGTTCACCTTGATCCTCCCCTCCTTGTCGCAGCAGACCACGTGATCTCCCCCTACACCCACGACGCGCTTGATGTAGTCGAAGTTCCCGAAGTACCCGGCGCCGTCGAACACGACGACATCGCCGCGCCGCGGCTCGGCACCGAAACGGTACGCCAACTTATTTACGAGAACGCGGTCGCCGATCCTCAATCCGTTTTCCATGGATCCGCTGGGAATCTGGAACGGTTGCACCACGAAAGCGTTGAGGACCAGCAAAAACAGCAGGCAGATCAGCAAGGTCAGACTGATCCGGCCACCCGGGAGCCACCCCGTGATCCGCGCCACCAACGCGAAACGCGACCGTCCCTCCGGTCCCTCCGCCTCCGGGGCCGTCTCCTGGGAGACGTCCGCCGGAACGGAAGGGTGGGAGGAGCGGTCGCGCTCCGTCGTCGGCTGAGCTTCGGTGTCCATCGGGGCCAGATGCTATCCGGCCGCTCTATGAACTCCCGAGGGCGCTCAGTTGTCGCGCTTCTCCTTGATCTTCGCGGCCTTGCCGCGCAGCTCACGGAGGTAGTAGAGCTTGGCACGACGCACGTCACCGCGGGTGACGAGCTCGATCTTCTCGACGATCGGGGTGTGCACCGGGAAGGTGCGCTCGACGCCGACGGAGAAGGAGACCTTGCGGACCGTGAAGGTCTCGCGGACACCGGCGCCCTGGCGGCGGATGACTACGCCCTTGAACTGCTGCACACGGGAGCGGTTGCCCTCGATGACGCGGACGTGGACGTTGACGGTGTCACCCGGGCGGAAGGCCGGGACGTCGCTGCGCAGCGACGCGGCGTCGACAGAGTCGAGCAGGTGAGACATTTCGTCTGCTTTCTTCGCTGATGCCACAGGTCATCAACGGAACTAGATGTTCAAGGATTGAGTGCCGTGTGCCCGTCGAGGCGGGCGTCGTGTCCCCCTGCGGCAGGGGCGCACACCGGACGGCGCACAACAACGGCCTATTCTTCCACGCTGTCGGTCCTGCGCCAAAATCGACCGTACGGCGCACCCTCCGGGTCGGGCGTCCAGCCCAGGATGGAGAGCATCTCGCGGTCCTTCTTGTCGAAGGTCTTCGGCTCGCAGCGCTCGATCAGGTCGGGCCGGTTGGCCGTCGTGCGCCGCAGGGCCTCGTCGCGGCGCCAGCGGGCGATCTTCCCGTGGTGCCCGCTGAGCAGCACCTCGGGGATCTCCCGGCCGCGCCAGGCGGGCGGCTTGGTGTAGACGGGGCCCTCCAGGAGGCTGGCCATGGCGCCGGGGGCGAAGGAGTCGTCGCGGTGGGACTCGGCGTTGCCGAGCACACCGGGCAGGAGTCGCGCCACGGCCTCGGTGACGACCAGGACGGCGGCCTCCCCGCCGGCCAGGACGTAGTCGCCGATGGAGACCTCGTAGACGGGGATCCGGGTGGCGTACTCGTCGATGACCCGCCGGTCGATGCCCTCGTAGCGGGCCGGGGTGAAGATCAGCCAGGGGCGCTCGGAGAGCTCGACCGCCAGCTCCTGGGTGAAGGGCCGGCCGCTGGGGGTCGGGACGACGATCGCGGGCGCGTGTGAGCCCCGCTCGTAGCCGTCGGCCAGGACGGTGTCGAGGGCGTCGCCCCAGGGATCGGTCTTCATGACCATGCCGGGCCCGCCGCCGTAGGGGGTGTCGTCGACCGTGTTGTGCCGGTCGTACGTCCACTCCCGCAGGTCGTGCACCTGTACGTCCAGCCGGCCACGCGCGCGTGCCTTGCCGACGAGGGAGACGTTCAGCGGGTCGAGGTACTCGGGGAAGATCGTGAGAACGTCGAGGCGCATTACGGCCGGTCCCCGTCCGCGCTCTCGTCCTCGTCCCGTGAGGACGCGATCTCGGCGCGGTCGTCGATCAGACCGGGCGGCGGGTCGATGACGGCCCGCTGCTCCTCGAGATCGATCTCGGTGACGATCGACTCGACGAAGGGGATCATCACCTCGCTGCCGTCGGGCCGCTCGACGATGAAGAGGTCCTGCGAGGGCAGATGCGAGATCTCGGTGATCCGGCCGACCTCGGCGCCGTCCTTGGTGACCACGTCCAGGTCCATCAGCTGGTGGTCGTAGTACTCGCCGTCCTCCTCCGGCAGCTCCTCGGGATCGACCTCGGCGATCAGGAGGGTGTTGCGCAGGGCTTCGGCGGCGGTGCGGTCCCGCACCCCCTCGAAGCGCAGGAGGAGACGACCGCTGTGGACGCGGCCGGTCTCGATGGTCAACGGGCCGGTCGAGGCCGGGTCCGTGGCCAGGACGGCGCCGGGCCCGAGCCGCTGCTCGGGCTCGTCGGTGCGTACCTCGACGGTGACCTCGCCCTTGATGCCGTGGGCGCGGCCGATCCGCGCGACTACGAGCTGCACTTCTGAAGATCTCCTGTCGTACCTGTCGTCACGACTGCCGTAACGACTACGGGCCGGGGACGGCCCAGTGGCCCTCCCCGGCCCGAGCCGGTGCTGCGAAACGCGTCAGCGAACGTGATCCACGTCGACGAGGTCGACGCGGACGCCACGGCCGCCGATGGCGCCCACGACGGTGCGCAGAGCGCGTGCGGTGCGGCCGTTGCGACCGATCACCTTGCCGAGGTCGTCCGGGTGGACCCGGACCTCGAGCACCCGTCCGCGGCGCAGGTTGCGCGAGGCGACCTGCACATCGTCGGGGTTGTCGACGATGCCCTTCACGAGGTGCTCAAGCGCCTCTTCGAGCATGCTGCTCAGGCCTCGGTCGACGCGGACTCGGCGGCAGCCTCGTCCTTCTTCTCAGCCTTCTTCTTCTGGGTGATGGCCTCACCCTTGCCCGAGTCGTCGCCACCGAGGGCCTCGAACACCGGGCGAGCCTTCTTCGGCTCGGCGACGAGCAGCGGCGCCGGGGCGGGCTCGCCCTTGAACTTCTGCCAGTCGCCGGTCTTCTTCAGAATGGCGA
The DNA here is from genome assembly GCF_044766465.1 of Streptomyces sp. NPDC102259. Taxonomy (NCBI): domain Bacteria; kingdom Bacillati; phylum Actinomycetota; class Actinomycetes; order Kitasatosporales; family Streptomycetaceae; genus Streptomyces; species Streptomyces sp. NPDC102259. Next base: position 195,043 of record NZ_JBIWMA010000010.1, on the reverse strand, counting down.
GCACGGGCTCGGTCGGCTGCGCGCCGACACTCAGCCAGTACGCCACGCGGTCGCCGTCGACCTCGATGATGGACGGGTGGTACGTCGGCTGGTACTTGCCGATCTCCTCGATCGCACGACCGTCACGACGGGTGCGGGAGTCGGCGACGACGATGCGGTAGTGAGGCGCGCGGATCTTGCCCAGACGCTTCAGCTTGATCTTGACTGCCACGGAAGTGGTGTCTCCTGGTCTTGACGTGGTTGGGCACGGCGAGATGGCCGCGTGGGGTTGCGGTACCCGAGTGCCCGATGGACGCGTCAGCCGGAGGAGAGAGGGGTCCTGTGCGACTGTCGAGTACAGCTAGCCATTGTGCCACACCGCGCGGGCCCCTTCCGGCCGCGGGTGGTCTGCGGGCATGCGGCAGCGACGCCCGGCGCTTGCGGGGCGCCGCCTTCGACGGCCCCCCGCACCACGCTGAACCGGCAGCCACGAGATGCCGGTGCATGACGGCAAGCGCCTAGGCCGCGCCCGCGATCTCCGGGATCCGGAACGGCTTGCCGCAGCCCCCGCACACGATCGGCGCTTGGGCGAGGACGGACGGCACGACCCGCACATTGCGGCCGCAGTCGCACACGGCCTTGACCCTGACGCCGCCGCCGGAGGAGCCGTGCCGGGCCGCCGGGCCGCGGAAGGTACGGGTGGTGTCGGCGGAGGTGGCCGCCAGGTGGGCCTTGAGGGCCCGCTGGAGGCGCTCGATCGTCGGGCGGTAGCGCCGCTTGGCCTCGGGGTTGAGCGTGACCAGGGAGAAACCGCTGCTGGGGTGGGGTTCCTCGGGGTGGTCCAGCCCCAGCTCCTCGGCGATCGCGAGGAATCTGCGGTTGTGGTAGCGGCCGGCGCGGGAGGTGTCGCGGACGCCACGGGCGGCGGCGATGCCATGGACTGCCTCGTGAAGCAGTCGCTCGAAGGAGAGCTCGTGACCGCAGGCGGACGACGACTCCCCGATCAGGGACTCTGGCGCGGCAAGATCCGGCAGCTCGGGGTGGTACCGCTGAATGTCGGCCCACGCCTCTGCCAGTTCTGCGGCGAGAACAGGTGGTGTCTGTGTCGTGCTCACGTAATGACAACGAGCGGGGGTGCCCCAGTGTTCCTATTCCGGGCCATCCCAAATAATTTGCACGTACCCGTCAGTTGCCGCTGATGCGTCCTGACGAGGGCGGGTGCGCTGATCTGCGGAGAAGCCTCACAGCTCCTACCAAGCTGGTGCGTAGGCCCACGTACGACCCGGCGCGTAGACGAGGTCCGCGCGCCGGGGTAGGGATGTTCCGCAGGGGCGCAAGAGGCGTTTCGGTCGCTCTCGCGAGCGGAGGGCGCTGCCTCAGTAAGCGCGTGCGACGATCGCGACGTTACCGGGGGCGTCCCCGTCGTCCGGCACCGACCCGTCCTCCGCGATCAGACACCGTACGGTCAGCGACTGCTCGGCCAGCCTGGCCTCGCCTTCTTCGCCGAGCGTCGCCCACGGGATGCGCGCCCAGCCGCCGGCGACGGCCGCCTCGGCCGCCTCCTGGATCGTCGACACGTCCGTGGTGCGGGATTCGCGGCGCTCGCGGGACTGCTTCAGCAGCAGCGCCTGGTCCTCCTCGAGGAGGACGGGCAGCATGCCTACGAGCGCGTCGATCGCCACCGGCTCCTTGCCTCCCGGGATGCGGCGGGCCAGCATCGCGGTGCCGTTCTCCAGGTCACGGGGGCCGATCTCGACGCGGACGGGCACGCCCTTGAGCTCCCAGTCGACCGCGCGCCGCCCGAAGGGGACGTCGGTGCGGTCGTCGACCCGGACGCGGAGCCCGGCCGCCTTCAGCCGGTCGCCCAGCTCGTGGACCTTGGCCAGAACCGCTTCGTCGCCCTTGATCGCGAGGACGACGACCTGGACCTGCGCCAGCCGCGGCGGCACCCGCAGACCGTCGTCGTCGCCGTGGGTCATCACCAGGGCGCCGATCATGCGGGTCGTCGAACCCCAGGAGGTCTGCCAGACCAGCTCCTGGGTGCCCTCCTTCGACAGGTAGCGGGTGTTGAAGGCCTTGGCGAAGTTCTGGCCCAGCTCATGGCTGGTGACCATCTGGAGGGCCTTGCCGTCGCCCATCATGCTCTCGAGTGTGAGGGTGTTGACGGCGCCCGCGAAGCGCTCCTTGACCGTCTTGCGGCCGGAGACGAAGTCGATCGCGAGGACGTTCTCCAGGAAGTCGCCGTAGACCTCGCGCTGGATGCGCGCGGCGAAGTCGCGGGCCTCCTCGTAGGTGGCGTGCGCCGTGTGCCCCTCCTGCCAGAGGAACTCGGACGTCCGCAGGAAGAGGCGGGGTCGCAGCTCCCAACGGACCACGTTGGCCCACTGGTTGATCAGCAGGGGCAGGTCGCGATAGCTCTGCACCCACTTGGAGAAGTACTCGTTGACGATGGTCTCGGAGGTGGGCCGGACGACCGCCGGCTCCTCCAGCTCCTTGCCGCCCCCGTGCGTCACCACGGCCAACTCGGGCGCGAATCCCTCGACATGGTCCGCCTCGCGGGTGAGGTAGGACTGCGGGATCAGCAGCGGAAAGTACGCGTTCTCGGTGCCCGTCTCCTTGATGCGGGCGTCCATCTCCGCCTGCATCCGCTCCCACAGTCCGTAACCGTACGGTCGGATCACCATGGTGCCGCGCACCGGCCCGTTGTCGGCCAGTTCGGCCTTGTTGATCAGATCCTGGTACCAGCGGGGGAAGTCGTCCGCCCGCGGGGTGAGAACGGGAGCCTTTGCCATGGCGCGATGGTACGGCCCCAGGTTGCCGGGATGTGAATTCTCGCCACAGGCACAGCGAGTGCGCAAAGGGGTGCCCGAGACCTCTGGACGCCGCCGCGTACGGGGAGTTACCTGGCATACGGGGGAAGTGCGAGCGCACTGCACGGGGGCCACCTGATCGGAAACTGCGGCAACTCTCGGCGGATTGGGGCGCTTATCCATGACACCTACGCTCGTGCGGCAGCACCTACCACTCGCGGGGCCGACGCCCCGCGCGGACCCGGGTGCACGCGCGCGTGACTGGTCGGAGATCCAGGAGCGGATGCTGGTCCCGCTCTACGAGGCCGTCTACGAGCGACTCGTCGTAGGGCCCGGCACCCGGCTCCTCGCCCTCGGCTGCGGCTCCGGGCTCGCCCTGCTGATGGCGGCCTCCCGAGGCGCTGCGGCCCTCACCGGTGTCGAACCCTCCTCCCCCGAACGGCTGACCCTCGCGCGCGAACGTCTGCTGCCGAAGGAGCCCGGGAGGGGGCCCGCGGGCCCGCGCGGGGACGGGGGCGGCATCCGGCTCACCGACCGGCTGCCGAAGGACGTGGTCGGCGCGGGCACGCGCGCGTACGACGTGGTGACGGCGTTCGAGCCGATCGGATGTCTCGCGGGCGACGCGGACGGGCTCGGCGCTCTGCTCGCGGCCACGAGGCCGTTCGCCGCGCGCGGGGCGCCCGTGGTGCTCGTCGGCTGGGGTCCGCCGGAACGCTGCGCGACGTCCGCGGTGTTGCGGGTCGCGGTCAAGCTGGCCGATCCGCTGCGCGGCGGCACGGTCCGGCTGCGCCCGGCGCGGCGCGACGACCTGGAGGAGGTCGCCGGGCGGGCCGGTCTGAAGCCGGACGGATCGGGGCGGGTGGCCTGCCCCTTCGGGTACGCCGACGTGGAGAGCGCCCTCAAGGGCCTGCTGTCCACCGGGCTGTTCGACGCGGCGATCGCGGCGACGGACCAGGCGCAGGTCGACAAGGAGCTGACCGAGGCGCTGCACCCGTACCGGCGCGCGGACGGGACGGTGTGGATGCCGAACGTGTTCCGGTACCTGATCGCGCGGACTCCCTGAGGCGCACCGGGTTCCCACGTCGCGGGCACCCCGGCATGCGCCGAGGGCGCCCCTCGCGGTGAGGGGCGCCCTCGGCGCGTGGAACGGACCCGATCTCGGCCGGATTCCGATCCTCAGCCCATGAACTTCTTGAACTCGTCCGGCAGCTCGAAGTCCTGGGCGCCCTGCTGCGGCAGCCCGAGGGCGTTGCCGCCCTGGGCCTGGGCCTCGCGGCGCTGGGCCTCCTCCAGCTCCTGCTGCTTGCGCTTCATCGGGTTGCCGGAGCGCTGCTTGCCCTTGGCCTGCTTCGGCTGCTTCTTCTGGCGGCCGGCGCCGCCGCCCATGCCCGGCATCCCCGGCATCCCCGGCATGCCGCCGCCCTGGGCCATGCGGGACATCATCTTGCGGGCCTCGAAGAACCGCTCGACCAGGCCCTTCACCGCGCTGACCTCGACACCGGAGCCCTTGGCGATACGGGCGCGGCGCGAGCCGTTGATGATCGTCGGTTCGTGGCGCTCGGCCGGGGTCATCGACTTGATGATCGCGGCCGTGCGGTCGACGTCACGCTCGTCGAGGTTGGCGATCTGGTCCTTGATCTGGCCCATGCCGGGCAGCATGCCGAGCAGCTTGCTGATGCTGCCCATCTTCCTGACCTGCTCCATCTGGGCCAGGAAGTCGTCCAGGGTGAAGTCCTGGCCCTTCTTGGACGCCAGCTTCGAGGCCATTTTCTCGGCCTCTTCCTGACTGAACGTCTTCTCCGCCTGCTCGATCAGGGTGAGCAGGTCACCCATGTCGAGGATGCGGGAGGCCATCCGGTCAGGGTGGAAGGCGTCGAACTCGTCGAGCTTCTCGCCGTTCGACGCGAACATGATCGGCTTGCCGGTCACCGAGGCGATCGACAGGGCCGCGCCACCGCGGGCGTCGCCGTCGAGCTTCGACAGCACGACACCGTCGAAGCCCACGCCGTCGCGGAAGGCCTCGGCGGTGTTGACGGCGTCCTGGCCGATCATCGCGTCGACGACGAAGAGGATCTCGTCGGGCGAGACGGCGTCGCGGATGTCCGCGGCCTGCCGCATCAGCTCGGCGTCGATGCCGAGGCGGCCGGCGGTGTCCACGATCACGATGTCGTGGACCTTGACCTTGGCGAACTCGATGGAGTCCTTGGCGACCTGGACCGGGTCGCCCACCCCGTTACCGGGCTGCGGGGCGTACACGGCCACGCCGGCGCGCTCGGCGACGACGCTGAGCTGGTTGACGGCGTTGGGGCGCTGGAGGTCACAGGCGACGAGCAGCGGCGAGTGGCCCTGCTCCTTCAGCCAGCGGCCGAGCTTGCCGGCGAGGGTCGTCTTACCGGCGCCCTGGAGGCCGGCCAGCATGATCACGGTCGGCGGCTGCTTGGCGAACCGCAGCCGTCGGGTCTCGCCGCCGAGGATCGTGACGAGTTCGTCGTTGACGATCTTCAGGACCTGCTGGGCGGGGTTGAGCGCCTTGGAGACGTCGGACCCGAGGGCACGTTCCTTGACGTTCTTGATGAACGTGCGGACGACCGGCAGAGCCACGTCGGCTTCGAGGAGCGCGATGCGGATCTCGCGCGCCGTGGCGTCGATGTCCGCTTCGCTCAAGCGCCCCTTGCCGCGCAAGTTCTTGAAGGTCGCTGAAAGGCGATCGGAGAGAGTATCGAACACGGCGGCGTCGGTCCTCGGAGTCGGGGGCAGTCTGAGCGTCTTCCAGGGTATCCGGCCGCGCAAGACATTCGTCCCCGCCTGCTGTATTTCAGCGGGCGGGGACGCGTGCCACGCGGCACACGGTCACGCCCGCAGCGTCTCCTCCAGCTTGCGGGTCACCGAGGCGGCCTCGTCTGCGGGCAGTGGCGCGCCCTCGGCTCCGGTGACGTAGAAGGCGTCCACGGCGTTCGCGCCGAGGGTCGAGACGTGCATGCTGCGGACCCGCAGACCCTCGTCCTCCAGGGCCTGTCCGATCCGGAACAGCAGCCCCGGCGCGTCCTGCGCGCGTACTTCGATGACCGTGGCGTGCCGAGAGGCCGCCGAGGCGACCGTCACACGCGGCGGCGGCGCGACCACGCCCCGCCGGCGGGGGTAGGCGGCGTCCCGTTCCGCGAGCCGTCCGGCGATGTCCAGCGAGCCGTCCAGGGCGCGTACGAGGTCGGCGCGCAGCCGGGCCGCCTGGGGCAGGGAGCCGTACTCGGCGGCGACCCGCCAGTTCAGCAGCAGGACGGAGCCCTCGACACCGCTCGGCAGGTCCAGGGCGCGCAGCTCGGCGGTGCGGACGGTCAGCCGGTGCATGGCGAGGACACCGGCCACCGCGGGCAGCACGCCCGCCTGGTCGGGCACGGCGATGAGCAGTTCCACGCCGAGCGGCTCGGGGTCGTCCGCCGGCCGGTCCTCCGTCGGGGGCTCGGTCTGGGCGCGCAGGGCCAGCACCGGGCTGCTGGTGGCGACCGCCTCGATGGCGAGCCGTTCCTGCTCGGCGGTGGGCGCGGCGGCGTCGGGCTCTTCGGGCTCGTCCCCGGCCAGCACCGCCCCGACCCGCTTGACCAGGTCCGCCACGAGCGAACCTCGCCAGGAGGACCAGGCGGCGGGACCGGTGGCCAGCGCGTCCGCCTCGGTGAGCGCGTGCAGCAGCTCCAGGGTGCTCTGCGAGCCGACCGCGTCGGCGACCGAGCGGACCGTGGCCGGGTCCTCCAGATCGCGCCGGGTGGCCGTCTCGATCAGCAGCAGGTGATGCCGTACGAGCGTGGAGAGGACGGCGACCTCGGCGCGGTCGAAGCCGATCCGGGCGGCGACGTCCTTGGCGATGATCTCGCCCGCGACCGAGTGGTCTCCGGGCCAGCCCTTGCCGATGTCGTGCAGCAGGGCGGAGACCAGGAGGAGGTCGGGGCGGCTGACCCGGCGGGTGAACTCGGAGGCGCGCACGGCCGTCTCGATGAGATGCCGGTCGACGGTCCAGATGTGCACGGCGTTGCGTTGCGGGCGGCAACGCACCCGCTCCCAGTCGGGCAGCAGCCGCGTGATCAGGCCCTCGGCCTCCAGCGCCTCCCAGACCTCGATGGTGGGCTGGCCCGAGCCGAGCAGGGTCACGAGCTGCTCGCGGGCCTCGGCGGGCCAGGGCGTGGGCAGCGGGCGCACGGTGGCGGCGAGGCGCCGTACGGCGTGCAGGGAGAGCGGGAGGCCGGCCTGCGCGGCGGCGGCCGCGGCGCGCAGCGGGAGCACGGGGTCGCGTTCGGGGCGGGCGGCACGGGCGAGCACCACCTCGCCGTCCTGCTCCACCACCCCTTCGGCCAGCGGAGAGCGCTCGGTGACGGGCTTGCCGCCCCCGAGCATGGCGCGCAGCCGCGGACGCACGGCGCGCGACCGCAACACGCGCCCCACTTCGCGCCAGGTGACATCACTCGCGTACGAGATGACGCGGGCCGCCTCGTACACCTGCCGCAGCAGCGTGTCGGCGTCCAGCAGGCCGAGCTCGACGGCCACCTGGTCCTGTTCCTGGAGGGCCAGGCGGTCGGTGGCGCGGCCGGTGGCCAGGTGCAGGGCGTCCCGCACGTCGAGGAGCCGGCGCCGGGCGTCGTCGAGGCCCTCGCGGGGCGCGTCGGCCAGCCAGGAGGCGGCGACGGCCCGCAACGCGGTGGCGTCCCTCAGGCCGCCCCGCGCCTCCTTCAGGTCCGGCTCCAGGAGGTACTGGAGCTCACCCTGACGTTCGGCGCGCTCGGCGCAGAGTTCCTGGAGCTCGGGGAGGCGTTTGGGCGCCTGGTTGCGCCAGTCGGCGAGCACGGCCGTCCGCAGTCCCGCGGTCAGCCCGGGGTCGCCGGCGAGGTGGCGGGCGTCGAGGAGGCCGAGCTGGACCTTGAGGTCCTCCCCGGCGGTCTTGCGGGCCTCCGCCGGGGTGCGGACGGAGTGGTCCAGGGCGAGGCCCAGGTCCCACACGGGGTACCAGAGCCGGTCGGCGAGGGCGGCGACCGCCTTGGGGTCGGCGCCGTCGTGCAGAAGGAGGAGATCGAGGTCGCTGCGCGGGGACAGCTCGCCCCGGCCGTAGCCGCCGACGGCGACCAGGGACACGCCCTTCAGGTCCTCGGTGCCCGCCGTGAAGAGCCCCGACAGCCAGTCGTCGGTCAGTTCCGCGAGGGCGGAACGGCGCGGCGGCCCGGACCGCGCCCCCTCGGTGAGGAGGCGCAGCCGGGCCGCCGCGTAGCCGCTGGGTCCCGAGTCCTCTGCATCCTTGCGCACGTCCGTACTCGTCACCCAGTGACTCCTGTTCTGTTCTGCCGTCAGAGCGCGTCCGGGCCGCGCTCGCCGGTGCGGACCCGTACGGCCGTCTCGACCGGAAGGGACCAGACCTTGCCGTCACCGATCTTGCCGGTTCGTGCGGCCTTGACGATGACGTCGATCAGCTGCTCGGCGTCGTCGTCCTCGGCCAGCACCTCGATGCGGATCTTGGGAACGAGGTCGACCGTGTACTCGGCGCCGCGGTAGACCTCGGTGTGTCCCCGCTGACGACCGTAACCGCTGGCCTCGGTGACCGTCAGGCCGTGGACGCCGAAGGCCTGCAGGGCTTCCTTGATCTCGTCGAGCCGGTGCGGCTTCACGACGGCGGTGATGAGCTTCATGCGTCCACCTTCTTGCTCGCGTCGGTGACCGCGGTCGGGGGGAGGGCGGTCGTGCGGACGCCGCCACCGGCCCCGCTGAAGTCGTATGCGGTCTCGGCGTGCTCGGCCTGGTCGATGCCGGCCACCTCGTCGTCCTCGGAGACCCGCATGCCGATGGTCTTGTCGAGGAGGAAGGCGAGGATCGCGGAGACCACCAGCGAGTAGGCGAGCACCGCGAAGACGCCGGCGCACTGCTTCCACAGCTGGTCGAAGGAGTGGTCGCCGTAGAAGACGCCGGTCGCCGTGGACTGGCCCTTGCCGCTGGCGAAGAAGCCGATCAGCAGGGAGCCGACGACACCGCCGACCAGGTGGACGCCGACGACGTCGAGCGAGTCGTCGTAGCCGAACTTGTACTTCAGGCCGACGGCCATGGCGCACAGCAGACCGGCGATGGCGCCGACGGCGATCGCGCCGAGCGGGGTGACCGCACCACCCGAGGGGGTGATGGCGACCAGACCGGCGACCGCGCCGGAGGCGGCGCCCAGCGTGGTGAACGCGCCGTGGCGGATCTTCTCGTAGACGAGCCAGGCCAGCATGGCGGCGGCGGTGGCGACCTGCGTGTTGACGAACATCAGCGCGCCGACGCCGTCGTCGTTGCCGAGCCACGAGCCCGCGTTGAAGCCGAACCAGCCGAACCACAGCAGACCGGCGCCGAGCATGACCAGCGGCAGGCTGTGCGGACGCATCGGGTCCTTCTTGAACCCGACGCGCTTGCCGATGACGAGGATCACGCCGAGGGCTGCGGCACCGGCGTTGATGTGCACCGCCGTACCACCGGCGAAGTCGATGACACCCAGCTCGAAGGCCCAGCCGCCGGCGCCCCAGACCCAGTGCGCGACCGGGAAGTAGACGACCGTGACCCACAGGGCGACGAACAGCGCCCACGCGGAGAACTTGACGCGGTCGGCGAGGGCACCGCTTATCAGGGCGGGCGTGATGATCGCGAACATCATCTGGAAGACCATGAACACGAAGATCGGGATGGTGTAGCCGTCCCACAGCTCCGTCAGGCCGATGTTGCTGAGGCCCACCCAGTCGGAGTTCCAGCCGATGAGGCTGCCGGAGTCGGTGCCGAAAGCGAGGGAGAAGCCGTACAACACCCACAGGATCGTGACGATCCCGATGCTGATGAAGCTCATCATCAGCATGTTGAGCGTGCTCTTGACGCGGACCATGCCTCCGTAGAAGAAGGCGAGGCCCGGGGTCATGATCAGTACCAGGGCGGAACAGATGAGCATGAAGCCTGTGTTCGCGGACGACAGCGTGGGTGCGTCCGCCGCAAGCGTGATGGCGGCCTGTGCCATCGGCGTCTCCTCGTCGTAGGTACGGCCCCGTGCGGGCGAAGCCAGAGCGGGTCGTGAGGGGTGGGCCGGTTATGCGCCATGAGATTCGCGCAGCGCGGTTTCGGTCGAAGCCCCTCGTTGTTTCGCCGCTGTGACGAAGGTGCCTTGTGCGTTACGCCTCGATGAACTGGCAGATGTTCGTCGAGTGGATCGTTATCGTGGCGCAACCTTCGGAGAACGCAACAAACCGGCCGCGGGCGGCCTTCCGAATGACCTGGCTGGGGGAGCCGAGTCGGGCAGTTCGGGAGGGCCGGCCGCGGCCGGAGTTCCTGGGTTCTGCTGGGTCCTGCTCTGTGGATCGGCCGGATCAGACCGCTTCGGCCGTCTCCGGCAGCTCGATGGTGAGCCGCTCGGTCAGGTCCACGACCTCGGAGAGATCCCCGAAATCGCGTACGGCGCTGTCGACCGTCTTTCGGATACGAGTGTTGACGCGCTCGGAGCGCACCTTCTTGGCCTCCTTCATGGCCTGTGTGGCGAGGGTGGCGCTCTGCGCGGGCTCGCGCTGGAGGAGGTGCACCGTGGCCATGCCGATCAGGTTCAGCACATACGACCGCTGGTGGTCGTGGTCGCCCTCGAACAGCTCCACGGCCTTGCGCATCAGGGGCTCGGCCAGCGAGGCGTAGGTGGGGCTGCGGCCGGCGACATAGGCGAGGTCGCGGAACGAGTGGCTGTTCTCGCCGTAGAGCTCGGCCTCGGAGAAGAAGCGGATCCAGTCGGGGTCCGGCTCGTCCCACTCGTCCGACTCGGCGAAGGTGTCCTCGGCCATCCGCACCGCCCGCTTGCACCGGCCGGGCTGCCCCATGTTGGCGTAGGCGCGGGCCTCCATCGCATACAGCATGGACTGGGTGCGCGGGCTCGCGCAGTCCCGGCTGCCGTACTGCGCGAGGTGGATCAGTTCCAGCGCGTCCTCGGGCCGGCCGAGGTGGATCATCTGGCGGCTCATGCTGGACAGCACGTAGCTGCCGAGCGGCCGGTCACCGGCCTCCTTCGCCGCGTGCAGGGCGAGGACGAAGTACTTCTGCGCGGTGGGCTGGAGCCCGACGTCGTAGCTCATCCAGCCCGCGAGTTCCGCCAGTTCGGCGGCGACCTTGAAGAGCCTTCGCGCGGTGGACTCGGGCTGGGGCTCCTGGAGCAGATCCGTCACCTCGTGCAGCTGCCCGACGACCGCCTTGCGGCGCAGCCCGCCGCCGCACTGGGCGTCCCACTGCCGGAACATCACGGTGGTGGACTCCAGCAGATCCAGCTCGGGCCGGGAGAGCCGGCCGCGGGCCCGGCTGGTCGGAACCGAGTCCGGCTCCTCGAGCGGGGCGGGCGGCGAGGGGACCAGCCAGCGCTGCATGGGCTCGATGAGGGACGGGCCGGCGCACAGGGCCAGCGAGGTCCCGAGGAAGCCGCGCCGCGCCAGCATCAGGTCGCTGCGCGAGAACTCGCTGAGCTGGGCCACCGTCTGCGGGGCCGTCCATGGCAGGTCGACGCCGGTCACGGAGGGTGCCTGGCGCGCGGCGCGCAGCCCGAGCTCCTCGACGGAGACGACACAGCCGAACCGCTCGGAGAACAGCTCCGACAGGATCCGGGGGATGGGCTCGCGCGGGTTCTCGCCGTCCAGCCAGCGGCGCACGCGCGAGGTGTCCGTGGAGATGTGGTTGGCGCCCAACTGACGCGCGCGGCGGTTGACTTGACGGGCGAGTTCACCCTTCGACCAGCCGCTGCGGACGAACCACGAAGAGAGCAGCTCGTTCGGGCGCTTGTCCACACCCGCAGCGTTGATTCCGCTTCCGCCGTTGCCGCTCACTGGAACGCCCCCATCCCTGAGACCACTTGTCACTGAGTGCGCCAAGCCTTATCAGAATGCCGGTAAATACGGCCCGACGTACGGTACTTGTCACCCTTCGAACGGAAAGCCGACTTGCCTCCGGCATACCCACAAGCGCATGTGCCTCCAGGACCCGCACACTCAAAGTAATCCTACGATCACGGCTCCGGCCACGAGGATCCCGGAAACGCCACCATTCGCCACCCCTTCGGATGAACTCCCGGTGGCCCGTACGCGATTCACTTGACATAGGACGGCCGGGAGTGGGCGGAGCGAAGCATTCAGGGGCGCACACGGCCCCGCACACCACCCGGAGCAATTCCAGGCGCTGCCTGGATCGAGCGGTCGACGGGTAGCGGAAGCACACAGAGTCACGATGAACGATCGCTGCGTAACCATCGGCGCGTCGAACCGTTGGAGGGGGCATGGGCTTCACGATCGGCGGCATTCGCGAGATCCGCTCCGGCGCGCGCAGGCGCGGTCGCTCGTCCGAGTGCACCGCCGTCGCCGAGTTCACGGGACTCTGGGGCTGGGACGCGGTGCCCGGCGCGCGGGCCGCGGCGGGCGTCTGCTCGTGCGGGGGCCCCGACTGCCGCGCACCCGGCGCGCACCCCCTGGCCTTCGCCCCGCGGGTGCCCGCCGGAGCCACGCTCGACGACGTGAGCCGGACCTGGTCGGAGTTCCCGGGCGCCGCGGTCATGCTGCCCGTCGGGCGCGCGTTCGACGTGATCGACGTCGCCGAGCCGGTCGGCCGTCGCGCCCTGGTCCGGATGGAGCGCATGGGACTCCCCCTCGGCCCGGTCACCGCCACCCCCGAGGGCCGCACCCAGTTCTTCGTCGCCCCCGGCGCCGCCGCCGAACTGACCGACCTGCTCTACCGCACGGGGTGGGACGACCCGACCGCCCTGGACCTGCGCGGCCTGGGCCCCGGTACGCACATCACGGCCCCGCCCTCCGACCGCGGCGGGCTCGGCCCGGTGCGCTGGCTGCGCCCACCCGCGCTCGATTCGGCGACCCGCCCACCGGAGGCCCGCCTGCTGCTGGGCACGCTGGCCTATCTGGCGCACCGCTCGCGCGCCTGAGCCGTACGGCCCGCGGACAGCCGAGCGCCCGCTCCCACTGCACCTGGGGGCGGGCGCTTCGGCATTCGTACGCCTGGACCGGCGCCGCTCTCGCGGACCCGGCCGACCGCCGTCGTGGTACCGACCGTGTGCGGTCCGTGGGCGGCGGGCAATGGCGCTCAGTCGCCGATAAGGGCGTCCACGAACGCCTCGGGCTCGAACGGCGCCAGGTCGTCCGCGCCCTCGCCGAGTCCGATCAGCTTGACCGGGACGCCCAGCTCGCGCTGGACCGCGACCACGATCCCGCCCTTCGCCGTGCCGTCCAGCTTGGTCAGGACGATGCCGGTGATGTTCACGACCTCGGCGAAGACCCGGGCCTGGACGAGACCGTTCTGCCCGGTGGTGGCGTCGAGGACGAGCAGCACCTCGTCGAGCGGTGCGTGCTTCTCGACGACCCGCTTGACCTTGCCGAGCTCGTCCATGAGCCCGGTCTTGGTGTGCAGCCGCCCCGCGGTGTCGATGAGGACGACGTCCACCCCCATCTCCTTGCCCTCCTTCACCGCGTCGAACGCGACGGAGGCGGGGTCGCCCGCCTCCGGGCCGCGCACGGTGTGGGCGCCGACGCGCTCGCCCCAGGTCTGGAGCTGGTCGGCGGCGGCGGCCCGGAAGGTGTCGGCGGCGCCCAGGACGACGGTCCGCCCGTCGGCCACGAGCACGCGCGCGAGCTTGCCGGTGGTGGTGGTCTTGCCGGTGCCGTTGACCCCGACGACCATCACGATGCCCGGCTTGCGCTCCTCGGGCTCGGTCTTCACGGTGCGGTCGACCTCGGTGCCGACCAGCTTGAGCAGCTCCTCGCGCAGCAGGGCGCGCAGCTCCTCGGGGGTGCGGGTACCGAGCACCTTCACGCGCTCGCGCAGCCGCTCGACCAGCTCCTGGGTGGGCTGCACGCCGACGTCGGCGGTGAGCAGCGTGTCCTCGATCTCCTCCCAGGTGTCCTCGTCGAGGTGCTCGCGGGAGAGCAGCGTGAGCAGGCCCTTGCCGAGGGCGTTCTGCGAACGGGACAGCCGGGCGCGGAGGCGGATCAGCCGCCCCTCGGTGGGCTCGGGGATCTCGAGCTCGGGAGCCTCGAGAACGGGCGGTTCCTCGACGGCGGTGCCGGTCGAGCCGCCGTCGGGAAGATCCACCTCCTCTATCGTGCGGCGCGGTTCGTCGCGCGGCGTCTCGGCCTCGTCGCCGACGTGCGGCTCGGCCGGAGGGGCGGTGATGTCGGGCGCGGTGGGGGGCGGCGGGGGCAGCGACTTCTTCCGTCGGCTGCCGACCACGAGCCCGCCGAGCACACCGAGCACGACCACGGCGATGACTACAGCAAGGATGACGGTTTCCATAACCCGTCCAGTATGCGCGACCCCTCCCCGCCGGTGCGGGTGGCGGCCCGGCCGCGCCTCGGTCCGTCTGCCCGCTCTTGCGCGGTGCGGCCCGCGCCCGGAACCGCGGCCGCAGGCAGCGCTCCGCGCACCCTCGGGCGCGTCCGCGAAACAGCGGCAGTGCTGGGGGCGAGCCACCGCAGGTCGTCGGGGTCGAGCCAGAGGGCGACGCGTCCCCGGTCGGCTCGTCCTGCGGGTCGGCCGGGACGACGGGTCGGGCCATGGCCGGAGCCTGTGGCCGGCGGCGCCCCACCATGGCAATCTGACGTCTCGTCAGATACCGTCCGTCCCCCCACATCCGAAGGGGGCCTCCCATGCCCGTCACCGTCGTCCGTTTCAACCTCGTCGCCCCCGGTGCGACCCCTGCCGAGCTCGGTGTGCGGTACCGGGCCGCTCTGGAGATGGCCGCGTACGCCGACGAGTGCGGGGTCACGACCGTGCAGACGGAGGAGCATCACGGCGCCGAGAACAACTGGCTGCCGGCGCCGTTCGCCTTCGCGGGCGCCGTGCTCGGCGCGACCCGGCGGCTCGCGGTCACGGTCTCGGCGGTGATCGGCCCGCTGCACGACCCGCTGCGGCTGGCCGAGGACATCGCGGTGCTCGACCTGCTGAGCGGCGGCCGGCTGGTCACGGTCGCCGGGATCGGCTATCGGCCCGAGGAGTACGAGCGCGCGGGCGTCGACTGGAAGCGGCGCGGGCGGCTCCAGGACGAGCTTCTCGACACCCTGCTCAAGGCCTGGACCGGCGAGGGGTTCGAGTACCGGGGCCGTACGGTACGGGTCACCCCGCGCCCGTCCTCCGAGCCGCACCCCCTGCTGCTGGTCGGCGGCTCCTCGAAGGCCGCCGCCCGCCGGGCCGCCCGGCTCGGTCTGCCCTTCTTCCCCAGCGCGCACCTGCCGGAGCTGGAGGCGTACTACAAGGAACGGCTCGTCGAGTACGGGACCGAGGGCTGGACGATGATGCCGGGCGCCGAGACCCCGCTGCTGCACATCGCCGAGGATCCGGACCGGGCGTGGGCCGAGTACGGCGAACACTTCCTGCACGAGGCACGGACGTACGCCTCCTGGCAGTCCGGCGAGATCCGCTCCGCGGTGCGGTCGGCCGCGAGCAGCGTCCGGGAGCTCCGGGACGAGGGGGTCTACCGGATCCTCACGCCGGACGAGTGCGTGGCACAGGGGCTCGACAACCTCGTCCTGCATCCGCTGGCCGGCGGGATGCCGACGGCGGAGGGGTGGCGCGGGCTGCGGCTGTTCTGCGAGAACGTGCTGCCCCGGCTCGACGGGTGAGCCGGGGCGGCACGTCCTACGGGTATCGAGGAGCGGGCAGCGGGGACTTGGCCCGGCTCCTCGAGTTCAGGGGCCTCTTCGCGAGGCTCAGCCCATCTCCTCCAGCGCCTTGCCCTTCGTCTCCTTGACGTACTTCAGGACGAACGGGATGGAGAGCGCGGCGAAGACCGTGTAGATCACGTAGGTCGCGGAGAGGTTCCAGTCGGCCAGCGACGGGAAGCTCGCGGTGATGGCCCAGTTGGCGATCCACTGCGCGGACGCGGCCACGCCGAGGGCGGCGGCACGGATCCGGTTGGGGAACATCTCGCCGAGGAAGACCCAGACGACCACACCCCAGGACAGGGCGAAGAAGAGGACGAACACATGGGCCGCGATCAGGGCGATCCAGCCCTGGGTGGCCGGCAGCTTGCCGTCGACCAGGTCGTAGGAGAACGCCCAGGCCTCCAGCGCGAGGCCGACGACCATGCCGACGGAGCCGATGAGGGCCAGCGGCCTGCGGCCGACGCGGTCCACGAAGATCATCGCGATCACGGTGCCGACGATGTTGATGATCGACGTCGTGAAGGAGTAGAGGAACGAGTCCGTCGGGTCGACGCCGACCGACTGCCACAGCGTCGAGGAGTAGTAGAACGCGACGTTGATGCCGACGAACTGCTGGAAGACCGACAGGCCGATACCGACCCAGACGATCGGCTTGAAGAAGAAGGAGCCGCCGAGCAGGTCCTTGAACGTGGACTTGTGCTCACTGTTCATCGCGTGCTCGATCTCGGCGACGCGGGCGTCCAGGTCGATCTTGTCGCCCTCAACCTCTTCGAGGATGTCGCGGGCCCGCTCGCGCTTGCCGACGGAGATCAGGAAGCGCGGGGACTCGGGGATGGCGAAGGAGAGCAGACCGTAGAGGACGGCCGGGACCACCATGACGCCCAGCATGACCTGCCAGGCCTCCAGCCCCATGAGCTTGCCGCGCTGGTCGCCGCCGGCGGCGTTCAGCAGACCCCAGTTGACCAGCTGCGAGATCGCGATGCCGATGACGATCGCGGCCTGCTGGAAGGACCCGAGGCGGCCGCGGTAGGCGGGCGGGGCGACCTCCGCGATGTAGGCGGGGCCGATGACGGAGGCCATGCCGATGGCGAAGCCTCCGACGACCCGCCACAGGGCGAAGTCCCACAACGCGAAGGGCAGCGCCGAGCCGACGGCGCTGACGATGAACAGCACGGCGGCGATCTGCATGACCCGGATGCGGCCGATCCGGTCGGCGATGCGGCCGGCGGTCGCGGCGCCGATGGCACAGCCGATCAGGGCGATGGCGATGACCTGCGCCAGGGCCGCGGAGCCGACGTCATAGCGGTCCCGGATGGCCTCGACGGCGCCGTTGATGACGGAGCTGTCGTAGCCGAAGAGGAAGCCGCCCATCGCGGCCGCCGCCGCGATGAAGATGACATGCCCGAGATGATCGGGGTGAGCCGTCCCGGCTCCTGACTTTTGTGCCTGCTCTGTGCTGGTCACGTTCAACTCCTCGGGCCGTCGGCAACGCTGCCGACGGGATCAACACCTCCAGATAGGTGGTACCTGAAGGTAAAAGCAACGGTGCCGAGACTATGCCTTCAAGTGTCGAAGTCAAGAGGGGGTGACTGTGACGTTTCAGTGCACAGGTGAGAAGGATGTGTTCAACTCTTGAAGTATTGCCCGGAGCTTGGATACAGGTACCCCGCTTCGGGCCGCTCAGCGCAGGCGCTGGCTGATGACCTTCGACACACCGTCGCCCTGCATGGACACGCCGTACAGCGCGTCGGCGACCTCCATCGTCCGCTTCTGGTGCGTGATCACGATCAGCTGCGAGGACTCCTGGAGCTCCTGCATGATGCGGATCAGCCGCTGCAGGTTGGTGTCGTCGAGGGCGGCCTCGACCTCGTCCATGACGTAGAACGGGCTGGGCCGGGCCTTGAAGATCGACACCAGCATGGCGACGGCGGTCAGCGACCGCTCGCCACCGGAGAGCAGGCTGAGCCGCTTGACCTTCTTCCCGGGCGGCCGGGCCTCGACGTCGATGCCCGTGGTGAGCATGTTGTCGGGGTCGGTGAGGATCAGCCGGCCCTCACCACCCGGGAAGAGCCGGCTGAACACTCCCTCGAACTGTTGTGCGGTGTCCCGGAAGGCCTCGGTGAAGACCTGCTCGACCCGCTCGTCGACCTCCTTCACCACTTGAAGGAGGTCGGCACGGGTCTTCTTGAGGTCCTCCAACTGCTCACTGAGGAACTTGTGCCGGTCCTCCAGCGCGGAGAACTCCTCCAGGGCCAGCGGGTTCACCTTGCCGAGCTGCTGGTAGGCGCGTTCGGCCGCCCTCAGGCGCTTCTCCTGCTCGGCCCGCAGGAAACGCCTCGGCTGGTTGCGCGGGTCCTCGGGGTCCTCCGGCAGCACCTCGCCCTCGGCGGGCGGCGAGGGCGGGACCGGCTGGTGGGGCCCGTACTCGGAGACGAGCCCCGCCGGCTCCACCCCCAGCTCCTCCAGCGCCTTGGTCTCCAGCTGCTCGATCCGCATCCGCTTCTCGGCGCCGAGCACCTCGCCCCGGTGCACCGAGTCCGTCAACTTGTCCAGCTCGGCCTTGAGGTCGCGCCCGGCGGTGCGGGCGGCGGCCAGTTCCTGCTCGCGCCGCGCCTTGGCGGCGTCCGCGGCGACCCGCTCCGCCTCGGCCCGCCGCAGGGACACCTCGACATGGGCGAGCAGCTGCCGCGCGCCGGAGGCGACGGCCTCCGCGACGGCGGCCTCGTGCCGCAGCCGCGCCCGCCGCTGCTCGGCACGCGCGCGTGCCTCGCGTTCCGCCCGCGCCGCCCGGTCCAGCGAGTCGGCCCTCCCGGCCAGCCCCTTCACCCGCTCCTCGTGCGTACGGACCTGGAGCCGCGCCTCCATCTCGGTCTGCCGGGCGTTGGCCCCGTCCGCGGCGAGCCGGTCCCGCACGGAGGTGTCGGGCTCCTCCTCGACGGGCATCTCCTCGGCGACGGCCAGCCGTTCGGCCAGCTCCTCGGCCTCCTCCACCGCCCGGTCCAGCGCCTCCTGCGCCCGCGCCGCGGCCGCCGTGGACCGCTCGGCCTCACCGGCGGCGCCCCGCGCCTGCCCCGCGAGCCGCCCCAGCTGCTGGGCCACGGCCGACTTCTCCCGGTCGGCGGCCCGCCGCCGCTCCCCCGACTCCTCGACGAGCGCGGCACACTCCTTGCGCCGCTCCCCCGCCGCGTGCTGCGCCCGGGTCAACTCCTCGCACCGCACGGCCAGCTCCTCGAGCTCGGCCGCGGCCTCGTCGACGGACGCCTGCACCTCCAGCAGACTGGGCGCCCCGGCTGACCCGCCGTGCGCGAAGTGCGCCCCCAGCAGGTCGCCCTCGGCGGTGACGGCGGTGAGATCGGGCCTGGCGTAGACGACCTCCTCGGCGTCCTCCAACGTGCCGACGACGACGATCCCCCGCAGGAGACGCCGTACGGCGGGCAGGAGATCGTCGGGGCCTCGCACGAGGTCGGCGGCGTACCGCGGCCCTTCGGTCTCCCGGGGCGCCTGGGGCACGTCGTCCGGAGCGCCGCTCACCAACAGCGCGGCCCGGCCCCCGTCCTGCTTGCGCAGCAGGCGGATCGCCTCGGCGGCCGAGGACGGAGTGGTCACGGCGAGGGCGTCCGCCGCCGCCCCGAAGGCCGCCGCGAGCGCGACCTCGTACCCCTGCGTCACCGTGAGCAGTTCGGCCGCCGGGCCCAGCAGTCCGCTCAGCCGGTCCCGCGCGCCGAGCAGCGCGCCCGTGCCGTCCTTGCGGCGCAGGCCCATCGCGAGGGTCTCGTGGCGGGCCTGGGTCGCGGCGCGGCTGCGTTCGGCCCCCGTGACCGCCTCGCGGGCGGTGCTGAGAGCGGCCTCCGCCTCGACGAGCCGCCGCTTGGCCCTCTCGTGCTGTTCCCCGAGCTCCTGGTCACCGGCGTCGAGGCCGTCGACTTCCGCCTTGAGCGCCTCGTACTCCTCCTGCGCGGTGACGGCCCGCTCCTGGGCCTCGTCGCGAGCGGCGGCGAGCCGGTCGATCTCGGCCTGGGCGGAGGCGGCACGTGACCGCGCCGCGTTGACCTGGCCGTTCAGCCGGGCCAGGCCCTCGCGCCGGTCGGCGATGGCCCGGGCGACGTCCTTCAGCCGCCGTTCCTCGACGGCGAGCTCCCGCTCCAGGTCGGCGCGGTGGGCGACGGTGTCGTCGAGGGCGTGCTGGGCCGCTTCGAGGGCGGCCTCCAGTTCGGCCTCCTGCTCGCGGACGCGGGCGGCCTCGCGCTCCATGTCCTCGGGATCGCGGCCGCGGCGCTCCTCGGGCGGAGCGGAGGTGGCGCTCTTCACGCGCGCGTCGGCGAGCGAGATCGTGCCGCGGACCCGTTCGGCGAGCTGGGACAGCTCGTACCAGGTCTGCTGGGCGCGCTGGAGGCGCGGTGCGAGCCGGCGGACCTCGTCCTCCAGCAGGGTTTCCCGCTGGAGGGCCTTGCGCAGTTCCTGCTCGGCGGCTTCCTTGCGCTCCTTGAGGGCGGCCTCGTCGGCGACCTCGGTCCGCAGGGCCTCCCGCAGCCGTACGAGATCGTCGGCGAGGAGGCGCAGTCGGGAGTCGCGCAGATCGGCCTGGATGACGGCGGCACGACGGGCGACGGCGGCCTGCCGGCCGAGGGGCTTGAGCTGACGCCGTAGTTCGTCGGTCAGGTCCTGCACGCGCGCGAGGTTGGCCTGCATCGCGTCCAGTTTCCTGAGCGCCTTCTCCTTGCGCTTGCGGTGCTTGAGGACGCCCGCGGCCTCCTCGATGAAGGCGCGGCGGCCCATGGGATCGGCGTGCAGGACGGAGTCGAGTTGGCCCTGGCCGACGATGACGTGCATCTCGCGGCCGATGCCCGAATCGGACAGCAGGTCCTGGATGTCGAGGAGCCGGCAGGTGTCGCCGTTGATCTGGTATTCGCTGCCGCCGTTGCGGAACATGATCCGCGTGATGGTGACCTCGGCGTACTCGATGGGCAGCGCCCCGTCGGAGTTGTCGATGGTCAGGGACACCTCGGCGCGGCCCAGCGGAGGGCGGCCGGTGGTGCCGGCGAAGATGACGTCCTCCATCTTGCCGCCGCGCAGCGACTTCGCGCCCTGCTCGCCCATGACCCAGCTGAGCGCGTCCACGACGTTGGACTTGCCCGAGCCGTTGGGTCCGACGACGCACGTGATCCCCGGTTCGAACCTGAGCGTGGTCGCCGATGCGAACGACTTGAACCCCCGGAGGGTCAGGGCCTTGAGGTGCACGGCGCTGGACTCTACCTTCCGGGGGTGTCTCACTCCATGAACCCGCGGTTTCACCCATGAACGCGCAGGGCACACCAAACGTTAAGAGACTGAAAGGGTGCGCGGGGGAAGTAAAACGGCGGGCAGGACGACGGCGGGAAAGACGGGGCGGGGGAAAGAAAGAAGGGACGCCGAAGCGTCCCTTGCAAACTCTTACTTACTTAGCGGTCCGACGCGGTGAGATGAGCCGCCCGACCACTGCGTGTGCCGTTGTACAGCGGTGCAGCGATCAGGTGAGCGCAGGCTCCGCCTGGCGTGCGTCGATGCTCTCCAGAAGCGATTCGTGAGAAGCGGCAGCCGTGAGCGCGTCGTTCTCGGCCTGGATTCGTCCGAGCTCGGATTCCAGGTCCTGAACGCGCTGCTGGAGCCGTCGCATCTCGGCGAGGAGTCGCGGGTCGGAGCCGCCGACGTAACCGAGAAGCGCCTTTGCCATGATGGATGGTCCTCCACAATGAGTGACCGACCGAAGCGGTGTGGGTCGTGAGGGATTCGCACCCGCGGTGCTTGCCAGGATCTTGGTTGTGCTGCCGTTCATCCATGCCAAACAGCTGAGGTGCGCGGGGTGCTTTCAGCGTCTCACCAAAAAGTTTGACGGTCAACACGATCACGCCCCGTATTGGCGGGCAGCCCGGTGGCGCGCGGCCTGAACGGCGGCGCTGCGACTCCTGCGGGGCCCTCAGGGCGTGGCGATCATCCTGACGTGCGGAGCCTCCCACTGCAAGCGATTCTTGGCAACCACCTGCCCGTTTCCGCTCGGGCAGGTGCCGTTGGCATGTACCGCCGCCCGCCCGGGGCCGTCCGGCACGTATTCCTCAACGGATCGCGAAGCCGTCGTAGCCGCCGCGCGGTGTGTCCCATATCTCGGTGACGCCCTCCACCCGCCCGGGCGTGTCGTCACCCAGAAGCCAGCCGAGCAGCCCCTCACAGCCCTCTCGGGCCCCTTCCGCGACGACCTGGACCCGTCCGTCGGCCAAATTGAGAGCAAAGCCACTCAGGCCGCCGATCTCCAGCGCCTTGGCCCGTGTGAACCAGCGGAAACCCACACCCTGGACGTGTCCACGCACCCAGGCGACCAGCCGTACATCCTCGCTCATGGCTGCAACCTAACCGGGCAAAGTCGCTCGGAGCACTTCCGCCCCAAGAGCCATGCGGTAGCGTCCCCACCCAATGATTCTCATATGAAACTCACTCGTTCGAGTGAGTCAGGTTGACCAGAGGGAGCAGGAGGCGCACGTCGCCCCAGCTCCTCGGCCGGCCGTCGAGAACACCAGTGGGAACACCGCTTGGACGAGGAAGGCAAGGACATGGGACGCCACCGACGCTCCGCCGCCGGCCGCGCCGCCACGAGCCGCGCCACGGGGGTCACACAGACGCACGGCTCGCACGCGGACAGTCGCGCCCCGCAGGACTCGTACGCCGACGACCGCCCCACGATGGGCATCGCGCCGTACCTGAACCCGGAGGCGTACGCCGACTCGGTCGCCAGAAGCCGGGAGTACCTGTACTCCACCGGGGACGAGTACGCCCACGCCGACACCGTGATCTTCTCGACGGACGGCTTCCGGCCCGACGGCGGCGCCCTGCGGCCGGGCTCGGACCGGGCCGGGGCGGGCAGCCGCCGCCGCAAGCGGAAGGTCGCCACTCCGGTCAAGACCGGACTGCTGGGCGTCTCCGCGGCGGTCGCCATCGGCACCGTCGCGGTGGCCACGGGCGTGGTGCCCGGGCTCGACAACTACCAGCTCGGCGGCGGCAGCGGCTCGGGCGACAAGGTGCAGGCCGCCGACTCCCCGACCAACTCGACCTCCGAGCAGGGCGGCACGTCCGGCTCCGCCGACACCGAGCGCGGTGGCACGTCGACCAGCCGCGACGCCGGCCGCTCGGCCTCGCCCGCCGCCCCGACGACGCCCTCCGCCTCCACCTCCACCTCGTCGGCGTCGCCGACCGAGACGGTCACTGAGAAGCCGCAGGCCACGCCTTCGAAGAAGCCGAAGACCACTCCGTCCAAGTCGAAGACGGCCACCAAGGCGCCGGAGAAGTCCGAGTCCCCGGTGACGGTCTCGGCCGAGGCGCAGGCCGCGGCCCAGGTGCTGAAGCTGGTCAACGAGGAGCGGGCCAAGGTCGGGTGCAGCGCCGTCTCCGCCAACAGTGCGCTGTCGGAGCTCGCCGAGGCGTTCAGCGACGACATGGCCGCGCGCGGCTTCTTCGACCACACCGATCCGGACGGGGCGACCCCGTGGGACCGGGCGGCGAAGGCCGGGATATCCGACCTCGGCGGCGAGAACATAGCCCGTGGCCAGGCCGACGCGGCCGCGGTCATGGAGGCCTGGATGAACAGCCCCGGCCACAAGGCGAACATCCTGAACTGCGACTTCAAGACGCTGGGCGTCGGTGTCCACCTGGGCTCCGGCGGCCCCTGGTGGACGCAGGACTTCGGCTACTAGGGCCGAAGGCGGGGGCGAACGGGGATCGAACGGCGGGCGCCGGGGCCCGCAGAAACGATCAAGCAGCCTGGGCGCGGCCGGCCAGGAAGACCTTCGCGGTCTCGGCGACGCGCCGCCCCAGGTGCTCCGCCGTCGCCACGTCGGCCTTGTGGACGGTGTCCGCGCCCCCGTCGACGTTGGTCTGCGCGGCCGCGCCCAGGAAGACGCCGAGGCGGTTGAGGTCGTGCTCGGACGCGGTGCTGCTGTTCCAGCCGGGCAGCAGGCCGAGGTTGACCCAGTGCATGCCGAGCTGCGCGGCGAGGATCTGGAAGTACTGGAGCGTGTGCAGCTTGTCGCCGCTCTTGGAGCCGGAGTTGGTGAACCCGGCGGCCAGCTTGTCCTTCCACGCCTGGGTGGCCCAGCGCGCGGAGGTCGCCTCGGCGAAGGCGTGGAAGGCGCCGGACGCGGTCCCCATGTAGGTCGGCGAGCCGAACACGATCGCGTCCGAGCCGTCGAGCAGCGTCCACTGCTCCTCGGTGATCTCGTCGACCTTGATCAGCCGCACCTCGGCGCCGGCGTCGGCGGCCCCGGCCCGGACGGCCTCGGCGAGGACGGCGGTGTGGCCGTAGCCGGAGTGGTAGGCGACAGCGACAACGGGGGTGGACATACAGCACTCCTCGAATAGAGCAGGTCGAAAGCGGTGACCACAGGAAAGCACTAACTTTTGGTTAGTGCAACCTGTCGGATAGCGCTGCCTTCGCGTACGCTTGTCGCATGGACATCACCCAGGAGCGCGCGGAGGGCCAGGACCTCCCGTTCAACGTGTTCGCCAAGGCCTGCCCCTCGCGCGGCACGCTGGAACACGTCACGGGCCGCTGGGGCGGACTCACGCTCGGTGCACTGTACGAGGGTTCGCTGCGCTTCAACGAGTTGCGCCGCCGCGTCGACGGCGTGAGCGAGAAGATGCTGTCCCAGACGCTGCACGCGCTGGAGCGCGACGGTCTCGTGCACCGCGAGGCCCAGCCGACCAACCCACCCCGCGTGGACTACGAACTGACGCCGCTGGGGCGTGAGGTGGCCGAGCGACTGCTGTCCCTCATCCACTGCGTCGAGGGGCGCATGGGCGACGTACTGGCCGCCCGCGAGCGCTACGACGGGACGCGCGGCACCTTCTGACACTTCGGGCAGAAGTAGCTGGACCGGTTCATCCACGGGCGCCGGAGCATCGGCGTGGCACACCGCTTGCAGGGCAGGCCCTCGCGGCCGTACGCGTCCAGCGACCGGTCGAAGTAGCCCGACTCGCCGTTGACGTTGACGTACAGGCTGTCGAAACTGGTGCCGCCCACGGCGAGAGCCGCGTTCATCACGTCCCGGACGTGGCCCAGGAGTTCGAGCGTGCGGGGACGGGTGAAGCTCGCGGTCGGACGGTCGTAGTGCAGACGGGCGCGCCACAGCGCCTCGTCCGCGTAGATGTTCCCGACCCCGCTGATCAGCGACTGGTCGAGCAGGGCGCGCTTGATGGTGGTGCGCTTGCGCCGCAGGGCCTGGTGGAACGCCTCGTCGTCGAACAGCGGGTCGAGGGGGTCACGGGCGATGTGCGCGATGACGTCCGGAAGGCCGTCGGGGGTGGTGTCGTGCAGCGACAGTCCGCCGAACGTGCGCTGGTCGACGAAGCGCAGTTCGGTGTCGACCTCGTCCGCGAAGCGCACCCGGACGCGCAGGTGCTTCTCGTCGGGCGCCTCGTGCGGCTGGACCAGGAGCTGACCGCTCATGCCGAGGTGGGCGAGAACCGCCTGGTGCGTGTCCGTCAGCGGCAGCCACAGGTACTTGCCCCGGCGGCTGGGGGTGCCGATGCGGTGACCCTCGAGCCGGTGCGCGAAGTCGTCGGAGCCGGCGATATGACGGCGTACGGCACGCGGGTGCAGCACCTCGGCGTCGGCGACCGTGCGATGGGCGACCCACCGCTCCAGACCGCGCCGGACGACCTCGACCTCGGGCAACTCGGGCATGGGATCCCCCGTACGGAGCGCCCGCCTCCCAACAGGGGGGCGGGCGCTCGTCTCGTACCGCTGTTCTACTGCTCTTGCTGTTCCGCTGTGGGTCAGGCGGAGGCGGACTCGGGGTCCGGGCTGCCGTCGGCGGCCGGGACGGCCTCGACGGACTCGGCAGCCTTGGCACGCTCGTCCGCCGCGGCCCGGATGGACCGCCATGCGGACTCGGCGGCCTGCTGCTCCGCCTCCTTCTTGCTGCGGCCGGTGCCGGTGCCGTACGAGACGCCTCCGACGCGGGCAGCAGCAGTGAAGGTCTTCTCGTGGTCGGGGCCGGTCTCCGTGACCAGGTACTCGGGGACGCCGAGGCCTTCGGTCGCGGTGAGCTCCTGGAGACTGGTCTTCCAGTCCAGGCCGGCACCGAGGTTCGAGGACTTCTCGATCAGCGGGTCGAACAGGCGGTGCACCAGTTCGGAGGCCGCGTCGAGGCCCTGATCGAGATAGACCGCACCGATCACCGCTTCGAGGGTGTCGGCGAGGATGGACGCCTTGTCCCGGCCGCCCGTGCCCTCTTCACCCCGGCCGAGCCGGATGAAGGAACCCAGGTCGAGGCCACGACCGACCTCCGCCAGCGCACGCGAGTTGACCACCGCGGCCCGCAACTTGGCCAGCTGGCCTTCGGGCAGGTCGGGGTGGGTGCGATACAGCGTGTCCGTGACGACGAGGCCGAGCACGGAGTCCCCGAGGAACTCCAGCCGCTCGTTCGTCGGCAGGCCGCCGTTCTCGTATGCGAAGGAACGGTGGGTCAGCGCACGCACCAGAAGGGCGGACTCGAGCCGATAGCCGAGCCGCCCTTCCAGAAGCGTGTGGGACGAGGCCGTGTCCGCCTTGTTCTTGGCGGTCGTGTCCGCCTTGGCGTCAGACATGAAGCCTCTCACCAGCCGCTCAGACCTCGAGGACCTGGCGCTTGTTATAGGTGCCGCAAGACGGGCACGCGATGTGCTGCAGCTTGGGCTCGTGGCAGCGCTCGCACGCAACCAGGGTGGGGACCGCAGCCTTCCACTGCGACCGGCGGTGGCGCGTGTTGCTGCGCGACATCTTCCGCTTCGGAACAGCCACGGCTACTTCTCCTGCTTCTCGTTGGCGCGCGCCGATCGAGGCGCTTCGCCACTCAGTTCGTCCTTCTCGCCGTCTTCGAGTGAACCGGCGAGTCCCTGCAAAGCCGCCCAACGGATGTCGGTGGCGTCGTGGTGGTGGTCCGGGTCGTCCGTGAGCCGGGCTCCGCACTCGGAGCACAGGCCCAGACAGTCGTCCTGGCACACCGGCTGCATCGGCAGTGCGAGCACCACCGCATCACGCAGCACGGGTTCGAGGTCGAACAGGCCGTCCTCGATGAAGAGCCTGTCCTCGTCTTCCTCGGCGTCGTCGACCGGCTCCGCTTTGGGGCGGCCCCGGTCGTCGGCGTCAGGGTACGAGAACATCTCCTGGAAGTCCGCTTCGAGCTCCAGCTCCAGCGGCTCCAGACACCTTACGCACTCCCCCTCGGCCTGTGCACGGGCGGTGCCTGTGACGAGCACACCTTCCATGACCGACTCGAGTCGGAGCTCCAGCTGCACCGGGGCGCCTTCCGGCACTCCGATCACTCCCTGGATCCCGAGGTCCTGGGGAGCGTCGAACTCGCGGGTCAGGCGCTGTAGCGCACCAGGACGCCGCCCCAGCTCGTGCGTGTCGAACACGAGAGGCTTGCGGTGGTCGAGGCGGGCGTTCAGGGCCATTCCTGCTTTCGATCTTCTGAGCTCGGGGGACGCTGCCCTACTACGGTGCTGCGGGCAGCTGAGATCGCGGACGTACACGCGACCGAAGAGCCAGGATACTGGAGCATTCGCCCACAGCCCAATCCGGGCCCTATCCCCGGGCCGCCCCGGTGCTACAGGCCGCGTTCCTGCTCGTAGGCGCGCAGCTGCTCGGCACTGATCATGCCGGTGTCGAAGAGGCTGGTCTCGTCGAGGGCGTATCCCTGCTGGACCTGCTGCTGGGGCTGCTGCGCGGCCTGGTTCGGGTCGTAGGGGGCCTGCTGGGTGTCGTAGCCCTGGATGGGGGCCCCTCCCGCCGGAACGTAGTCGAAGGTGGGGGCGTACGGGTCGGCCTGCTGCTGGTATCCGTACGCGTCCTGCCGGCCGTAGCCCTGCTGCTGTTGCTGCTGATAGCCGCCGTAGGGGTCCGGCTGCTGCTGGTAGCCGTACGCCGGCTGCGGTTCCTGCTGGTCGTACGGCTGCTGGACGGGCTGCGCCGCCGCGGCGTCCTGCTCCGCGAGGGCGGTCAGGTCGGCGAGGTAGTCGGCGTCGGAGGAGTGCTGGAACGTCGTGGCGTCGTCGGCGAGAGAGCCGAGGTCGTCCGAGGCGATGCGGCCGTGCAGCTTCTGGCGGCCGCGGCCGACCGCGTCCAGGGTCTTGGCGAGGACCGCCTCGAAGGCGCCGAGCTTGGTGTCGACGTAGGCGTCGGCGTCGCGGCGCAGGGTCTCGGGGTCGTGGCTGCGCTCGGGGGCGTCCTCGTCCTCGTAGCCGTTCTCGTCCATGCCGGGTCCGGTGCCGAGGAGCTTCTCGCGGCCGCGGCCGACGGAGCCGAGCGTCTTGGTGAGGACGACCTCGAAGTTCGCGAGCTTGGAGTCGACGTAGTCGTCGGCCTCCGCGCGGACCTCCTCGGCCTCCCTGCGGGCTTCGGCGAGGATGCGGTCCGCCTCGTTCTGGGAGCGGCGGGCGATCTCGGTGTCGGAGATCAGGGAGCCGCGTTCGGCGTGCGCGGTGGTGATGATCCGCTCGGCCTCCTGGCGGGCCTGCTCGACCATCTGCTCACGGCCGCCGATCAGCTCCTCGGCCTGGGCGAGGGAGTCGGGAAGGGCCGCGCGCACCTCTTCCAGCAGGGCGAGCAGGTCCGCGCGGTTGACCACGCACGAGGCCGACATCGGCATCGACCGGGCACTGGAGACCGCGGTGACGATCTCGTCGAGCTTCTTCTGCACGTCCACCGGTTGCTCGCCACTCTCTACAGGTGTGTTGGAGACGGACGGGACGACTGTACGGCCATGGGGTGTCCGCCGGACACCGGGTGACGAGCCGTCAGGAGACCGGTCCCGGGGTCAGTCCTTCCTGAGCCGCTCGCCCAGGGCTTCGAGGACCAGCGGCGGCACCAGATGGGAGACGTCGCCGCCCCAGGTGGCGACCTCCTTGACCAGGGAGGAGGAGAGGAAGCTGTACGTGGGGTTGGTGGGCACGAACAGCGTCTCGACGCCCGACAGGCCGTTGTTCATCTGGGCCATCTGGAGCTCGTAGTCGAAGTCGCTGACCGCCCGCAGGCCCTTGACGATGGCCGGGATGTCGCGCTGCTTGCAGAAGTCGACGAGGAGGCCGTGGAAGGCCTCGACCCGGACGTTGCCGTACTCGGCGGTGACCTGACGGATCAGGTCGATCCGCTCGTCGATCTCGAACAGGCCCTTCTTGGCCTTGTTGATCATGACCGCGACGTAGACCTCGTCGTACAGACGAGACGCGCGGGAAATGATGTCGAGGTGTCCGTTGGTGATCGGGTCGAACGACCCGGGACAGACGGCACGGCGCACTTGTGGGCCCTCGCTCTCCAGTCCGGTCATCGTGCGTCTTCGCACGTAGAGGCGGCGCGACCGTACCAAAACGTTCCCTCGCCGTAACGACGGGCCCTGAGCGCCTCGAACCCGTCCGGCCAGGGGAACTCCCCGCCTCTGGTGCTGCGCTCCACGGTGACGAGGGCATCGGCCGCGAGCCAGCCCCCTGAGCGGAGTGTGAGCAGAATCTCCCGAAGATCGTCGTTCGTGACGGCGTACGGGGGATCGAGGAAGACCAGGTCGTACGGGTCCGCCGGCGGTGTCTGGACGATCTGCTGGGCCTTGCCGGCCCTGACCTCGGCGCCGGGCAGGCCGAGGTTCTTCACGTTCTCCCGGATCGTGCGGGCCGCCCGCGCGTCGGCCTCGACGAGGAGGGTGTGACCCGCTCCCCGGGAGAGGGCCTCCAGGCCCACGGCGCCGGAGCCCGCGTACAGGTCGAGGACGCGTGTCCCGGCGAACGGCCCGCCCAGCAGGGACTGCCAGGTGGAGAAGAGACCCTCGCGTGCGCGGTCGGAGGTGGGGCGGGTGCCGGTGCCCGGCGGCACCGCCAGGCGACGTCCACCGGCTGCGCCGGCGATCACGCGGGTCATCTCGGGGTCCTTGTTCGGGGGCGGTTACGCGTCCAGTCTGGCAGGCGGAGGGGAGAGGGCGCTCAGTGCCGGGAGGGGCTTCGGGCCGTCCATGGCCGTCGCGCCCGTCCTGGGAGCGGCTGCGGGGCCGTCCGTGGCCCGTCGCGCCGGGGTGGCGCAGCCGCGCCACCGGTGCCGCCCCGCGTCCGGGGGTCGCCGTCAGCCCTTGTCCAGGTACTGCTCCCGCTCTTCGTCCAGGAGGGCGTCCAGGGCCGTGCGCAGGCCGGGCAGGGTGGTCAGTTCCGGGTCGGCGGCGACCAGGCGGGCCGCCTCCTCGCGTGCCTCCGCGATGACCTCCTCGTCCTCGATCACCGCGAGTACCCGCAGGCTGGAGCGGGCGCCGGACTGGGCCTGGCCCAGGACGTCGCCCTCGCGGCGCTGTTCGAGGTCGATGCGGGAGAGTTCGAAGCCGTCGAGGGTGGCGGCGACGGCGTTGAGGCGCTGGCGGGCCGCGCTCGCCTCCGGCATCTCCGAGACCAGGAGGCACAGACCCGGCGCCGAGCCCCGGCCGACGCGGCCGCGCAGCTGGTGCAGCTGGGAGACGCCGAAGCGATCGGCGTCCATGATCACCATCGCGGTGGCGTTCGGGACGTTGACGCCGACCTCGATGACGGTCGTGGCGACCAGGACGTCGGTGTCGCCCGCGGCGAAGCGCCGCATGACGGCGTCCTTGTCGTCGGGGGCCATGCGGCCGTGCAGGACCTCGACCCGAAGGCCGTGCAGGGGCCCCTTGGCGAGCTGGTCGGCGATGTCCAGGACGGCGAGCGGAGGCCGCTTCTCGGCTTCGTCCTCGGGGGACTTCTTCTTGGCGCCGGACTTCCTCGCGCCGGCCGGTTCGTCGGCGTCGTCGCCGATGCGCGGGCA
Source organism: Streptomyces sp. NPDC102259 (assembly GCF_044766465.1). Lineage (NCBI taxonomy): Bacteria > Bacillati > Actinomycetota > Actinomycetes > Kitasatosporales > Streptomycetaceae > Streptomyces > Streptomyces sp. NPDC102259. Next base: position 164,768 of record NZ_JBIWMA010000010.1, on the reverse strand, counting down.
GACGACGTACGCCTGATGGCCGTTGCCTGCCTCCTCGCGGACCCGCTCCCAGGCGCGGGCCAGGAAGTGGGGCTTGTCGGCGGCCGGGACGACATGGCTGGCGATGGGCGAGCGGCCGGCCGGGAGCTGGTCGAGGACGGAGGTCTCCAGATCGCCGAAGACGGTCATGGCGACGGTGCGCGGGATGGGCGTGGCCGTCATGACGAGCAGGTGCGGGGGCTGCTTGCCCTTGCCGCGCAGGGCGTCGCGCTGTTCGACGCCGAAGCGGTGCTGTTCGTCGACGACGACCAGCCCGAGGTCGTGGAAGCGGACCTTGTCCTCGATCAGCGCGTGCGTGCCGATCACGATGCCGGCCTCTCCGGTGACGAGGTCCAGCAGAGCCTGCCGACGGGCGGCCGTGCCCATGGACCCGGTCAGCACCACGACCTTGGTGGCCCGCTCGGACCCGCCCAGCATCCCGCCCTCGGCCAGCTCGCCCATCATCTCGACGACGGAGCGGTGATGCTGCTGGGCGAGGACCTCGGTGGGGGCGAGCAGGGCGGCCTGCCCGCCGCTGTCGACCACGGCGAGCATGGCGCGGAGCGCGACCAGGGTCTTGCCCGATCCCACCTCGCCCTGGAGCAGCCGGTGCATCGGATGGTCCGTCGCCAGGTCGTCGAAGATCTCCTTCGAGACCTTCTGCTGGCCTTCGGTGAGGGTGAAGGGGAGACGGGCGTCGAAGGAGGTCAGCAGGCCGTCGGCGGCGGGCTCGCGGGGGGCGGCCGGGAGCTGGGCGTCGGCGTGGCGGCGGCGGGCGAGGGCGACCTGGAGGACGAACGCCTCGTCCCACTTCAGCCGGGCGCGGGCGTCGGCGATGTCCGCCTTGGTGTGGGGGCGGTGGATCTTCAGGAGGGCCTCGGGGAGGGAGACCAGGCCCCGGCCGTCGCGCAGGGAGTCCGGGAGGGGGTCGAGCACCTCCTGCGCGCTGGGCAGGACGGTCTGGATCGCCTTGCCGATCTTCCAGGACTCCAGTTTCGCGGTGGCGGGGTAGAGCGGGATGAGGGCGCCGGCCCAGGTCTCGACCGATTCGTCGGTGTCGGCCCGCAGCAGTTCGTAGGCCGGATGGTTCAGCTGGAGACGGCGGTTGAAGACCGAGACCTTGCCCGAGAACATCGCGCGCGTGCCCGGCAGGAGTTCCTTGTGGGGTTTGTGGACGCCACTGCCGAAGAAGACCAGCTGGAGCCGGCCGCTGCCGTCGGTGATGGTCACCTCCAGGCGCTGGCCCTTGCCCCGGGGGGCCTTGGCCGAGGCGAAGCTGTGCAGACGGGCGTCGGCGACCTGGGCGACCACGGTGACGTGTTCGTCCATGGGGAGGTCGGCGAGGTGGGTGAGCTGGCCGCGCTCCTCGTATCTGCGGGGGTAGTGGTGCAGGAGGTCGCCGACGGTGTGCAGGCCGAGGTGCTCGGCCATCACCTTCGCGGTGGCGGGGCCGAGCACTGACTTCAGTGGCTGGTCCAGTGGTTCTTTCAGTGCGGGCACGAGATCCATTGCACACCACGTCACTGACATTGCCGTATATGTGTCCCGAAACCCCTGGTCAGGCGGCTCGTTCGGGCTCTAGGATGACGCGCTCCGGCCATCATCCGCGGTCACCGCCCCACCGGGACCGCCCGACCCCGCGCCGTGCTCCTCCCCCAGCCCGCGGCGTAGCAGCGATGGACTCCCAGACCTCACAGTCATCCCAGGCACCCCACCCACCCCACACGTTCCAGGTCGACCTGCGTGGTCTGGTGGACCTGCTGTCCCATCACCTCTATTCCAGTCCCAAGGTCTACCTGCGCGAACTGCTGCAGAACGCCGTGGACGCGATCACCGCCCGGCGGGCCGAGGAGCCCGACGCCCCGGCGCGCGTGCGGCTGTTCGCGGGGGACGGCGGGCTGCGGGTGGAGGACTCGGGCATCGGGCTCACCGAGGCCGACGTGCACGACCTGCTGGCGACGATCGGGCGCAGTTCCAAGCGCGCCGAGGGGCTCCAGGACGTCCGTTCGGACTTCCTCGGGCAGTTCGGCATCGGACTGCTGGCCTGTTTCGTGGTGGCCGAACGGATCCGCGTGGTCAGCCGCAGCGCCCGCACGCCGGACGCGCCGCCGGTGGAGTGGACGGCGCACGACGACGGCTCCTACACCGTGCGGACGCTGCCCCGCGAGGAGCGCCCCGAGCCGGGCACCACCGTGCATCTGGTGGCGCGGGCCGGGGCCGACGAGTGGCTCACGGAGCCGCGGGTGCTGGCGCTGGCCCGGGACTTCGGATCCCTGCTGCCGTACGACGTCCGGGTCGGCGACGAGGCGGTCACCGATCTGCCGGCGCCCTGGAACCGGTCCTATCCCTCCCCCGCCAACCGGCGGGTGGCGCTGGCCCGGCACTGTCACGAGCTGTTCGGCTTCACGCCGTTGGACTCCGTCGAGCTGGACCTGCCGGTGGCGGGGGTCCGGGGGGTGGCGTACGTGCTGCCTTCGGCGGTCAGCCCGGCGCAGCGTGCCGGTCACCGTGTGCACCTCAAGGGGATGCTGCTGACCGAGCGGGGCGAACAGCTGCTGCCCGACTGGGCGTTCTTCGTGCGCTGCGTGCTGGACACCGACAGTCTGCGGCCCACGGCCTCGCGGGAGTCGCTGTACGAGGACGAGACGCTGGCGGCGGTACGGGAGGCGCTGGGGGAACGGATCCGGTCGTGGCTGACGGGTCTGGCCGCCGGTGATCCACAGCGGCTGACCACCTTCCTCGAGGTGCACCACCTGGGCGTGAAGTCCCTGGCGCGGCACGACGAGGAGATGCTGCGCACGATGCTGCCGTGGCTGCCCTTCGAGACGACCGACGGGCGGCTGTCGCTGGAGGAGTTCGCTCAGCGGCACCCGGTGGTGCACTTCACGCGGACCGTGGAGGAGTACCGGCAGGTCGCGCCGATCGCGTCCGCACAGGGCATCGGGGTGGTCAACGGCGGTTACACGTACGACAGCGAGCTGGTCGAGGCGCTGCCGTCGGTGCGGCCGGGGACGGTGGTCGCCGAGCTGGACGCGGACACCGTGACCGCCCACCTGGACACCGTCGCCGCGGCCGACGAGCCGGCCCTCGCGGGCTTCCTGGCGGCCGCGCGGGCGAAGCTCGACCCACTGGGCTGTGACGTCGTCCTGCGGGCCTTTCACCCGTTGTCGGTGCCCGCGCTGCACCTCGACGACCGGGGGCCCGGCACGAGCAGGCCCGCGCGCAGGCCGAGACACAGGCCGACGACCTGTGGGCGGGCATTCTGGGCTCGCTGCGCGGGAGCGCCCCACGCGCGCGGCTGGTGCTCAACCATCTCAACCCGCTGATCCGGCGGATCAGTTCGTTGAACGATCCCGAGCTGATCGGCACCGCCACGGAGTCGCTGTACGGGCAGGCGCTGCTGATGGCGCAGCGCCCGCTGCGGCCCGCGGACTCGGCGTTGCTGAACCGGGCGTTCATAGGCCTCCTGGAATGGGCCACGCACGGGGAGTCGGCACACGGGGAGCCGACAGAGGAACAGGGCGGTCACTGATGAGTGAGATCACGGACTTCGACTCCCTCCGCCGGGCGATGGCGGAGAACGGCGAGCAGCCGGAGGGTCCGGCCCGCAACGCGCGCGCGGAGCAGCTGCTGGTGGAGGCCGAGAGGCTCAACATCCCGCTCGCCGTGATCGAGGCGCTCGGGCACCAGCTGAAGGTCTACAACTACAGCTCCGAGAAGGCGAAGATGTTCGTCCCGTTCGCGCGGCTGCTGCGCATGTGGGACGAGCGGCCCGAGGAATTCGACGAGTACGAGACGCACTCGCTGCACTGGGTCTTCAAGTGGGTGTCGTCCGGCATGCTCGACCAGCCGCACGTGCCGCTGGCGTCGGTGGAGAAGTGGCTCGGCGAGATGGAGCACCGCTACCGGCTCGCCGGGCACTCCGCGCGGGCGGTGCGCAGCGCCGAGTTCAGCGTGGCCGCGCACGTGGGCGACGTGGAGCGGGCGGAGCGGGCGTTCACCGCGTGGCTGGCCGCGGACCGGGACACCATGGCCGACTGTCACGCGTGCGAGCTGCACGGGCAGGGCTGGTGGCGGGCGGAGCGGGGCCGGGACGCGGAGGCGCTCGCGCTGTGGGCGCCGGTCCTGGAGGGCGAGTACTCGTGCGCGCACGAGCCGCACACGGTGCTGGCGTCGTCCCTGGCGCCGTTGCTGCGGCTCGGCCGCCTGGAGGAGGCCCGCGCCCACCATCTGCGGGGCTTCCGGCTGGTGCGGTCCATGGAGAGCATGCGGGGCGCCTACGCCGACCACGTCGAGTTCTGCGCGCTGACCGGCAACGAGGCGCGGGGACTGGAGCTGCTCGCGGAGCGCCCGGCGTACTTCACGGACGAGGGGCATCCGCACAGCAGGCTGGAGTTCCTGAGCGTGGTGGTGCTGCTCATGGAGCGCCTGTCCGAGCTGGGTCTCGCCGGTCAGCGGGTGCCCGGGCCGGCCGGGCGCGAGTGGACCGCCTTGGAACTCGCGGGACACGCGCGCACCCAGGCCCTCGCGCTGGCCGCGCGCTTCGACGAGCGCAACGGCACGTCGTACGTCAGCGAGCGGGCACGCGCGCGTATGGCACAGCGGCCCCTGGTGGAGCGGCTGCCCCTGGGCGTACGGGCGGCTCGCCCCGCCTCCGCCGCGGCCGCCGCGGCGGCACCCGATGCCGCTGCCCCGGCTCCGACTCCGACTCCGGCGACCGACGCACCGGACCTGGCGGTCCTGCTCGCCGAGGCCCAGCGGCTGTCCGACACGCTCCAGCCGCGTGCCGTCGAGGCGTGGGCGCGGGTGGCCCGGCTGGCCGAGGAGGTGGAGGGCGTCGAGCTGGAGGCGCGGGAGCGCGCGGAGATCGCCGACCACGAGGCGATAGGTCTCGGTCCGGACGGCGCCGAAACGTTCGAGCACGCTGCCGAGCTGTACGCGCAGGCGGGCGACCCCGGCGAGGCCCTGGCGGCACGCGCGCGTGCCGCGTACATCCGTGCGCTGGGCGGCGAGATCGACGAGGCGCTCGCGGCGGTCGCCGACCCGTACGACCGGGTTCTCTCGCTGTACGCCGAGGGCGGCACGGGGGTGCCGCAGGCGGCGGGCGTGCTGATGGGCCGGGCGCGGATCCTGATGCGGCGCGTCCACGAGGCCGAGGGGGAAGTGGTCGACGAGGCGGTCCTGGCGGAGGCCGAGGCGGCGGTCCGGGAGCTTCTGGCCCTCGTCGACGGGCGCGCGGGCAACGACGTACGGCTCGCCGCCCGCGTCGCCGAGGGGCACGCGATGCTCGCGGAGCTGGCGACGCACTCCGGGAACCCGGAGGCGGGCGCGAAGCTGTTCGCGCGGGCCGCGCGGGAGTTCAACGAGACGGGTCTGCCGTGGTTCGCCGTGGAGTACGAGGCCCGGCTGGCCGGTCTCGCCCACCAGCTGGGCGACATGAGGGAGGCGGAGCGGGCCCTGCGGGCGGCCCTGGAGCACGGCGGACCGTACCTGGAGGCGGTCGGGCGGGCCCAGCTGCACCTTCAGCTCGCCGAGGTCGTCGGGGGCCGGGGGGAGGCCGAGGAGGCCGCGGAGCACGCCCTGGAGGCCGCGCACTGGGCGGACGAGGCGGGTGCGGGCCCCACGCTCGGCGCGTGGGCGCGGCATCAGCTCGGCGGGTTCCTGGTACGGCAGGGCCGCTGGGCCGAGGCCGCGGAGGTGCTGGAGTCCGCGCTGGCGGAGCTGACCGCCGAGACGCACGGCGACGGCGCGGTCGTCCAGACGCAGTGGTGGCTGGGTGACTGTCTGAGCGAGCTCGGGGAACACCGGGACGCCGCCGAACGCCGGCTCCAGGCCGCGGAGATCGCCCGGCACTGGCCCGAGCAGCACGACCACGCGACCCTCGCCCACCTGGCCGCCGAGTCGCTCGGCCAGGCCGGTCTGCGCACCGAGGCGGACCAGGCCTACGCGCGCGCGGGCGAGCTGTGGCGCGGCCTCGGCAACGTCCACGGGCTCGTGCGCTCGCTGCGCGCCCGCGCGTGGCTGGCGTTGCGCGTCGAGGACGGGACGGACGCGGCGCGCGATCTGATGGCGCGTGCCGTGGAGGAGTGCGCGGACGCGTTCGACGGGGCCGACGACGACGAGGCGCGTCTGCGGCTCATCGCCGAACTCGGCCACACGCACCGCCAGTTCGGGGACCTGCTGGCCCGGTCGGCCGCCGAGGACGCCGACGACGACTCGATCCGGGCCACCCTGGACGAGGCGCTCTCCCAGATGGCCGAGGCCGTCGCGGTGTTCGTCGCCCTGGGCGAGGACGCCGTGCACGCCCGGACCGGGGCGGAGCTGGCCGCGGGCTGGCTGGAGACCGACCTGGGACGCCCGGCGGCGGCGGCCGCACGCGCGCGTACGGTGCTGCGGGCTTACGCCGATGTCGAAGACGCTGCCGACATCGGCGCAGGCAGCGGCGAGCGGGAAGAGGACGAGACGGCGGGGGCGCGGCGGGCCGAGGCGGAGCAGTTGTTGCAGGCGGCGGAGGAACAGAAGGATCGTTGAACGACCCGCAGGGGGTATAGGGGTTGTTCAACAATCCCTATACCCCGCTCGCCGCCGCCCTGCTCGCCGCCTCCCTGCCCGCGCCCCCTCCCCCCACCCCTTCCCCCCTACTCCACCCCGATCAGCACCAACGCGCCCTGCCGTCCGCCCCGGTACACCACCGTGTCCACGGCGAGGTACGCCTCCCGTACCCGTGTCTCCAGGTGCTCGGCGACACCCTCGGGGGCCTCGTCGCCGAGCACGAGGGTGACGAGTTCGCCGCCCGCCGCGAGCATGCGGTTCAGGACGGTCTCGGCGGCGGCGGTGACATCGGAGGCGATGACGGCCACGTCGCCGTCGATCAACCCCAGGACGTCGCCGGCCTGGCAGATGCCGGCCATGGTCCACGACTGGCGCTCGGCGACGGTGACCTCGGCGTAACGGGTGGCGCCCGCCGCCGAGGTCATGGAGACGACGTCCTCGTCGAAGCGGCGGTCCGGCTCGTGCACGGCCAGCGCCGCGATCCCCTGGACCGCGGACCGGGTGGGGATCAGGGCCACCCGGATGCCCTCCGTGCGGGCCTGCTCGGCGGCCGCGGCGGCGGTGTGCCGCAGGTCGGCGTCGTTGGGCAGCAGCACGACCTCACGCGCGTGTGCCCGTCGTACGGCCTCGACGAGCTCTCCGCTGGCGGGCGGCTCCCCGGGACGCGCGAGGACGGTGGTCGCGCCCGCCTCCGCGTACAGCCCGGCCAGGCCCTCGCCGGGCACCACGGCGACGACCGCCCGCTGGACGCGCTCGCGCGGCGGACGCTCACCGGCACGCGTGTGCGCGTCGCCGGCGCCGAAGTGGGTGATGCGGATCCGGTACGGCCGGCCCGCCTCGACACCCGCCTCCACGGCGGCGCCCGCGTCGTCCACGTGCACGTGCACGTTCCACAGCCCGTCGCCGCCGACCACGACCAGCGAGTCGCCCTGGGCGTCCAGTCGCTGCCGCAGCCGCGCCACATCGCTGTCCTCGGCCTCCAGCAGATAGATCACCTCGAAGGCGGGACCGCCCTCGCCGCTCTCGCCGCCTTCACCGTCCGGCCCGTCGTCGGCGCAGTCCGCCGCCTGAACGGATTCCCCGCGCGCGTGGGCCGCGCCAGCGGCTGCGGTCACGGCGCCGGAGAGCCCCGGCACCTCCCCCGTGAACGTCCCCACCAGCGCGGCGAGAACCGCCACCAGCCCCCGGCCGCCCGCGTCCACCACTCCGGCGCGCTCCAGCACGGCCAGTTGGCCCGGGGTCGCGGCGAGCGCCGCGCACGCCCCCCGGTAGGCCGCCCCGGCGACCGCCCCGCAGTCCCCCTCGGCTCCCTCCGCGGCGTCGGCGGCGGCCGAGGCGACCGACAGCACGGTGCCCTCGACGGGGTGGGCGACGGCCTGGCGGGCGGAGTCGGCCGCGTGCCGAAGGGCCAGCCGCAGCCCGTCCCCGTCGGTGTGCGGGGTCTCCCCCTCGGCGGTGAGCACCTGGGCCATGCCGCGCAGCAGCTGCGCGAGGATCGTCCCCGAGTTGCCGCGCGCCCCGATGAGCGCGCCGTGCGCCATCGCGCGCGCGGCGTCGGCGAGAGAGGGCTTCCCCGCGGGCGCCGAACCGGCGCCGGAACCGGCCTCGTACCCGGCGAACACCGCCTCCACGGCGGTCGCCGCCGACTCGACGGTCAGGTACAGGTTGGTGCCGGTGTCCCCGTCCGCGACCGGGTAGACGTTGATGGCGTCGATCTCCTCGCGGGCCCGGCCCAAGGCCGTGAGCGCCAGGCCGCACCAGGTGCGTACCGCGAGAGCATCGAAGAATGTCTGCGGCGCCTGCGCCACCTGCGCCTCCTTGGGCTGCTGGACTGGACGCAGCGTAGACCCCGGGCCGGTGTCCGCCGGAAAGCGGGCCGGGCAGGAGCGGGCGGGGGCCGACCGGGGCGGGGGACAGGTCGCTGAGCAGCCATGGTAGTTTCGTTGCACTGGCGCAGTCGTTGTATGCTGCTCCGGTTGCCCGATCCGCATCGGGCCATCCCCCTGGCAGCGCCACTCAGATCCTAGATCCTGATCCCGGCATGCCGGGATCATCCGTAAGTGCATCTGAAGTCTTTGGAGTGACCCGTGGCTGCCAACTGCGACGTCTGTGGCAAGGGGCCGAGCTTCGGCAACAACATCTCGCACTCGCACCGCCGTACGTCCCGTCGCTGGAACCCGAACATCCAGCGCGTCCGTACCGTGGTGAGCGGGACGCCGAAGCGCGTGAACGCTTGCACCTCGTGCATCAAGGCCGGCAAGGTCTCGCGCTGACGCACATCCCCCCACTCTCGACTCCGCTCGAGCCGGGGGGAACCCCAACGCGCGCGGCCACTGCTGGTTCGCTGCATAGAGCCGGTCCACCCAGGTGGGCCGGCTTTCTGCTGTGTCCGGGATCCCGCCGCCTGTCAGACTCCGGGGAATGCGCTTCGGCATCCTGGGCACCCTCGACCTCCGCACCGTCGACGGCACCCCCGTCGACCCCGGCGGCCCCCGTCCTCGCGCCCTGCTCAGCCTCCTGCTGCTCGAGGCCGGCCGCGGCGTCCGCGTGGAGCGCCTGACCGACGGCCTGTACGGCGCCGAGCCGCCCGCCGGAGCGGGCAACGCGCTCCAGTCCCAGGTCTCCCGGCTGCGCCGCCGCCTGGCCCCGCACGCGGAGATCGAGGCCACTCCCGCCGGCTGCCGGCTGGCCGTCCCGCCCGACGCCGTGGACCTCCACCGCTTCGAGCGGCTGGCCGGGCAGGGGCGGGCCGCTCTCGCCGCCGGGGACCCCGCCCGGGCGGCCGCCCTGCTGCGCGAGGCCCTCGCCCTCTGGCGCGGCCCGGCCCTGCCCGACCTCCCCGACGCGCACGCCGAGCGGGCCCGGCTCGACGCACTGCGGCTGAGCGGTGTGCGGGCTGCCGTACCCGGAGGACCTGCTGGCCTCACTGGTGGAGAAGTCCTTCCTGGAGGTGACCCAGAGCCCCACGGCGGCCGAGGCCCGGTACCGCATGCTGGAGACGATCCGGGTCTTCGCCGCGGAGGGATGCGCCGGTGAGCCGGCCCTGCGGGACGCGCACGCCCGGTACTTCCTGCGGCTGGCCGAGCGGGCGGAACCGTATCTGCGCGGCCGGGACCAGCTCCCCTGGCTGGCCCGGCTGGACGCCGATCGCGACGACCTGGACGCGGCCATGGGCCTCCTGACCGCCACCGATCCCGCCGCCGCGCTGCGGCTCATGGCGACGCTCACCTGGTTCCGGCGGCTGCGCGGGCTGCACGGCGAGCAGCTGCCGCAGGCCCGCGCGCTGCTCGCGGCCGTGGGCGACGAGCCGCCCGGCGGGCCGACCGAGGAGTACGCGCTCTGCCTGATGAACTCCGTCGCCGGGCGCGGCGACGACCCCGGCGAGGCGGCGCGCGTCGCACGCGCGGTGGCCTTGATGCGCTCCCTGGACCGGCCGCTGCGGCTGCCGTTCACCGTGGTCGTGTGGTCGCTCACCGGCGGTCCCCTGCTCGCCGCGGACGAGCAGGTCCGCGTCCAGGTCGGTGAGGAGCCGTGGGGTCACGCGCTGCTGGACCTCGGCCTGGCCTACCAGGAGCTCTACGCCGGCCGCGCGACCGCCGCGGAGGCTTCCTTCGCCCGTTCGCTGGAGGGCTTCCGGGCCACCGGCGACCGCTGGGGCATGGCGAACTGCCTCGATCCGCTGGCCCTGTTCGCCGACGGGCGCGGCGACCACGCGCGCGCCATTGAGCTGCTCGACGAGGGACTGGCGTATGTGCGGGAGCTGGAGGCCCCGGAGGAGATCGCGGACCTGCTGCGCTCCCGCGCGACCGTGCTGCTGCACCGGGGCGACGCCGAGGAGGCGGCCGCGCACTTCACCCGTTCCGCGGCCCTGGCCCGCACGGCGGGTGTGCCCGACAAGGTGGCCGGCGCGCGGCGGGGCCTCGGTGACGTGGCCCGGCTGTCCGGCGACACCACCCACGCGCGCGTGCACTACGAGAGCGGTCTGGAGCTGTGCACCGCCACCTGGTTCAGCACGAGCGAGACGGTGCGGCTCCTCGTCGGGCTCGGACTCACGGCCGCGACGGAAGGGCAGGTCGAGACGGCCCGCGAGTGGTTCGAGCAGGCCCGTACACCGGCGCTGGAGTCGTTCGACGTGCTGGCGCTGGCCGATCTGGCCGACGCCCTGGCCTCCGTCGCCCCGCGACCCGAGCGCGCGGCCGAGCTGCTGGGCGCCGCCGCGGGCCTGCGGGGCACGGTCCTCCTCGGTGACCCCGATGTCGTTCGCACCCTGAACGACGTCCGCGCGAGGCTGTCCGCGCAGGCGTACGACACGGCCTTCGAGCGGGGCCGCAGCCGCCGGTCGGCTGCGGTCGGCGAACCGCCGGCGGTCGGCGAGCCGCGGGGGTCGGTAGGCGGGCGGTAGGCGGCCGGTAAGGGGACGGTCAGCGGTCGCCGCGAGGCTCCTGCCCATGACGAAGACCCACAACAGCCTCGGTCACCTGTCCGTCCTGATCTCCGGCGCGAGCGTCGCCGGTCCGGCGCTCGGGCTCCACCTGGTCCGGTACGGCGCCCGCGTCACCGTCGTCGAGCGGTCCACGGATCTGCGCGCGGGCGGCTTCGCCGTCGACTTCCGGGGGCACGTCCACCGCCGGATCCTCACCTCCATGGGCATCTGGGACGAGATCCACGCCCGCCAGACCCATATGGGCCGCCAGTTCGTGGTCGCCGAGGACGGCTCGCCGCGGGTGGACCTGCCGGCCGAGATGATGAGCGGTGACGTCGAGATCCTTCGCGGCGAGCTCGCCCAGATCATGTACGAGCGCACCCGGGACCACGTCGAGTACGTCTTCGGCGACTCGATCGTCACCCTCACGGACACCGCCGCGGGCGTCGACGTGACCTTCGAGGAGAATGCCCCGCGCCGCTTCGACCTCGTGATCGGCGCCGACGGCCTGCACTCGAACACCCGCCGGCTGGTCTTCGGCGACGAGTCCCGCTACCTGCGCTTCCTCGATCACTACGTCGCCGCCTTCGAGGTCCCCAACGACCTGGGCCTGGACCGTACCGGCCGGCTGTACAGCGAGCCCGGCCGCGCGATCGCCCTGGGCAACTACGACGGCGACCCCGATCGCGCCGGTGCGCTGCTGGTCTTCCGGTCGGAGCGACTCGCCTACGACCGGCGGGACACGGCCGCGCAGAAACGGATCCTCGCCGAGCGGTTCACGGGGATGGGCTGGGAGGCGCCGAAGGTGATCCGGGCGCTCGCGGACGCCGACCAGCTGTACTTCGACGCGATCGCGCAGATCCACGTCGACCGTCTCGCCGAGGGCCGGGTGGCCCTGCTGGGGGACGCCGGGTACGGCGCGACCATGGGCGGCATGGGGACGGGCGCGGCGATCGTCGGCGCCCATGTCCTGGCCGGTGAGCTGGCCCTGGCCGGCGGCGACCACCGGACCGCGTTCGCCGAGTACGAGAGTCGGATCCGGTCCTTCGCCAGGGGCTGCCAGAAGATCTCCGGCAACGCGGGCCCGTTCTTCGCCCCGCCGACCGAGCGGCGCATCCGCAACCGGGACCGGATGTACCGGCTGCTCGGCTCACGCCCGATGGCCGGCGTCTTCAGGCGGCTCACCGAGAAGGCGGCGACCGACATCAGGCTCCGGCCGTACCCCGGGTGAGATCCCATCCGTGGTCCACGGGACCGATGCCGGCGCCGAGGGCGAACCCGGCGGCGATCGCCCCGGTGACGTAACGCTTGGCCGCCGCCACCGCCTCCGGCACGGAGCTCCCCTTCGCCAGCTGTGCCGCTATCGCGGACGCGAGGGTGCAGCCCGTGCCGTGCGTGTGCCGGTTGTCGTACCTCGGCGCCCGCAGCCAGTGCTCCTCGCGGCCGTCCGTCAGCAGGTCGACGGCGGCACCGGGGAGGTGGCCGCCCTTGATGAGCGCCCAGCGCGGCCCGTACCCCAGCACGGCGGCGGCCGCGTCCCTCAGCTGCTCCTCCGACTCGACCCGCACACCGGTCAGTTGGGCCACCTCGTCGAGGTTCGGGGTGGCGACGGTGGCGACCGGCAGCAGTTTCGTGCGCACGGAGTCCAGCGCGGAGGCGGCCAGCAGCGGATCCCCGTGCTTGGAGACGCCGACCGGGTCGACGACGACGGGAGCGCCGGTGTCCGCGAGCAACTCGGCGACTGTCTCGACGAGTTCGGCGGAGGCGAGCATGCCCGTCTTCACCGCCTGGACGCCGATGTCGTCGACGACGCTGCGGTACTGGGCGCGTACCGCCTCCACCGGCAGCTCCCAAGCTCCCTGCACGCCGCGGGAGTTCTGCGCGGTGACCGCCGTGATCACGCTCATGCCGTGCACGCCGAGCGCGAGCATCGTCTTCAGGTCGGCCTGGATCCCGGCCCCGCCGCCGGAGTCGGAGCCGGCGACGGTCAGCACCCGGGGCGGGGGCCCTGGCGCGCTCACGACTCCATGTCCCCGAAGTGGTCCCAGCCGCCCTTGCTGGTCCAGGGCGCGCCGTCGACCGTCACCTGTGGCAGGGCGGACGGGTTGAGGACCTCGCCGATCACCTTCCAGCGGGCGGGCAGCTTCACGTCCGGCGGGAAGGTCGCCACGATCGCGTGGTCCTCTCCCCCGGTGAGCACCCACTGGATCGGGTCGACGCCGACGGCCTGCCCGATGTCGTTCATCTGGGTGGGGATGTCGATGGCGCCGGAGCGGATGTCGATACGGACCTTGCTGGCCTCGGCGATGTGCCCGAGGTCGGCGATCAGCCCGTCGCTGACGTCGCACATCGCCGTCGCGCCGAGCGAGGCCGCGGCCGGACCCGCGTGGTACGGCGGTTCGGGGCGGCGGTGGGCCTCGACGAAGGCGCGGGGCGAACGGAAGCCGCGCGACAGGACCGCGTACCCGGCGGCGGACCAGCCCAGCCAGCCGGTCACCGCGACGAGGTCGCCGGGCTGGGCGCCGCCCCGGGTGACCGGCTCCTGGTTGCGCAGGTCGCCGAGCGCGGTGATCGACACCATGATCGTGTCGCCCCGTACGACGTCGCCGCCGACCACGGAGGCGCCGGCGACCTGGCACTCGTCGCGCAGGCCGTCCATCATCTCGGACGGCCAGGTGACCGGCAGTTCGGCGGGCACGACGAGGCCGAGCAGCAGGGCCGTCGGCACCGCGCCCATGGCGGCGATGTCGGCGAGGTTCTGCGCGGCGGCCTTGCGGCCGACGTCGTAGGCCGTGGACCAGTCGCGGCGGAAGTGCCGGCCCTCCAGCAGGATGTCGGTGCTGGCCACGACCCGGCGGTCGGGCGCGGCGACCACCGCGGCGTCGTCGCCGGGGCCGACCCGGACCGCGGGGGTGGTGGTGAGACGGGAGGTGAGCTCCCTGATGAGCCCGAACTCCCCGAGCTCACCAACAGTGCCCTTCATTGCCCTTTCGCCCCTTCTATACCTGTCTGTTCCCGGTCGCGCGTAACCAGTGTCCTCGATACGGTCGAGTCAGCCGTCAACTTCTGTCCTGCCCGCACCCCGGCGCGCGAGCCGTGGTTCCCGCAGGTCTCCCCGCGGCGAGCGGCGACGCGATACCGTGGCGTTCCTTTTCCCCACATGATCCTCGTGGCCGCCCTGGAGGTTCCGTGGTACAGGCGTACATCCTGATCCAGACGGAGGTCGGCAAAGCGTCGACCGTCGCCGAAGAGATCGGCAAAATCCCTGGCGTCGTCCAGGCCGAGGACGTGACGGGACCTTATGACGTGATCGTGCGGGCCCAGGCCGACACGGTGGACGACCTCGGCCGCATGGTGGTCGCCAAGGTCCAGCAGGTGGACGGGATCACCCGCACACTGACCTGCCCGGTCGTGCATCTGTAGCCCCCGTCTAACCTTGGCCGGTGAACCTTTTCCGGTACCGGCACCGCACTGTCCTCGGGCTGCCCGCTCTCGTTCTGCTGTTCGCGACCGCGGGCTGCTCCTCAGCAGACGACAGCGCGTCGACGGTGGTTCCCAGCCCCGGCGCGAACGCAACGAAGCTGTGCCGGAACCTGGACAAGGTACTGCCGTCGAAGGTGGACGGTGAGAGCCGCCACGATCCCGAGCCCGCCTCCGCGCTGACCGCGAGTTGGGGAGGCCCGGCGATCATACTGCGCTGCGGTGTCACGCGGCCGCCGAAGATGATCGACCCGAAGGTCGCCGAGGGCACCGACCCGGACGCGGTGGCCGGCGGGGTGAACGGCGTCGACTGGCTGATGGAGAAGCGGGACGGTGGGGGCAGCCGCTTCACCACGGCCAATCGGGGCGCGTATGTCGAGGTGACGGTGCCCGAGAGCGCGGACAGCTCCGGGGCTCTGGTCGATCTGGCTCCGGCCATCAAGAAGGCGATCCCCGTGGGGATCGCCGACTAGATCATCCGACCGGACCGGACCCGGATCGGTCCGGGTCCGGACCCGGACCCGGACCCGGACCGGTCAATCGTGGATCAGCGCAGGCCCGTCGACCTGCGCAGGGCCGCCTGCACCAGGCGGTCCACCAGCTCGGGGTAGTCGATGCCGGTCGCCTGCCACATCTGCGGGTACATCGAGATCGGGGTGAAGCCGGGCATCGTGTTGATCTCGTTGATGACGAACTCGCCCCCGTCCGTGAGGAAGAAGTCCGCCCTGACCAGGCCCTCGCAGGACGCCGCCTCGAAGGCGTCCACCGCGAGCCTGCGGACCTCGGCCGTCTCCTCGTCCGTCAGCGGCGCCGGGACGATCCCCGGGGTCGAGTCGAGGTACTTGGCGTCGAAGTCGTAGTACGCGTGCGCGTCCGGCGGCGGGATCTCGGCCGGGACGGAGGCGCGGGGGCCGTCCTCGAACTCCAGGACGCCGCACTCGATCTCGCGGCCCCGCAGCGCCGCCTCGACCAGGATCTTCGGGTCGTGGCGCTGGGCCTCGGCGATCGCCTCGTCGAGCCCGGACAGGTCGTCGACCTTGGTGATGCCGATGGACGAACCCGCGCGCGCGGGCTTCACGAAGAGCGGCCAGCCGTGCTCGCCGGCGAAGTCGACGATCTTCTTGCGGGCGGCCGCCTCGTTCTGCGCCCACTCGCGCGGCCGGATCACCACGTACGGGCCGACCTTGAGCCCGAAGGAGGTGAACACCCGCTTCATGTACTCCTTGTCCTGGCCGACGGCCGAGGCGAGCACACCCGCACCCACGTACGGGACGCCGGAGAGCTCCAGCAGACCCTGAAGGGTGCCGTCCTCGCCGTACGGGCCGTGCAGGACCGGGAAGACGACGTCGACCTCGCCGAGCGCCTTCGGCACCGATCCCGGCTCGTAGTAGACGACTTCGCGGTTGGCGGGATCGACGGGGAGCACCACGCCGCCGTCCCGCGACTCGGCGAGTTCGTCCACGTCGGGCGTCCGGCGCTCGGTGATCGCCATGCGCTCGGGTGCGTCGGCGGTGAGGAACCAGCGGCCCTCGCGCGTGATGCCGATCGGCAGGACCTCGTACTTGGTCCGGTCGATGGCCCGCAGGACCGCGCCGGCCGTGACCACGGAGATCCCGTGCTCGGAGCTGCGACCGCCGAAGACAACGGCCACCCGCGGCTTGCGGACGGGCTGCTGAGGGCTCTGGGGGAGGTTCTCGGTGCTCATATCGGCTTGAGAGTACCCGGTGGTAGGGCCGGGAGTCAGCGTCCGCCCACCGGGTCGCTCAGCGTCGCTCGGGCTTCGCGCTGCGCGACATCAGCTCCTTGAGAGCGACCACCGGCGGCTTGCCCTCGTGGACGATGCCGACGACCGTCTCGGTGATGGGCATGTCGACGCCGTGCCGACGGGCCAGATCCAGCACCGACTCACAGGACTTGACGCCCTCGGCGGTCTGCCGGGTGACCGCGATGGTCTCCTGGAGCGTCATGCCCTTGCCGAGGTTGGTGCCGAAGGTGTGGTTGCGGGAGAGCGGCGAGGAGCAGGTCGCCACCAGGTCACCGAGCCCGGCGAGTCCGGCGAAGGTCAGCGGGTCCGCGCCCATCGCGAGGCCGAGCCGGGTGGTCTCGGCGAGGCCGCGCGTGATCAGCGAGCCCTTGGCGTTGTCGCCGAGGCCCATGCCGTCCGCGATGCCGACCGCGAGGCCGATCACGTTCTTGACCGCGCCGCCCAGCTCGCAGCCCACCACGTCGGTGTTGGTGTACGGGCGGAAGTACGGCGTGTGGGAGGCGGCCTGGAGCTTCTGGGCGACGGCCTCGTCGGTGCAGGCGACCACGGCCGCGGCGGGCATCCGGGAGGCGATCTCCTTGGCGAGGTTGGGCCCGGTGACGACGGCGATCCGGCCCGGCCCCACCTTGGCGACGTCGTCGATGACCTCGCTCATCCGCATGGTCGTGCCGAGCTCGACGCCCTTCATCAGCGACACCAGGACGGTGTGGGGGGCGAGCAGCGGCGTCCAGTCGGCGAGGTTGGCGCGCAGAGTCTGCGAGGGGACCGCGAGGACGGTGAAGTCGGCGTCCCGGGCGGCCTCGGCCGCGTCGGCGGTGGCGCGCAGGTTGCGCGGGAGTTCGACGCCGGGGAGGTAGTCGGGGTTGGTGCGCGTGGAGTTGACCGCGTCGACGAGCTCGGGGCGGCGGGCCCACAGCGTCACCTCGCAGCCCGCGTCGGCCAGGACGCTGCCGAAGGCGGTTCCCCATGATCCCGTACCGAAGACGGCCGCCTTCACGGACTTGCTCACTTGCTGTTCTCCCCCTCGTGACTGGTCTGCGCGTGACCGGTCTGTGCGTGACTGGTCTGCGCGTGACCGGTCTGTGCGTGACTGGTCTGCGCGTGACTGGTCTGTGCGTTGCTCGTTTGCGCGTGTCCGGTCTGCGCACGGCCGGTCTGCGCGTGTCCGGACGCCGTGCCGTTGATCTCCGCCCGGGTGTCGGCACCGGCTTCCGCGGCGGTTTCGGCGCCGACCTCCGCCTGTGTGCGGCGGCGCTGCTCGATCCGCTCGCGGCGCGGGTCGTAGGGCGTCTCGGGCGCCTTCTCGCCGCGGATCTCCTCCAGCTGGGCGGTGATGGCCGCCATGATGACCTCCGTCGCCTCCTTGAGGAGCTCCGGGGTCATCTCGTGGCCGTAGAACCGGGTGAGGTCCACGGGCGGGCCCGCGAGGACGCGGTGGGTCTTGCGCGGAAGGATGTCGGGCTTCCTGGCGTACGGCGGCAGCAGTTCGTTGGCGCCCCACTGGGCGACGGGGATCACCGGGCACCTGGTTTGCAGGGCGACGCGCGCCGCACCGGTCTTGGCGGTCATGGGCCAGCCGTCGGGGTCGCGGGTGAGGGTGCCCTCGGGGTAGAACGCGACGCACTCGCCGCGCTCCACGGCGTCGATCGCGGCCCGGAAGGCGCTCAGCGCGTCCGTGCTCTCGCGGTAGACGGGGATCTGCCCGGTGCCGCGCATCGCGGCGCCGACGAACCCCTCCTTGAAAAGACCGCTCTTCGCGAGGAATCGCGGCACGCGTCCGCTGTTGTACTGGAAGTGCGCGTATGCGAAGGGATCGACATGCGAATTGTGGTTCACCGCGGTGATAAAGCCGCCCTCGGCCGGAATATGCTCCATTCCGTGCCAGTCCCGCTTGATCAGAACCACCAGCCAGGGTTTGCAGAGGACCGCAGCGAAGCGGTACCAGAAGCCGATTCTGCGGCGGGGCACGCGGACACCTTCCTCTAGGACTTCCCATGGCCTGCTCCGGGGCCTGGGGGCCGCACAAGTGTCGCCCCGGGCCGCCCGTCTGTCGAGAACACGGTACGCCCGCGCGTCCTCCCGGCGGATGGGCCGGGTGACAATGGCCGCGACACGAGAGGGACGGTACGCCGGTGCAGTGGACCTTGGTCATACCCCTGAAGCCCTTGGCGCTGGCCAAGAGCAGGCTCGCGGACACCGCCACCGACGGGCTGCGCCCGGGTCTCGCCCTCGCGTTCGCCGAGGACACCGTGGCCGCGGCTCTGGCCTCACCTGCGGTGCGGGATGTGGCAGTAGTCACGGACGACGCCCTGGCCGGCCGGGTCCTGGCGGCCCTGGGCGCCCGGATCGTCGCCGACGAGCCGCGCGGGGGCCTCAACGCCGCCCTGGCCCACGGGGCCGCCGCCGTCCGCGCTTTCCGTCCCGATTCCCCGCTCGCGGCCCTCAACGCCGATCTGCCGGCCCTGCGCCCCTCGGAATTGGCCCGGGTACTGGACGCGGCCGGGGAATTCCCCCGCTCTTTCCTCCCGGACGCGGCCGCGATCGGGACCACCCTTCTCGCCGTCGCCGCGGGCCGTGAATTGCTTCCCGCATTCGGCACGGATTCCCGTGCCCGGCACCGCGCCTCCGGGGCCGAGGAACTCCGTCTGCCGGGGGTGGATTCCGTTCGCCAGGACGTCGACACCGGCGAGGATCTGCGCGCGGCGCTGTCCCTGGGAGTGGGCCCCCGGACGGCCGCGGCGGCTGCGCGTCTGCTGATTCCGGGGCAGTAGGCTGCCGCCATGCAGGCGACCGCATACACGTACGACCCCGACACGCGCAGCGGACAGGTGCTCCTGGACGACGGCACACCGCTGCCCTTCGACGCGCCGGCGTTCGACGCGGGCGGGCTGCGGCTGCTGCGGCCCGGACAGCGCGTGCGCATCGAGGTGGAGGGGCCCAAGGACGGCCCCCGGATCACCCTGGTGACGCTACAGACGTTCTGAGGGGCCCGCGCTCTTCGCCGACGGCCCTCCCGGCATCCTCCGGACACGCGGGATCCTCCGGACACGCCGCGGGCCGGACTTCCGAGAGGGAGTCCGGCCCGGCGCGTGAGTGCCCCTGCTGTCCTACGCCTTGCGGGCGGTGGTCTTCTTGGCGGTGGTCTTGCGCGCGGTCGACTTCTTGGCGGGGGCCTTGGTCGCCGTCGCCTTCTTCGCGGCCGGGGCCTTCTTGGCCGTCGTCTTCTTGGCGGTGGCGGACTTCGCGGTGGTCGTCTTCTTGGCGGCCGCGGTCGTCTTCGTGGCGGTGGCCTTCTTCGCGGTGGTCTTCTTGGCGGTGGCCGTGGTCTTCTTCGCGGCCGCCGTCGTCTTCTTCGCGGGAGCGGCCTTCTTCGCGGCGGCCGACGCCCTCTTCGCCGGGGCGGCCTTCTTCGCGGCGGCCTTCTTGACCGTGGCGGAAGCGCCGCCGGTCAGGCTGCCCTTGGGGGCCTTCTTCACGGCGACCTCGCCACCGCGCGGGAGCTTCTTCGAGCCGCTCACCAGGTCCTTGAAGCCCTGTCCTGCGCGGAAGCGCGGAACGGACGTCTTCTTGACCCGAACCCGCTCGCCCGTCTGGGGGTTGCGAGCGTAGCGGGCCGGTCGGTCGACCTTCTCGAACGAACCGAAGCCGGTGACCGAGACCCGGTCGCCCGCGACCGTCGCGCGGACGATGGCGTCCAGGACCGCGTCGACCGCCTCGGCGGCCTGCTGGCGGCCGCCCACCTTGTCGGCAATCGCTTCTACGAGCTGCGCCTTGTTCACGTCTTCCCCTTCGGAGACATTAGCCGGAACGAAACTGTTCAAGCTTTTTCGCACGTTAGGCAGATATATACCGCAAATCAAACACGAAACGGGCTAATCACCCTTGTGCCGCAACGAAATCGGCCGCTCCGGAGACGATCAACGCTCCCCTTCGGGCATTCGCCCCTCGTCGAGGTCCGTCATGAACCGCTCCAGACGCCTTGTCGCATCGGCGAGATCGTGCTTGGCCGCGGCCGTAATGACCAGCAGCTTCCGGGTCAGCGCCATCCGTACGCCCTCCGGGACTTGCAGTGCGCGCACTCTTGTGTGCGCTTCCTTGAGCTGGTTCGCGACCGCCGTATAGAGCTCGAGTTGGCCGTCGTGTTCCATGCACAGATTGTGCCATCTGGGGCGAGTTGTCGCCCGCCCAGGGGGCAACTGCCGCCTCGAACGGCCGCCCCGGCACTTCCGGCGGTCGTGTCCACACAGGGCGCGTACCCCGGCAACAACCCCTCTAACGTGGGAAGTTGGGAGGGAGGGCGAAGATTCACGGGGCCGAACGGGTACAGACACAGCTGTACCCCCGATCGGACCGATCGGGGGTACGGCGGGGGTGTCGCGGTGGCCGAAACTCGACCTGCTCAGGGCCTTCTCGGGCCCCGCGCCCAGGTCGGGGTCAGACCGGGAGCGTCTTCGGCTTGTACGTCGGGCGCTTGGCCTCGTAGGTGGCGATGTCGGCCTCGTTCTGGAGGGTGATGGAGATGTCGTCCAGCCCGTTCAGCAGCCGCCAGCGGGAGTTCTCGTCCAGCTCGAAGGAGGCGGTGATGCCCTCGGCCCGCACCTCACGCGCCTCGAGGTCCACCGTGATCTCGGCCTGCGGGTCCTTCTCGGTGAGCTCCCACAGCGCGTCCACGATCTTCTGCTCCAGAACCACCGTGAGCAGGCCGTTCTTCAGCGAGTTGCCCCGGAAGATGTCGGCGAAGCGGGACGAGATCACGGCTTTGAAGCCGTAGTTCTGGAGTGCCCAGACGGCGTGCTCACGGGAGGAACCGGTGCCGAAGTCGGGACCGGCGACCAGAACGCTCGCGCCCTGCCGCTCGGGGCGGTTGAGGACGAAGGCCCCGTCCTTGCGCCAGGCCTCGAACAGACCGTCCTCGAACCCGTCCCGCGTGACCTTCTTGAGCCAGTGAGCAGGGATGATCTGGTCGGTGTCGACGTTGGAGCGACGCAGCGGGACGGCCCGGCCGGTGTGCGAGATGAATGCTTCCATGACTGATCAGACTCCAGCGGGCGTACGGGTCTCGGCGTCGGACAGGTCGGCCGGGGAGGCCAGGTGGCCCAGGACGGCCGTGGCGGCCGCGACCTGCGGCGACACCAGGTGCGTACGACCGCCCTTGCCCTGCCGGCCCTCGAAGTTGCGGTTGGACGTGGACGCCGAGCGCTCACCCGGGGCCAGCTGGTCGGGGTTCATGCCGAGGCACATCGAGCAGCCCGCGTGCCGCCACTCGGCGCCGGCCTCCTTGAAGACGACGTCCAGACCCTCGGAGACGGCCTGGAGACCGACCCGCACCGAGCCGGGGACGACCAGCATCCGTACGCCGTCGGCGACTTTGCGGCCCTCGACGATGGCGGCGGCGGCCCGCAGGTCCTCGATCCGACCGTTGGTGCACGAACCTACGAAGACTGTGTCCACGTTGATGGAGCGCAGCGGCTGACCGGCCTCCAACCCCATGTATTCCAGGGCCTTTTCGGCGGCGTGGCGCTCCGAAGCGTCTTCGTACGAAGCCGGGTCGGGGACGGCGGCCGAAAGCGGCGCGCCCTGACCGGGGTTGGTGCCCCAGGTGACGAACGGCGACAGCGCGGCGCCGTCGATGACGACCTCGGCGTCGAACTCGGCGTCCGCGTCCGTCTTCAGCGTCTTCCAGTACTCGACCGCCGCGTCCCAGTCCGCGCCCTCGGGGGCGTGGTCGCGGCCCTTGATGTACGCGAAGGTGGTCTCGTCGGGGGCGATCATGCCCGCGCGGGCGCCGGCCTCGATCGACATGTTGCAGATGGTCATCCGGGCTTCCATCGAGAGCTTCTCGATGGCGGCGCCCCGGTACTCCAGGATGTAGCCCTGGCCGCCGCCGGTACCGATCTTGGCGATGATCGCCAGGATCAGGTCCTTGGCCGTCACGGCGTCGGGCAGCTCGCCCTCGACCGTGATCGCCATGGTCTTGGGGCGGGCCAGCGGCAGCGTCTGGGTGGCCAGCACATGCTCGACCTGCGAGGTGCCGATGCCGAACGCCAGCGCGCCGAAGGCGCCGTGCGTGGAGGTGTGCGAGTCGCCGCAGACGACGGTGGTGCCGGGCTGGGTCAGACCCAGCTGCGGGCCGACGACGTGCACGACGCCCTGCTCGACGTCGCCGAGCGGATGCAGCCGCACGCCGAACTCGGCGCAGTTCTTGCGCAGCGTCTCCAGCTGGACGCGCGAGACCGGGTCGGCGATCGGCTTGTCGATGTCGAGGGTCGGGGTGTTGTGGTCCTCGGTCGCGATGGTGAGGTCGAGACGGCGCACCGGGCGGCCGTTCTGCCGCAGCCCGTCGAAGGCCTGCGGGCTGGTCACCTCGTGCAGGAGATGCAGATCGATGAAGAGGAGGTCGGGCTCGCCCTCGGCGCGCCGGACGACGTGGTCGTCCCAGACCTTCTCCGCGAGTGTCCTACCCATCGCTTTCCCTCCGGCCGGCAATGACGCACCGGCCCAACTAGAGATCTTGTGGAGGCGACGCCCGTTGCCCCTGTTCCCGGGCACCCGCCGCCAGGCCCGTTGGTCCGCGGGCCACCATGTGTCCAAGGGTTGCGCGTCTCACGGAAAAATGAACTTGCGTTTCACAGAGTGAGACGGGAGTATCGTTGCATGGACAACAGTAGCGGCGTCGGCGTTCTGGACAAGGCAGCCCTTGTCCTGAGCGCCCTGGAGTCCGGTCCGGCCACCCTCGCAGGCTTGGTCGCTGCCACCGGACTCGCACGACCCACGGCTCACCGGCTGGCCGTGGCCTTGGAACACCACCGTATGGTGGCGCGCGACATGCAGGGCCGGTTCATCCTCGGCCCCCGGCTGGCCGAGCTGGCCGCGGCCGCCGGCGAGGACCGTCTCCTCGCCACCGCCGGCCCGGTGCTGACGCATCTGCGTGACATCACGGGCGAGAGCGCGCAGCTCTACCGCCGCCAGGGCGACATGCGCATCTGCGTGGCCGCGGCGGAGCGTCTGTCCGGCCTTCGGGACACGGTCCCGGTCGGTTCCACGCTCACGATGAAGGCCGGTTCCTCGGCCCAGATCCTGATGGCCTGGGAGGAGCCCGAGCGTCTGCACCGCGGCCTCCAGGGCGCCCGCTTCACGGCGACGGCCCTGTCGGGCGTACGGCGCCGCGGCTGGGCCCAGTCCATCGGGGAGCGCGAGCCGGGCGTCGCCTCCGTGTCGGCGCCCGTCCGCGGCCCGTCCAACCGCGTGGTGGCCGCCGTCTCCGTCTCGGGCCCCATCGAGCGCCTGACCCGCCACCCCGGCCGGATGCACGCCCAGGCGATCATCGACGCTGCGGGCCGCCTCTCGGAGGCCCTGCGCAGGACCGGCTGACGCCGACCGGGGAAGGGGCCGCCTCAACGCCGCGGCAGCCCCTGAACCGACGGCAGCACCGACCTACGCCGGGGCGCGGGCTCGTCCGTGCCGACGCGCGACTCCGCCCGCGTGGGCGCGACCAGCCACCGCACACCCGCACCCGCACCCGCGAGACGACAGACCCCTACGACGCGGAACGGTGGGCGAATCGGTCCTTCGCGGACCGCCCCCGCTCCCCCAGCGGAACCTGCCCGTGCGCGGCCGCGAGACCGAACGCCGGCATGTCCCCGTAGATCGCCTCGTACGACCCCTCCGGCACGACGTACGTCTCGTGCCAGATCCCCACGTGCCCCCGCACCTTGCCGCCCCGCTCCATGCGGTTGATCTTCGCCCACGCCTCGTGGTGGAACGCGTCGGGCGCGCTCGCGTAGGCGTAGAGCTTCTCCTTGGACTCCCAGTACTGGACGACGTAGTACGTCCGTGGCGAGGCCGTCAGGAGCACCCGGGAGAGCAGGCCGCGGTCCGGCTCCTTCTTCAGCTCCGCCAGCATGCGGAACATGGCCCGCATGACCGGCACCCACTGGTGCACGGCCCAGAAGTGGTTGACGCGCATCCCGATCAGCAGGACGACCACGTCTCCCCGGGCGTCCGCGGTGGTACGGCTGACTGTGGAGGACATGCTTGGATAGTGCCGCTGACCAATGGAAGGCGCAAGGCATGCGGCTGGCCGAACTGAGCGAACGCAGCGGTGTGTCCACCGCCACGATCAAGTACTACCTGCGCGAGGGGCTCGTGCCGCCCGGCCGTCAGGTCAACGCCACGACCGCCGAGTACGACGAGGAGCATCTGCGCCGGCTGCGTCTGGTGCGGGCGATGATCCAGGTGGGCGGGCTGCCGGTGGCCACGGTCCGCGCGGTCCTCGGTCATGTCGACGACGACTCCCTGGGCCGCACGATGCGGCTCGGCTCGGCCCTGTGGGCGCTGCCGCAGGTCCCCGAGCCGGACGCGGAGGACGAGTACGTGCGCGCCGCCCACCGCGAGGCGGACGAACTGCTGCACGCCCTGGGCTGGTCGAACGCCCGGCTGCTGACGACCATCTCCCCCGCCTACCGCTCGCTGGTGGTGGCGGTGGCCGCGCTGCGCCGGCTCGGCTACGACTGGAACGCCGAACTTCTCGTGTCCTACGCCCGGTTGATGCACCGGGCGGCCGTGCTGGACCTGGACTTCGTGGAGACCCGGGAGTCGGAGCCGGAGCGGATCGAGGCGGCGGTGCTGGGCGCGATCCTCGTCGAGCCGATGATGCAGGCGCTGCACCGGCTGGCGCAGGAGGAGGAGTCGGCGCGGCGGTACGGCTTCGCCTGAGCCGGATGTCCGTACCTGCGGATAGGCAAAAAGCCCCCCGCCGAAACGAGGGGCTTTCCGATCATGTACCCCCGACCGGATTCGAACCGGCGCTACCGCCTTGAGAGGGCGGCGTGCTAGGCCGCTACACAACGGGGGCCTGGACTCTGCGTTTCCGCAGGTCCGAGCTGGTCTACCTGGACTCGAACCAAGAATGACGGTACCAGAAACCGTAGTGTTGCCAATTACACCATAGACCAAGGTGATTCAAGGAAAAGCGTACCCCCGACCGGATTCGAACCGGCGCTACCGCCTTGAGAGGGCGGCGTGCTAGGCCGCTACACAACGGGGGCCCTAGCGATCCTGCATCGAGGTGAGAGGGAGCTACCCGAGCTCTCCTCGCGGGAAGGATCTGTACCCCCGACCGGATTCGAACCGGCGCTACTGCCTTGAGAGGGCAGCGTGCTAGGCCGCTACACAACGGGGGCTTCGTGGAGTAGATCTCCACATGGTGCAGATGAGCTCTGCGAGCTGGCCTACCTGGACTCGAACCAAGACTAACTGAACCAGAATCAGTCGTGCTGCCAATTACACCATAGGCCACTGGAACGCAATCCCCGTAAGGGTTCTTGTTCTAGCGTTGCTCCTCCGGACCGGCCTTTCGGCCCGCTCCCCGGCGGCGCAGGAAGAACATTACCCGAAGGTGGACCGGGCTCCAAAACGGGTATCGGGGCCGAGGATCGCAGGCAGTTCGGCGAGCGAGACGATCCGGTGCCGTCCGGAGGGGAGCTCGACGGTGGCCGCACCGTAGCGGTCGATCCACACGGAGAGCAGTCCGGCGTCGGCGGCGCCCCGTCCGTCGATCTCCGGATGGTCACCGACGTAGGCCACCTGGTGCGGGGGCAGCGACAGGGCCTCGCAGGCCGCGAGGAAGGCACCGGCCTCCGGCTTGGAGACACCCAGTTCCGCCGCGCACAGGATGGCCTCGAAGCGGTCGTGGACGCCGAGGACGCGCAGCTTGTGGTCCTGGACGTGGATGCTGGAGTTGGAGAGCACCGCGTGGCGGTGGCTGGCGGCGAGGGCGTCCAGCACGGGCAGGACGTCCGGGAAGAGCGACCAGGCGGCCTCGTAGTGCGAGCGGTACCGCGTCAGCCAGTCGTCGGCCTCCGCGTCGGTCATCTCGCGGCCCAGGAACGCTCGTACCCGGTCCCGGCGCTGGTCCTCGAAGGTGATCCCGCCCGCCGAGAACCGGGCCCACTGCTGTTCGGTGACCTCCCGCCACCGCGCGAGGCCCTGCTCCGCGGTGCCGAACCGGTCGAGCAGCCCCTCGGCCGTCAGATAGGACCGCATGCCCTCGCGGTCGGCGGTCGTGTAGTCGAAGAGGGTGTCGTCCACGTCCCAGACCACGGCGAGGATGCTCATGATCCGACGGTAACGCGGAGGCGGCCGCCCTGTCCGGGAGATGCCGAAGGGGCGGCGCCCGGGTCGCCGGGCGCCGCCCCTTCGGGCACGGGTGGGGCTACGCGGCGAGCTTCGCCAGGGCCGCGTCGACGCGGGCCAGCGTCTTCTCCTTGCCCAGGATCTCCAGGGACTCGAAGAGCGGCAGGCCGACCGTGCGACCGGTGACGGCGACGCGGACCGGGGCCTGGGCCTTGCCGAGCTTGAGGCCGTGCGCCTCGCCGGCGGCCAGGACGGCCTCCTTCAGGGACTCGGCCGAGGTCCAGTCGGCCGCCGCCAGCTTCTCGCGGGCCGTCGCGAGCAGCGCGTCGCTGCCTTCCTTCATCGCCTTCGTCCAGCTGGCCTCGTCGACGGCCGGCTCCGGGAGGAAGAGGAAGTCGACGTTGTCGGTGATCTCCGACAGCACCTTCAGACGGGTCTGGGCGTGCGGGGCGATCGCCTCCCACTTGGCCTCGTCGAAGTCCTCGGGGGCCCAGGGGGCGTAGGGGGCCTTCAGCCAGGGCGCGCAGCGCTCCGTGAAGTCCTTCACGTCCAGCAGGCGGATGTGGTCGGCGTTGATCGCCTCGCACTTCTTCAGGTCGAAGCGCGCCGGGTTGGGGTTGACGTCCGCGATGTCGAAGGCCGCGGTCATCTCGTCCATCGTGAAGATGTCCTGGTCGGCCGAGAGCGACCAGCCGAGCAGCGAGAGGTAGTTGAGCAGGCCCTCGGGGAGGAAGCCGCGCTCGCGGTAGAGGTTGAGCGAGGACTCCGGGTCCCGCTTCGACAGCTTCTTGTTGCCCTCGCCCATCACGTACGGCAGGTGACCGAAGTGCGGGGTCCCCTGGGCGATGCCCAGGTCGGTCAGCGCCTTGTAGAGGGCGATCTGGCGGGGGGTCGAGGAGAGCAGGTCCTCGCCCCGCAGGACGTGCGTGATCTCCATCAGCGCGTCGTCGACCGGGTTGACCAGCGTGTACAGCGGGGCGCCGTTCGCGCGGACGATGCCGTAGTCGGGCACGTTCTCCGGGGTGAACGTCAGCTCGCCGCGGACCAGGTCCGTGAAGGTGATCGTCTCGTCGGGCATGCGGAAGCGGACGATCGGGGTGCGGCCCTGGGCCTTGTACTCCGCCACCTGCGTCTCGGTGAGGTCGCGGCAGTGGCCGTCGTAGCCGGAGGGCCGGCCGGCGGCGCGGGCGGCGTCGCGGCGGGTGTCCAGCTCCTCCTGGGAGCAGTAGCAGTGGTAGGCGTGGCCGGCGTCGAGGAGCTTGCGGGCGACGTCGGCGTAGAGGTCCATGCGCTGCGACTGGCGGTACGGCGCGTGCGGGCCGCCGACCTCGGGGCCCTCGTCCCAGTCGAAGCCCAGCCAGCGCAGCGAGTCCAGGAGCTGGTCGTAGGACTCCTCGGAGTCACGGGCCGCGTCGGTGTCCTCGATGCGGAAGACCAGCGTGCCCTGGTGGTGCTTGGCGAACGCCCAGTTGAACAGGGCGGTGCGGACCAGGCCCACGTGGGGGTTACCGGTGGGCGAGGGACAGAAACGGACGCGTACGGGGGAGCCGGGTGCGCTAGCCACGCTTGACAACCTTGTTGGTGAGAGTGCCGATGCCTTCGATGGTGACGGCGACCTCGTCGCCGACGACCAGGGGGCCTACCCCTGCCGGGGTGCCCGTGAGGATCACGTCGCCGGGGAGCAGCGTCATGGCCTCGGAGATGTTGACGATCAGATCCTCGATCGAGTGGATCATCTCGCTGGTGCGGCCGAGCTGCCGTTGCTCCCCGTTGACCGTCAGCTGGACGGTGAGGTCGCTCGCGGTCTCGAGGTCCAGACCGGTCTCCACCCAGGGGCCCAGCGGGCACGAGGTGTCGAAGCCCTTGGCCCGGGCCCACTGCTTCTCGCGCTTCTGGACGTCGCGGGCGGTGACGTCGTTCGCGCAGGTGTAGCCGAAGATCACGTCCTTGACGCGCTCGCGCGGCACCTCGCGGCAGAGCCGGCCGATGACCACGGCGAGTTCGGCCTCGTGATGGACCTCCTCGGAGAAGGCCGGGTACTGGATGGCGTCGCCGGGGCCGATCACCGAGGTGGACGGCTTGAAGAAGGCGAACGGGGCGTCCGGCACCTCGTTGCCCAGCTCGCGCGCGTGCTCGGCGTAGTTGCGGCCGAAGGCCACGACCTTGTTGGGCAGGACGGGCGGGAGCAGCCGGACCTTGCTCAACGGCACCTTGGTGCCGGAGAGCTCGAAGTCCGTGAACGGGATGCCCTTGATGATGTCGAGGACGAGCTCGTCCGGCTTGTCGCCCTCGACCGCGCCGAAGGCGACGTTCCCGTCGATGGAGAACCTGGCGATGCGCACGGGTTGGTTGGCCCCTTGACTGAGCTGACTGGAGTGTGACGCTCCAGGCTAACGCGGAAGGGCGTCCCCGGCCGGGGACGCCCTTGACATCCGTGGGTGGCCGCCTTGAGCATTCGGCGGCCGGTGCCCGTATCTCCGCGTGAAGATCTACTCGGCGACGGAGGCCGCGACCGGCATCTCCATGAGGATGGTGCGCTTGGGATTCGCAGTCTGGGCGGGAAGCTCGACGGAGTGCTCCTGCTGCTCCGGGAGCTGGAGTTCGTCGGCGTCCTTGAGGTGCGCCAGGGTCGTACGCCGGGGGTTGGCGATCTTGTGGAACATCGTCGTCGTCTTCACTGTTGTACGTGACCCTGTCGTGTCCGGGCGTCCGGGATGCCCTCAAGGGCCTCCGCACAGACGCGGTTTGTCGGATGTGCCATCCCTGTAAAGCGTCAGGCTAAACACGCGATTCCCGGTGAAGACGTGAAGGTCGCATGATCAGCGTGTGAGTTTGCTCACGAATCAATGGGCAAACCGGTCATTTCCGACTGACGGGTGACCGTCATGAAACGGACATACGCCACCTGAAGCGCTCATTCCGCTCCTGATCATGGCGACTGGGACACCACTCGACCGCCACCCCTTCGCACCCTTATGTCTGCCTTATACGGGATCGGTTTCTACATCCCGTAACTTGACCCTCACGTCGTGTCACGGATGTCACAGCCTGGCCAACGGGCCTTGTTGGAGATCCTGCACTGTGCTGGAATTCCTCGGACCGCCGCGGGATCGAGCCGGCGCACAGAGGGCGCTCAGCGCGCCCGGTGGCGGCGAGACAGGGGGAGCCAGCGCCGGTTACTCACGACCAATTGGGGGGCGTATTCAGGACGCCCCTCAACACGCCGACACCGTCCTTCCGTTCACGCGGAGGGGCGCCTGGTCCAGAGGTTGCGACGCTAGTGCAGGGACGTTTCAAGAGGGATGGCAGCGCTTCGGCCGAGCCGGAGCCGCACGGCGGGACTGGCCCGATGGCAGTCGGCTCCTCGCCCCAGCACGCCCAGAACCCGGGCCCCAATCCGTCCGGCGACGGCGGTGAGCGCTCCGGGCGTCCCGGTGCGTCCGCGTCGCCGAGTTCTCCTCCCCCGGCTCCGACGAAGCCGCCGAGTGGTCCCAGCGGCCCCGGCCCGCGGGTGGCGCTGCGCAACTGGCGCATCTCCACGCGTCTGGTGGCGCTGCTGACCCTGCCCGTGGTCGCGGCCACCTCGCTGGGCGCGCTGCGCATCAACCAGTCGATGGACGACATCCAGCAGCTCGACAACATGAAGCTGCTGACGGACATGACCAAGCAGGCCACCGACCTGGCCGACGCGCTCCAGGACGAGCGCGACCGCTCGGCCGGCCCGCTGGCGCACAACGGCAAGGCGACCGACCCCGGGATCAAGGGCTACCGCGAGAAGACGGACCGCGCGCTGAGCGCCTTCCAGGACTCGTCGGAGGAGATCGACGGCGCCACCGCCGACGGCAACCTCCAGGGCGTCCGGGACAGCCTCGTCGGTCTGCTGAGCGACCTCGGCAACCTCGCCAAGGTCCGGACGACGGCCTACGCGGAGAAGGACAACTCCACCCAGACGGTGGAGGCCTACCACCGCCTCATCACCAGCCTGCTCGACCTCTCGCAGGACATGGCGCAGGCCACGAGCAACCCGGAGATGATCCAGCGCACGCGTGCGCTGGCCGCCTTCTCCTCCGCCAAGGAGTACGCCTCCGTCCAGCGCGCCGTGCTCGCGGCGGCGCTGCCGGTGGGCAACACCGTCTACGGCGACCTCTCCGAGAACGACCGGCAGTACGCCGAGGCCGCTCTCGAGAACCAGGAGTCCGAGCTCGCGAGTTTCCGCAGCATCTACGGCGACAGCGGCGCGGAGGAGCTGCTGAAGCCGATCGAGCTGGGCAACCCGGTCATCGAGGACGCGGACACCTACGCCAACCGGGCGCTCAGCTCCTCCAGCGGCCTGGAGTCGCTGGACAAGCAGTCGTACCAGGACTGGATCGACGCCAGCTCCACCAAGATCAAGCAGATGACCAACATCGAGCTCACGCTGCTCGAGGACATGGAGCAGAAGGCGCGTGAGCTGCGCGCCGCGTCGGAGCGCGAAGCGATCATCTCCGGTGCGCTCATCCTGCTCGTGCTCGGTGTCTCGCTGGTCGGCGCGTTCGTCGTCGCCCGGTCCATGATCCGTTCGCTGCGCCGCCTCCAGGAGACCGCCACCAAGGTCGCCCAGGACCGGCTGCCCGAGCTGGTCAAGCAGCTGTCCGAGTCCGACCCGCAGGACGTCGACACGTCCGTGGAGTCGGTCGGTGTGCACTCCCGGGACGAGATCGGCCAGGTGGCCGCGGCCTTCGACGACGTGCACCGCGAGGCGGTCCGCCTCGCCGCCGAGCAGGCCCTGCTGCGGGGCAACGTCAACGCGATGTTCACCAACCTCTCGCGTCGCTCCCAGGGTCTGATCCAGCGCCAGCTGTCGCTGATCTCCGAACTGGAGTCCCGCGAGGCCGACCCGGACCAGCTGTCCTCGCTCTTCAAGCTCGACCACCTCGCGACCCGCATGCGCCGTAACGGTGAGAACCTCCTCGTCCTCGCGGGTGAGGAGCCCGGCCGTCGCTGGACCCGTCCGGTCCCGCTGGTCGACGTGCTGCGTGCCGCCGCGTCCGAGGTGGAGCAGTACGAGCGCATCGAGCTGTCCTCCGTGCCGACCACCGAAGTGGCCGGCCGGGTCGTCAACGACCTCGTGCACCTCCTCGCCGAGCTGCTCGAGAACGCCACCTCGTTCTCGTCCCCGCAGACCAAGGTCAAGGTCACCGGTCACGCGCTGCCCGACGGCCGCGTCCTGATCGAGATCCACGACACCGGCATCGGCCTCTCCCCCGAGGACCTCGCCGCGATCAACGAGCGACTCGCGTCGCCGCCCACCGTGGACGTGTCGGTCTCCCGACGCATGGGTCTGTTCGTGGTCGGCCGGCTGTCGCAGCGGCACGGCATCCGCATCCAGCTGCGTCCCTCGGACTCCGGTGGCACGACCGCGCTGGTCATGCTCCCCGTGGACGTCGCCCAGGGCGGCAAGAAGCCTCAGCCCAAGCCCGGTCAGAGCAGCGTCGCGGGTGGTCCCGCCGCCGCGCAGGCCGCCGCGGGCGTCGCCGCCGCGCGTCGCCAGAACGGCTCGCAGAACGGCTCGCAGGGCGGCGCCCTCGGCTCCGCTCCCGGCGCCGGCGGCCGGCTCGCCCCGGGTCAGGGTCCCCGGGCCGCGCTGCCCGGCCGTGACGGCGGTGGCCGTCCCGGTGGTCAGCCGCCGCGCGGACCGCAGCAGCCTCCGGCCTCCCCCCAGCAGGGCCGACCGGCTCCGGCCGGTGCGGGTTCCGGCTTCGGCGGCCAGACGCCGGGCGCGCCGCAGGGTCTCCAGGCGGCCGGTACCACCCCCCAGGGTGTGGACATGTTCGGCGGACGTCCGACGCAGCAGCGGGGCAACAAGGCGGATCAGGGCGGCCGCGGCCGCCAGCCGCAGCTGCCGCCGCGCGGTGGTCCGCGCGCCGAGCTGCCCGGCGGCAACCCGCAGCCGCGGGTGACCAGCTGGGGCGACGAGAACGCCCAGCCGCCGGTGTCGCGCAGCCCGCTGGACGCCCCGCGCGGTCACGAGGAGCCGGACGTCGCCCAGACGTCGCGCATGCCGCGCTTCGACGACCGGCAGGGTCCCGGCGCCACCGCCGAGATACCGGCGATCCCGCGCACCGACGACCGCCAGGCCCCGGCGGGTCCCGCCGACTTCGGCCGTCCCGTCGCGAACGGTCTCCACAGCACGGGCCAGTTCCCGGTCGTGGCCAACCCCCAGACGGGTCCGGGCGGACGGCAGGACACCAGCCAGTTCCAGCGTCCCGGCACCAGCGGCCAGCAGGACGAGAACGGCTTCACCCGGTCCGACGTCTTCGGCGCACCGGGCGGCCAGAACGCCTCGGCGGCCCCGAACCAGTTCGCCCCGCAGGCGTACGACAACGGCTCCACCGGCCAGTTCCCCGCACCCGGCTACGACGGCTCCTCGACCGGTCAGCACTCGCTGCCCGGCCGCCAGGACCCCTCGTCCACCGGCCAGTTCGCCGCTCCGCAGTCGGGTGGCTACGGCAACCCCGCGCAGCCGACCGGTCCGGTGCGTCACGTCGGGCGTCCGGAGCCGGAGGCGCTGCCCCCGGCCTCGGGTCCCGGTGACGGGCGTACCCCGCTCTACGACACGCTGGA
Source organism: Streptomyces sp. NPDC102259 (assembly GCF_044766465.1). NCBI lineage: Bacteria > Bacillati > Actinomycetota > Actinomycetes > Kitasatosporales > Streptomycetaceae > Streptomyces > Streptomyces sp. NPDC102259. Next base: position 131,793 of record NZ_JBIWMA010000010.1, on the reverse strand, counting down.
GACCAACTGGTTCCACGGTCAGCAGGCGGGCGGTGCGGCCCAGGCTCCGCAGCAACAGCAGCAGCACCAGGAGCCGCAGGCTCCGGCTGCCCCCCAGCGTCCCGCCGCCGCCAATGCCTCCTGGCGCACCTCGCCGAACGACGAACTCGTCCGGCAGGCCGAGCGGGTCAGGCAGCCGGCCGCGGGCGGCGTCACCACTTCCGGCCTGCCGCGCCGGGTGCCCAGGGCGAACCTCGTCCCGGGCACGGCTCAGCAGCAACAGCACCAACCCGGTCCGCAGGTCTCGCGTGCGCCTGACGACGTACGCGGACGGCTGACCAATCTCCGTCGGGGCATCGCGCAGGGTCGTCAGGCCGGCAACGGTCAGACCGGCAGTTTCCCGAGCCCCACTCACCAGCAGGAGCGTTAGTTGAGTCAGATGAGCCAGGCGGCACAGAACCTGAACTGGTTGATCACCAACTTCGTGGACAACACCCCTGGGGTGTCCCACACCGTTGTCGTGTCCGCCGACGGGCTCCTGCTCGCGATGTCCGAGGGCTTCCCGCGCGACCGTGCCGACCAGTTGGCGGCCGTCGCGTCGGGGCTGACCTCGCTGACGGCCGGCGCCTCCCGGATCTTCGAGGGCGGCAGCGTCGCGCAGACCGTCGTCGAGATGGAACGAGGGTTCCTCTTCCTCATGTCCGTCTCGGACGGCTCGTCGCTCGCCGTCCTCGCACACCCCGAGTGCGACATCGGCCTCGTCGGCTACGAGATGACACTGCTTGTCGACCGCGCGGGCGCGGTCCTCACGCCCGACCTGCGCGCCGAACTCCAGGGCAGTCTGCTCCACTGACCCGCCCCAGCACTACCCGCCTCACGAAATCACCGTCCGGCCGACACAATCCCCCCACCGGCCTCGACGGACGGCACGACTGACCGCGAATGCTGTCCCGCCCGGAGGATCCATGACCCCGCCCACCGCCCATCATGATCCGTACGCGGAGCCGTACGGGGATGAGGGCGACCAGCCGCTGGTGCGTCCGTACGCGATGACCGGCGGCCGGACGCGGCCGCGCTATCAGCTGGCCATCGAGGCACTGATCAGCACGACGGCCGACCCGGCAGCGCTCATGGGGCTGCTCCCGGAGCACCAGCGCATCTGCCATCTGTGCCGCGAGGTGAAGTCGGTCGCGGAGGTCTCCGCTCTCCTGGCCATGCCGCTGGGGGTGGCGCGGATCCTGGTCGCGGACCTCGCCGAGGCCGGACTGGTGGCCATCCACCAGCCGGGCGGCGACGAGAACAACGGCGGCGCTCCGGACGTGACGCTGCTCGAAAGGGTGCTCAGTGGACTTCGCAAGCTCTGACGGGGGGCGGGCCACCACCTCCGCGAAGATCGTGGTGGCGGGGGGCTTCGGCGTGGGCAAGACCACGTTCGTGGGCGCCGTCTCCGAGATCAACCCGCTGCGCACGGAGGCCGTGATGACGTCCGCGAGCGCGGGCATCGACGACCTCACCCACACGGGAGACAAGACCACCACCACGGTGGCCATGGACTTCGGACGTATCACGCTCGACCAGGACCTGATCCTCTACCTGTTCGGTACGCCGGGTCAGGACCGGTTCTGGTTCATGTGGGACGACCTGGTGCGCGGTGCGATCGGCGCGATCGTCCTGGTGGACACCCGCCGTCTCGCCGACTGCTTCCCGGCGGTCGACTACTTCGAGAACAGCGGCCTGCCGTTCGTCGTCGCGCTCAACGGCTTCGACGGCTCGCAGCCGTACCAGCCCGAGGAAGTGCGCGAGGCGCTGCAGATCGGACCGGACACCCCGATCATCACGACGGACGCCCGGCACCGCTCGGACGCCAAGAGCGCGCTGATCACGCTGGTCGAGCACGCGCTCATGGCGCGACTGCGGTAATTTTCAAGCACCTGGTGACGTACGGCAGTTGTCGTAGACGCTCTGGAGCCGACTGTGGCCTTTGACACGGTCGGCTCCGGTGTTCATAACGTTTCGGCAGTGGAATCCACAGGTATCGACACGCGTCGCGGTCGCGTGGTCTCGCTGCGCACACGAAAGCCCCGCCTTTTGGCGGGGCTCGTTCTTTTTGACCGTTTTATCTGGGGCTTACATCACATCGAACCAGCGCTTTCTCATGTTTGGAAGAGCGCTGGTCGCCGTGCTGGAATGCCTGAACTGCCCAATAGTCAATGACGTACTCATGGTCGATGGCTGACCGGGCTCTGAGACACTGCGGCACGACGAAGGTGCCGACCGCCGAGAGGTTGTTGGTCGAGTGAGGCGAAGCAAGCAAAGTCCCGAGCCGGCGGCCCGGGGCAACTTCACCCCGCCGCCGCGCGGAGCGGCGCCCGCCCCTGTGCCCGGTTCGGAGCCGGCGTCCGCACCCGCGAAGAGCGGCGGCCGCCTCTCCCCGCGGAACTGGCGGGTGCCCACCCGGCTGAACGCGATCCTGCTCATACCCGTGATGGTCGGCCTGGTCATGGGCGGCTTCCAGGTGAAGAACTCGATCGACACCTGGCAGGAGGCCCGCGACGCCGAGAAGACGGCGAAGATCGTGGCCGCCGCCGGCGAGTACGCCGAGGCCCTGCTCAACGAGCGGGACATCAGCGCGCAGCCGCTGCTCCAGTCCAAGAAGGACGACTCGGACGTCAAGGCGGCCCGCGCCACCACCGACGCCAAGGCCACCGCCTTCCACGACGAGGTCGTCGGGATGCCGGACAAGGAAGGCCTCCAGCGCCGTCTGAAGCTGGTGGAGGCGGCCGAGCCGACCCTGGCCAAGATTCGCGCCGCCGCCTACACCAAGGCCCTGGACCCGGTGAAGACCGAAGAGGGCTACGTCGCGGTCGAGCACCTGCTGATGGAGTTCTCCAACGAACTCGGCCTCGGCACCGGCAACATCACCGCCTACGGCCGCACCGTCTACGCGGTCGCCCTGGCCAAGGGCGCCGAGTCCCTCCAGCGCGCCATCGGCATGCACCTGCTGGTCCGGCCCAGCCCCGACGAGACGATCTTCCGGCAGCAGCTCACCGCCTTCACCTCGTACGCCTACCTCGAGGGCATCGCCCAGCAGGAGTACGTCTCCGGTGGCACCACCGAGGACGCCGCGCGGCTCACCGAGGTCATGAAGGAGAAGACCGAGGAGGGCGCGCAGCAGGCCGCCGACGCGAAGGCCAAGGCCGACGCCGCGGGTGAGGACTTCACCGCCCCGCCGACCATGACCAAGATGATCCAGGCGATCAGCAGTGGTCAGTCTCCGGCACAGCTCGCCGAGAAGGGCGTCACCGCCGATGCCTGGATGGCGGCCTCGACGCTGAAGTTCGAGGGCTACAGCCAGGTCGAGAGCGAGCTCATCGACCGTGCGGTGACCGACGCCGGAGAGATCGCCTCCGACGCGCAGCAGGACGCCATCATCAACGGCGCCATCGTCATCATCGCCCTGCTCGCCGCGTTCATCGTCGCCAGTCTCATGGCCCGCCAGATGAGCCAGGCCATGCGCCAGCTGCGCAACGCCGCCTTCGGCATCGCCGAGCAGCGGCTGCCGATGCTGGTCGACCAGCTCTCGCGCACCGACCCGGGCCGGGTGGACACCCGCGTCCAGCCGATCCCCATCAACACCAGGGACGAGATCGGCGAAGTCGCCCGCGCCTTCGACCAGGTCCACCGCGAGGCCGTCCGACTGGCCGCCGAGCAGGCTCTGCTCCGGGGCAACATCAACGCGATCTTCACCAACCTCTCGCGCCGCAACCAGTCCCTGATCGAGGGCCAGCTGACCCTGATCACCGACCTGGAGAACAACGAGGCCGACCCGGACCAGCTGGAGCACCTCTTCCGCCTGGACCACCTCGCGACCCGTATGCGCCGCAACGGCGAGAACCTCCTGGTGCTCGCCGGCGAGGAGCCCGGCCGTCGCTGGGACCAGCCGGTCCCGCTGGTCGACGTGCTGCGCGCCGCCTCCTCCGAGGTGGAGCAGTACGAGCGCATCGAGCTGTCCGGCGTACCGGAGGCCGAGATCCACGGCCGTGCCGTGACCGACCTCGTGCACCTGCTCGCCGAGCTCCTGGAGAACGCCACGACGTTCTCCTCCCCGCAGACCAAGGTCCGCGTCACCGCGACCCGTCTCCCCGACGGCCGCGTGATGATCGAGATCCACGACAAGGGCATCGGCCTCACCGCCGAGGACTTCGCGGACATCAACCACAAGCTGGCCAACCCGCCGACGGTGGACGCCGCGATCTCGCAGCGCATGGGCCTGTTCGTGGTCGGCCGGCTGTCCGACCGGCACGGCATCCGCGTCCAGCTGCGCCCCTCGGGCGAGCAGGCCGGCACCACCTCGCTGGTCATGCTGCCGGACGCCATCACCCACGGTGGTGGCGGCGAGCAGCAGCAGCCGCGCGACGAGTTCACCGTCTCGCAGATCATCCCGGAGCAGAACTACGGCGGTGGCGGCGAGGACTTCAGCAACGGTCTGCCGATGCGCACCGCCGCGGAGCTGGGCTTCGACGACAGCCAGTACGAGGTCCCCGACGACATCCGCGACCTGGACCCGGTGGGCCGCTCGCTGATGCGCGAGGAGCGTCGTGCGGCCCTGGAGTCCCAGCCGGGCCAGCCGGGCCAGCAGCAGCCCGCCGAAGGCTTCGACGCGCCCCGTCAGCAGCAGCCGTACGGCGCCGGGCAGAACGGCTACGACCCCGCCCAGCAGGGTGCCGGGGCCGGCTACGACAGCGGTGCGACCGGGTACGCCGAGCAGCCGGCGGCGTTCGACCAGCAGACGTCGTACGAGGAGCAGCAGCGCCCGGCGTACGACGACCAGTACTTCGCGCCGAACGGCGGCGTGCCGCAGGGCGAGTCGTTCTCCGGCAACGGCGGCCTGCCGCAGAACGACGGCTTCGCGTCGAACGGCGGCTACCCGGACCCCGCGTATGCGGAGCCGGGCCAGGAGGACCGGACGGCCGCCCCCGCCGCCGCGTCCGAGGGCTTCCAGCCGTACCAGGAACAGCAGTCCTACCAGGACGACTGGCCCCAGCAGAACGGCCACACGAACGGTTACCAGAACAGCTACCCGGACCAGTACGCTCCGGAAGCGGAATCCGCGCAGGCCGCTGACGCGGGTGAGCAGAACCGCGTAGGCTTCGACCGTCCGGGACCGACCTCTTCCGCCTCCCACGCGCTGACCGACGCCGGTCTCCCCCGCCGCGGCTCCCCCGCGAGCGGTGCGAACGGCGCCCGGCCCGCGAAGCAGGAGCCGGCGGCCTCCCCCGCGGAGAGCAACGGCGGCGGCGACTCCTGGCGCTCGGCCAACGACGAGCGCTGGCAGCAGGCCTCCTCCCTGAAGAAGCCCAAGGCGGGCGGGGTCACCTCCTCCGGCCTGCCGCGGCGGGTGCCCAAGGCCAATCTGATCGAGGGCGCCGCCGAGAGCACCCCCCAGGGAGGCCCTCAGGTCTCCCGCGCCCCGGAGGACGTCCGAGGCAGGTTGAGCAACCTGCGTCGGGGCGTCCAGCGCGGACGCAGCGCAGGCAGCAGTGAAACGAACGGCCAGGGCCTCGGTCCTGACAGCACCTACAACCAGGAGCGTTAGTGTGAGCCCGATGAGCCAGGCGGCACAGAACCTGAACTGGGTGATCACCAACTTCGTGGACAACACCCCGGGGGTGTCCCACACCGTGGTGGTCTCCGCCGACGGACTCCTTCTGGCGATGTCCGAAGGCTTCCCCCGCGACCGGGCCGATCAGCTCGCGGCCGTGGCCTCCGGCCTGACGTCCCTGACGGCAGGCGCCTCCCGGATCTTCGAGGGCGGCAGCGTGAACCAGACGGTTGTGGAGATGGAGCGGGGATTCCTCTTCCTCATGTCCATCTCCGACGGTTCCTCCCTCGCGGTTCTCGCCCACCCCGAGGCGGACATCGGCCTCATTGGGTACGAGATGGCCCTTCTGGTGGACCGAGCCGGTTCGGTTCTGACCCCCGACCTTCGTGCGGAGCTCCAAGGGAGCCTCCTCAACTAACAAACGAACGGTGCGTTTTGGCGTCCCGAGGCCGTAGGGTTTCGGGACGCGGCTTCCACGTGATGGGTGCCAGGCACATCGGAGGAGGAGAGAGAGTGGCAACACCCCCAGGCGGATCGAATTCGGGCAACTGGTCGTACGGCCCTGCCCAGGGCCAAGGCGACGGTTCCCAGAACCCGAACCGTTACAACTTCCCCTCCGCGCCCAGCCAGCAGAGGCCGTACACGCCCCAGGGTCCGCAGGGTCCCGGGCCGTCCCCGTACGACCAGCCGTCGGCGCCGCGCATCCAGCCCGTACAGCCGCATCGCCGCACCCCGGAGCCGGCGCCCGCAGGGGCGTCGAACAACCCGCTGGTGCGTCCGTACGCCATGACCGGTGGCCGGACCCGCCCGCGTTACCAGCTCGCCATCGAGGCGCTGGTGCACACCACTGCGCAGCCGCACCAGATGCAGGGCCAACTGCCCGAGCATCAGCGGATCTGCAACCTCTGCCGAGAGATCAAGTCGGTCGCCGAGATCTCGGCGCTGCTGACCATCCCTCTCGGCGTGGCCAGGATCCTCGTCGCCGACTTGGCGGAGGCGGGACTGGTCGCCATCCATCAGCCCGGCGGCGACGAGAGCGCCGGCGGCCAGCCAGCCGTGACATTGCTCGAAAGGGTGCTCAGTGGACTTCGCAAGCTCTAGCGGAGGGCCTTCCCGCTCCACCACGTCCGCGAAGATCGTGGTGGCGGGCGGCTTCGGCGTGGGCAAGACCACGTTCGTCGGGGCCGTCTCGGAGATCAACCCGCTGCGCACCGAGGCCGTCATGACGTCCGCGTCCGCGGGGATCGACGACCTCACCCACACCGGGGACAAGACGACCACCACGGTCGCCATGGACTTCGGACGTATCACCCTGGACCAGGACCTGATCCTGTACCTCTTCGGTACGCCGGGCCAGGACCGCTTCTGGTTCATGTGGGACGACCTGGTGCGCGGCGCGATCGGCGCGATCGTGCTCGTGGACACCCGCCGTCTCGCCGACTGCTTCCCGGCCGTCGACTACTTCGAGAACAGCGGCCTGCCGTTCGTCGTCGCCCTCAACGGCTTCGACGGCTCGCAGCCCTACCAGCCGGACGAGGTCCGCGAGGCACTGCAGATCGGCCCCGACACCCCGATCATCACGACCGACGCCCGCCACCGCGCGGACGCCAAGTCGGCGCTGATCACGCTCGTGGAGCACGCGTTGATGGCTCGACTCCGGTAGCACCGGCAGCAGACAGCCGAAAGGCCCCCTCCGCCCGGAGGGGGCCTTCGCCGTTGTCGCGCCGACCGGGTGAGCGACCGCATACGGAAGGGCCCCTCTCGGACGAGAGGGGCCCTTCCGCGACGTGCGCGGGTCTCAGTGCCAACTGTGCGGGGCGCGGAAGCCGCCCTCGCGCTCCAGGCGGCGCCAGCCGGCCTTGGGGCGGCCTCGGTGGGTCTCGGTCGGGGACGACTGGGCGGCCGCGCGGGCCAGGAGGATCGCCGTGATGGCGGCGACTTCCTCGGGCTCGGCGTGGCCCTTCTCGACGCGGATGTCGGGAGCGTTCATGGGTGCAAGTCTCCGTGGATGAGGTTTCCGCAGGGGATCCGGTGGGTTACCCGTGGGGGTTGCCGGGTTACTGCGGGGGGTTGCCGTGCTTGCGCGAGGGCAGGTCCGCGTGCTTCGACTGGAGCATGGCCAGCGACTTGATGAGGACCTCACGGGTCTCGGCGGGGTCGATGACGTCGTCGACCAGGCCGCGTTCCGCCGCGTAGTACGGGTGCATCAGCTCGGACTTGTACTCCTTGACCATGCGGGCCCGCATGGCCTCGGGGTCCTCGGCCTCGGCGATCTGACGCCGGAAGATGACGTTGGCGGCACCTTCGGCGCCCATCACGGCGATCTCGTTCGTCGGCCAGGCGTAGGTGAGGTCGGCGCCGATGGACTGGCTGTCCATGACGATGTAGGCACCTCCGTAGGCCTTGCGCAGGATCAGGGAGATCCGCGGCACGGTCGCGTTGCAGTAGGCGTAGAGCAGCTTCGCTCCGTGCCTGATGATTCCGCCGTGCTCCTGGTCGACGCCCGGGAGGAATCCGGGGACGTCCAGGAAAGTGACGATCGGGATATTGAAAGCGTCACACATCTGGACAAAGCGCGCAGCTTTTTCGGATGCCTCGATGTCGAGGACACCGGCGAGGGCCTGCGGCTGGTTGGCCACGATGCCGACGACCTGGCCGTCGAGCCGGGCCAGCGCGCAGATGATGTTGCGGGCCCAGCGCTCGTGGATCTCCACGTACTCGCCGTCGTCGACGATCTCCTCGATGACCTTGGTCATGTCGTACGGACGGTTGCCGTCCGCCGGGACCAGGTCGAGCAGGACGTCGCCGCGGCGGTCGGCCGGGTCGGTGGACTCGGTGCGCGGGGGGTTCTCGCGGTTGTTCTGCGGGAGCAGCGAGAGGAGGTAGCGGACCTCCGCGATGCAGGTCTCCTCGTCGTCGTACGCGAAGTGGCAGACGCCGGAGGTCTCGGCGTGCACGTCCGCGCCGCCGAGGCCGTTCTGGCTGATCTCCTCGCCGGTGACGGCCTTGACCACGTCCGGCCCGGTGATGAACATCTGCGAGGTCTCGCGGACCATGAAGACGAAGTCGGTGAGGGCGGGGCTGTAGGCCGCGCCGCCCGCGCAGGGGCCCAGCATGACCGAGATCTGCGGGATCACCCCGCTCGCCCTGGTGTTGCGCTGGAAGATGCCGCCGTAGCCGGCGAGGGCGGAGACGCCCTCCTGGATACGGGCGCCGGCGCCGTCGTTGAGCGAGACCAGCGGGGCGCCGGCCGCGATGGCCATGTCCATGATCTTGTGGATCTTCGTGGCGTGGGCCTCGCCCAGCGCGCCGCCGAAGATGCGGAAGTCATGGGCGTAGACGAAGACCGTACGGCCCTCCACCGTGCCCCAGCCGGTGATCACACCGTCGGTGAACGGCTTCTTGGCCTCCAGGCCGAACCCGGTCGCCCGGTGCCGGCGCAGCTGCTCGACCTCCTGGAAGGACCCCGGGTCAAGGAGCAGCTCGATCCGCTCCCGGGCGGTCAGCTTGCCCTTGGCGTGCTGCGCCTGGGTCGCCTTCTCGCTCGGGCCGGCCAGCGCCTGGGCACGGATCTCGTGCAGCTCGGCCACGCGGCCGCGCGCATCCGTGGGTTCCGAAGGCACCGCGGTCGGCTCGCCCGTCGTCTCTTCCAAAACGGTCATGTAGTGACCTTACGAAGCCCACCAAGGAAAGAGGGACGTCGACTCCGTACAGTCTCCGGCGCGTTTTCCTGGTAGCCCTGAACAGAACCGGGCGGACATGCAGCCGTTCCGACTGCTCAGAGGGGCTGGGGCTTGTAGGGGTCGCACAAAGTCCGGGACTGAGACCCGCCTCACATTCCCGGCGTGCACATGCCCTCGCCGGAGTGAAACGGAGCGTCCGGACGGCGGTCCACGTCCGCCGGATTCCGGCGGCGGACACCCATGCGGCGAAGATGTTGAACATTGAACGGAATAGGTCTACGGTCGTTCCTGTTGACCTCGTTGAAGATTAAACATAATCGATCTTCCCGTCCCCAAGGAGCACGTCATGGGCATCTTCGGCCGCAAGAACACCGACGAGACCGCCACCGCCGTCACCACGGTGAACCCCGAGCTCGCCGCCCTGACCGGCGACTACACGATCGACCCCGCCCACTCGACGTTCGGCTTCGTCGCCCGCCACGCGATGGTCACGAACGTCAAGGGCAAGTTCAACGACTTCACCGGCTCGCTGCACCTGGACGGCGCCGACCCGTCGAAGTCCACCGCCTCCATCGACGTCACGATGGACAGCATCGACACCGGGTCCGCCGACCGCGACGGCCACCTGAAGAGCGCCGACTTCTTCAAGACCGACGAGTTCCCGACCATGACCTTCCGCTCCACCTCGACGGAGGCCCTGGGCGGCGAGGACTACCGGATCACCGGGGACCTGACCATCCTCGGCGTCACCAAGCCGCTCACCATCGACCTGGAGTTCAACGGCGCCGCCAAGGACCCGTTCGGCAACGAGCGCGTCGGCTTCGAGGGCAAGGCCGAGATCCTCCGCTCGGACTGGGGCCTGACCTGGAACGCGGCACTGGAGACGGGCGGCGTCCTGGTCTCGGACAAGATCAAGCTGAACTTCGACATCTCGGCGATCAAGAACGCGTAAGCGCTCGGCCGAATACGGTGGAAAACGTCGAATAGGGGTCGGAAGCGAAGAGCTCCCGACCCCTTCGCGTGTTCCATGTCACAGTCGCGAGGCATGAGCACCAGGACCGGACCCCAGCACTACCCCGGCGCGAACCGCGACCACTGGTACCAGGACGACTTCGGCGGCGACCCCATGGAGGTCAACGTCGTCGTCCTGCACACCACCGAGGGGCGTTCACTGCCCGACTACCAGGGCGGCTCGGCCGCGCCCAACCTGACGGCGGTGCCGGACTTCGCCGCCAGGAAACTGAAGTGGTACCAGCACTTCGAGATCGACGTCTCCTCACGCGCGCTGGTCAACAAGCGCGGCGGCGTCGAGACGAACACCCTGAACGTCTGCCAGGCGGAGCTCGTCGGCACCTGCGACCCCGACACGCACGCCAAGTGGAAGGCCCGCGACCAGGCCCACGTCTACTGGCCCAAGGCGCCGGAGTGGGCGCTGCGCGCCCTCGCCGAGTACCTGGCCTGGATGCACATCCACCACCGTGTCCCGCTGCGCGGACCGGCGCTCTGGCCCGCGTACCCGAAGTCCGCCGGGAACGGGGGCGGTCAGCGGATGGGCGCGGAGCGGTGGAACGCGTTCAAGGGGGTGTGCGGGCACATGCACGTACCGGAGAACGCGCACGGGGATCCGGGGGCGATCGACTTCGAGGGGCTGCTCGACTTCGCGAAGGCGGCGGTCCAGGACTGACGTCGCCTCCCCAGGCACTGGCGGCCGGCCGCGCCCCGGCGAGCGGCCGCCAGTCGGACGGGTGGAGCCGCCAAGGGGACGGGTGGGGCCGACGGTGGGCGAGTGGGGCCGGCGGCGGACGGAAGTGGCTGAATCAGCCCCCTTGTGTGAGGGCTTGCGGAGTTCTCATAATCCAGCAACAGATTTGACCTGACCATGCCAGCGCATGGACATCTCTTTGCGGTGCGCAACTTGCGTTGACATGCTCACGTCAAGCCAACCCCCCACGGAAGGCAGCACCTTGAAGAGACTCCTCACCGCGTTCAAGAGATTCGCCGCCGTCGGCGCGGCCGCCCTCGCGATCGCCAGCCTTCAGCCCCTCTCCTCCGCACAGGCCGCCCCCTCCCCCGTCGTCGGCGGAACCCGTGCCGCGCAGGGCGAGTTCCCGTTCATGGTCCGGCTCTCCATGGGCTGCGGCGGAGCGCTCTACACCCAGCAGATCGTGCTCACCGCCGCGCACTGCGTCAGCGGGACCGGCGCCAACACCAGCATCACCGCCACCGCCGGCGTCGTGGACCTCCAGTCCACCACCGGCCGGGTCCAGGTCAAGTCGACCTACGTGTACCGGGCCCCCGGCTACAACGGCAACGGCAAGGACTGGGCGCTCATCAAGCTCGCCTCGCCCATCACCACCCAGTCCACCCTGAAGATCGCCACCACCACGCAGTACAACACCGGCACCTTCACCATCGCCGGCTGGGGCTCGGCCAGCGAGGGCGGCGCCCAGCAGCGCTACCTGCTCAAGGCCACCGTGCCGTTCGTGAGCGACGCGACCTGTCGTGCGTACAGCGGCTACAGCGGCCTCGTCGCCAGTGACGAGATCTGCGCCGGATACGCGGCCGGCGGCACCGACACCTGCCAGGGCGACTCGGGCGGCCCGATGTTCCGCCGGGACTCCGCCAACGCCTGGGTCCAGGTCGGCATCGTGAGCTGGGGCATCGGCTGCGCCCGGGCCAACGCCCCCGGCGTCTACTCCGAGGTCTCCACCTTCGCCTCGGCCATCGCCTCGGCGGCGGCCTCGCTCTGACGCGCACCCATCCCGTGAACTGAACGGGAGTGCCTCGTACGACGTCCACGGGCCCGGCGCCGTCGCGCGCCGGGCCCGTGGCGAGTGAGGCACCGCCCCGAACCCGCGCGGCTGAACCACCGCACCGGGCCGGGCGTCAGAACCCGCCGCCGAAGTCGCCCCCGCCGCCCCCGCCGAAGTCCCCTCCCCCGCCGCCCCCGAAGCCGCCGAAGTCGCCGGGGTCGAAGTCGGCGCCGGAGACGTCGCCGCCCTCGTAACCCCCGCCGAAGTCGCCGTAGCCGGTGCCGTAGTCGGAGGCGTAGGACGGGGCGGCCATGATGCCGCCGAGCATCGTGCCGACGAGGAGGCCGGGCAGGATGCCGCCGCCGAAGTAGCCGCCCGCCCAGGGGCCGTAGGCGGGGCCGGCCTCCCAGTACGGGCGGCGGCCGTAGTCGCTGTCGACCTCGCGGATCACCGGGTCGCGGCCGTCGGCCAGGCGGGTCCCGTCCGCCGCGCAGACCGGGACCTCGCGGGTGGCCCCGCCGGGCGGCGTCCAGGTGGCGTCGGTGACCGAGGGGCCGTGGCGGGGATCGAAGAAGCACGGCGGCCGGCGTTCGGGCAACGGCCGTCCCGTACGGCGGGCGGCCAGCTGGGCGAGGGAGAAACGGCCGTCCTCCAGCGCCTGGGTGACGGCGCGGACGTCCTCGGGTCTCGTCGCGGCCGCCATGACCGACTTCGCCTGCTCGTAGGCGTCCAGGGCGCGTTCGTAGTCGGCGCGCATGGAGTCGTCGGCGCCCGGCTCCGAGGGATGGAAGTCCAGGCGGTCGAGCTCCTCGCCGAAGGCCGTGATGTCCTCGTCGACGACGACCCGCAGCCGCTCGAGGGCGGCCCGCTGCTCCGCCGCGTGCCGTCGGCGGTTGCGCCGTACGAGGGTGTAGGCGCCCGCCCCGCCCGCAACCAGCACCACCCCGGCCGTGATCAGCGCGGTGGACGAGATCCCGTCGCCGCCGCCCGAGGAGCTCCAGCTCTCGGGGGCCGAGCCGCCCATGTTGGCCAGGGCGCGGTCGGTGAAGTCGGTCAGCTGGGTCTTGGCGTCGTCCTCGCCCTGGACACTGGCGACCAGGTTGCGGACGGCCGTGCGGGACAGGACCGAGGAGTCGGCGCGGGCGTCGAAGCGGTCGCCGAGGCGGATCGCGTACAGGCCGGTCACGCCGGTGGCGGTGCGCAGGTCGGTGAAGAGGTCCGCCGTGGGGTAGCCGGCGGGCAGGACGGCGATGAACAGGGGCTTGTCAGCGCCCTCGATCTGCTGCTGGAGCGCGTGCGCGTCCGCCTGGGACAGCTGGGAGCTCGCCTCCGGATCGACGTAGAGGGGGCTCTCGCGCAGGGCCGCGGCGATCGTCGAGACGCCGGTGGCCGCGAAGGCGCGCGGGGCGCCCGCCGTCAGGACCGCCAGAGCGGTCAGGACGGCGAGCGCCAGTGCGATCAGCGGTCCGGCAGAGCTTCGGGCCGATAGAGCGACCTTCATACTTTGAAGCTACCCGAAAGCCACCAAAAGCCGCCTATTCGGACGGCTGGGAATGCGGGGGCGCGGACGCCGCCCGGTACGCCGCCGTCAGCTGCTCCACCGCCTTCGCGTACCGGCCGGTCAGCAACAGGTGATCCGCGTCGGCGAAGGGCTTGGCGACCGCCGCCGTGACGGCCTGGCCCACCTTCTGCTGGACGATGAGCCTGGCCTTCCCGACCAGTGCCCGTCCCGCCTCGTCGGCGCCGGCCCGCTCGGCCACGGCGGCCGCGGCCCTCAGCCCCCGCAGGGTCGCCGCGCCGCCCTCCGGCACGTGGCTCAGGGTCGTCAGACCCCAGCCGTAGGGGAACTGCGGGTCGTACGCCGCGTCGCCGACGTTGATCGGCAGCTGGGCCTGGGACTTCGGCCAGGTCACCGGAAGCTGTCCGGTGAAGGCCCGCCTGCCGTACAGGACGTCGGCCACGCCGTCGCCCTCCGTGCCCGGCAGCCAGGACGCCACCAGCGCGTCGATGTCGCCGAGCCGGTCACCGATCAGCTGGGGCCGCCCGGAGACGATCAGCACCGCGCACCTCATGGCGGCGCACACCGTGTCGACGGCCGCCCGGTCGGCGGCGGTCAGCTCCAGGTCGTTGCCGTTGCCGACGTCGCCGACGCCCTCGGCGTACGGGGTCTCGCCGACGACCACCACACCCACGTCGTACCCGTCCGTCGACGCCGAGGCGTCCTTCGAGTAGGTGACGTCGCCGCCGGCCTTCTTCATCCCCTCCAGGATCGTCGTGCCCTGGGTGATCTCTCCGGAGGCGCCCTGCCAGGTGATGGTCCAGCCGCCGGTCTGGTTGCCGATGTCGTCGGCGTTGGAGCCGGCGACGTACACCTTCTGGCTCTTCTTCAGCGGCAGCACTCCACCGGAGTTCTTCAGCAGCACCTGCGACTCGGCGGCCGCCTCGCGCGCGACGGCCCGGTGCCCGGCGGAGCCGATGGCGGACGCGCCGCCGGTGTCGGCGTACGGCTTCTCGAAGAGGCCCAGCTTGAACTTCTGCGTGAGGATGCGCGAGACGGCGTCGTCGATCCGCCGCTCGCCGATCCGGCCGGCCTCGACCTCGTCGAGCAGCGTGGCGTGGAAGTCCTTGTAGGCGTACGGGACCATGATCATGTCGAGGCCCGCGTTGACCGACGTACGGACGTCGGAGGCGTAGTCGCCCGGGAGTTGGTCGATGGCCGCCCAGTCGCTGATGAGGAACCCGTCGAAGCCCATGCGGTCCTTCAGCACGCCGCTCAGCAGGTCGGCGCGGGCGTGCATCTTGACCGGCCCCCGGCCGTCGCCCGCGATGTCGAGCGAGGAGTAGGACGGCATGACGGTGCCGACCCCGCGGTCGACGGCGGTCCGGAAGGGCGTCAGGTGGACGGCGTCCAGTTCCTGCCGGGTGACCTTGGTGACGCCCTGGTCGACGGTGTACGTGCCGGTCGTGGAGGAGCCGTACGCGGTGCCGCCGTCGCCGACGAAGTGCTTGGCGGTGGCGAGGACCTTGTCGTCGTCCTTCAGGTCCGCGCCGCTCGCCCGGCCCTGGAGACCCTGGATCACCGTCTCCATGGCCTGGACCAGTGCCGGGTCCTCGCCGTACGCCTCGTAGGAGCGGCCCCAGCGTTCGTCGCGGGTGACGCAGAGGCAGGGGGCGAAGTCCCAGGGGATCCCGGTGGCCCGGACCTCGGCCGCGGTCACCGCGCCGGTCCGCTCCGCGAGAGCGGGGTCCCTGGTCGCCCCGATGCCGATGTTGTGCGGCATGACGGTCGCGCCGGCCAGGTTGTTGTGGCCGTGCACGGCGTCGACGCCGTAGATCAGCGGGATCTGGTAGCGCGTGGCCTGCGCCCGGAGCTGGAACGCGTCGATCATCTTCGCCCAGGCCGCGGGGGTGTTGGGCGTCGGGGTCGAGCCGCCGCCGGAGAGCAGCGAGCCGAGGTCGTACGCGGCGATGTCACCGGGAGAGGTGAGCGCGCCGCGCTCCGCCTGGGTCATCTGGCCGGCCTTCTCCGCGAGGCTCATCCGCGACAGGAGATCGGCGACGCGCTTCCTCACCGGCAACTTGGCGTTCAGATAGGGCAGTCCGTGCGCGTCGACCACGACCTGCGGGGTCTCGGCCGGGGGCTTGGCGCCGGTGACGGTCAGCCGGAGCGGGACGGTCTCGGCGGACTCGGCCCGCTTGTCCGCGAGGGTGCGGACGGCGACCGTGCGGGTGGCACCGGAGGGGGTGCCCGCCGGGAAGGTGACGGTGCCGGTGACCGGGGTGTAGTCCTTGCCGGGCTCGGCGGTGCCGGTCGCGGCGGTCTCGTAGGCGACGGTGACGGGTTCGTCGAGGGGGGCGGCGCCGGTGGTGGCGACGGTGAGCCTGACGGCGGCCGTGCCGCCCTCCTCGACCGGGTACACGGCCGCGTCGGTGGTGACGGCGGCGCGCAGCGACTGGTCCGCCCGGCCGTAGAGCTCTACGCCGTCCATGGCGAAGTCGCCCTGGACTCCGACGGGGAGGGTGAGGGCGTATCCCCAGGTCTCGGTGAGGCCGAGGACCTGGTCGATGCCGCCGACGGGCTGGTAGTCCGTGCGGTAGGTGAACTCGGTGAAGGGGATCTCGACCTGTTTCCAGCCGGTCCAGTCGTCGGTGAAGGAGGTCGTCCAGAGCTCGGACGCCTCTCCGTTCGCGCCGCCGTCCTTGAGCTCGAAGGCGATCTTCTTGCCGTTGTCGCGGCCCTCCCACCAGAATCGGATGCCCTGGTGGGCGGACCAGTCGTGGGCGGGCTCCGCGAAGGCGAAGTCGTGGGTGAAGCCGCCGTAACCGCTGATGTCGTAGCTGCCGGTGAGGACCTTCTCGCCCTCGGGGGCGTCCGCACGGGCCGTCAGCCGGAGGGTGGGCGGGTCGTCGCCGTCGCTGCCCCAGGTGAAGACGCCCTCGGCGGGCGGGTTCGCGAACGGGACCTCGCCCTCGAAGCGGTCCACCGGGACGGGGGCGGGGTCGTCGGCGCCGGACGCGCCGGCGGCGGTCATCGGGAGCAGTGCGGTCAACAGGGTGGCGGAGGCGAGCAGGGCGGTTCTTCGCATGGAACGTCCCTCTACTCTCGTGGTCCACTCATGACTTAGATCACGCCGTGAGTTAACTGGCGACCCGTTGCGCCGTCAAGACTTCACACCAGAACTGGTACGGCCGCGACACCCGTCCGGATCAGGGACGTTGTCCGTTCGACAGATGAACGCGCGACCCCTTGACGCGCCCCGGAAGCCGTCACTTGCTCACGCAGCGGTGCGGGGATCCTCGGCGAGTTAGAAGGGCTCGCCGAGGACTCCCGCCGAGGACACCGGCCGAGGACTCCCGCCGGGCGCCGCCTACTCGGCGGGCTCCACCTTGGCCCGCAGCAGCCCGTACGTGTAGGCGTCCTCCAGGGCCTGCCAGGAGGCGGCGATCACGTTCTCCGCGACACCCACCGTGGACCACTCGCCCGTGCCGTCCGTCGTGGAGATCAGCACGCGGGTGGTGGACTGGGTGCCGTGGACGCCCTCCAGGATGCGGACCTTGTAGTCGACCAGGTCGAGCTTGGCCAGCTGGGGGTAGATCTTCTCCAGGGCCACGCGCAGGGCGCGGTCCAGGGCGTTGACCGGGCCGTTGCCCTCCGCCGTCGCGACGATGCGCTCGCCCTTGGCCCACAGCTTGACCGTGGCCTCGTTGGCGTGGGTGCCGTCGGGGCGGTCCTCGACGATGGCGCGCCAGGACTCGACCTCGAAGTACTTGAGCGGCCGGCCCTCGACCTCGGCCCGCAGCAGCAGCTCGAAGGAGGCGTCCGCCGCCTCGTAGGTGTAGCCCTTGAGCTCGCGTTCCTTGACCCGCTCCACGACCCGGCCGACCACTTCACGGTCGCCGCCCAGGTCGACGCCGAGTTCCTTGCCCTTGAGCTCGACGGAGGCCCGTCCGGCCATGTCCGACACCAGCATCCGCATGGTGTTGCCGACCTGCTCGGGGTCGATGTGCTGGTAGAGGTCCGGGTCGACCTTGATGGCCGAGGCGTGCAGGCCGGCCTTGTGGGCGAAGGCGGAGACTCCCACGTACGGCTGGTGCGTGGACGGCGTCAGGTTGACGACCTCGGCGATCGCGTGCGAGATGCGGGTCATCTCCCGCAGCCGGCCCTCGGGCAGTACCTTCTTGCCGTACTTCAGCTCCAGGGCCGCGACCACCGGGAACAGGTTCGCGTTGCCGACCCGCTCGCCGTAGCCGTTCGCCGTGCACTGGACGTGGGTCGCGCCCGCGTCCACCGCGGCCAGGGTGTTCGCCACCGCGCAGCCGGTGTCGTCCTGGGTGTGGATGCCGAGGCGGGCGCCGGTGTCGGCGAGGACGGTGGAGACGACCGCCTGGATCTGCGCCGGGAGCATGCCGCCGTTGGTGTCGCAGAGGATGACCACGTCCGCGCCGGCCTCGGCGGCGGCCCGGACGACCGCCTTCGCGTACTCCGGGTTGGCGCGGTAGCCGTCGAAGAAGTGCTCGCAGTCGACGAAGACGCGGCGGCCCTGCTCCCTCAGGAAGGAGACCGTGTCGCTCACCATCGCCAGGTTCTCGTCGAGCGTCGTGCGCAGGGCCAGCTCGACGTGCCGGTCGTGGGACTTCGCGACCAGGGTGATGACCCCCGCGCCCGACTCCAGCAGCGCCCTGACCTGCGGGTCCTCGGCGGCCTTCGCGCCCGCCCGGCGGGTGGCGCCGAAGGCGACCAGCTGGGCGTGCTTGAAGTCGATCTCCTCCTGGGCGCGGGCGAAGAACTCGGTGTCGCGCGGGTTGGCGCCGGGCCAGCCGCCCTCGATGAAGCCCACTCCGAAGTCGTCCAGGTGCCGGGCGATGGCCAGCTTGTCGGCGACGGTGAGGTTGATGCCCTCACGCTGCGCGCCGTCGCGCAGGGTGGTGTCGAAGACGTGGAACGAGTCGTCGAGTTCGCTGGTTGCGGTCATGGTCTGAAGGCTCCTGTGTTGGATCTCGGTCGTTACCGGAATGACCGGCTCCACCATCCCCCCATGGTCCCTCGCGCTCTCGCTCCCGGCTGCGGGTGGGCCAGAAAAGCGAAAAAACCCCTCGCGGGTGCGAGAGGTCTGCGCGCGGGTCGAGGACACGATGTCCGCTCGTACCTGGTCGTACGGAGCGGTCACTGCGGACCGGCGCGCCTGCTGCCAATAATCGTGGCGAACGAGAGCACGGCGGCAGTCTGGCACATACCGCCCGTTTGCTCACCGGGTGTCTCAGGATGCGAGCAGCGCGTTCTCACGCGGCCGCGAGAAGGCCCTCGGCCAGGAACTCCCGGACGTGCCCGAGGACCTGTTCCCGGCCCGTGCCCCGCAGCCCGATCGCCACATGGATGGAGAAGCCGTCGAGGAGGGCGCGCAGCCGGGCCGCGAACCGGTCGGGGTCCACGCGCCGGAACTCGCCCCGCGACACCCCTTCCGCCAGCAGGGCGACCAGGTCGCGGTGCCAGGCGCCCTCGATGGCCGCCTGGCGGTCCCGGGCGACCGCGTCGACGGCGGCGTTCTGCGAGCGGTTCCAGACCTCCAGCCAGAGCGTCCAGTGCGGGTCGCGGTGGCCGTCGGGGACGTACAGGTCGACGTAGGCGTCGAGGCGCTCGCGGGCGGGGGCGGCACGGGCCAGCAGCCGGGCGCGCTCGGCGCCGAGCCGGCCCTCGCTCCACTCCAGGGTGCGCAGCAGGAGCTCGTCCTTGGAGTGGAAGTAGTAGAGGAGATGGCCGCTGCTCATCCCGACCTCGCGGCCGAGCCCCGCCATGGTGAGCTTCTCCAGACCGCGCTCGGCGATCATCTCCATGGCGGCGGCGAGGACGTCCTCGCGGGGCGGCGCGTTCTTGCGCGCCCGTGCCGCTCCGGCCATTTCCCGGCTCCCCTGTTCTCGGATCTGTCGGATCTCTCGGATGCCCCGGAGTCTCTCGGATCTCAGACCCTCGGCTGCTGCTGGGTGATGCAGTGGATGCCACCGCCGCCGGAGAAGATCGTACGGGCGTCCACCAGCGTGACCGTGCGGTCCGGGAACAGGCGGCAGAAGACGTCCGCCGCGAGCTCGTCGCGCGGGTCGTCGAAACCGCAGAGCACGACGCCGCCGTTGCACAGGTAGTGGTTGATGTACGAGTAGTCGGCCCAGTGGCCGTCGGCCTCCAGGACGGTCGGGGCGGCGACCTCGACGACCTCCAGACGGCGGCCGCGCGCGTCGGTCTGCGCCTTCAGCAGCCCGATGACCTCCTTCGTCACCTCGTGGTCGGGGTGCGCCGGGTCGGGCTGGTGGTGGGCGACGACGACTCCTGGGCGGGCGAAGGCGGCCACGATGTCGACGTGGCCGAGGGTGCCGAAGCCGTGGGGAGGGTAGTCGCCGGTGAGTCCGCGGGGCAGCCAGATCGCCTTGCGGGTGCCGAGCATGGCGTGGATCTCCGCCTCGACCTGCTCCCGCGTCCACCCCGGATTGCGCTGCGGACCGAGTTGGACCGTCTCGGTCAGCAGGACCGTCCCCTCGCCGTCGACATGGATCGCGCCGCCCTCGTTGACCAGCTTCGAGGCGTACGTCCGCGCGCCCGCGAGGTCCGAGACATGGGCGGCGATCTTCGCGTCGTGCTCCCAGCGGGCCCAGCTCTGGGCGCCCCAGCCGTTGAACGTCCAGTCGACGGCGGCGAGTTCACCGTTCGGGCCGGTCAGGAAGGTGGGGCCGATGTCCCGCATCCAGGCGTCGTCGAGTTCGCGCTCGACCGTGTCGACGCCCGGGCCGAGGAGGGCGCGGGCGTCCGCCGACCGTCCGGGGCCGCACACCACCGTCACCGGCTCGAAGCGGTGGATCGCGCGGGCGACCGAGGCCCAGGCGGCGCGGGAGGCGGCCACGTCGTCGGGGTCGTCGAAGGTGGGGTTGGGGCCCGGCCACGCCATCCAGGTGCGCTCGTGCGGGGCCCACTCGGCGGGCATGCGGAAGCCGTCGGCGGCAGCAGACATCAGCGGTCCTCAGAGGAAGTACAGGCGGTTGAGGGAGACGGACTCGGCCGGCTCGGAGCGCAGCGGCTCGCCGTCGAGGGTGACCAGGCCGGTGCGCTGGTCGACGTCGACCGCTCCGGTACGGGAGTTGCGGCGCAGGTCGGCGGGGCCGATGCCGCGGGTGCCGCGGACGGCGACCCGGCGGCGGCGGGTCGGCATCGCGTCGCCGCCCTGGTCGAGGGCGGCCCGGGCGACGAAGGCGACCGAGATGTCGGCGGGCGTGGCCCCGTACGCCCCGAACTGCGGGCCGAGGACCAGGGGTTCGCAGGTGTCGGTGGCCGCGTTCGGGTCGCCGACCACGCCGTACGCCGGGAAGCCCGACTTGAGCACGAGCTGCGGCTTGGCGCCGAAGTACTCGGGGCGCCACAGCACGATGTCGGCGAGCTTGCCGACCTCGAGGGAGCCGACCTCGTGCGCGAGACCGTGGGCGATGGCCGGATTGACGGTCAGCTTGGCGATGTAGCGCAGGACGCGCTCGTTGTCGTGGTCGTCGTCCGGGGCGCCGAACTCGGCCTTCATCTTCCCGGCCATGGCGAACGTACGGCGGACCGTCTCGCCCGCCCGGCCCATGCCCTGGGCGTCGGAGGAGGTGATGCCGATCGCGCCCAGGTCGTGCAGGACGTCCTCGGCGCCCATGGTGCCGGCCCGGATCCGGTCGCGGGCCATGGCGGCGTCGCCCGGCAGATCGGTCTTGAGGTCGTGGACGGAGACGATCATGCCGTAGTGCTCGGCGACGGCGTCCCGGCCGAAGGGGAGGGTGGGGTTGGTGGAGGAGCCGATGACGTTGGCGACGCCCGCCATCTTCAGCACGTTCGGCACATGCCCGCCGCCGCAGCCCTCGATGTGGAAGGCGTGGATGGTCCGGCCCTCCAGCACCCGCAGGGTGTCCTCGACCGACAGGCACTCGTTCAACCCGTCGCTGTGCAGGGCGACCTGGACGTCGTGTTCCTCGGCGACCCGCAACGCCGTGTCCAGCGCCCGGGTGTGGGCGCCCATGTCCTCGTGCACCTTGAAGCCCGAGGCGCCGCCTTCGGCGAGGGCTTCCACCAGGGGCGCGGCGGACGAGGACGAACCCCGGCCGAGGAAGCCGATGTTGACCGGCCAGGCGTCGAACGCGTTGAACGCGTGCCGCAGCGCCCAGGGCGAGTTGACGCCGACGCCCCACACGGGCCCGAACTCCTGCCCGACGACCGTGGTCACCCCGGAGGCCAGCGAGGCCTCCATGATCCGCGGCGACAGCAGGTGGACGTGGGTGTCGACGGCGCCGGCGGTGGCGATCAGCCCCTCGCCGGACACGATGGACGTGCCCGTGCCGACGACGACGTCGACCCCGTCGAGGGTGTCGGGGTTCCCGGCCCGGCCGATCGCGTGGATCCGGCCCTCGCGGATGCCGATCGACACCTTCCGGATCCCCTGCACGGCGTCGATCACGACGACGTTGCTGATCACGACGTCACAGGTCTCGCGGACGGCGGCGGCCTTGAGGTGCAGTCCGTCCCGGGCGGTCTTGCCGAAGCCGGCGAGGAACTCGTCGCCTTGCCGCTGCGCGTCCGACTCGACGCGGATGACCAGCCCCGAGTCACCGAGCCGGACCCGGTCGCCGGCCCGGGGGCCGTGGGTGGCGGCGTACTCGTAGGGGTTCATCGGGTCCCTCCCGCTTCCGCGCCCAGATATCCGCAGGCGGCGGCCCGGCGCAGGGCCTCGTCCTTCGCCCCCAGCGCGTCGAGCGGCCCGTCGACCAGACCGGCGAAGCCGATCGCGACCCGGTCGCCGCCGATCGGCACGAGCCCCACCTCGGCGCTCTCCCCCGGCCCGAAGCGCACGGAGGAGCCGGCGGGGACGGCGAGCCGCATGCCGTAGGCCTTCTCCCGTACGAAGTCGAGCCGGGGGTTGGCCTCGAAGAAGTGGAAGTGGGAGGTGACGGAGACGGGCACGGTCGCCGTGTTCGTGACCGCCAGCCGTACGGCCGCCTCGGGCTCGGCGTGCTCGGGCCCCGGCAGCAGGGCCCCCGGCGCCCGGTCCCCGAGCGTGCCCCCGGCGATCGGGTCGCCGACGACCGCGAGGCGCGAGCCGTCGTCGAAGACGGCCTCGACATGCACCTCGGTGACGATGTCCGCGACGCCCGGCAGCACGTCGTCCGGGCCGAGGACCGACCGGGCGCGCGCGATGGCCTCGGCGAGCCGGGCGCCGTCCCGGGCGGCCTCGCAGACGGTGTCCGCGATGAGCGCGGTGGCTTCCGGCACGTTGAGCCGCAGCCCGCGGGCCCTTCTCGCCCGGGCGAGCTCCGCCGCGCCGAAGAGCAGCAGGCGGTCCCGTTCGGTGGGGGTGAGTCGCACGTTACTCTCCCTTTCTTTGAGCAGTACTCTAAATGTTCTCCTCGGTTATCAGAAGACATGTCGAGTAACTTTTGAGCACTGCTCAAACACGGGCGAGCCCCGAGAACGCCACAGGGCCACCCCGGACGGGGTGGCCCTGACGAGACGGCCCTACGCGGTGACCCTGACGGGGCAGGGGCGACTAGCCCAGCTCGTGCATCCAGCCGTGCTTGTCCTCGGCCGTGCCGCGCTGGATGTCCAGCAGCGCCTGGCGGAGCTTGAGGGTGACCTCGCCCGGCTCGTCGCCGGACTGCTGCCACTCGCCACCGGTGCGCTTGACCGTGCCGACCGGGGTGATCACGGCCGCGGTGCCGCAGGCGAAGACCTCCTTGAGGGCGCCGCTCTCGGAGTCGCGCTGCCACTGTTCGACCGAGACCCGGCCCTCCTCGGCCTCGTAGCCGAGGTCGCGGGCGACGGTGAGGAGGCTGTCACGGGTGACTCCCTCCAGGATGGAGCCCGTCAGCGAGGGCGTGATGATCTTGTCCTCGTACACGAAGTACAGGTTCATGCCGCCGAGTTCCTCGACCCACTTGCGCTCGACCGCGTCGAGGTAGCAGACCTGGGCGCAGCCCTGGGCGGCGGCCTCGGCCTGGGCGAGCAGGGAGGCGGCGTAGTTGCCGCCCGTCTTGGCGTCGCCCATGCCACCGGGGACGGCGCGCACGTGCTCCTCGGAGACCCAGATGGAGACGGGCTTGACGCCACCCGGGAAGTAGGCGCCGGCCGGCGAGGCGATGACGAGGAACAGGTACTCGTTGGCCGGCTTCACACCCAGGCCGACCTCGGTCGCGATCATGAACGGGCGCAGGTAGAGGGACTCCTCGCCGCCGTGCGCGGGCACCCAGTCCTTGTCCTGGCCGACCAGCGCGTCGCACGCCTCGACGAACGTCTCGACCGGCAGCTCGGGCATGGCCAGCCGGCGGGCCGAACGCTGGAAGCGCTTGGCGTTCTGGTCCGGGCGGAAGGTGGCGACCGAGCCGTCGGGACGGCGGTACGCCTTCAGGCCCTCGAAGATCTCCTGCGCGTAGTGCAGGACCATGGTGGCCGGGTCGAGGGGGATCGGCGCGTACGGGACGAGCTGACCGTCGTGCCAGCCGCGGCCCTCGGTCCACTTGATCGTCACCATGTGGTCGGTGAAGTGGCGGCCGAACCCGGGGTTCGCCAGGATCGCCTGCCGCTCGGCGGCGGACGTGGGACTGGCGGAAGGCTTGAGCTCGATCGTGGGCGTCGTCATGAGTGGTTGTCCTTCACCGGTTGTAGTGACGGGGCCGCGCTCACGCCCGTACGGCCAGTGGCCGGTGCCAGGACGTCCGAGCATTCCCTCATACCGCGGCTCCACGTTCGATTATCGCAAGCGGCGGACGAGGGCCAAAAACGGCGTGAATGCGACCCAGGGTTGATGGTGGCACCCGGCGGGGGACATGCGGAAGCCGCCGGGTGCGGATGCGACCCGGCGGCTTCGAGAGGTTTCGCGCAGCGCGGGGTCAGCCGGCTACTCGTACGGAGAGCGCGTCACCGATCTCGGAGGTGCTGCGCGCGGGCAGCGAGCCGCGCTCCTCCAGGTCGACGGAGACGGCGTCCTCGATGCGGACCGCCTCGGCCTCGTAGCCGAGGTGGCGCAGGAGCAGGGCGACGGAGAGGACCGTGGCGGTGGGGTCGGCCTTGCCCTGGCCCGCGATGTCCGGGGCCGAGCCGTGCACCGGCTCGAACATGGACGGGAACTCGCCGGACGGGTTGATGTTCCCGCTCGCGGCGACGCCGATACCGCCCGAGACGGCCGCGGCGAGGTCGGTGATGATGTCGCCGAAGAGGTTGTCGGTGACGATGACGTCGAAGCGCGCGGGGTCCGTGACGAGGTAGATCGTCGCGGCGTCCACGTGGATGTAGTCCGTGGTGACGTCGGGGAACTCCGCGGCCACCCGGTTGAAGACGTTGGTCCAGAGGTGACCGGCGAAGGCCAGCACGTTGTTCTTGTGGACCAGCGTGAGCTTCTTGCGGGGACGGGCCTGGGCGCGGGCGAAGGCGTCCCGGACCACGCGCTCGACGCCGAAGGCCGTGTTCACGGAGACCTCGGTGGCGACCTCGTGCGGGGTGCCCTTGCGGATCGTGCCGCCGTTGCCGGTGTACGGGCCCTCGGTGCCCTCGCGGACCACGATGAAGTCGATCTCCGGCTGGCCGGCCAGCGGGGTGGCGACACCCGGGAGGAGCTTCGACGGACGCAGGTTGACGTGGTGGTCGAAGAGGAACCGCAGCTTGAGCAGGAAGCCCCGCTCCAGGACGCCGGAGGGGACGCTCGGGTCGCCGATCGCGCCGAGCAGGATGGCGTCGTGCCGCTTGAGGGCCTCGGCGTCCGCGTCGGTGAGGGTCTCACCGGTGGCGTGGTAGCGCCGGGCGCCGAAGTCGTACTCCTCGGTCTCCAGCTTCACATCCTGCGGGAGGACGGCGGAGAGGACCTTGAGACCTTCGGCCACGACCTCCTGGCCGATGCCGTCACCGGGAATCACTGCGAGATTGAGGCTGCGAGACATACCGGAACCGTACCCCTCGTCCCATGGGATGACATGGACCGTCCGCCATACGGACACAGAAGTCGCGGTACGGAAGCCTCGATGGAGAGCGGGCGGTGCGCGGTTGAGGTCGTGCGGGGTCGGGGTGCGACGCGGGTCCCGAAGTCCCGTTCGGGGCCCGCGCCGCACCCCGTGCGGGTGCGGCTCCCGGGCTGCGGGGCGGCTCGGCTCAGTGGCCGGTCTCACCGCCGTTGTCACGGCGGTCGAGGGCACGCTGGAGCGCCGCGGCGGCGTTCTTGCGGTCGGACTCGCTCGTACGGGAGAGGTGACGGACTCGGCGGCGGACGGTCGTCTCGGCCATGGGGAATCGACTCCTTCGAATTCCAGGGAGTGCGGAAGGGGGTTTCGAGACTCCCCCTCTGCCTAATGGGCGGGGGGTGCCCCCAGGGGGCGGGGAGCGGGCCGCAGGGATTGCCTGCACGGGGCCCGGCTCACGACCGCCATTCGCTTGGTCGAGCGAGACGTTCGGCTCCTACAAAGCTAAAGGAGGAGCACGCGCCTGTCTCTACAATTACTCGGACTTCCTACTATCTGAGACGGCGCCTCCGGTCACCCCGCACCGACCTGCGGTTTCGCGGTCGCCCTCAACTCCCGGACGAGGGCCCGGACGGCCGCTGTCGTGGCCAGCTCCGGGGTCGTCACATAGCCGACCCGACGGGTGGGCCGCTCCGGGCCGAGGTCGGTGATCTCCGTCCCGAGGGGCGTCCGGGTGAGGGAGAGCGCGGGCATGATCGCCATCCCCAGGCCGCTGCTCACCATCGACAGCACCGCCCCGTCGTCCTCGGCGCGGACGGTCGCGGCGGGGATCCAGTCCTGCGCGGCCCACCACGCGCGCGTGGAGGACGAGCAGTTCTCCGTCCAGTCGACGAGCGGGAGGGAGCGCGGGGCGGGGTGACCCGCCGGGTGCACCAGCGCGTACGGCTCCTCCAGCAGCACGTCCCCGACCAGCTCCGGCGGGATCGGCGCGCTGGTGCCGAAGGTGGCGATCCCGAGGTCGGCCAGCCCCTCGGCCACCGCGCCGGCCGTCCCCGGACCCACCTCCCGTACGACGGTCACGGTCGCCTCGATCCCCGGGTGCCGCGCGGCCAGCCGCTCCAGGACGGGCGGCAGCAGATGCAGGGCCGCACTACGGAAGGCCGCGATGCGCAACGGTCCGTCGACCCGGCCCGTGCCGACGCCCGTCGCCCCGGCCCCCCGCACCTCGGCGACCAGGGCCTGGAGCATCCGCAGCACGCGTCGGGCGTGGACGACCGCGCGGTCGCCGGCCGGGGTGGGCCGGGCGCCGAACCGCCCGCGCTCGAACAGGACGACCCCCACCTTGCCCTCGATGCCCCGCACCGCGTGCGAGACGGCCGACTGGGTGGTCCCGAGCCGGGCGGCGGCGGCCGAGAAACCCCCCTCGTCGGCGACGGCCACCAGAGTCCGCAACTCCTGCGGCGCAAGATCGACTGCGCTCACCCGAGGCTCCCACCTGCTGCTATGAGGGCGACTCATGGATCGGCCCGTTCCATGAACGCAACCCTCTGCCCGCCGCCCGCATTCCTGCCTACGGTCCCCTCCCATGACCAGCACCGCGCTCACCGTGCAGCAGACCGCCCGTCCGACCGGCTTCCCCACCCCCGGCCACTTCCGCTTCGCCGAGTCCCCGGTCCCGGAACCGGCCGCGGGGACGGCCCTGGTGGAGAACCTCTACTGGTCGGTCGACCCCTACCACCGCGAAATGATGGACGGCGACTTCGAGTTGAACGCCCCGCTGGAGGGGCGCTCGCTCGGCCGGATCATCGCCACCCGCGATCCGGCGGCCCTCCCCGAGGGCGAGATCGTCTTCCACCGGCAGGGCTGGCGCACCCACGCGGTGGTCCGCCCGGAGGAGGTCAGACGGCTCCCCCGGTACGAAGGGGTGCCGCTCTCGGCGCACTTGAGCCTCCTCGGCGGCACGGGTCTGACGGCGTACGTCGGCCTGACCCGCATCGCCCGGCTGCGCGAGGGCGAGGACCTGTTCGTCTCCGCGGCGGCGGGCGGGGTCGGCACGGCGACGGGACGCTTCGCGCGGCTGCTCGGCGCCGGCCGGCTGATCGGCAGCGCGGGCACGGCGGAGAAGGTGCGGTACCTGACCCGGCAGGTCGGCTACGACGCGGCCTTCGACTATCACGACGGCCCGGTCGCCGACCTCCTGGCGAAGGCCGCCCCCACCGGCATCGACGCCTTCGTCGACAACGTGGGCGGCGAACATCTCGGGGCGGCGATCGGCGCGCTGCGGGACCGGGGGCGGGTGGTGCGCGTCGGCACGGTCGGGCAGTACAACACGCCCGGCGCCACGCCGGCGGTGTTCGACCACGCCGACGTGGTGGAGAAGAGCCTGCGCATGGAGGGCTTCCTGGTGCGCGATCACCTGGACGTGCAGGAGGAGCTGTACGAGTTCGCCGTACCGCATCTGCTGAGCGGGGCGCTGGCGCTGGACGAGACGGTGGTGGACGGGTTCGAGCGGATCGTGGAGGCGTTCCTGCTGATGCTGCGCGGCGGGAACACGGGGAAGATCCTGGTGCGCCGGTCACCTAACCTTTAAAAGTCACTTGACTGGTTAGAGGCTCGCGTGGTGCACTCGTGCCATGACCCTCCACGCCCACCGCCAGGTCCGTCACCGCACCACCACCGTCCGCGGCCACGAGGTGTACTACCGGGAGGCGGGACCGGCCGACGCGCCGGTCCTGCTGCTCCTGCACGGCTTCCCGAGCAGCTCCCACATGTTCCGCGACCTGATCCCGCTCCTCGCCGACAGCCACCGCGTCATCGCCCCCGACCACCTCGGCTTCGGCCGGTCGGCCGCGCCCGCGGACTTCCGGTACACCTTCGCCGAACTGGCCGCCGTCACCGGGGAGTTCACCGAACAGCTCGGCCTGAAGGAGTTCGCGCTCTACATCCAGGACTACGGCTCCCCCATCGGCCTGCGCCTCGCCCTCGCCCATCCCGACCGGGTGACCGCGATCATCACGCAGAACGGCAACGCCTACGAGGAGGGGCTCGGGGCGGAGGCCTGGGCGCCGGTGCTGGCGCTCATCGCGGAGCGGACCCCGCAGACCGAGGCGCCGGTGCGGGAGATCAGCAGCCCGGAGGGGATCAAGTGGCAGTACCTGCACGGGGTCCCGCCGGAGCGGCAGGAGCTCGTGAGCCCCGACGCCTACGAGCACGACGCGGCCCTCATGGCCCGGCCCGGTCAGCCGGAGATCCAGCTCGACCTGATCTCCGACTACGGCTCCAACTTCGCCCTCTACCCGGCCTTCCAGGAGTACTTCCGCACCAGCCAGGTCCCGCTGCTGGCGGTCTGGGGCGCCGGTGACGAGATCTTCGTCCCGGCCGGCGCGCTCGCGTTCCGCCGCGACCTGCCGCAGGCGGAGGTGCATCTGCTGCCCACCGGGCACTTCGCCCTGGAGACGCACGCGGGCCAGATCGCGGAGCTGATCCGGGACTTCCTCGGACGCGGCCGCACCCGCTGACGCACCCGCCGACGGAGAACGGGAAGGGGCCGGGCAGTAGCCCGGCCCCTTCCTCCATCACGCTTGTGTCGCTACGCCGACGCGTCAGCCCATGTGCGGGTACGGGTAGTCGGTCGGCGCGACCAGCGTCTCCTTGATGGCGCGGGTCAGGGTCCAGCGCATCAGGTTCTGCGGGGCGCCGGCCTTGTCGTTGGTGCCGGAGGCACGACCGCCGCCGAAGGGCTGCTGGCCGACGACGGCGCCGGTCGACTTGTCGTTGATGTAGAAGTTGCCGGCCGCGTAGCGCAGCTTCTCCATCGTGTACGCGGCGGCCGCGCGGTCGCCGGAGATGACCGAGCCGGTCAGCGCGTAGTCCGACACCGACTCCATCTGCGTCAGCATCTCGTCGTACGCCTCGGCGGAGCTGTCGTCGTACACGTGCACGGCGAGGAACGGGCCGAAGTACTCGGTCGTGAAGACCTCGTTCTCCGGGTCGGCGCACTCGACGACGGTCGGGCGGACGAAGTAGCCGACCGAGTCGTCGTAGGAGCCGCCCGCGACGATCGTGCAGGTCGGGTCCGCCTTCGCGCGGTCGATCGCCGCCTTGTTCTTGGCGAAGGAACGCTCGTCGATGACGGCGCCGACGAAGTTGGAGAGGTCGGTGACGTCACCCATCGTGAGGTAGTCGACCTCGGCCGCGAACTCCTCCTTGAAGCCGGAGTTCCAGATCGACGCCGGGATGTAGGCCCGGGAGGTCGCGCTGCACTTCTGGCCCTGGTACTCGAAGGCGCCACGGGTGAGCGCCGTCTTCAGCACCGCGCGGTCCGCGCTCGGGTGGGCGACGACGAAGTCCTTGCCGCCGGTCTCCCCGACCAGGCGCGGGTAGGAGCGGTACTTCTCGATGTTGGCGCCGACCGTCTTCCACAGGTACTGGAAGGTCTTCGTCGAGCCGGTGAAGTGGATGCCCGCGAGATCGCGGTGCTCCAGGGCCACCTTTGAGACCTCGACACCGTCGCCGGTGACCAGGTTGATGACGCCCTTGGGCAGCCCGGCCTCCTCCAGCAGCCGCATGAGCAGCACGGCGGCGTGGGTCTGCGTCGGGGACGGCTTCCACACGACCACGTTGCCCATCAGCGCAGGCGCGGTGGGCAGATTGCCCGCGATGGCGGTGAAGTTGAACGGCGTGATCGCGTAGACGAAGCCCTCGAGCGGCCGGTGGTCGAGACGGTTCCAGACGCCCGGGGAGTTCGCCGGGGGCTGCTCGGCCAGGATCTGGCGGGCGTAGGCGACGTTGAAGCGCCAGAAGTCGACCAGTTCACAGGGGCAGTCGATCTCCGCCTGCTGGGCGGTCTTCGACTGGCCGAGCATGGTGGAGGCGGCGAGCGTCTCGCGCCAGGGGCCGGCGAGCAGTTCGGCGGCGCGCAGGATGATCGCGGCGCGGTCGTCGAAGGACATCGCGCGCCAGGCGGGCGCGGCGGCGAGGGCCGCGTCGACGGCGTCCTGCGCGTCCTGCTGCGTGGCGTCGGCGTAGGTGCCGAGGCGGGCCTTGTGGTTGTGCGGCTGCACGACGTCGAACCGCCGGCCGCCGCCCATCCGCTGCTCGCCGCCGATGGTGCAGGGCAGGTCGATCGGGTTGTCGGCCAGTTCCTTGAGCTTGGCCTCCAGCCGGGCGCGCTCCGGCGAACCGGGGGCGTAGCCGTGCACCGGCTCGTTGACGGGGGTGGGGACCTGGGTTACCGCGTCCATGTCTTCCGTTACTCCTTCTGAGCGGGTGTTTCGATCGGGGGGTGCGGGCTCAGCCCTTGCTGATCATCGAGCGCACGAAGAACCGCAGGTTGGCCGGCTTCTCCGCCAGGCGACGCATGCTGCGCCTTCCCGGGGGACGACCCCCGGACCCCCAGCAGAAAAACCACTGCGCCCGCCACGTCTCTCAGCCCCGGGTGAGCATGCTGCGGGCGAAGAACCGCAGGTTGGCCGGCTTCTCCGCCAGGCGACGCATGCTGCGCCTTCCCGGGGGACGACCCCCGGACCCCCAGCAGAAAAACCACTGCG
>NZ_JBIWMA010000010.1:56933-100679 GCF_044766465.1 Streptomyces sp. NPDC102259 | reverse complement strand
GCCCGCCACGTCTCTCAGCCCCGGGTGAGCATGCTGCGGGCGAAGAACCGCAGGTTGGCCGGCTTCTCGGCCAGGCGACGCATGAAGTAGCCGTACCAGTCGGTGCCGTAGGCGGTGTAGACGCGCATGCGGTGCCCCTCGGCGGCCAGTCGCAGGTGCTCGTCGCTCCGGATGCCGTACAGCATCTGGAACTCGTACTCGTCCAGCTTGCGCCCGGCCTTGCGCGCGAGCTCCTGGCCGATGGAGATGAGGCGCGGGTCGTGGGACCCGATCATCGGGTACCCCTCGCCCTCCATCAGGGTGCGCAGGATCCGGACGTACGCCTTGTCGATCTCGTGCTTCTGCTGGTACGCGACCTCGGCGGGCTCCTTGTAGGCGCCCTTCACCAGCCGGACCCGGCTGCCGCTCGCGGCGAGCCGGCGGGCGTCGGCCTCGGTGCGGAACAGGTAGGCCTGGATGACACAGCCGGTCTGCGGGAAGTCCTTCCGCAGCTCCTCGTGGATGGCGAACATCGAGTCGAGGGTGGTGTGGTCCTCGGCGTCGAGGGTGACGGTGGTGCCGATGGCGGCGGCGGCCTCGACGACCGGGCGCACATTGGCCAGGGCCAGCTCGTGGCCGGCCTCCAGCGCCTGGCCGAACATCGACAGCTTGACGGACATCTCGACCCGCTCGCCGAGCTCCAGCTCCGCGAGCCGGTCGATCAGCGTCAGGTAGGCGTCCCGGGCGGCGGCGGCCTGCTCGGGGGTGGTGATGTCCTCGCCGACGACGTCCATCGTCAGCTCCAGCCCCCCGGCGG
Source organism: Streptomyces sp. NPDC102259 (assembly GCF_044766465.1). Classification (NCBI taxonomy): domain Bacteria; kingdom Bacillati; phylum Actinomycetota; class Actinomycetes; order Kitasatosporales; family Streptomycetaceae; genus Streptomyces; species Streptomyces sp. NPDC102259. Next base: position 99,883 of record NZ_JBIWMA010000010.1, on the reverse strand, counting down.
TGAGCTCCTCCACGATCGGGACGACGTCGTCGACCGTCTCACCGGGGATGAAGCGGTCCACGACCTGCTTCGTCACCGGAGCCGCCGAGATCAGGCGTCGCATCCGGTCGCTGCGCGAAGCGGCGAGAATCACGGGACCCAGCACGGGGCACCTCCACATACCAACCCATACGAGGCCGCTGCCCGACGATCGGGGAACGGCACGGAGAACCACCGTGAAACCTAAGGATCCCTCCGATCGTGGGCCATCGACAGCTGTCACGCATCCGTGCCGCGGATCTCAGACAGATGTATGAAGGGGGCGAGGAGATGCGGGAGAATGCCCGGGTGACAGCCGATTACCAGGGTGACCACCAGGAGCTCGTCGACGAGATCTCCGAGCTGCTCGGCGCTCCCGCGACCCTGGAGAACCGGGATTTCGAGCTGATCGCCTTCGGCGCCTACGACAGCGAGGGCGAGCTCGACGCCTCGGCGCTGGATCCGGTGCGCACCCGCTCGATCCTCACCCGGCGCTCCACCAGCGCCGTCCGCACCTGGTTCGAGGGCTTCGGCATCACCCGGGCGACCGGACCGGTCCGGATCCCGCCGACCCCGGAGGCCGGGGTGTACCGGGGGCGCGTCTGCCTCCCGGTACAGCACCGGGGGGTCGTCCTCGGCTATGTCTGGCTGCTCGACGACGACCCCGGGCCCTCGGACGCCCAGCTGGCGGCGGCGATGGAGGTGACCGGCCGGATCGGCGCCCTGCTCGCCGACGAGGCCCAGCACGGCGCGGACCTCACCCGGGAGCTGCGGGCGGTGCTGACCGCGCAGCAGGACTGGCAGCGGGACATGGCGGTGGCGGAGCTGCGCACCGCGCTCGGCGCCCGCGCGGACGGCCCGCACACGGTGGTGTGCGTGACGCCCTGGCCGTCCGCCGACCCGGACGACGCACCCTCGCTGCGCACGCTGCCGGGGGCGACGGCACTGTGCACGGTCCCGTGGGGCACGGAGTCCCAGTCCCTGGCCCTGTTGGTCCGCCTGCGCTCCGCGGACACCCTCACCCCGGCGACGACGGCGGCGGCCCGGCTGCTGGAGCGGGCGGGAGAGTCCGCCGCGGGTGTGGCCGCCGGGCGGGCCGGCCTCGCGGAACTCGGCGCCGCCTGGCGGGAGGCGTCGGCGTCGGCGCGGGCGGCGCTGGCGGAGCCCGGCCTCGGCCCGGTCGCCCGGTGGGCGTCCATCGGCCCCTACCGCCTGCTGACCGCCCTGCCCCGGGAGACCGCCCAGGACCCCGCCGTACGGACCCTGTTGACCCCCGCCCACCACGAACTCGCCCGCACGGCCGAGGTGTACCTCGACTGCGCGGGCCAAGCGGGCCGCACGGCAGCCGAGTTGGGAATCCACCGGCAGACCCTCTACTACCGGCTGTCGCGGGTGGAGCAGCTGACCGGCCTGGATCTGGACGACGGCGAGGACCGGCTGCTCCTGCACATGACCCTCAAGGCGGCCCGGCTGCCCTGAGCCCCACTCCGGGCCCGCCCGGACGGCCCGGACGGCCCGGACGGCCCGCCAGGGTCAGCCCTTGGTGGCGCCCGCGATCACCCGGCGCAGTCCCTCGGTGAGCTGTGCCGCGTCGGTCGCCGAGTCCGGGTCGAAGAGCCACTGGACCATGAGCCCGTTGAGGAGGGTCTGGTAGAAGCGGCCCTCCGTGTCGACGGTCTCCTTGTCGAGCTCGGCCTCCGGGACGCCGTTGAACATGGGCACGATCCCCGACCTGCCCTCCTCCTGCGCCTCGGCCAGCAGCTTGCGCACCTCGGGGAGCCGGTCGCCCTGGAGGATGAGCTCGAAGCTCAGCAGCCAGATGGCCCGCGTCCGCGGCACCGAGCCGATGATGCTCGCCCACACCTCCTGGAAGCGCTCCAGCGACCCGGCGGCCGCCGTCATCTCGTCCCCCGCGCCCCACCCGGGGTCGAACTCGTCGCCGGCGCCCTCGATCAACGAGACGTACGCCTGCACCAGCAGCGCGTCCTTCGACCCGTAGTGGTAGCCGATGGACGCCAGGTTGGTCCCCGACTCCTTGACGATGTCCCGCGCGGTCGTACGCAGGAACCCCTTCTCCAGCAGGCAGCGCTTGGCGCCTTCGAGCAGATCCTCACGGTGTCCCATGTCCGCCACCCTACCCCGATCCATACAACCGTCCTATACGCATGACTTATACATTCGTTCTAGACAACCGTTTAAGACGCTCGTACAGTCACCGTCATGACCAACTCGACGAACGCGAACCCGAACCCGACGGACTCGGTGGGCGCCCCCGCACCCCCGGCAGGCCGCGCCGGCCGCCGTGAATGGACCGCGCTGGGCGTCCTGATGCTTCCGCTGCTGCTGGTCTCCATGGACGTCTCCGTCCTCTACTTCGCGATCCCGGCGATCAGCGCGGACCTCCGGCCGACCGGCACCCAGCAGTTGTGGATCTTCGACATCTACGCCTTCGTCCTGGCCGGCCTGCTGATGACGATGGGCTCGCTCGGCGACCGCGTCGGCCGCCGAAGGCTGCTGCTGATCGGTGCCGCCGCCTTCGGCGCCGCCTCACTGATCGCGGCGTACGCGAACAGCGCCGAGACCCTGATCGCGGCCCGCGCGGTCCTCGGCATCGGCGGCGCGACCCTGATGCCCTCGACGATGGCCCTGATCCGCACGATGTTCACCGACCCGGCCCAGCGCGCGAAGGCGATCGGCCTGTGGTCCGCGGTGATGACGGGCGGCATCGCGCTCGGCTCGGTGATGAGCGGCCTGCTGGTCCAGTACTTCTGGTGGGGCTCGGTCTTCCTGGTCAACCTGCCCGCGATGGTCCTGCTGTTCGTCCTCGGCCCGGTCCTGCTGCCGGAGTCCCGCGACCCCGCCCCCGGCCGCTTCGACTGGCCGAGCGTCCCCCTGTCGATGGCCGCCGTACTGCCCGTGGTCTACGGCCTCAAGGAGATCCCGTCCGACGGCTGGCACGTGGAGTACGTCGTCTCGGTCACCGTCGGTCTGCTCTTCGCGGTCCTCTTCGTCCACCGCCAACGCACCGCGGCCTCACCGATGATCTCCCCGGCCCTGTTCCGCGGCCACGGCTTCACCCCCGCCCTCGCCCTCAACCTGGTGTCCGCCTTCGGCATGCTGGGCTCGGCGTTCTTCACCACCCAGTACCTCCAGTCGGTGCTCGGCAAGAGCGCGCTGGAAGCGGCCCTGTGGGCCCTTCTCCCCTCGGTGCCGATCGGCGTGGCGGCCCCGGTCGCGACCTCGCTGGTCCAGAAGGGCGTCAACCGCGCCTACGTCGTGACGGCCGGCTTCGCGATCGGGGCGAGCGGCTACGCGCTCCTCGCCTTCGCCGGTACGGACTCGATGTGGCTCGTGCTGACCGCCTGCGCGGTCCTGGCCTGCGGGATCGTCATGGTCCTGTCCCAGATGACGGACCTGGCGATGAGCGCGGCCCCGGTCGAACGCGCGGGCTCCGCGTCCGCCCTGCTGGAGACCGGCACCGAGTTCGGCGGCGCCCTCGGGATGGCCGTCCTCGGCTCCATCGGCACGGCGATCTACCGCCACGACATCCCGGCCACGGCCCCGGCGGAGGCCCGCGAGACCCTCGGCGGCGCCCTGGCGGTGGCGGGTCGGCTCCCGGGGCGCACGGGAGACGCCCTGGCGACGACGGCACGCGAGGCGTTCACCAGCGGGATGCAGGGCGCGGCGATCGCCGGGGCGGTCCTGCTCGCCGGAGCGGCGGTGGCGGCTTCGGTGACGCTGCGCAGGATCCGGGTGCAGTGACACGAACGACAGGAGCCGGGCGGGCTGGAGTGATCCAGCCCGCCCGGCTCCTGTCATCAGCCACGTTCAGTGCATCCAGCCCGTCCGGCGCTTGAGGACTAGCCCGTTCAGGGCGAACGGGGGCCTGGGGGGCGGAGCCCCCAGAGGGTGCGGCACCCTCAGACGAGGTTCACCGCACGCGCGGACGTCGCGCCGATCTCCTCGGCGACCTCCGTGAGCACTGGGGCGGGCACCGTGTCGTCAACCGTCAGAACGGCCAGCGCCTCGCCACCCACAGCCGCGCGGGCGACCTGCATACCGGCGATGTTGATCCCCGCCTCGCCGAGGATCCGGCCCACGGTGCCGACGACACCCGGACGGTCCTCGTACTTGAGGACGACCATGTGATCGGCGAGCGCGAGGTCGACGTCGTACTCACCGACCGCGACGATCTTCTGCAGGTGCTTCGGACCGGCCAGCGTGCCGGAGACCGACACCTCCTCGCCGTCCGAGAGCGTGCCGCGCACGGTGACGACGTTACGGTGGTCGGCCGACTCGGAGCTGGTGGTCAGCCGCACCTCGACGCCGCGCTCCTGCGCGAACAGCGGGGCGTTGACGTAACTGACGGTCTCGTCGACGACGTCCTCGAAGACGCCCTTGAGAGCCGACAGCTCCAGCACCTTCACGTCGTGCTGGGTGATCTCGCCGTACACCTCGACGTCGAGGCGGACCGCGACCTCACCGGCGAGCGCGGTGAAGATCCGGCCGAGGCGCTCGGCGAGGGGCAGACCGGGCTTGACGTCCTCGGCGATGACACCGCCCTGGACGTTGACCGCGTCCGGCACCAGCTCACCGGCGAGGGCGAGCCGCACCGAACGCGCGACCGCGATACCGGCCTTCTCCTGGGCCTCGTCGGTCGAGGCGCCCAGGTGCGGGGTGGCCACGACCTGGTCGAACTCGAAGAGCGGGGAGTCCGTGCAGGGCTCCTTCGCGTACACGTCGAGGCCGGCGCCGGCGACGCGGCCCTCCTTCAGCGCCGAGTACAGCGCCTCCTCGTCGACGATCCCGCCCCGCGCGGCGTTGACGATGCGCACGCTCGGCTTGACCTTGCGCAGCGCCTCGTCGCCGATCAGACCGACCGTCTCGGGGGTCTTGGGCAGGTGGACGGTGATGAAGTCGGAGACCTCGAGCAGCTCGTCCAGCGACAGGACCTTCACGCCCATCTGCGCGGCGCGCGCGGGCTGGATGTAGGGGTCGTACGCGACGACCTTCATGCCGAAGCCGGACATGCGCTGAGCGACCAGCGCGCCGATCCGGCCCAGGCCGACGACCCCGAGGGTCTTCTCGGCGAGCTCGACGCCCGTGTACTTGCTGCGCTTCCACTCGCCGTTCTTCAGCGCGGCGTTGGCCTGCGGAATGTGGCGGGCGGTGGCGAGCAGGAGACCGCAGGCCAGTTCGGCGGCGGTCACGATGTTCGAGGTGGGGGCGTTGACGACCATCACGCCGGCCTTGGTGGCGGCGGGAACGTCGACGTTGTCCAGGCCGACGCCGGCTCGTGCGACGACCTTCAGTTTCTTCGCGGCGGCGATCGCCTCGGCGTCCACCTTGGTGGCCGAGCGGATCAGGATCGCGTCGACGTCGGCGATGGCCGGGAGCAGTTCGGCCCGGTCCGCTCCGTTGGCGTGCCGGATCTCGAAGTCCGGGCCAAGCGCGTCCACAGTCGCGGGCGACAGCTCTTCAGCGATGAGTACGACAGGTTTCGAGCTCACGTGAGTCCTCACAAGTCCAAAGCGTGCGGACGGCCGTCCCGACGGCCGCAGGCGGAGGAGGGGCTAGCCGCGTGGAAGACGCACGACGCTGTGGGCCTGACGCGTATGTAGTGCAGCAGTCTAGTGCTGCGACGGAGGTCGCCTCACGCCTCCGCGGAAGGATCACCCGTCCGGGGTTGGACGGGATGGACAACGGGGGCCGGAGCGATCTGCTCCGGCCCCCGTCCCGAGGCCTTACGCCTCTTCGTTCACCCAGCTCATCAGCTTGCGCAGCTGCTTGCCGGTGGTCTCCAGCAGGTGCTCGGAGTCCGCGTCCTTGTACTCGTTGTACTTCTTCAGACCGCCGTGGTACTCGTCCATCCAGTTCTGGGCGAAGGTGCCGTCCTGGATCTCGGCGAGAACCTGCTTCATCTCGGCCTTGGTGGCGTCGGTGATGATGCGCGGGCCGGTGATGTAGTCGCCCCACTCGGCGGTCTCGGAGACGCTCCAGCGCATCTTCTCCAGGCCGCCCTCGTACATGAGGTCCACGATCAGCTTCAGCTCGTGCAGGCACTCGAAGTAGGCGATCTCCGGCTGGTAGCCGGCCTCGACCAGGGTCTCGAAGCCCGCCTTGACCAGCGCGGAGGTGCCACCGCAGAGGACGGCCTGCTCACCGAACAGGTCGGTCTCGGTCTCCTCGGTGAAGGTCGTCTTGATGACGCCGGCGCGGGTGCCGCCGATGCCCTTGGCGTACGACAGGGCCAGCGCGAAGGCGTTGCCGGTCGCGTCCTGCTCGACGGCGGCGATCGCGGGGACGCCGCGACCCTCCTCGTACTGGCGGCGCACCAGGTGACCCGGGCCCTTCGGGGCGACGAGGGCGACGTCGACACCGGCCGGGGCCTTGATGAAGCCGAAGCGCACGTTGAAGCCGTGGGCGAAGAACAGCGCGTCGCCGTCCTTCAGGTTGTCCTTGATGGACTCCTCGTAGACCTGGGCCTGGATCGGGTCCGGGATGAGGATCATGATGACGTCGGCCTCGGCGGCGGCCTCGGCCGGGGTCACCACGCGCAGGCCCTGCTCCTCGGCCTTGGCCTTGGACTTGGAGCCCTCGTGCAGACCGACCCGGACGTCGACACCGGAGTCACGGAGCGACAGGGCGTGGGCGTGGCCCTGGCTGCCGTATCCGATGACCGCGACCTTGCGGCCCTGGATGATGGACAGGTCGGCGTCGGCGTCGTAGAACAGCTCGGCCACTTTGGGTTCTCTCCTTGGGTGCAGGTGTTGCGTCCCACCGTATGACGGCGGGCGGAAGGGAAGTCTCGGGGTCTCGGTATACGGGCGATCGGCGATCACCGACCGCCCGGATCCGTTCGTACGAAGACCGGTTACGTACTTACGCCGACCGGTCGAGAGCGCGCAGCGATCGGTCCGTGATCGAACGGGCGCCGCGGCCGATGGCGATCGTGCCGGACTGGACCAGCTCCTTGATGCCGTACGGTTCCAGCATCTTCAGCATGGCGGACAGCTTGTCGTTGCTGCCGGTGGCCTCGATGGTCACGGCCTCCGGGGAGACGTCGACGGTCTTGGCGCGGAACAGCTGGACGATCTCGACGATCTGCGAGCGCGTCTCGTTGTCGGCGCGCACCTTCACCAGAACGAGTTCGCGGTGAACGGCCTGTCCCGGCTCCAGCTCGACGATCTTCAGCACCTCGACGAGCTTGTTGAGCTGCTTGGTGACCTGCTCCAGCGGCAGGGCGTCGACACTCACCACGATCGTGATCCGCGAGATGTCGGCGTGCTCGGTGACGCCGACGGCGAGCGAGTCGATGTTGAAGCCCCGGCGGGAGAACAGGGCGGCGATCCGGGCCAGGATGCCCGGCTTGTTCTCCACCAGGACGGAGAGCGTGTGCTTGGACATGTCTTCTTACGTCTCTCTCGCTCAGTCGTCTTCGTTGTCGCCGAAGTCGGGGCGGACGTCCCGGGCGGCCAGGATCTCGTCGTTGGAGGTGCCGGCGGCGACCATCGGCCACACCATCGCGTCCTCGTGGACGATGAAGTCGACGACGACGGGACGGTCGTTGATGGAGTTCGCCTCCGCGATGACCTTGTCGAGGTCGTCCGGGGACTCGCAGCGGATCGCGTAGCAGCCCATGGCCTCGGACAGCTTCACGAAGTCGGGGACGCGGGTACCGCGGGCGTCCGGGTTGACGTCGTTCGGGCCGGAGTGCAGCACGGTGTTGGAGTAGCGCTGGTTGTAGAACAGCGTCTGCCACTGGCGGACCATGCCGAGGGCGCCGTTGTTGATGATGGCGACCTTGATCGGGATGTTGTTCAGGGCGCAGGTGGTGAGTTCCTGATTGGTCATCTGGAAGCATCCGTCGCCGTCGATGGCCCAGACGGTCCGCGCGGGCGCACCGGCCTTGGCGCCCATCGCGGCCGGGACGGCGTAGCCCATGGTGCCCGCGCCGCCTGAGTTCAGCCAGGTGGCGGGCTTGTCGTACTGGATGAAGTGGGCGGCCCACATCTGGTGCTGACCGACGCCCGCGGTGAAGATCGTGTCCTCCGGGGCGAGCTGTCCGATGCGCTCGATGACCTGCTGCGGGGAGAGCGAACCGTCGGCGGGCTGGTCGTAGCCGAGCGGGTAGGTGTCGCGCCAGCGGCTCAGGTCCTTCCACCAGGCGGTGTAGTCGCCCTGCTGGCCCTCGCTGTGCTCCTTCTGGACCGCCTGGACCAGATCGGCGATGACCTCACGCGCGTCACCGACGATCGGCACGTCGGCGGCGCGGTTCTTGCCGATCTCGGCCGGGTCGATGTCCGCGTGGACGATCTTGGCGTGCGGCGCGAAGCTGTCGAGCTTGCCGGTGACGCGGTCGTCGAAGCGGGCGCCGAGGGCGACGATCAGGTCGGCCTTCTGCAGACCGGTCACGGCGGCCACCGAGCCGTGCATGCCCGGCATGCCCAGGTGCTGCGGGTGGCTGTCGGGGAAGGCGCCCAGCGCCATCAGCGTGGTGGTGACGGGCGCGCCGGTCAGCTCGGCGAGGACCTTCAGCTCGGCGGTGGCGCCGGCCTTGAGGACACCGCCGCCGACGTACAGGATCGGTCGCTTGGCGGCGGTGATCAGCTTGGCGGCCTCGCGGATCTGCTTGGCGTGCGGCTTGGTCACCGGGCGGTAGCCGGGCAGGTCCATGACCGGCGGCCAGGAGAACGTGGTCTTCGCCTGGAGGATGTCCTTGGGGATGTCCACCAGGACCGGGCCGGGGCGGCCGGTGGAGGCGATGTGGAAGGCCTGCGCGATCACCCGGGGGATGTCCTCGGCCTTGGTGACCAGGAAGCTGTGCTTGGTGATCGGCATGGTGATGCCGACGATGTCCGCCTCCTGGAAGGCGTCCGTGCCGATCGCCTTCGACGCCACCTGGCCGGTGATCGCCACGAGCGGCACCGAGTCCATGTGGGCGTCGGCGATCGGGGTCACCAGGTTGGTGGCGCCCGGCCCCGAGGTGGCCATGCAGACGCCGACCCGGCCGGTGGCCTGCGCGTATCCGGTGGCTGCGTGACCCGCACCCTGCTCGTGCCGGACCAGGACGTGGCGGACCCTCGTCGAGTCCATCATCGGGTCGTAGGCGGGCAGGATCGTGCCGCCGGGAATGCCGAATACCGTCTCGGCGCCGACCTCCTCGAGAGAACGGATGAGGGACTGCGCACCCGTCACGTGCTCGACGGACGCGGAGTGCTGTCCTCCGGATCGGGGCCGCGGCTGCGGATGGGCCCCGGTGGCCTGCTCGGTCATCGGCATTCTCTTCTCGATGCTGAGGGTTTTACTGAGGGTCTTACTGAGGGTTTTTCAGGGCTGCGGCACGAATGCCGCGGCGGGTTTTGTGCAACAAAAAACCCCTCGTGCCAAAAGGCAAGCGAGGGGAGCGCGCCGGGTGTGGGTCGCTGGGAGTTCCGGGTCCGTCCGGAGCGTCACCAACTTCAGCCGACGCGCTTTCCAAGTACGAGAATTCGGGTGCGCATGGCATTGACCCTCCCCCCGGCGCGCACCGACTGTCAAGTGGGTGGGACGGGAGTCTCATTATGTGAGCGAAGGACACTTCCGCTCCCCAGGACGGCCGTGACACCGCCGGCGACGCCACCGGCGTGGACACCACTGGTGTACACCCCCGCGCCACCGCCGGCGAACGCGGGCTCGGCCGGCCCGTGCGGCACCGGATAGCAGCCGGTCGCGAGGGCCCGGCGCAGCCGGTACTCGTCGAGCGGCCCGGAGAACGCCATGCCCTGGCCGTGCGTACAGCCCATCGCGCGCAGGGCGACCACCTGCTCGGGCAGATCCACGCCCTCGGCGACGGACTGGAGCCCGAGGTCGGTGGCGATCCGCAGCAGACCGCTGGTGATCTTGTGCAGCCGTGCGGACTCGACGACCCCCTCGACCAGCGAACGGTCGAGCCTGAGTACGTCGACGGGGAGCCGCCGCAGCGCCGTGAGGGCCGCGTAACCGCTGCCGAAGCCGTCGAGGGCGATCCGCACGCCGAGACGGCGCAGCGCCCCCAGGCGACGCTCCAGCTCGTCCAGCGGCACCCGCGGGTCGGTGTCGGACAGCTCGACCACCAGGGATCCCGACGGCAGGCCGTGCCGCGTCAGCAGTGCCTCCACGGAGCCCAGCGGCATCGACCGGTCCAGCAGCCGTCGGGCGCCCACCCGCACGACCACGGGCAGGGTGAGCCCGCCGGCGGCCCGGTCGGCGGCCTGTTCGACGGCCTCCTCCAGCATCCAGCGCCCCAGCTCGGCCGTCTTGTCGCTGTCCTCCGCCACCCGCAGGAACTCGGCGGGTGTGAACAGCACTCCCTGGGAGGAGCGCCAGCGGGCCTGCGCGGCGACCGACGAGATCCGGCCGTCCTCCAGCCGCACCACGGGCTGGTGCAGCAGCGCGAACTCGCCGTCGTGCAGCGCGGCACGCAGCCGCGTGGCCAGCTCCGCCTTGCGTACGACGTCCTGCTGCATCTGCGGCTTGTACAGCTCCACCCGACCCTTGCCGCCCGCCTTGGCGCGGTACATGGCGAGGTCGGCGTTGCGCAGCAGCTCACCGGTGCCCAGACCGGCTTCCGCGAAGGCGACGCCGATGGAGGCGGCGACACGGACCTGGTTGCCGTCGATGAGGTACGGCTGCGACAGCGTGAGCCTGAGGCGGTCGGCGAGGTCCACTATGTGGCGTTCCCGGGCGGCACGGTCGCGGGTGCCGTCACCGACGATCAGGGCCGCGAACTCGTCGCCGCCCAGCCGCGAGGCGGTGTCTCCCTTGCGGACCGCGTCCTGGAGCCGGCGGGCGGCCTGGACCAGCAGTTCGTCGCCGGCCGCGTGGCCGATCGTGTCGTTGACGGCCTTGAAACCGTCGAGGTCGATGAAGAGGACCGCCGTGTTGCGCAGGGCGGGGCCCCGGTCGGAGCTGCGACGGCCGGACAGGGCCTGCTGGACGCGCCGGGTGAACAGCGCGCGGTTGGGCAGGTCGGTCAGCGGGTCGTGTTCGGCGTTGTGCTGGAGCTGTGCCTGGAGCCGCACCCGCTCGGTCACGTCCCGGCTGTTGAAGATCAGGCCGCCGTGATGGCGGTTGACGGTCGACTCCACGTTGAGCCAGCCTCCCCCGCTCCCGGCATCTCCCCCAGCCTCCGGCCGGGAGGCGCCCCCGTCGCCGGAGCGGAAGCGGCACTCGATGCGCGTGGTGGGTTCCTCCGAGGGGGAGGCGGCGAGGAAGCGGCGCACCTCGTGCACCACGCAGCCCAGGTCCTCCGGGTGGATGAGGTCGGCCAGTTCGGTGCCCACCAGGGCCTCGGCGGGCCGGCCGTAGACCCCGGCGGCGGCCGGGGAGACGTAGCGCAGGACGCCGCTGGGCGCGGCGATCATGATGACGTCGCTGGAGCCCTGCACCAGGGAGCGGAAGTGGTTCTCCTGCTGGGCCAGTTCCTGGGTGAGGGTGATGTTGTCGAGCAGCATGATCGCCTGCCGCACCACGAGGGCGAGCACGACCGTGCCGCCGGTCAGCAGCACCACGCGGTCGACGCTGCGGCCGTTGAGGACGTTGTAGAGGATCCCCAGGGTGCAGACGGCGGCGGCGAGATAGGGCGTGAGGGCGGCCAGGGAACCGGTGATGGGCCGGGTGACCGGGTACCTGCTGTGATCGCCCTCCTGGGGAGGCGCCTGGTCGGACGTCTGCACGGGCGTGTGCGCGGACGTCTGCGCGGTCGCGGCGGCCGCCGTGCGCGACGGCCCGTGGGGGCGCCCGGCGGGACGCTTGCCGGGTACGTGTTCGTGCACCACACGCGTGTGCCCCTCATCCGCGGCCGACCGCTGTCGGCGGGAGGCGGCCCAGGGCGCGTACGCCAGGAGCAGCGAGCCCGCGAACCAGCCCGCGTCGAGGAGCTGGCCCGAGCGGTAGTTGTTGTGCAGCAGCGGCGAGGTGAACAGGGCGTCGCACATGACGGTCAGCGCGAGCGCGCCGACGGCCGTGTTGACCGCCGTGCGGTTCACCGACGTGCGCCGGAAGTGCAGCACCAGCACCATGCTCACCAGGGCGATGTCGAGCAGCGGGTACGCGAGCGACAGCGCGGCGTGCGCCACGCTCGGTCCGTCGAACTTCGCCGCCTGGGCCAGCGCGAGGCTCCAGGACAGGGTGAGCAGCGAGCCGGCGATCAGCCAGGCGTCCAGGGCCAGGCAGACCCAGCCCGCCTTCGTCATGGGCCGGGCGGCGAGCACGAGCAGCCCCACGATGGCGGGGGGCGCGAAGCACAGGAAGAACAGGTCGGCGAAGCTGGGGCTGGGCACGGGCCGTCCCAGGACCACTTCGTACCACCCCCAGACCAGGTTGCCGAGGGCCGCCATCGCCGAGGAGATCGAGAACAGCAGCCAGGCGGGTCGAAACCGGACGCGGCGGCTGCGCGAGTAGAGGAAGCAGGACACGGCCGCGGTGCCCGCCGCCGCGGTCAGCCCGAAGTCGCCCATGATCAGCGCGAGTCGGTCCGAGCCCCAGCCGAGCGCGGAACCGGCGGCGTATCCCGCGCACAGGAGGGCGAGCAGCAGTTGGTGGACCAGGTTCGTGCCGGGGCCGCCGGCGGACGGCGGCGCGGTGCGCGGTGTCCCCGTCGACGGCTGTGTGCGCGGCGCTCCGTCGAGGAGGGGCGTGGAGGTCGGCGGCGGACTCACCAGGTCCTCCCGGTCCGCGTCACTCCCGGATCCCTCGGGTCCCGGGCCGCCGGTGGCGCGTGCTTCTCGTGACCGCCGCACCTGTGGCGCTGAGGGTCGGGGTGAGTGCCGTGACCGTGTCGGCGCGTGGTGGAGCGCCAGGGTCGCCGCCGGCGGTTCTGCCGCGTCGGATCGTTCGTCCATAGGCCGTGCATCGCCCGTCGCCCCCCTCGCAAGTCTGAAATGTCCATCCCTGACGCCGAACATGCGCGGCGTAGCCCCTGTCGGGACGATACACCAGTCTCGTCACTCAGGGACATAGTTCCTCTACGCTGCGTGACGATCATCGGCATATGCGCCCGGATGGGGTACGGACCGCGTCCGGAGGACTGCGGAGGGTGCTCGAACCGGACTACAGGAGCGCCCCGGCCGTCACGATCCGTTCACCGTGCCCGTAGTGAGGATCACGTTCCGCAGTGGCTCCCGGTTCACGAAGCGGCCCAACTGGTCCACCAGCAGGCGCACGGCGCGGGGCAGGAAGGCGGAGGTGGGGCCGCCGACGTGCGGGCTGACGAGGACGCCGGGCGCGCTCCACAACGGGTGGCCGGGAGGCAGGGGCTCGGGGTCGGTGACGTCCAGCGCGGCGGTGAGGCGGCCGCTCTCCACTTCGGTGAGCAGGGCCTTGGTGTCGACGACCCCGCCGCGGGCCACGTTCACGAGCAGCGCGCCGTCCTTCATCCGGGCCAGGAAATCGGCGTCGACCAGGCCGAGGGTGCTCTCGTTCAGGGGCGTGCAGAGGATCACGACGTCCGCGTCGGGGAGCAGGGCGGGGAGTTCGGCGATCGGATGCACGGGACCGCGCGCCGTCGTGCGCCAGGAGCGCGCGACGCGCGCCACCCGCGCCACCTCGAAGGGCACGAGCCGGTCCTCGATGGCGGATCCGATGGAGCCGTAGCCGACGATGAGCACGTTCTTGTCGGCGAGCGCGGGCCGGAACCCGCCGAGCCACTCCCCCCGGTCCTGGGCCCGGACGAAGTCGGGGATCCCGCGCAGGGACGCGAGGATCAGGGTGAGCGTGAGCTCGGCCGTGCTCGCCTCGTGCACCCCCCGCGCGTTGCACAGCCGCACACCCGGCCGCAGCGACGCGAGGGCCGGCACCACGTGGTCGATGCCGGCGGACAGGGTCTGGACGACCTCCAGCGAGGTCATCGCGGGCAGCGGTCGCTGCCCGAGGCCGGCGGGCTTCATGTAGGGGACGACGTAGAAGACGCAGTCGGCCGGGTCCGCCGGAAAGTCCTCCTCACCGTTCCAGAAGCGATAGTTCGGTCCCTGCGGGAGGCCCTCGATCTCCTCCGGGGGGATGGGAAGCCAGACGTCAGCGCTCATGGCCAGGAGGCTATGTCAGGTACGCGCGCGTGCAGAGGTTAGGTTGGGGGCTCGGGAGAGGGAGGGTCACGGGCAGGTGGAGCGCAGGACGATCGGCGCGGGGGCGCTCGAGGTGGGTGCCGTCGGTCTCGGGTGCATGCCGATGAGCTGGGCGTACAGCGGGTCGCGGCAGCGGGGCGACGAGTCGCTCCGGGCGGTGCACCGGGCGCTGGACGCGGGTTCGTCCCTGCTGGACACCGCCGACATGTACGGCCCGTTCACCAACGAGCTGCTGGTGGGGCGGGTGTTGAAGGAGCGGCGCGAGGACGCGTTCGTGTCGACGAAGGTCGGTCTGCTCGTCGGTGAGCAGCACATCGTGGCCAACGGCCGCCCCGGGTATGTGAAGCGGGCCTGCGACGCCTCGCTGCGACGCCTCCAGACGGACGTCATCGACCTCTACCAGTTGCACCGGGCCGATCCCGAGGTTCCGGTCGAGGAGACCTGGGGCGCGATGGCCGAGCTCGTCCGCGCGGGGAAGGTGCGGGCACTGGGGCTGTGCGCGGTGGGGGCCCGGGGTGGTCGCCGGTCGGGCGGGCTGTACGACGGAACGATTCGGCAGTTGCGGCGCGTCCAACAGGTCTTCCCGGTGAGCGCCGTGGAGGCCGAGCTGTCGGTGTGGTCGCCCGAGGCGCTGGACACCCTGCTGCCCTGGTGCGACGCGCGTGGCGTGGGCTTCCTGGCGGCGATGCCGCTCGGAAACGGCTTCCTCACCGGCACCCTCACCCCCGGCCAGGGCTTCGAACCGGACGACATGCGCGCCCGCCACCCCCGTTTCACCGCCGAGATGATGGCCGCGAACCAGCCGATCGTCGCCGGTCTGCGCCGGGTCGCCGCCCGGCACGGCGCGGCCGTGACGGCGGCGCAGGTGGCCCTGGCCTGGGTGCTGGGACAGGGCCGGCACGTGATCCCGGTCCCGGGCGCCAAGCGGGAACGCTGGGTGACGGAGAACGCGGCGGCGGCCGGCCTGCGTCTGACGTCACAGGATCTGACGGAGGTGGCGGAGCTCCCCGCGGCCCGGGGATCGTGGGAGTAGTGCCGCTTTCGGGTCGCGATGGCCGGGATCGGGAACCCGTGAGGCCCTGGCGGCGTAGGACAGGTGTAGCCCGCCGCAGGAACCGCCGTGTCGAAGGGACCGTGATCGTGCAACGTCGAGCTGTTTCAGCCGTGTTGGCCGCGAGTGCTCTGCTGCTGACGGCCGGCTGCTCCTCCGACGCCGGGGGGTCGTCGGGCGCCTCCGCCAGCGCGTCCCCGAGCCGTACGGCGGCGCAGAGCTCCCCGGCCGCCGAGGAGACCCCGCCCGCGAAGGGCACGGTCAAGGTGGTGCGCACGGTCGCCGAGGGTCTGAACACGCCCTGGGGCCTGGCGCCCCTCCCCGAGGGCGGCCTCCTGGTCGCCTCGCGCGACGAGGGCACGATCACCCGGGTGGACACGGAGACGGGCGAGAAGACCGAGCTGGGCGAGGTGCCGGGGGTCTCGGCGGCCGGCGAGGGCGGCCTGCTGGGCCTCGCCCTCTCCCCCGACTACGCGTCGGACCGCATGGTCTACGCGTACTTCACCTCGGCCTCGGACAACCGCGTCGTCCGGATGATCTACGACCCCGCGCGGCCCGCCGGCGACCAACTGGGGGCGCCCGACACGGTCTTCAAGGGCATTCCCAAGGGCATGATCCACAACGGTGGCCGGATCGCCTTCGGTCCCGACCGGCTGCTCTACGTCGGCACCGGCGAGAGCGGCGACCGGGGCCTGGCCCAGGACAAGAAGTCCCTCGGCGGCAAGATCCTGCGGCTGACCGCGGAGGGCGAACCGGCCCCCGGCAACCCGTTCCCGGACTCCCCGGTGTACTCGTACGGACACCGCAATGTGCAGGGGCTGGCCTGGGATTCCAAGCAACGCCTGTTCGCCGCGGAGTTCGGCCAGGACACCTGGGACGAACTGAACGCGATCGTGCCGGGCGCCGACTACGGCTGGCCGACGGCCGAGGGGAAGTCCGAGGACACGAAGTTCCGGAACCCGACAGCCCAGTGGCACACGGACGACGCCTCGCCCAGCGGCATCGCCTACGCCGAGGGCTCGGTCTGGATGGCGGGGCTGAAGGGGCAGCGCCTGTGGCGCGTCCCGCTGAAGGGCACGGCGGCCTCGGCGGATCCGCAGGCCTTCCTCCGGGGCGAGTACGGCCGGTTGCGCACCGTGGTGTCGGCGGGCGGCGACAAGTTGTGGGTCACGACCAGCAACACGGACGGCCGGGGCGACCCGGAGCAGGGGGACGACCGGATCCTGGAGCTACAGGTGAGCTGAGCGGCGGCGTCACTCGCCCCGCGCCTGCGCGTCCGTCTCCTCCGGCTTCTCCGGTTCCTCGAGCTCGGTCGGCCGCACCACGACCTTTCCGGACGCGAGGTCTATCGGCCCGCGCCCGGGATCGCCGTCGCCGACGTCCTCCCGGGTCAGCTCCAGCCGGTTCTGCTCGTCCCGCGTGTGCTTGCGGCCCGGCGCGAACAGGTCCTCGAATGCGTTGAACATCGTTCTCCCCTGCCGGGCCGGATCACGGTCGGTGGCCTGTTCGGCTCCTCCCTGGTGACTTGCCCCATTATCGCGCGATCAGCCGTTCCTCGGCCGTCGGCGGGAACAGCCCCAGCCGGTGGGCCACCGCCGCCGCCTCGCCACGGCCCGAGACCTCGAGCTTGGACAGGATGTTCGAGACGTGGACGCTCGCCGTCTTCGGGGAGATGAAGAGCACCTCGGCGATCTGGCGGTTGGTGCGGCCGGCCGAGACCAGCCGCAGGACGTCGCGCTCCCGGCTGGTCAGGCCCAGCGTCGTCAGGGGGTCGGTGGGGTCGGCCGGGGCGCCCGGCGGGCCGGCGGCGGGGGTCAGGTTCAGCCGGGCGCGCCGGCCGAGAAGGGTGACGGCTTCGGTGAGGGGACGGGCGCCGAGGTGGGCGGCGACCGCGTGGACGAGGCGCAGCAGCTCGGCTG
This sequence comes from Streptomyces sp. NPDC102259, assembly GCF_044766465.1. NCBI lineage: Bacteria > Bacillati > Actinomycetota > Actinomycetes > Kitasatosporales > Streptomycetaceae > Streptomyces > Streptomyces sp. NPDC102259. The sequence goes on along the minus strand of NZ_JBIWMA010000010.1, from coordinate 82,811 downwards.
CCCGGTCGCGTTCGTCGTCGCCGCCGACGGACAGGAGCGCCTCGGCCAGACGGTGCCGGGTGCGGGCGAGGTCGTAGGGCCGTTCCAGGCACTCGAAGGCGGCGACCACCTCGGACCAGTCCTCCGGGTCGGTGCGGCCCTCGGCGCGCAGGAGTTCGGCGTGGACCCAGCGTTCGTGGGCCTGCCAGACGGGAGCGATCGTGGCGAGCCTCTTGGCCGCTCCCCGGATGCGGTCGAGGAGGTCGGCCCGGCCCGGGTCCGCGGCCGGCAGCGCGCGGGCGTCGCCCTCGGCGGAGGCGGCGGCGAGCAGGAGGGGCCAGGCGTAGCGCTGGGTGCCGGGCCGGAAGTCCCGTTCGAGCGCGCCCGTGAAGTGGGCGCGGGCGTCCAGCGGGCGGCCCTGGGCCGCGGCGAGTCCGATGGCGAGGCGGGTCAGGGGGAGGTGGTTCTGCGGGGCGTGTTCGAGGGAGTCGAAAAAGCCCTGCGCCGAGACCAGTTGGCGGTCGGCCTCGGTGAGGTCGCCGCGGCCGAGGGCGAGTTCGGCGAGGAGGGCGGCGTGACCGCCTCGGACCGCCACGCCCTGGCCCACCCTCCCCCACTGCCTGAACGGCGTGGGGGGACCCCCAGCGGCGGCGCAGGCGCGGTCGGCCTCGTCCCAACGGCCCAGCGAGAGGAGGGACTCGGCGAGGTTGCTCCACACCCAGGCCTCGATGTCGGGCGGTCCGTGCCGCTTGGCGAAGGCGAGGCCCTCCTCCAGGATCGGGACGGCCTCCCGGGAGCGGCCGATCGCCTCCAGTTCGGAGGGAAGGTTGACGTAGGCGCTCAGTGCGACCGAGGGGGTGTTCTCGGCGAGCGCCTGTTCCCTGACCTCGTGCAGCTCCGCGAGGCCGGCCTCGATATGGCCGGCGTCGACCATGAGGACGCCGAGAACCTGGCGGGCGTCGAGCTCGATCTCGCGGGCGCCGATCATGCGGGCGTACTCCACAGCCCGCTCGGCGGCCCGGTAGGCCTCGGGACCGGGTTCGTGGACCAGGGACCAGCAGGCGACGTGGGTCAGCACCTCGGCGTGCACCTCACTGGGCGGGAGGCCGCGCAGCAGCTCCTGCGCGGTGGCCAGTTCCTCGCGGCCGCCACCCCGGCCCAGGGAGTGCACCAGCCGGGAGCGCTGCACCCAGAACCAGGCGGCGCGCAGCGGATCGTCCTCCTCCTGGAGCAGACGCAGCGCCCGCTTGGTGATCTTCAGGGCGCGTTCGCGTTCCCCGCAGTAGCGGCCGGCGACGGCGGCCTCGGCCATCAGGTCGAGGTAGCGCAGCGGGGTGGGGGCCGGATCGCGGCCGCTGGAGGTCCCGCCACGCCGTTCAGGCGGTGGGGAAGGATAGGCCTCCGTGCCGTCGACGGGACGCAGTGCGGCCCTGATGTCTTCGGGCACGGCCTCCCACAGCTCCATCGCCCTTTCCAGGAGCCGTAGTTGCTCGCTGTAGGCGCGCCGGCAGCGGGCCTCGACGGAGGCGTCCAGGACGGCGGGGAGGGCCTTCGCCGGGTCGTGGGCGTGGTACCAGTAGCTCGCCAGCCGCATGACGCGCTCGTCGGCGGGGACGAGGGTCGGGTCGCTCTGGAGGGCTTCGGCGTAGCGGCGGTTGAGGCGGGAGCGTTCGCCGGGCAGGAGGTCGTCGCTCACGGCCTCGCGGACCAGGGAGTGGCGGAACCGGTAGCCGTCGCCGTCGGGGGTGGTGAGCAGGATGTTGGCGCCGACGGCGGCGCGCAGCGCCTCGAGAATCTCGTCCTCGGCGAGCCGGGCGACGGCGTCGAGCAGGCGGTACTCGACGGTGGAGCCGCCCTCGGCGATGATCCGGGCGACGTTCTGGGCGCTCTCGGGCAGCGCCTCGACGCGGACGAGCAGCAGGTCGCGCAGAGTGTCGGTGAGGCCGGTGCAGCAGCCTTCGTGGGCCGCCACGGCCAGTTCCTCGACGAAGAAGGCGTTGCCGTCGGAGCGTTCGAAGATGTCGTCGACCTGGGCGGGGTCGGGTTCGGCGGCGAGGATGCCGGCGATCTGGCGGCAGACCTCGTCGCGGGTGAAGCGGGCGAGTTCGAGGCGCCGGACGGTGCGCAGCCGGTCGAGTTCGGCGAGCAGGGGGCGCAGCGGATGGCGGCGGTGGATGTCGTCGGCGCGATAGGTGGCGAGGACGACGAGCCGGCCGGTGCGCAGGGTGCGCAGCAGATAGGACAGCAGGTGGCGGGTGGAGGCGTCGGCCCAGTGCAGGTCCTCCAGGACGACCACGACCGTGCGCTCGGCGGCGACGCGCTCCAGGAGACGGGCGGTGAGTTCGAAGAGGCGGGCCATGCCCTCCCCGTCGTGGCCTCGTCCGGGGGCGCTCTCCCGCAGTTCGGGCAGCAGCCGGGCGAGTTCCTCCTCCTGGCCGGCCGCGGCGGCGGCCAGTTCGTCCGGCAGGGCTCGGCGCAGGGCGCGCAGGGCGGTGGAGAACGGGGCGAACGGCAGTCCGTCGGCGCCGATCTCGACACAGCCGCCGAGCGCGACGACGGCGCCCCCGCGGTGGGCCGCGGCGGCGAACTCCTCGACGAGTCTGGTCTTGCCGACCCCGGCCTCACCGCCGATGAGCAGCGCCTGTGGCTCTCCCGCGGCGGCGCGGGCGAGCGCGTCCTTCAAGGTGTGCAGCTCGTCGGCGCGACCGACGAAGACGGGGCTGACGGACCTGGTCTCCACGGGGGCGAGCATCGCACGCGGGTGCGACGACGGCCCAGCGGATATCGCCGGGGCCCCGGCGGGAGGGCGGCCGACCCCCGTGCGGCCGCCCTCCCCCGCCCCCGCGTTCACGCCGGCCGGGCGAACCGGAGCCGATGGAGGAGATGGGTATGCGACTCGCTCCCGGCGCCGCCCTCCGCCCGCTCGACGGCGGCGCGTTCGGCGGCCTCACGACGGGCGGCGCGGCGGCTGCGGACGACCTGGCGGGCCTGTCGCTCGTCCTCGGCCCGGCGGCGCAGTTCGGCGGAACGGGCCTGCTGCAACTCGTACTCGTACATGGTGTGTCCCCTGAGAGGTCGTTGTTTCCGGCTCGCTTGTCGCGATGCCTCAACCTTCGTCTCCCAGGGGGGTCCGCCACATCGGGAGAGTTCCGCATCTTCGGCGGCGGACGGCGCCTTAGACGCGACTGAGGGGCCTTAGGACGTCCGTGAGTGGCTCACGGTCGTCTAAGACCCCTCGTGACCTGCGGGTGCTAGCTCGCGGACGGCAGTCCGAGCAGGGCGTCGGTGTACTTGAGGACGGCCAGCAGCAGGCCGATGACGCCGAGCGCGACGCCGGCCCAGGACACGGACTTGATCCAGGGGGCCTGCGGCCCGGCGGGGGCGCCGAAGGCGGGCCGGGCCAGGACGACCACACCGATGATCAGCGCGACCAGCGCGAACAGGCCGGCCCAGAGCGCGGTGGTCTGCCAGGCATCGCCGTAGACCTCCTTGATCTGGGTGGCGACACCGGCGCTCGACGAGGTCTGGAGCTGACCGACCAGCGTCTCGCGGGCGGCGGCGACGGTGCCGATCCAGCCGCCGGTGAGCGACACGACGCCGAGCGCGACGGAGACGACGGCGCCGGCGCCCTGGCCGACCCCGGTGGAACCGGCCGCCCGGTCGGCGGTCTCCTCGGCGATGACCTCGTCACCGTCGTCGGTGGCGTCATCGGTGACGTCGTCGGTGGCGTCCTCGACGGCCTCCGCCTTCGTCCCGGTCGCTTCGTCCGGCGCCTCGGTCTTCGTGACGTCCACCTTCTCCTCGTCGCGCTTCGCCTCGGTGCCGGATTCCGTGCCGGCCTCGTCCACAGTCTTCGTTCCCATACCTCGCACCGTACGGACGCTCTCTGAGAGGTCCCTTAATGATCGTTGTGAGCGCCGCGCGCGCGTGCGTCGCGCCACTCCTGGGCGAGCACGGACCACACTTCGAGGTCGTGCCGCACCCCACGATAGGGGTAGGACTGCCGGCGTACGCCGTCGCGGGTCATTCCCAGCCGCCGGGCCACGTCCAGGCTGGGGGTGTTGCCCGCGGAGGCGACCCATTCGATCCGTTGCATCCCGCGCTGATCCACCGCGAAGTCGATCAGCACCCGCATGGCCCGGGTGACCAGGCCGCGCCCGGTACCGGCGGGTTCCAGCCAGCAGCCGACCTCGCAGTTCGCGTCCTCGGCGTCGAAGTTCAGGAAGAGCACGCCGCCCACGAGCGTGCCGTCCAGCCACAGGCCGTGCAGCGAGCCGGTGTCGGCGGCGCGCATGTCGGCGTACCTCTGGAGCGCCTCCCGCGCGGTGGCCACGTCGGTGGCCTTCGAGCCGAAGGGGACGTACTGGTTGATGAACTCCCTGCCGCGCTCGAGATGCGCCAGGAACTCCTCGGCGTGCCAGGGCTCCAGCGGGCGCAGTTCGGCCCCGTCGTCACCCAGCGATATCGCGTACATCCGGCCGCTGCTCCTTCTCCAGTGCCTCCACTGCCTCGGTGAGCCTCTCATGGGCGGCACGGCACTCGGGCGGCTCGATGCTGATCCGCGGCAGGTACCGGTCGAGCCGGCGGGGCAGCCACCAATTGGCGCTGCCGAGCAGGTGCATGAGGGCGGGCACCAGCAGCGTCCGCAGGACGAAGGCGTCCAGGGCGACGGCGGCGGCGAGGGCGATGCCGAACATGGCGATCACCCGGTCGCCGCTGAGCACGAAGGCGAGGAAGACCGAGATCATGATGACGGCGGCGGAGTTGATCACCCGGCTGGTCTCGGCGAGGCCCACCCGGACGGCGCGCCGGTTGTCGCCGGTCTCCAGCCACTCCTCGTACATCCGGCTGACCAGGAAGACCTGGTAGTCCATGGAGAGGCCGAACAGCACCGACACCATGATCACGGGGAGGAAGGGCTCGATGGGCCCCGCGCGGCCGAGCCCCAGCGACTCGCTGCCCCAGCCCCACTGGAACACGGCCACGACGATCCCGAAGGCGGCGGCGACGGCGGCCACGTTCATCACGGCGGCCTTGAACGGTATGCCGACGGACCTGAAGGCGAGCAGGAGCAGCAGACAGCCCAGGCCGATGACGACGCCGACGAACAGCGGGAGTTTGCCGACGATGACGTCCGCGAAGTCGTCGTATCCGGCCGTCACCCCGCCGACGTGCACGTCGAGGGAGGTGCCCGTCTCGGCGCGGGGCAGCACCTCGGTGCGCAGCCGGTCGACGAGCTCGCTGGTGCGCTGCGACTGCGGGGCGGACTCGGGAACGACGGTGAGGTACGCGGTGCGGCCGGCCGAGTCGAAGGTCACCGGTGTCACCGAGGCCACGCCCTCGGTGGTGCGCAGGGCGGTGTCGAGATTGTCGAGGGCGAGCCGGTCCTCGGCGCCCCCGACGCGGGTCGCCAGGGTCAGCGGACCGTTCACGCCGGCGCCGAAGTTCTCGGCGAGGAGATCGTAGGCCTGCCGGGTGGTGGCCGATTCGGGGGCGTTGCCCTGGTCGGAGGTGCCCAGACGGAGGGAGAAGGTGGGCAGGGCCAGGACGGCGATGACGACGAGGGCGAGCGCGCCGAGCAGCTTGGGACGGCGCTCCACGAACGCCGACCAGCGGGCGGCGAGCCCGGTCGGCAGCTCCGGCCGGGGTCCGTGCTCGGCGAGCCGGCGGCGTTCGCGGCGGCTGAGGGCGCGCATGCCGATGAAGGACAGCAGGGCGGGCAGCAGCGTCACGGAGGCGGCGACCGTCAGGACCACGGTCAGGGAGGCGGCGATCGCCACGCCGTTGAGGAAGCTCAGCCGCAGGATCAGCATGCCGAGGAGGGCTATGCACACCGTGGCGCCCGCGAAGACGACCGCGCGTCCGGTGGTGGCGACGGCACTCGCGGCGGCCTCGGGGACCGTGAGCCCCCGCTTCAGTCCGCGCCGGTGCCGGGTCACGATGAACAGCGCGTAGTCGATGCCGACGCCGAGCCCGATGAGCAGGCCGAGCATGGGCGCGAAGTCGGCGACGGTCATGGCGTGTCCGAGGAGCACGATGCCCGCGTACGCGGTGCCGACGCCGACCAGGGCGGTGGCGATGGGCAGGGCCGAGGCGGCGAGCGAGCCGAAGGCGAGGAACAGCACGACCGCGGCGACGACCACGCCGACGATCTCGGCGAGATGCCCGCCGGAGGACTCGGTGAGGCCGATCGCGGAGCCGCCCAGCTCCACCTGGAGGCCGTCGGTCTCGGCGGCTTCGGCGGCGTCGACGACGGCCCGCGCCTCGCTCTCGTCGACGTCCTCGGCGCGGTCCTCGAAGGTGACGGTGGCGTACGCCGTGTGGCCGTCCTTGCTGATCCGCGCCTTGCCCTGGCCGTCATAGGGGCCGGCGACGGAGGCCACGCCGGGCAGGTCGGCGATCTTCTCCAGCGCGCGGTTCACGGTCTGTTCGACGTCGGCGGCGCGCACGGAACCCGAGGCGGTGTGCCAGACGACGGTGTCGCTGTCGCCGCCGAGGCCCGGGAAGCCCTCCGTGAGCAGCCGGGTGGCGCGGCCGGACTCGGTGCCGGGGACCTCGTAGTCGTTGGAGTACGCGGAGCCGACGGCGAGCGCGGCGGTCGCGGTGCCGCCGAGAGCGAGCAGCCAGATCAGCACCGTCATGAGGCGGTGGCGAACACACCAGCGTGCGAGGGCTGCCACTTGACGTGCTCCCGGAGGGTGAATTGTGGATCTTTGACCGGGAACAGTCGTGCCTGACCTGAACAGCCCGCAAAGAACGTATGAGCGATGTGGAGCCACTCTTGCAGGCGAAGTCGATCGATTGCGGCGTTCGTGGGGCTTTTCACAGGAGTGGGAGGCAGCTCACAGGACAATAACAACCCCTGTGTCAGGCCTCGTCGGGCACGTGTCAGTCGGCCTGGTCGCCGATCGCCATCACCATCACCCCGGCGATCAGCAGCCACAGCGCGCGCCGGGTACGGCCGCGGGACCCCAGGAAGGCGGCGAGGGCGCAGACGGCGGCGCCGAGGGCGTAGGCCGCCGGGACGAGGGCGGGGGCGGAGCCGGTGAGGCGCATGAGGGACGCGGCGAGTCCGGCGAGGGTGAGCAGCACTCCGGTGCCGATCGCCGTCCAGCGGGCCCGGCGGGCGTCCTCGGGGCCGTGTTCGTCGTCCGTCTCGGCGTCGGCGTCCGTGTCGGCGTCCGCTTCGTCGGCCTGCTCGGTCGCGGCGGCGGCTTCAGTCCTGCCGGCCGCGCCGGTCGGGCCGGTCGTTTCGGCCTGCGGGCCGTCGTGTATGTCGTCCTGCGTGTCGGAGTCGGTTCGTGCCCTCATGGCGGGCGAGCGTAGCGCGTCGCGCCGAGAAGAGAGACGCCCAGGGGGGATGCGCCGGTGCGGCGCATCCCCCCTGGGCGCGAGAAGAACGGTGGGCTCAGCCCTCGCTGACGCCCAGCTTCTCCAGGATCAGCTCCTTGACGCGGGCCGCGTCGGCCTGCCCGCGCGTAGCCTTCATCACGGCGCCGACCAGGGCACCGGCCGCGGCCACCTTGCCACCGCGGATCTTGTCGGCGATGCCCGGGTTGCCGGCGATGGCCTCCTCGACGGCGGTGGTGAGCGCGCCCTCGTCGGAGACGACCTTCAGACCGCGCTTGTCGACGACCTCGTCCGGGGTGCCCTCGCCCGCGAGGACGCCCTCGATGACCTGACGGGCCAGCTTGTCGTTCAGATCGCCCTTGTTCACCAGCTCGGTGACCCGGGCGACCTGCTCCGACGTGATCGCCAGCTCGTCGAGCGGGACGCCCGACTCGTTGGCGCTGCGGGCCAGTTCGCCCATCCACCACTTACGGGCGGAGGCCGCGTCGGCGCCGGCGTCGATGGAGGCGACGATCAGGTCCAGCGCACCGGCGTTGGTGATCGACTGCATGTCGGCGGGGGCGATGCCCCACTCGGCGAGCAGCCGGTTGCGGCGGGCCAGCGGCAGCTCCGGCAGACCGCCCCGGATCTCCTCGACCCATTCGCGGGACGGGGCAATCGGCACCAGGTCGGGCTCCGGGAAGTACCGGTAGTCCTCGGCCTCCTCCTTCACGCGGCCCGAGGTCGTCGACCCGGTGTCCTCGTGGAAGTGGCGGGTCTCCTGGATGATCGTGCCGCCGCTGTCGAGCACGGCGGCGTGCCGCTGGATCTCGAAACGGGCCGCGCGCTCCACGGACCGCAGCGAGTTCACGTTCTTCGTCTCGGACCGGGTGCCGAACTTCTCCCGGCCGTGCGGGCGCAGCGACAGGTTCACGTCGCAGCGCATCTGGCCCATCTCCATGCGGGCCTCGGAGACGCCGAGCGCCTTGATGAGCTCGCGCAGCTCACGGACGTACGCCCGCGCGACCTCGGGGGCGCGCTCGCCGGCCCCCTCGATCGGCTTGGTGACGATCTCGATGAGCGGGATGCCGGCGCGGTTGTAGTCCAGCAGGGAGTGGGACGCGCCGTGGATACGGCCGGTGGCGCCGCCGACGTGCGTCGACTTGCCGGTGTCCTCCTCCATGTGGGCGCGCTCGATCTGCACCCGGAAGGTCTCGCCGTCCTCCAGCTGTACGTCGAGGTAGCCGTCGAAGGCGATCGGCTCGTCGTACTGGGAGGTCTGGAAGTTCTTCGGCATGTCCGGATAGAAGTAGTTCTTCCGGGCGAAGCGGCACCACTCGGCGATCTCGCAGTTCAGCGCGAGACCGATCTTGATCGCCGACTCGATGCCGATCGCGTTGACGACCGGAAGCGCGCCGGGCATGCCGAGGCAGGTGGGACAGGTCTGCGAGTTGGGCTCGGCGCCCAGCTCGGTCGAACACCCGCAGAACATCTTCGTCTTGGTGCCGAGTTCGACGTGGACCTCGAGGCCCATGACGGGGTCGTACGACGCCAGCGCGTCCTCGTACGACACCAGGTCGGTCGTGGTGGTCACGGTGAAACTTCCCTCTCAGCCCAGCAGGACGTCGTCGTCGCCCAGCCGCTTCAGCTCGCGGTAGAGGATGGCGAGGCCGGTGACGATGGCGACGGCGGACACGGTGGCGTCGATCAGGACCAGGGTGTCCTTCTCGGCGCGGGCCTTCTTCAGCCGCTTGGCGACGCCGAACGCGCCGAACGCGGTCCCGGCGATGGACAGGTACGTACCGGACTTGGACTTCTTGAAGCCCTTGGCCTTGTTCAGTGCGCTCACAGCGACGGAGCCTCCTCGAGAAGCGGGTGACCCCACCTTTCCACGAAGGCGGCCTCGACGGCGGCGCCGACCTTGTACAGCCGGTCGTCCTTCAGCGCCGGGGCGATGATCTGCAGACCGACCGGGAGGTTGTCCTCCGGGGCGAGACCACAGGGCAGCGACATGGCCGCGTTGCCCGCGAGGTTGGTCGGGATGGTGCACAGGTCGGCCAGGTACATCGCCATCGGGTCGTCGGCGCGCTCGCCGATCGCGAAGGCGGTGGTCGGCGTCGTGGGCGACACGATCACGTCGACCTGCTCGAAGGCCTTCTCGAAGTCCCGCGTGATGAGCGTGCGGACCTTCTGCGCCGAGCCGTAGTACGCGTCGTAGTAGCCGGAGCTCAGGGCGTACGTGCCGAGCATGATGCGGCGCTTGACCTCGGGGCCGAAGCCCGCCTCACGGGTGAGGGAGGTGACCTCCTCGGCCGAGTGGCTGCCGTCGTCGCCGACCCGCAGGCCGTAGCGCAGGCCGTCGAATCGGGCGAGGTTGGACGAGCACTCGGACGGCGCGATCAGGTAGTACGCCGACAGGGCGAGGTCGAAGGACGGACAGTCCAGCTCGACGATCTCGGCGCCCAGCTCCTTCAGCAGCGCGACGGACTCGTCGAACCGCTGGATGACGCCGGCCTGGTAGCCCTCACCGCGGAACTGCTTCACGACGCCGACGCGCATGCCCTCGACGCTGCCGTTGCGGGCGGCCTCGACGACCGGCGGGACGGGCGCGTCGATGGACGTGGAGTCCAGCGGGTCGTGCCCGGCGATGACCTCGTGCAGCAGCGCCGCGTCCAGGACCGTACGGGCACAGGGGCCGCCCTGGTCGAGGGAGGACGAGAAGGCGACCATGCCGTACCGCGAGACAGCGCCGTACGTCGGCTTCACGCCGACCGTGCCGGTGACGGAGGCCGGCTGGCGGATGGAGCCGCCGGTGTCGGTGCCGATGGCCAGCGGCGCCTGGAAGGAGGCGAGCGCGGCGGAGGAACCGCCGCCGGAACCGCCGGGGATCTTGGTGAGGTCCCAGGGGTTGCCGGTCGGCCCGTAGGCGCTGTTCTCGGTGGACGACCCCATGGCGAACTCGTCCATGTTGGTCTTGCCGAGGATGACGACGTCGGCGGCCTTCAGTCGCTTGGTGAGCGTCGCGTCGTACGGCGGGATCCAGCCCTCGAGGATCTTCGAACCGACGGTCGTCGGGATGCCCTCGGTGGTGAAGATGTCCTTGAGCGCGAGCGGGACGCCGGCCAGCGGGCCGAGCTTCTCGCCCCGCTCCCGCTTCTCGTCGACGGCGCGCGCCTGGGCCAGCGCGCCCGCACGGTCGACGTGCAGGAAGGCGTGGACCTTCTCGTCGACGGCCTCGATGCGCGCCAGGTGCGCCTCGGTGACCTGGACGGCCGTGAGCTCGCCGGAGGCGATCTTCGCGGCGGTCTCGGCGGCCGTGAGCTTGATGATGTTGACGTTGTCCGACATGGCGGTTAGTCCTCCCCCAGGATCTGCGGCACCTTGAAACGCTGCTGCTCCTGGGCCGGGGCGCCGGAGAGCGCCTGCTCGGGGGTGAGCGACGGACGGACCTCGTCCGCCCGCATGACGTTCGTCAGCGGGAGCGGGTGCGAGGTCGGCGGTACGTCTTGGTCGGCGACCTCGCTGACGCGGGCGACCGCGCCGATGATGTCGTCCAGCTGTCCCGCGAAGTGTTCGAGCTCTTCGGGCTTCAGCTCCAGACGCGCCAGCCGGGCGAGGTGGGCGACCTCCTCGCGCGTGATGCCAGGCATGCAGCGTTCCTCTGGGGTGGAGTGAGTGTGTGGTTTGGGCCCAATCCTAGGGTGCGGGGCACTGAACCCGTGACACGGATACTCCGGGGCTCCTCGGGGTGGGGCCGGGGCGGGGCTACTCGTCCGACGCCGCCGCCGGAAGTGCCGCCGCGGGGCGCTGCCAGCCGCGTGAGCCGCGGGCCCGCAGCCAGGCCGTCGTCTCCTCCGGGGGCATCGCCGCGGCCACCAGCCAGCCCTGCACCGCGTCGCAGCCCAGGTCGCGCAGCCGCTCCCAGGTCTCGTCGTCCTCGACGCCCTCGGCGACCACCAGCAGACCCAGCGAATGCGCGAGGTCGACCGTGCAGCGCACTATCTCCGCGTCCTCGGTGTCGATGGCCAGCCGGGCCACGAAGGAGCGGTCGATCTTCAGCTCGCTCACGGGGAGCCGGCGCAGGTGCACCAGGGAGGAGTAGCCCGTTCCGAAGTCGTCCAGCGACATCTTCACGCCGTGCCCGGTCAGCGCGTTGAGAGTGTCGGCGGCTCGCTGCGGGTCCTCCAGCAGGACGTGTTCCGTTATCTCCAGTTGGAGCGCTCCCGCGGGCACTCCGTGCCGGGCCAGCCGGGCCGCGACGGAGCCGGCGAAGCCCGGCGTGTGCACGTCACGGGGGGAGACGTTGACCGCGACCGGCACGTACAGCCCCTGGGCCCGCCACTTGGCGACCTGGCCGAGCGCCGTCTCCAGCACGTACTCCGTCAGATGGGGCATCAGCCCGGACGACTCGGCGATCGCTATGAACTCGTCCGGCGGTACCCTCCCGCGCTCCGGGTGCACCCAGCGGACCAGCGCCTCCAGCCCCGCCACCTGCCCGTCGAAGCGGACCTTCGGCTGGTAGTGCAGCTCGACCTCGTGCGCGTCGAGCGCCCGCCGCAGATCGCCCAGCAGTCCGAGCCGGTCGGGGGTGTTGGAGTCGCGCTTGGACTCGTACACCTCCACGCCCGTACGGTCCCGCTTGGCCTGGTACATCGCCACGTCGGCCCGGCGCAGCAGGCCCTCCGCGTCGAGGGCGTGGTCGGGGTAGACGGCGACGCCCGCGCTGGCCTCCAGGACGAGGGTGAGCCCGTCGAGGTCGAGCGGCGAGCCGAGGTCGGAGACCAGCCCGCGGGCGACCCGCGACGCCGAGGTCGTGGAGTCGGCGACGGGCAGTAAGACGGCGAACTCGTCCCCGCCGAGCCGCGCGACCTCCGCCCCGCGCGGCAGGGCGAGCTTGAGCCGCTCGGCTATCTGGAGCAGCAGCCGGTCACCGGCGAGATGACCGAGGGTGTCGTTGACCGAGCGGAAGCGGTCCAGGTCGATCAGCATCAGGGCGGCCCGGGCGCCGATGCGCTCCGCGTCGTCCAGGGCGGTCCAGATGCGCTCCAGCAGCCACTGGCGGTTGGGCAGCCCGGTCAGCGGGTCGCGCAGCTGTTCCTCGGCGCGGGCGCGGGCCATCCACAGGGTGGAGTCGAGGGCGATGAGCGGGATGGCGAACAGCGGCAGCAGGATCGGCTTGGCCACGGCCACCACGCAGATCAGCGGCGCGATGCCCAGCAGGGCGACCGCGACCAGGCCCTGTCTGACCAGGGCCGTGCGGGCGACGGTGGGCAGTCCGCCGGAGCGCGGGGCGTGCAGGTACCAGAGCAGGACGCGGGTGACCGCGAGGTAGGCGACGGCCACCAGGACCACCTGGGGGCCGGTGTAGACCGTCCAGCTGTCGGGGGTCCAGGGGTGCTCCACGGACGGTATCCGGCCGCAGGCGGCCAGCAGCAGCGCGCCCGCGCCGATGCCGAGGATGTCCACCGCGCCGTGCAGGATGCCCTGCCGCCAGCGGTGGCGCCTGGCTATGCCGACCAGGACGACGACGGTGAGGCTGACCAGTCCGGCCGCCACCCAGCCGTACAGCAGCAGGACGGCGAGGGTGAGGGCGGCGCCGGAGCCGGTGCCGCCCCACCAGCGGGCGCGGCCGAGCAGGACCAGGTGGCCGACGATGACGCCGGCCAGTACGGCCAGGGCCCAGCCGGCCGTGCCGGACGGGAAGAGCGCGTGGTGGCCGGTGAAGGCGCGGTAGAAACCGGCGCCGAGCGCGAAGGCGGCGGCGGAGACGACCGAGGCGGGCAGCGCGGGCCAGGACAGCTGCCGGTCGGCCTCGGGGTCGGGCAGCCCCGGATGCGGGGCGGTGGCGACGCGGAGGTCGGGAGCGGGATGCGGCGTCGCGTACGGCGCGGTGTGCGGCACGTAGGCCTCGGCGCCCGGAGGCCGCTCGGAGCGCGCCGTCCACCAGTTCCCCCACCAGACGCCGGCGACCCGGCGTCGGCGCAGCCGTTCGTCCGGGGCGGCGCTCTCGGTCGGTTCCATTCCCGTCCCTCTCACAGCCGGCGGTGCCCACGCCACGCGACCCGTCGCCCGACAACCCCGGGCGGCGCCGCGTTGGAGAACCCTTCCCCCTGCTCACCAGGAGCACGAGGGTGCCCCGACCGCAGCTGGGCACGGCAGGCGCACGTCTCAACAGTAGGCCGCGGAAGGCTTCCACGGGCAGCGGTCGTCGACGGTTGCCCGAATGCGCCCCGGCCACCCGTATGCATCTGGTATGCGCCGATCGGGTGACCTTCAACCGCCACTCTTCGCTACTCCTCGGTCGGAAGGGCCACTTCGGCCGCCGCCTCGGGTCCCTGTTCCAGCAGGACGGTGAAGCCGTCCTCGTTCAGAACCGGCACCTTCAGTTGCATCGCCTTGTCGTACTTCGATCCCGGATTGTCACCCACAACGACGAAAGATGTCTTCTTCGAAACCGAACCGGTCACCTTCGCCCCTTGGTTCTGCAGGGCGTCCTTGGCGCCGTCCCGGGTGAAGTGCTCCAGGGTGCCGGTGACGACGACCGTCAACCCTTCGAGGGCACGCGGTCCCTCGTCCTCCCCGGAGCCCTCCTCCTCCATGCGGACGCCGGCGGCCCGCCACTTGCGCAGGATCTCCTGGTGCCAGTCCTCGGCGAACCACTCCTTGAGCGAGGCCGCGATGATGGCGCCCACCCCGTCCGTGGCCGCGAGCTCCTCCTGCGACGCCTGCTCGATCCGCTCGATCGAGCGGAACTCGCGAGCCAGCGCCTCGGCCGCGACCGGTCCGACGTGACGGATCGACAACCCGGTGAGGATGCGCGCCAGCGGGCGTTCCTTGGCGGCGGCGATGTTCTCCAGCATGGCGAGCGCGTTCTTCTTCGGCTCCCCCTGCTGGTTGGCGAAGACCGTGGCGATCTTCTCCTCGCCCGTCTTCGGGTCCCGCTTGGGCAGCCCGCTGTCCTGGTCGAGCACGTACGCCTTGATGGGCAGCAGCCGGTCGATGGTGAGGTCGAAGAGGTCGCCCTCGTCCCGCAGCGGCGGGTCGGCCGGCTCCAGCGGGTTGGTGAGGGCGGCCGCGGCCACGTAACCGAACTGCTCGATGTCCAGCGCCTTGCGGCCGGCCAGGTAGAACACCCGCTCGCGCAACTGGGCCGGACAGGAACGGGCGTTGGGGCAGCGCAGGTCGATGTCCCCCTCCTTCATCGGCCGCAGCGCCGCACCGCAGGCCGGACACTCGGACGGCATCACGAACGCGCGCTCGCTGCCGTCGCGCAGGTCGACCACCGGGCCGAGGATCTCCGGGATCACGTCACCGGCCTTGCGCAGCACCACCGTGTCGCCGATCAGGACGCCCTTGGCCTTGACGACCTCCTGGTTGTGCAGGGTGGCGAACTCGACCTCGGAGCCCGCCACCGTGATGGGCTCCACCTGGGCGTACGGCGTCACGCGGCCGGTACGGCCGACACCCACACGGATGTTGACGAGCTTGGTGTTGACCTCCTCGGGCGCGTACTTGTAGGCGATCGCCCACCGGGGGGCACGGGCCGTCGAGCCGAGCCGCCCCTGGAGGCGGATCTCGTCGAGCTTGACGACCACGCCGTCGATCTCGTGCTCCACCGAGTGCCGGTTCTCGCCGTAGAACGCGATGAACGCCCGTACGCCGTCGAGGTCGCCGACCACCTTGTTGTGCGGGGAGGTGGGCAGGCCCCAGGCCTTGAGGAGGTCGTAGGCCTCGGAGAGGCGGGTGAGGCCCTCGTAGCCCTCCAGCGCGCCGATGCCGTGCACGACCATGTGCAGCGGGCGGGAGGCGGTGACGCGCGGGTCCTTCTGGCGCAATGAACCGGCCGCCGCGTTGCGCGGGTTGGCGAAGGGCTTGTCGCCCGCCTCGACCAGCCGGGCGTTCAGCTCCTCGAACTTCTCCATCGGGAAGTAGACCTCGCCCCGGATCTCCACCAGGGTCGGGACCCCGTCGCCGTCGAGGCGGTCGGGGATCTCCGCGATGGTGCGCACGTTGGGCGTGATGTCCTCGCCCGTGCGGCCGTCGCCACGGGTCGCCGCGCGCGTGAGACGGCCGTTCTCGTACGTGAGGTTGACGGCGAGGCCGTCGACCTTGAGCTCGCACAGGAAGTGGTACGCGGAGCTGCCCACGTCCTTGTGGACGCGCTCGGCCCACGCGGCGAGCTCCAGGTCGTCGAAGGCGTTGTCGAGGGAGAGCATGCGCTCGCGGTGCTGGACGGCCGTGAACTCCGTGGCGTACGCGCCCGCGACCTTCTGGGTCGGCGAGTCGGGCGTACGCAGCTCGGGATACTCATCCTCCAGTGCCTCCACGGCGCGCAGGAGCCGGTCGAACTCGGCGTCGCTGATGACGGGAGCGTCCTTCACGTAGTACCGGAAGCGGTGCTCCTCGATCTGCTCAGCCAGCTGCGCGTGCTTCTCCCGTGCCTCGCTGGGCACCGCCGTCTCCGCTTGCCTGTCGCCGGCCACCGTGTCGTCCTCCCGTTACTCTGGGTTGTCCGCGAGGGATCTCGCCGCCTGGACGCAGTGGGCGAGTGCCTGGCGCGCGTACGCGGGGGAAGCTCCCGCGAGGCCGCACGACGGCGTGAGCGTGACCGCCTCCGTGAGCAGCCCCGGTTGCAGCCCCAGCCTGCGCCACAGCGTCCTGACACCCATGACGCTACCGGCAGGGTCCGACAATGGGGCGTCCACGCCCGGCACGACACCGGCGAACAGCCGGGTACCTCCTTCGACCGCCTCGCCGATCACGTCGTCGTCACGCTCGGTGAGCAGCGAGAAGTCGAAGGAGACCGCTGCCGCGCCGACCCGGCGCAACAGGGCGAACGGGACGTCCGGCGCGCAGGAGTGGACCACGACGGGGCCGTCGCCGTGCACCCCGACGACGTCCCGGAGCGTGGCCTCCACGACCTGCCGGTCGACGGCGCGGTGGGTGTGGTAGCCGCTGGCGGTCTTCACCTGGCCGCGCAGGACGGGGGTCAGGGAGGGTTCGTCGAGCTGGAGCACGAGCTGCGCGCCGGGTACCCGGCGCCGCACCTCGTCGAGGTGGAGGCGCAGACCCTCGGCGAGGGAGCCGGCGAGGTCGCGGCGGGCGCCGTGGTCGGAGAGCACCGACTGACCGTTCTTCAGCTCCAGCGCGGCGGCCAGGGTCCAGGGCCCGACGGCCTGCACCTTCACCTGGCCCTCGTAGCCCTGCGTGAACTCCTCCAGCGCGTCGAGGTCCTCCCCCAGCCAGGACCGGGCCCGTTTGGTGTCCCGGCCCGGCCGGTCGCCGATCCGCCAGCCGCTGGGCTCCACGCGCGCGAACAGCTCGACGAGCATCCCCGCGGTGCGGCCGATCATGTCGGCGCCCGGGCCGCGGGCCGGCAGCTCGGCAAGGAACGGGAAGTCCTCGAAGGACCCGGTGGCGGCCCTGGCGGCCTCGCGGGCGTCACCGCCGGGCAGGGAGCCGACGCCGGTGGCGGGGCCGAAACTGAAATGTGCGTTCACGGGTGAAGCCTACGTAGGCGCGGGGGCGCGGCTCGCCGCCGCCGGCGGTCTCACCGCCCCGGACGCACCGTCAGGTCGTTGACCTCCGCGTCCCGGGGCAGGTCGAGGGCCATCAGGATCGTCGTCGCGACCGACTCCGGGTCGATCCACTCCCCCGGGTCGTACTCCTTGCCCTCCTGCTGGTGGACCTTGGCCTGCATGGGGCTGGCGGTGCGGCCGGGGTAGACGGAGGTGACGCGGACGCCGTTGCCGTGCTCCTCGGCGCGCAGGGCGTCCGCCAGCGCCTTCAGGCCGTGCTTGGAGGCGGCGTACGCGGACCAGTCGGCGCTCGCCCGCAGCCCCGCCCCGGAGTTCACGAAGACCACGTGTCCCCGGGTGGCCCGGAGCTGGGGCAGGAAGTGGCGGGTCAGCTCGGCCGGGGCGATCAGGTTGACGTCGAGCTGGTGGCGCCAGGCCTTCGGGGTCAGGTCGCCGACCGGGCCCAGGTCGACCACGCCGGCGACGTGGAGGAGGGAGTCCACCCGGTCGGGGAGCGTCTGGTGGGAGAAGGCCCAGCTCAGCTTGGCGGGCTCGGCCAGGTCGCCGACCAGGGTCCGGGCCCCGGGAAACTCCGCCGCCAGCTCCTTCGCGCGGCCCGCGTCGCGCGCGTGCAGCACGAGTTCGTCCCCGCGCGCGTGCAGACGGCGGGCGACGGCCGCGCCGATGCCGGAACCGGCTCCGGTGATCACATGAGTAGCCATGCCCGTCATGCTCGCATCACCGGCACGTCACTCGATGCCCTGGCTCTCTTCCAGGCAGGCCAGCGCGCCCACCGCCTCCTCGGCGAAGAACACCAGGTCGGTGAGGGGGACGGGCAGGAAGCCCTCGTCCTCCATGCGCCGGAACTGTTCCTTGAGGCCGTCGTAGAAGCGCGCGGTGTTGAGCAGCACGACCGGCTTGTCGGTGTGCCCGTGCTTCTTCAGCTCGAGGATCTCGGTCGCCTCGTCGAGGGTGCCCGTTCCGCCGACCATGACCACCACCGCGTCGGCCTTCTCCAGGAGCAGCCTCTTGCTCCCCCACTGCCTCAAGGGCGCGGGAGGTACCCCCAGGCGAGATCACGCGCGATGACCATTTCCTCGACCCCGGCCCGCGCCGTGGCCGCGAGGAAGTCCACCGACACCCCGCACAGCCGGCCGCCCGCCTCCTGCACGCCGTCCGCGACCACCTTCATCAGGCCGACGTCGGAACCGCCCCACACGAGGGTGTGACCGCCCTTGCCGAGCAGTTCGGCGAACTCGCGCGCGGGGCGGGTGTAACGCTCGTCGAGGTCGGCGGCGGAGAGGAAGACGCAGATACGCATGCGGCCGCCGTACGCGGGAAGAACCCGGGGCCCGCGGGCGCTGTTCCGACATGACCCGAGGACACACGATCACGATCGAGCGGGACGGCCGGCACATCAGGGTCGTCCACGGCGGCCAGGTGCTGGCCGAGACCGACCAGGCGCTCGCCCTGCGCGAGACCGGCTGTCCGGTGCGGTACTACATCCCCGCCGAGGACGTACGGCTCGACCTCCTGACCCCCTCCGACACCCACACGTACTGCCCCTTCAAGGGAACGGCGTCGTACTGGTCGCTGCCCGACGCGGCGGACCTCGTCTGGGGCTATCCCGATCCCAAGCCCGATGTCGCCGAGATCAAGAACCACCTCTGCTTCTACGAAGTGGAAGTCGCGCAGGCGGAAGTCCCGTAAGCGGAGGTGTCGCAGACCGATGACCGCCGTGCCGTGCGGCAGTCTGCATGAGCATGGACAAGAAGACCATTTCGCGCGACGGCACCGAACTCGCGTACGCACGCGCCGGCGAGGGGCCCGCGGTCATCCTGGTGAGCGGGGCGATGTCCACGGGCGGCACCATGGCGCCCCTGGCCGGCCTGCTCGCCGACCGCTTCACGGTTCTCCGGTACGACCGCCGGGGCCGCGGCGAGAGCGGCGACACGGCACCGTACGCGGTGGCACGCGAGGTCGAGGACCTGGCGGCCCTCATCGACGCGGCGGGCGGCGAGGCGGCGCTGTACGGCATCTCCTCGGGCGGCGCGCTGGTGCTGGAGGCGGCGGCCGCCGGCCTGCCGGTGCCGCGGGTGGCCGTGTACGAGACGCCGTACGCCCTGGACGAGGAGAGCGCGCGGGGACGCGCCGCGTACACGGCGAACCTCACCGAGGCGCTCGCGCAGGGGCGGCGCGGGGACGCCGTCGAACTGTTCCTGCGGCTGACGGGGCTGGCCGAGGAGATGATCCGGGGCGCCCGTCAGTCACCGATGTGGGAGGGGATGGAGGCCGTCGCGCCGACCCTCGCCTACGACGACGCCGTCATGGGCGGCGGGACACCGCCCCGGGAGCGGCTGGCCTCGATCGGCGTGCCGGTGCTCGCCGTGGCGGGCGAGGCCAGTCCGCCGTGGCTGCAAGAGGCCACGCGTGCCGTCGCGGACGCGGTCCCGGACGGCGCCTACCGCGCCCTCGACGGCCAGACCCACATGGTGGACCCCAACGTCCTCGCGCCGGTGCTGGCGGAGTTCCTCGGGTCGCGCGGCTGA
Organism: Streptomyces sp. NPDC102259; assembly: GCF_044766465.1. Lineage (NCBI taxonomy): Bacteria > Bacillati > Actinomycetota > Actinomycetes > Kitasatosporales > Streptomycetaceae > Streptomyces > Streptomyces sp. NPDC102259. The sequence goes on along the minus strand of NZ_JBIWMA010000010.1, from coordinate 63,436 downwards.
GGGTCAGGCCACCCCGGCCGTCGCCCGCACGGTGGTCGCGATCGTCGCCGAGCCCACCACGCGCGTGTCGTCGTACAGCACGATCGCCTGGCCGGGGGCCACGCCCCGGACGGGCTCCGTGAAGGTGACCTCCAGGGAGCCGTCGACGAGTTCGGCCCGCACCTCGGTCTCGCCGCCGTGGGCGCGCAGCTGGGCCGTGTAGGTGCCGGGGCCGGTCGGGGCGGCGCCGCACCAGCGGGGCCTGATCGCGGTCAGGGCGCCGACGTCCAAGGAGGCGGCCGGGCCGACCGTCACCGTGTTGTCCACCGGGGAGATGTCGAGGACGTAGCGCGGCTTGCCGTCGGCGGCCGGGGTGCCGATGCGCAGTCCCTTGCGCTGGCCGATGGTGAAGCCGTACGCGCCCTCGTGGCTGCCCACCTTCACACCGGACTCGTCGACGATGTCGCCCTCCGCCCGGCCCAGCCGGTTCGCGAGGAAGCCCTGGGTGTCGCCGTCGGCGATGAAGCAGATGTCGTGGGAGTCGGGCTTCTTGGCGACCGCCAGGCCCCGGCGCTCGGCCTCCGCGCGGATCTCGTCCTTCGTCGTCACCGTGTCGCCGAGGGGGAAGAGCGCGTGGGCGAGCTGCCGGTCGTCGAGGACGCCGAGGACGTACGACTGGTCCTTGGCCATGTCGGAGGCGCGGTGCAGCTCGCGCGTGCCGTCCTCCCGGACCAGCACCTTCGCGTAGTGGCCGGTGCACACCGCGTCGAAGCCCAGGGCGAGCGCCTTGTCGAGCAGCGCGGCGAACTTGATCTTCTCGTTGCAGCGCAGACAGGGGTTGGGGGTGCGGCCGGCCTCGTACTCGGCGACGAAGTCGTCGACGACGTCCTCGCGGAAGCGGTCGGCGAGGTCCCAGACGTAGAACGGGATGCCGATGACGTCGGCGGCACGGCGGGCGTCGCGGGAGTCCTCGATCGTGCAACAGCCCCGCGCGCCGGTGCGGAACGACTGCGGGTTCGCGGAGAGCGCGAGATGGACGCCTGTCACGTCGTGGCCGGCTTCCGCGGCGCGGGCGGCGGCCACGGCGGAGTCGACCCCGCCGGACATGGCGGCGAGTACGCGAAGGGGGCGGGAACGCTGCGAGGTCTCAGTCATAACCCTTCCAGGGTACGGGTCGCCGGGAACCGGAGCCCGCGAGTATGCGTTGACGATCACGAGGGGCGAGGAAGGGCACGTACATGGGGGCGAAGAAGAGCGACTCCGACCGGCGGATCGGGCGGCGCGCCCTGCTGATCGGCGGGGCGGCGGCCGCCGTCGGCACGGGCGTGCTGGCGCGTGACGAGCTGGCGCGGCTGTACTGGCGGCTGCCGGGCGTGCGCAGGCAGCGGACGGAGGGGGCGGTGGACTTCCGGGGCGCTCGGTGGGTGGCAGCGTCGGAGGCCAACTTCCGCTGGGCGGACCGGCCGGACGACTACGGGATCGACATGGTCGTCGTCCATGTCACGCAGGGCGACCTCGACAGCGCGGTGAAGGCGTTCGAGGACCCAAGACACAAGGCGGCCGCGCACTACATCGTCGGCAAGGACGGGCACGTCACCCAGATGATCCGGGAGCTGGACGTGGCGTACCACGCGGGCAACCGGGCGTACAACGAGCGCAGTGTCGGCATCGAGCACGAGGGCTTCGTGGACCGGCCGCGGGACTTCACCGACGCGATGTACGCCGCCTCCGCCCGGCTGACCGCCGCGATCTGCCGGCGGTACGACATAGCCGTCGACCGGGAGCACATCATCGGGCATGTGGAGGTGCCGGGCACGGATCACACCGACCCGGGCGAGCACTGGGACTGGGATCGGTATCTGCGGCTCGTGCGCGAGGCGTCGACCTCGACCGCCTGAGAACCGGCAATGTGATAAAGGTCACATGTACTCAAAACCGTGAACAATTGATGAGAGCCGTCCGTCCGTTGTGTCCCGCGCCCCGAACATGACCTGCGCTCCACCAACTTGGCTTTTCTTCAAGGGAGTTGGAGAACAGGGCGGTCGCACAGCCTCCTCGGCTCACTCCTAAGTTCGGCTCAGTCTTCACATAGGCCTTACCTCAAAGCTCCACGGCCATGACCCACACCACAGATCCCGCGTCCGGCGCGGGACGGCAGAGCAAGGGTGCCCACGCGCGAAGCGAGCGGGCCGCCAAGGACGAGCGCCACACGAAGAGCGGTGAGACCAAGAGCGGGCACGGCAAGGGCCTGCACCGGCGGAAGTTCCTCGGTGGCATGGCGGGCGCGGCCGGGCTGGCCGCCGTCGGGACCGCCGGGGTCACCTTCTCCCTGCTGACGGGCGGCAACAGCAACAAGGCGTCGGCCGCCGACGCCACCGGCGCCCTCACCATCCCCGACCTGCTGGAGGCCACCACCACCGACGGCGCCACCACCTACACCCTGACCGCGAAGACCGGCACCGGCGAGGTGCTCAGCGGCGTCACCAGCACCACGGCCGGCTACAACGGCTCGTACCTCGGCCCGACCTTGAAGTGGACCAAGGGCGAGACGGTCCTGATGAACTTCACCAACAGCCTGGGCGCGGACACCTCGGTCCACTTCCACGGCGCCCACATCCCGCCCAAGATGGACGGCGGCCCGCAGAACGCCTTCGCGGACGGCGTGACCTGGTCGCCCACGTTCGAGGTCCTCGACGAGGCCAAGACCCTCTGGTACCACCCGCACGCCTTGGGCACCACGGCCGAGCAGGTCGTCCACGGACTGGCCGGGATGATCATCGTGGAGGACGACTCGGCCGCCTCGGCCGCGCTGCCGAGCGAGTACGGCGTCGACGACATCCCGATCATCCTCCAGTGTCTGGCGGTCGACAGCGCCGGCGACATCAAGTACGAGGCCACCGGCTACCGCAGCTCCGGCGTCAGCTTCCCCGTACTGGTCAACGGCACCAACGTCGACGCCACCACCCTCGGCTTCACCGCCACCAAGAAGCGCACCCGCTTCCGGGTCCTCAACGCCTCCCCCGCCGACATCATGACCGTCCAGCGCGGCGACGGCGGGACGCTCACCCAGATCGCCACCGACCAGGGCTACCTCACCGAGGCCACCGAGGTGACCACGATCCGGCTGGTGGCCGGCGGCCGCGCCGAGTTCGTCCTCGACCTCGAGGACGCGGTCACGCTCCAGGCCGTCGTCACCACCGGCTGGATCCGCGGCGGAAGCGGCACCTACGACTTCCTGACCGTGACCCCGGACGCCACCGACACCCCGGCCGCCCTGCCGAGCACGCTCAACACCATCACCCGGTACGACACGAGCGCCTTCACCGCGCGGACGATCACCCTCGGCCAGGGCGCCGGCGGGACCATGACCATCAACGGCTCGGTGGGCACCACCATGGCCGGGATGGCGATGATCAGCACCACGCTGGACGCCGAGGAGATCTGGACGATCACGAACAGCACCCAGCTCGAGCACTCGTTCCATCTGCACGACGTGCCCTACCAGGTGATCGAGATCAACGGCGAGACGCCGACCGGCGTCGACCTCGGCTGGTTCGACACCTTCGAGGTGGTCGGCGGCGGCTCCATCAAGATCGCGATGAAGTTCACCGACTTCACCGACGACACGTACATGTACATGCTCCACTGCCATCTTCTCCAGCACGAGGACGAGGGCATGATGGCGTCCCTCATGGTCACGGAGAGCTAGCCAGGCCCCCGCGGGCCAGTCACTCCAGCCTCCTGAGCAGGCTGCCGCCGGCAGTGGAAGTGCCGGCGGCAGCCCCTGGCCCGGCGCACCCGGGCCGAGTCCATGGTGGCGGCGGTGGCTGGCAGACGCCTTTGAACAGAGCTCCTCCCCGACGGCGGTCTCCCACGGGGCGTCCGGCGCCGCCGCCGAGGATCGTCGGCGTTACGTCAGTCCGGCCGCGCGGGCCCGCTCCACCGCCGGGCCGATGACCTTGGCGACCGCCTCGACATCGGCCTCGGTGGAGGTGTGGCCGAGGGAGAAGCGAAGGGTGCCGCGGGCCAGGTCGGGTTCGGTGCCGACGGCCAGCAGGACGTGGCTGGGCTGGGCGACGCCGGCGGTGCAGGCGGAGCCGGTGGAGCACTCGATGCCCTGGGCGTCGAGCAGCAGCAGCAGGGAGTCGCCCTCACAGCCCGGGAACGTGAAGTGGGCGTTGGCCGGGAGCCGGTCCACCGGGTCCCCGCCGAGGATCGCGTCCGGGACGGCCGTACGGACCGCGTCGATCAGCGTGTCGCGCAGGGCGCCGATCTCGCGGGCGAACCACTCGCGCTGCTCGGCGGCGAGGCGTCCGGCGACCGCGAAGGAGGCGATGGCGGGGACGTCGAGGGTGCCGGAGCGGACATGGCGCTCCTGGCCGCCGCCGTGCAGGACGGGCACGGGGGTGTGCTCACGGCCGAGGAGAAGGGCGCCGATGCCGTACGGGCCGCCGATCTTGTGGCCGGAGACCGTCATCGCGGCGAGGCCGGAGGCGGTGAAGTCGACGGGGACCTGGCCGAAGGCCTGGACGGCGTCGGCGTGCAGCGGGACGTCGAACTCGGCCGCCACGTCCGCCAGTTCACGGACCGGCAGGATCGTGCCGATCTCGTTGTTCGCCCACATGACGGTGGCCAGGGCCACATCGTGAGGGTTGCGGGCGATGGCTTCGCGGAGCGCCTCGGGGTGGACCCGCCCGTAGGAGTCGACCGGCAGGTATTCGACCGTGGCGCCCTCGTGCTCGCCGAGCCAGTGCACGGCGTCGAGGACCGCGTGGTGTTCGACCGGGCTGGCCAGGACGCGGGTGCGGGCCGGGTCCGTGTCGCGGCGGGACCAGTACAGGCCCTTGACCGCGAGGTTGTCGGCCTCGGTGCCGCCGGAGGTGAGGACGACCTCGCTGGGACGGGCGCCGAGCGCGTCCGCAAGGGTCTCCCGGGCTTCCTCGACCGTGCGGCGGGCCCGCCGGCCGGCCGCGTGCAGGGAGGAGGCGTTGCCGGTGACGCCCAGGTGCGCGGTGAGTGCCTCGACCGCCTCGGGGAGCATCGGCGTGGTCGCGGCGTGGTCGAGGTATGCCATGGTGGCGCCGATTCTACGGGGGCCGGGTGGCACGTCTCGCTGGCAGGTGAGTGCGGGCGGTCAGAAGCTCCAGGAAACCGTCGAGTCCGCCTGCATGAACGCCACCAGGACCAGCAGGTCGGCGATGCCCAGACCCAGTCCGAGGAAGGCGCGCCCGCGGCGGGCCGTGCCGCGCCAGAGGGCGACCGTCGCCAGGACGATGGCGATCGGGCCGAGGAAGACGTTGAGGACGAGCAGGCCGAGGAGGCCGAGGACGAAGGACGCGACGGCCATTCCGTCGGTGTCCCGGATGCCGGTGGGGCGAGTGCCGGTGGGGCGGGTGGCCGGTGCGGTGAGTTGCATGGCGGGTCAGCTCCTGTGGATGACGGTGCGACGGGTCAGTGGGTCGAGGTGTGCCGGCGACGGCCGTGGCGCTCGCGGAGCGCGAAGACGCCGAGCCAGGCGGCGATCACGGCGGCGGCGACGAGGGTGAAGGCGAACGGCGCGTGGGCCACGGTGCCCATGACGACGCCGAACAGCAGCAGGGCCGCAACGAGGAACAGCATGGGATCGGATCCCCCTCCGTAAAGTTTGGGTGAACAGTTGTGGTTACACTTGTTCACTGACTTTCGAGTCTAGCGTGTACCCCGGCTTTCCAATTCCAGAGAACAGTTGTTAACTGGATGATATGAGTCACACCCTCGGCATCCGGCAGGCCCAGAAGCAGAAGACCCGGCAGGCGCTCATGGACGCGGCCTTGGTGCTGCTGGAGGAGCAGAGCCTGAGCAGCCTGGGGCTGCGCGAGGTCACCCGTGCCGTCGGGGTCGCCCCGACCGCCTTCTACCGCCACTTCCGCTCCACCGCGGATCTGGGCGTGGCCCTGGTCGAGGAGGCGCTGGGCAGCCTGCACCCGATGATCCGCACCACCGTGACCACGGCCGGCTCGAGCGAGGAACGCATCACGCGCGCTGTCGAGTTGATCGCCGGTCATGTGACCGCGTACCCCGCTCCCGTCCGTTTCATCGCCCGGGAGCGACATGGCGGGGTACAGCCGGTGCGAGAGGCGATCCGGGACCAACTGGCCCGGTTCGCCGAGGAGGTGAAGACCGAGCTGGCCAAGGACGCCGAGGCCGAGGGCTGGAGCGACGACGACCTGCTGATGCTCTCGCATCTCTACGTCGACCAGATGCTCGTCACGGCCTCGCTGTTCCTGGAGGCGCTGGAGTCCTCGCCGGAGGAACAGGAGCGGGTCAACCTGCTCGCCGCCCGCCAGATGCGGCTCATCAGCATCGGCCGCCGGCACTGGCTGGACTGACGGTCCCGCGGCCCACCCGTACGCCACAGGGGCGGGGGGGGGGGGGGCGGGGGGGGGGGGGGCGGGGGGGGGGGGGGGGGGGGGGGGGGGGGGGGGGGCAGGCCGAGCCTTGGGAGGCGCTGCGCGCGCGGCGTGGTCCTGCCGGGGGTTGCGGGG
>NZ_JBIWMA010000010.1:0-56925 GCF_044766465.1 Streptomyces sp. NPDC102259 | reverse complement strand
CTTGGGGTGCAACACCGCGGCGCCCGGGGGGGGGGGGCCCCGCGCCGGCCCGCCCCCCCCCCCCCCCCCCGGGGGGGGGCCCCCCGGGGCCGGGGGGCCCCCGCCCCTGTGGCTGAACCGTCGTCAGCCCTGCTGCTGGGCCTGCTGCCCTTGCCCTCCGCCCGGACCGCCGCAGCCGCCGCCCTGGCCGCCGCCGGGGCCACCCTGACCGCCGCCGCCGGGACCGCCGCTGGGCATGCCCGACGGGACACCGGTCGGCGTGCCGGTCGGTGCGCCCGTCGGCTGCCCCGAGGCGGCTCCGGTCGGCGCGCCGGACGGGGCCCCCGAGGGGGCGCCGCTCGGCATGCCCGAGGCGTTGCCGGTCGGCGGCGAACAGGACCGTCCGCCGGACGTACCGCTGTTCGAGGAGGAGGAGTCGCCGGAACCGCAGGCCACCAGGGCGAGGGGCGAGAGCGCCAGCAACGCCACCGCGGGAACGAGACGGACGGGCATCAGCGCACGCTTCATGAGAAACAGCTCCAGGGAAGATGAGGAGGACCTGAGACCGGAACTCAACCAACAGCGCTTAGGCCTTCCTTGGGGCCCCTCTGTCCCCTGCCTGTCAATCAGGTAAAGCGCGCCTCAAGAAACCCTGCTGACCTGGCAGTTCACCTCGATCGCCCGGTGGGTGCGCTGGTACAGCTCCGTGACAGAAGGCGCGCTTCCCCGGCTCGGCCGAGCAGCTCGGCCAAGCAGCTCAGCCGAGCCTGACCCGCGCCAACTGCCGTGACTGCGCGACCAGTCGGTCCGCGCTGTCCCAGACCTCGGCGTCCTCCTCCAGGAAGCCGCCCGCGAGGTTGCGGGTGGTGATGGAGACGCGCAGCGGGCCCGGAGCCGGACGGCAGCGGACGTGGACCGTCAGCTCGACCGTGGGGACCCAGCCGCGCAGGCCGATCTCGAAGGCGGTGGGCGGCAGGGCGTCCACCGCGAGGAGGAGGGAGAGCGGGTCGGGGTCACGGCCGTCCTTCAGGCCGAACCAGGCCCGCATCTCGCCCTTGCCGGAGGGCTGTCCGAGCGCCCAGCCGAGGGTCGACGGGTCGAGCTTGAGCATCAGACGGTCGGCGATCGCGGAGCTGCCGTCGACGGGAGCCGGTCCGTCCTCGGGGCCGAAGCACTGGTCCATCGGCGGGATCGCGGGCGGCTTCGCCGTCGTGCGGACGTCGTCCGGCAGCGCGTCCAGATCGCCGTAGGAGGCGAGGACGCGGATCCGCTCGACCTCGGCGCCGTTCTCGTCGTACTGGAAGAGCGAGGCCTGGCCGGTGGACAGGGTGCGGCCGGTGCGGACGATGTCCGTGCGGACGACCGCGGGGCCGGGCTGGGACGCCGTGAGGTAGTGCGCCGAGACCGTGAACGGGTCGCGGTGCGGCAGGGCGTCCGCGAGCGCGCGGCCGAGGACGGCGAGAAGGTAGCCGCCGTTGACGGCGCTGATGATCGTCCAGCCGGCCGAGAGGTCGATGTCGTAGACGCCGGGCGCGCGTCGCGTGAGCGCGGTGTCACGGTCGAACTCGAACTCCTGCGCACTGTCATCGGTCGGGGCCGTGACGAAGGCGGTGGAGGTGCGCTCGGCCGCCGCGGTAGCTGCTTCTGGCATGCCTGAACCGTACAACAGCTCATTACTAAGCGGTAGCTTTGGATGCTGCGGCAGCACTACGGCCAGACTGCGGCAGCACTACGGCCGCGCTACGGCCGGATGAACACACTGAGCCCGCTCATGAACGGTTCGCGGCTCAGCGGTAACCGGTTCGGGTGAGCGATCGGCAATTTCTTGGTAAGTGTCCGAACTCGTCCGTAACCTCGACGTCCGGTTTCCCCTCTGCAAGGACATGAGCCTCACCGGGACTCCGTTCCTCTACACCCTGATCGCGCTGTCCGTGCTCGCCATCGCGCTGCCGCTGCTGACGTGGTCGCGACTGCGCGGACCGCGGGTCCTGCGCGCCGCGGCCCGGATGGTGATGCTGCTGTTCGCCCAGGGCACGGCCGTGGCCCTGGTCTTCGTCCTGGTCAACAACGCCAACGGCCTGTACGACACCTGGGACGACCTGCTGGGCACCGGTACCCATGTGCAGCAGGCCGCCGACCTGGGCGCCGACGGCACCGGCGGTATCGCGCTGGACCGGCTGCCCAGGGTCCGGCAGACGTTCACGCAGGCCGAGGGGCCGGGCATGCACGCGGCGGGCGGGGTACGCGTCACCCAGCTCAAGGGCCAGGTCTCCGGCGTCAACGCCGAGGTCTACGTCTGGCTGCCCCCGCAGTACGACGAGCCCGCCTACGCGCACCGCGCCTTCCCCGTGGTGGAGCTGCTGCCGGGCTACCCGGGCTCCGCGAAGTCCTGGTACGGGACGCTGCACGTGCACGAGCAACTGGCGCCGCTGATGCGCGCGGGCAAGGTCGCCCCGTTCATCCTGGTCGCGCCGCGCACCACCCTGCTGCCGGGCGTGGACACGGGCTGCGCCAACGTGCCGGGCACCGTCAACGCCGACAGCTGGCTCAGCATCGACGTACCGAAGATGGTCAGGGACAACTTCCGGGCCCAGCCCGCGCCCAAGGGCTGGGCGGTCGCCGGGTACTCCGCCGGGGGCCACTGCGCGGCCAAGCTCGCCGTCGCCCACCCGGACCGCTACCGGGCGGCGGTAAGCCTGTCCGGGTACAGCGACCCGATCGTCGAGCCCAACTCCCTCGCCGCGCAGAGCCCCTCCCTGCGCCGGGCCAACAACCCCTACCTGCTGCTGCGCAAGGCCGCCGTGCCGCCCCCCGTGGCCCTCTACCTCTCCGGCCAGCCGAAGGACGGCTACGAGGCGGCCCTGGCCCTGCGCCAGGAGGCGAAGGCGCCGACGGCCGTGCACGTCGTCTACATCCCGACCGGGGCGGGCGGCCACACCATGGCGCTGTGGCGGCCGCAGGTCGTGCCGGCGTTCCGCTGGCTGACCACCCAGCTGGACCAGCACCCGGTCTCCCACGACGGGAAGGGCAAGGTGAAGGGGACTACTCCTCGCGCACCGTCGAACGTCGATTCCAAGCACGCGGCGCTCGCCAGTGGAACCGCATCGCGAGCAGCCGCAGCACGAAGGCGGTGACCGCGGCCACCCCGCTGGCCAGCGGGGTGAGCTCGTCGTAGCGGATGCAGAGCGCCACCACGGTGGCGCCGACGATCGCCGGGACCGCGTAGAGGTCGCGGTCCCAGCGCAGCAACGAGGGGACCTCGTTGGCCAGCACGTCGCGCAGCACGCCGCCGCCGACGGCGGTGGCGACGCCCAGCGCGGCCGACGCGGTGAGGCCGAGGCCGTAGTCGTAGGCCTTCGTCGTCCCGGTGACGCAGAACAGGCCGAGGCCGGCCGCGTCGAAGGCGTTGACGCCCGCCTGGATGCGCTCCACCTGCGGGTGCAGGAAGACCACCAGGAGGGCGGCCAGCAGCGGGGTGAGGAAGTACCCCAGGTCCGTGAAGGCGGCCGGGGGCACGGCCCCGATGACCAGGTCCCGGAAGACTCCGCCGCCCAGCGCGGTGACCTCGGCGAGCATGGCGATGCCGAACACGTCGAAGTTCTTGCGGACGGCCAGCAGCGCGCCCGAGATGGCGAAGACGAAGATGCCGATCAGGTCGAGCGTGTGCTGGACGGAGGGGCTGAAGATTTGCTGGAGCACCCCTATATTCTCACCCAGCACGAAGCCCCCGCCTTACATTGCAAGGCGGGGGCTCGGTGTTACTTACTTCTCTTTGGCCGGAGCGTCGTCACCGGAAGCCTCCGACGCGGCCTCGTCGGCCTCGTCGGCTTCGGCGGCTCCGTCGGCTCCGTCGGCTCCGTCGGCTCCGTCGGTCGCCTCGGCGTCTCCGCCGGCCTCGGTCGCCTCGGCGTCTCCGCCGGCCTCGCTCGGCTCGGTCGGCTCGGCGGTCTCGGCAGCCGCTTCGGCCGCCGCTTCCGCCACTTCCGCCGCCACCGCGGCCGACGTCTCCGCCGACTCCGCGAGCACCTCGTCCGCCACCAGCTCCGCCGCCTCCTTGGCGACGGTCAGCAGGACGGTGTCCTGCGGGGCCTGGTCCTCGAAGTTCTCCGGGTGGTGGCAGGCGACCTGCTGGCCGGTCCGCAGCTCGACGAGGACCGGCTCGGTGGTCTTGCAGACCTCGGTCGCCTTCCAACACCGGGTGTGGAAGCGGCAGCCGCTCGGCGGCGAGATCGGCGAGGGCACGTCGCCCTTGAGCAGGATCCGCTCGCTCTTGGCGTTCTTGCGCCGCGGGTCCGGGATCGGCACCGCCGACATCAGCGCCTTGGTGTACGGGTGCATCGGCGACCTGTAGAGCAGGTCCCGGTCGGCCAGCTCCACGATCTTGCCCAGGTACATCACCGCGATGCGGTCCGACACGTGCCGGACGACCGAGAGGTCGTGCGCGATGATCACGTAGGTGAGGCCGAGCTCCTGCTGGAGGTCGTCGAGCAGGTTGACGACCTGGGCCTGGATCGACACGTCGAGCGCCGAGACCGGCTCGTCCGCCACGACCAGCTTCGGGTTCAGCGCGAGCGCGCGGGCGATGCCGATGCGCTGACGCTGACCGCCGGAGAACTCGTGCGGGTAGCGGTTGTAGTGCTCGGGGTTGAGACCCACGACCGACAGCAGCCGCTGCACTTCCTTCTTGATGCCGCCCTCGGGCTCGACGCCCTGGAGCTTGAAGGGAGCGCCGACGATCGTGCCGATGGTGTGGCGCGGGTTCAGCGACGAGTACGGGTCCTGGAAGATCATCTGCACATCGCGGCGCAGCGGACGCATGCCGCTCACCCCGAGGTGCGTGATGTCCTTGCCCTGGAACTCGACCTTGCCCGCGGTCGGCTCGAGCAGCCGGGTGATCAGCCGGCCCATCGTGGACTTGCCGCAGCCGGACTCGCCCACGACGCCGAGCGTCTCGCCGGAGCGGACCTCGAAGTCGATGCCGTCGACCGCGTGCACCGCCCCGACCTGCCGCTGGAGCAGGCCCTTCTTGATCGGGAAGTGCTTCTGGAGGCCGGTCACCTTCAGCAGGACCTCGCCGGGGGCGGGGTCCTTGGTGAGGGTCGCGCCCTGCGTCGGGCCCTCGGCCTGCGCGGGGATCTTCACCGCTTTCTCGTCGTCACTCACAGCTTCGGCGCAATCTCTTCGGTCCAGATACGCTCCCGCTGCTCCGTGCCCAGGTGGCAGGCGGCCCAGTGTCGGCTGCCCACCTCGGCCAGCTCGGGCCGGACGGTGCGGGTCACGTTGTCCTTCGGGAGGTCCGCGTACGGGCAGCGCGGGTTGAAGGCGCAGCCGGACGGGATGTTGATCAGCGAGGGCGGGGAGCCCTTGACCGGGATCAGGCGCTCCTGCTGCTCGCGGTCCAGCCGCGGCATCGAGCCGAGCAGACCCCAGGTGTAGGGGTGCCGGGGCTCGTAGAACACCTTGTCGGCCGGGCCCCGCTCGACGCAGCGGCCGCCGTACATCACCAGGATGTCGTCGGCGAGTTCGGCGACGACGCCCAGGTCGTGGGTGATGACGACGACCGCGGAGCCGAACTCCTTCTGGAGGTCACGGATGAGGTCGAGGATCTGCGCCTGGACGGTCACGTCCAGGGCGGTCGTCGGCTCGTCCGCGATCAGCAGTTCGGGGTTGTTGACCAGCGACATCGCGATCATCGCGCGCTGACGCATACCGCCGGAGAACTCGTGCGGGTAGCTGTCGACCCGCTTGTCCGGCTGCGGGATGCCCACCCGGTCGAGCATCTCGACCGCGCGGCGCTTGGCGGCCTTCTTGGTGACGTCGTGGTGGATCCGGTACGCCTCCACGATCTGCTGACCGATCGTGTAGTACGGATGCAGCGCCGACAGCGGATCCTGGAAGATCATCGCCATCTCGCGGCCGCGCAGCTTACGCACGTGGTCCGGGTCGGCGGACAGCAACTCGGTGCCGTCCAGCCAGATCTCGCCGGAGATCTGCGCCTTGCGCTTGCCGTACTGGCCGGCCGTGTGCAGACCCATGATGCCGAGCGAGGTCACCGACTTGCCGGAGCCGGACTCGCCCACGATGCCGAGGGTCTTGCCCTTCTCCAGCTGGAAGCTGAGCCCGTCGACGGACTTGACCAGGCCGTCGTCCGTCGGGAAGTGCACCTTGAGGTCGCGCACTTCGAGGAACGCGGTCGGCGCGGGCGAGGCGGGGGTGGGCTCGCCCACGGCCGCTCCGCTCTTGCTGAGTTCGGTCATGAGAGCCTCACTCGGGGGTCGATCACGGCGTACAGGATGTCCACCACGAGGTTGGCGACGAGCACCGCCAGAGAAGTGATCAGGGTGACGCCCAGGATGATGGGCAGGTCCTGGTTCTTGATGGCGTTGAGCACCGCCTGGCCGAGGCCGGGCAGGTTGAACGCCGTCTCGGTCAGGATCGCACCGCCGATGAGGGCGCCGAGGTCCATGCCGAGCATGGTCAGCAGCGGGGTCATCGTGGAGCGCATCGCGTGCTTGCCGATGACGGTGTGCTCCTTGAGGCCCTTGGCGCGGGCGGTGCGGATGTAGTCCTCGCCCAGGATCTCCAGCATGGTGGCCCGGGTGATGCGGGCGTACATGGCCGCGTACAGGAACGCGAGGGTGACCCACGGCAGGATCATCCCGCCGAACCAGCCGCTGAGACTGTCCTCCAAGGGCACGAACTGCCCGTCGAACAGGTCCAGTCCGTAGACGAAGATCGACAGGGCGACCATGCCGGTGAAGTAGATCGGGAGGGAGACGCCCGAGAGCGCGATCACCATCGCTCCGCGGTCCCACAGGCTGCCCCGCTTGAGCGCGGAGAGCACGCCCGCCGAGACACCGAAGATCAGCCACAGCACGGCGGCACCGAGCGCGAGCGCCAGGGTCACCGGGAAGCGGTCGGTCAGCACCGGCCAGACGGCCTGCTCACTGCGGAAGGAGTAGCCGAAGCACGGGGCGGCGCAGTGGATGGAATCGCCACCGCCCGTGTAGGTCCGGCCGGCGAAGATGCCCTTGAAGAATTCCCAGACCTGGGCGTAGATCGGGTCGCCCAGGCCCAGCTTCTCGCGCACACCCTCGACGGCGGCAGGGTCGGCCTGCTTGCCCACGAAGCTCAAGGCGATGTCTACGCCAGCCCACTTGGGGATGAGGAAGAAGATGCCGAAGACCACCATGACGATGACCACGAGCATCACTGCGGCGGCGAACAACCGCCTGATGAGATAAGCGAGCACAGCTCTCGGCCCGCCGCGGACCGCGGGCCACCGGATTGTGTCCAGTGACCCGCGGATCCGCCGCGCCGGCCTTCACCTGCCTTTCGTGCCGTTCGGCGGGTGTGCCGGGACTACTTCTTCGGGTTCTTCAGACCGAGGTTGACGAAGTCGTACTGACCGCTGTAACCGTCGGTGGTGTAGACGTTCGCCAGGTTGTCCGAGCGCCAGTTGAGGAACCGCTCGAAGACGAAGGGCAGGTAGTACGCGCCCTCCATCACCTTGTGGTTGATCTCCGTGGCGATCTTGGTCTTGCCGGCGTCGTCCAGCGTGGTGACGTACGACGAGAACAGACCGTCGATCGCCTTGTCGTTGATGAGGGCGTAGTTGTTGTTACCGCTCTCGGAGATGTACTTGCTGCTCCACAGCGGCAGACCGAAGCCCTGGACGGACGGGAAGTCCGGACCCCAGCCCATGATGATGATGCCGTAGCCCTTCTTCTTCACGTTCGAGGGGCTACCGATGATGCCGGCGGTCTGCGAGCCGTCGTACTGGTCGATCTCGGCGGTGATGCCGATCTTCTTCAGCGACGCCTGGAGGGACTGGGCGGTGGCCACCTCGACCGGCTTGTTGTTACGCACCGCGATGGTGGTCTTGAAGCCGTTCGGCTGACCGCAGGCCTTCAGGGCCTCCTTGGCCTTGGCCTCGTTGCCGCTCTTGTTGGCGCCGGAGATCTCGTACGGGTCGTACTTCTGGCCCTCGGCACCCGGGACGGACGGCGGCAGCATGTTGGTGCCGATGTCACCACCGGCGACCGGACCGCCGCGTGCGGTCTGGAGCGACACGTGGTCGGCGCCGAGGATGACGGCCTTGCGGCACTCGATGTTGTTGAACGGCGCGACGCTCTGCGGGAAGACCGCGTAGCGGACGTAACCGGTGACCGGGTTGTCCAGGTTGGCCTTGTGCTGCTTCAGGGCGGTGGTGCGGCCCTGCGGCGACATGCCGGTCTGGTTCAGGTCGAGGTCCAGGTCACCGCTCAGCAGACGCTGGTCGAGCTGGTTGGCGTCCGAGAAGAACTTGATGGTGATCTGGTCCGGGTAGGCCTTGCGGATCGGGTCCGAGGCCTGCTTCCAGGAGGTGTTGCGGACCAGCTTGAGGTCCTTGCCCGGGCTGTAGGACGCGAACTTGTACGGGCCCGAGGAGAACGGCTTCAGGCCGTACTTGGCCTTCGTGTCCATGTCCTGGCGGACCGGCGAGGCCGAGACCAGGGCCAGCATCTCCTCGAAGTCCGAGTTGGCCTGCGGGAGGTGGAAGACGATGGTCTTGTCGTCGGGCGTGTCGATCGCCTTCAGACCGAGCTTGTCCGCGGACGTGTCCTTGTAGGGGCCCTTGTACTCGCCCTTGGGGTCCAGCACGTCCTTCAGGTACGTCGGACCGCCGGACAGCACGTCCTGCGCCCACACGCGCTCTATGCCGTACTTCACGTCCTTGGACGTGATCGCCTTGCCGTCCTCCCACGTGATGCCGTCACGCAGGGTGTACGTGTAGGTCTTGCCGTCGTCCGTGACCTTCGCGGTCTCGGTGGCGAGGTCCGGAGTGACCTCGGCGCCCGCCGCGCCCGGCTCGGCCTTGTTCGTGACGAGCTGACGGCTGTAGTAGCGCGCGAAGTTCCACATCATGCCGTAGTAGCCACGCGTGGTGTCCCACGAGTCGGCATCCTGTGCGGCACCGAACTTCAGCGTGCCGCCCTTCTTGGCGGCGGATGCCTGGGCGACCTTGTTGTTCGCGGCGTCGAAGCCGGCGGCACCGGAGCTCGAGCCCTTGTCGCCGTCATCTCCACCGCCGCCGCACGCCGCCGTGGTCAGCAGCGCGGCGACCGCGGCAGTAGCGGCAAGCGCCTGCTTCCGCCGCCCTGAGGTGCGTTGGGTAGTCACGATCTCGGATCCTCCGGATAGATGAGAGATACCCCGTGTGGAGACCACGGGACGGTTGAGGCGCCGTGTTTCGGCGGTTCTGCGGCTCGCTGTTTTCGCGGATCCCCGACGGGGCGGATCAGCGGGAGGCCTTCGGGTCCAGCGCGTCCCGGATGCCGTCACCGAAGAGGTTGAAGGCGAGCACGGTGATGAAGATCGCCACACCCGGGACCACCATGTACATCGGGTCCGACTCGTAGTAGTCGATCGCGCTCGAGAGCATCTGCCCCCACGAGGCGGTGGGCGGCTTGACCCCGACACCCAGGAAGCTGAGCGCCGCCTCGGTGAGGATGTTGGTCGGGATCATCATCGTCGTGTACACGACGATCGGGGCGACAAGGTTGGGCAGCAGTTCCTTGAACAGGATGTACAGCCGCCCCGCGCCCAGAGATCGGGCGGCCTCGACGTACTCGCGTTCCCGCAGCGAGAGCGTCTGGCCGCGCACCACGCGTCCGATGTAAGGCCAGCCGAAGAAGCCGATGACCAGGATCATCACGAAGACACGCACGCTCGAACCGGAGAGTCCCAGCATGTCGCTCGGCATGACGGAGACCAGCGCGATGATGAACAGCAGCTGCGGGAAGGCGAGCAGACCGTCCATCACCCGGCTGATCAGGGAGTCGACCCAGCCGCCGAAGAAGCCGGCGAGGATGCCCAGCACCGTTCCGAGGATCACGGCGACCACGGCCGACAGGAAGCCGACCAGCAGGGAGATCCGGGCACCGTAGAGGATGCGGGCGAAGATGTCACGGCCGTTGACCGGCTCGACACCGAACAGGTGATCCCCGCTGACGCCGCCCAGGGAGCCGGTGGGCGTGCCGAAGAGCGGGTCGATGAGGTTCTCGTGGTACTCGTTCGGGTCCTGCCCGAGCAGCCCGGTGATGACCGGCGCGAGGAGCGCGACCACGACCAGGACGAGCACGACGACGCCGCCCGTGAGGGCGAGCTTGTCCCGCTTGAGGCGCTCCCAGGCGATCCGGCCCAGGGAACGGCCCTGAACGGCCTTGGCGCCGCTGGTGGCGACCGACGCTTCCTCGGCCGCGCTCGGGGCCGCTTCCGCGGTCGGCTCGTGCAATGGTGCCGTCATCTGGCAGGGACCCCTCTCAACCGGCGGTAGCCGGCCCGCACTTGCCGCTGTAGCGGCGTGATCAGTCCGTAATACGCAGGGGATAAGTCCCCTGACGCCGGAGTCTTCAACGGTTTGGCGATCTGTAGCCAGACTTGGCAGTGAATGGATGCGTAAACGTGATCCGGGTAGAGGGGTTCCGTTATCCGGACGGCGGGTAACGGCCCCCGGACACTGACTTATTGGGTCAGATCGGACAAAACCGGTATTTATCGTCGCCATCTACGCGCGAAGACATCCCGCCCCCACCCCACGGCAGGACCGGCTTCGGACGTCAGTAACGTCCGGTGGGCGGATAGCCGTACCCGCCGGCGGGAGCCTGGGCCGGAGCGGGAGCGTGGGCCTCGCGGTCGTAGAAGGGCCGGGCGGTGGCGCGCATCCACATCACGACGGGGTCGTACTCGTCGGTCATGGCGACCGTCGACACCGGCAGCCCGTCCGGCACGGCCCCGATGGACTGCTGCATCATCGCCCGTACGGCGTCCACGGCCGACGGGGAGGAGTCGTACACGTCGAGCCCGATGGCCAGGTAGGGCGCGCCCAGCGCCGGCTGCACCCAGGCGCGGCGCAGCGCGCGGACCGCCGGGGTACGGTGGGCGTTCTGCGCGAGCAGGGCGTAGAACTGCGGGATCTCGATGCCCGGTTCGGACAGCCGCAACGGCCCGGCCGGCTGGCGCTCCAGGCCGGTGGCGATACGCCGCAGATCCAGCCACGGAATGCCGACGCCGCCGCCGGGGGCGTGCGGGTTCAGCCAGAGGCCGTAGTGGTCGGGGTAGAGGGTGCGGGCCACGTCCAGCCCCTCGACCACCTCGTACGACCTGTTCCAGCCACTCGCGCTGAGCTCCTGCGCGGAGGTGACGCACGGCGCGTAGCCGTGCCCGTCGACCTCCATGTTTCCGTACTGGGCGTCAGGGGAGCCGGCCTGGCCGTGCCACAGCAGCATCCAGAGCCGGCCGGAGGAGGGGGTCGCGAGCGCGCGCAGGAGCGCCTCGTAGGCGTCGTAGCGCCCGGGCGTGACCTGGCGCAGCATGTGCTCGACCGAGCCGGTCGCGGCAGTGCCAGCGCTCACTTTTTATCGCCCCTTCGAGAAGTTGCCCCGCGTCGGAGTCCAGCTTAGGCGCTCCGCTCGTCCGGCCGTTGAGAGCTCGAGGCTTGCCCTGATCTTCGGGCCGCGGATCGTGTGCGGCCGGGCCCACCCCGCGGCGCGGCCGCGCGTCGGCACCGCCCCGCGGCCCTCGGGTGGGTTCACCGGTCCCTCGTGTAGAAGGGGCGGACCCGCTCCTTCAGCCAGTCGCCCACCGGGTCCTGGGCCACGTCCAGCAGCACCAGGTTGACCGGCCAGGGACTCGACGTCCGGCCCAGGGCCCTGCCCAGGGCCTCCAGGGGAAGGGCCCGCAGGTCGCCCTCCCACTGGGAGAGTTCCACGCCCACGAACATCACCGGGTCCGCCGTCTCGATGGCGGCCAGGCAGCGGCGGGCCGTGCGGACCACGCCCGTGGCCTCGAACTCCGCCGAGGCCGCGGCCAGGAAGTCCATCGGATCGTCCTGCCAGTCGGGCTCGTAGAGGCGGACCCGGCCGCCGGCCGCGGTGCCGTCCAGCGGGGTGCGGCCCGCCCGGCAGAGCTCGGCCACGGCGGGCGGCGGCAGCGGGACGCCGACCACGCCGTCCGGGTTGACCAGGATGCCCACCTGCGGGGGCAGCCCGCGGGCGAACTCCACCGCCGGCGCGATCGTGAACGACATGTGCGAGCCGACGACCTGCCGGAACTGCTCCTCGGAGCTGAAGACCGGCACGTACACCTGGCCCTCGAGCTCCATCGTGGGCAGGTCGAGGGGACCGCTGCGCGGGCCGCCGCCGCCGGGCAGCGGCACCCAGACGAAGCTGCGTCCGAGCACCTCGACGATGCGGCCGCCGGCTCCCGGCACGCCGAGGGAGACGGAGAGCACCTCCTCCAGCTCGTTGCCGGGCCATCCGCCGTGCGGATGGGGGTGTGCCTGCGCCGGAAAGTCCGCGGAGAAGTCCGTCGGAAAGTTCGCCGGGGGGAAATCCATCTGCCTACCGCCTGCTGAGAACCGCTCACTTCGCTGTGGCTGAAAGGCTAGCGGGTACCGGGGGTCGCCCCCGAGCCCTCAGCCCGTGAAACCGATCCGGCGCAGCGCGTCGGCCGCCGCGCGGTCGAGCAGCACCGCCGAGCCGCAGCCCTCGGGCAGCCGGCCCTTCTCCACCGAGCGCACCAGACGGGCGGCGGCATGACGGTGGCGCAGGAAGGCGTACCGGGAGACACCCCGGCCGCGCTCGCGCTGCCCCTCCAGTGCCGTGTCCGCGCCGACGTCCAGCAGCAGCAGGTGGAGGGTGCCGCCGCGGCGGCGGGCCTCGCGGGCCAGCCAGTCGCGGACCCAGGCCTGCGTACCGCAGTCGTGCACGACGACGCCCGCACCGTCGCGCAGCGCGCGGCGCAGTCCGGCGTAGTGGGCGAGCCGGACGAGGGGGCGGTAGAGGCCGTACGGCAGGAAGCGGGGGGCGCCGGCGTCCCACCGGTCCCGGGTGTCCTGGGAGTCGACGCGGATGCCCTGCACGGTCCGCCGCATCAGCGTGGACTTGCCGCTGCCGGGCAGTCCGGTGACCACGACCAGGTCACGGGGGCCGAAGAGCAGGCCGTGCGGGCTGCGGCCGGCCCGCTCGCGCAGGTCGCGGACGACGGGCGCCGGCTGCGGACCGCACCCCTCCCGGGCCGGGGCGACGGGCTGCGCGGGCAGCGCGATCGCCGAGCCGGTCGCGAATGCCGTGGACCTCGCCGTGGTCGTCCTGTTCACCGTGATCGTCCTCCCCTGGGGTCAGATGGTGTCCTCATCCCCACCGAGCGTAAAGAGAAGGTAATGCGCCGTGCCTGGCGTTTTCGTGCGCGTACCGACACAAGCCGGTTACAGATCCGGCCTGCCGGGATCGGGGCGAGCCGTGCAATGATGGCCGCGCCAACTGCATACCGGCCGTTTGAATCCGCGCGGGAGAGTCCTCAGCAGCAGCTTCGCTGGGGCGCCGAAGGAGCAAGTCCCTCCCTTGAATCTCTCAGGCCCCGTTACCGCGCGGGCGAGGCACATCTGAAAAGCGGGCCGCTGTCTCCAGTGGCTCCACCCAAGGTGCAAGTCATGACCACCGTTCGCGGGGTCACGACGAACCTCTCAGGTTCCGATGACAGATGGGGAGGAACGACCTCGCCGTCATGCCTTGGGAGACGAACGTCCGATGAGCAGTACCGCCCCCACCGAGCAACGCCACACCGCGCTCGACGCCCTGCACCGTTCGCTCGGCGCGACGATGACCGACTTCGCCGGCTGGGACATGCCCCTGCGCTACGGCTCCGAGCGCGACGAGCACCAGGCCGTCCGCACCCGGGCCGGGCTCTTCGACCTCTCCCACATGGGCGAGATCACCGTCACCGGCCCGCAGGCCGCCGCCCTTCTCGACTTCGCCCTGGTGGGCAACATCGGCGCGGTCAAGGCCGGCCGCGCCCGCTACACGATGATCTGCCGTGCGGACGGCGGCATCCTGGACGACCTGATCGTCTACCGGCTCGCCGAGACCGAGTTCATGGTGGTGGCCAACGCCTCCAACGCGCAGGTCGTGCTGGACGCGCTGACCGAGCGCGCCGAGGGCTTCGACGCGGAGGTCCGCGACGACCGCGACGCCTACGCGCTGATCGCCGTGCAGGGCCCCGAGTCCCCCGGCATCCTCGCGGCCGTCACGGACGCCGACCTGGACGGCCTGAAGTACTACGCCGGCCTGCCCGGCACCGTCGTCGGCATCCCCGCGCTGATCGCGCGCACCGGCTACACCGGCGAGGACGGCTTCGAACTGTTCGTACGGCCGGAGCACGCCGTCGAGCTGTGGCAGGCGCTGACCAAGGCGGGCGAGGGCGTCGGGCTGGTGCCCTGCGGTCTGTCCTGCCGGGACACGCTCCGCCTGGAGGCGGGCATGCCGCTGTACGGGCACGAGCTGAGCACCTCCCTCACCCCGTTCGACGCGGGACTCGGCCGGGTGGTGAAGTTCGACAAGGACGGCGACTTCGTCGGGCGCACGGCGCTGGAGGCGGCCGCCGGGCGCGCCGCCTCGCAGCCCCCGCGCGTCCTCGTGGGCCTGGTCGCCGAGGGCCGCCGGGTCCCGCGCGCCGGGTTCGCCGTGGTCGCCGGCGGCGAGGCGATCGGCGAGGTCACCTCGGGCGCCCCCTCCCCCACCCTCGGCAAGCCGATCGCGATGGCGTACGTCGACGCCGCCCACGCGGCGCCCGGGACCACGGGCGTCGGCGTGGACATCCGAGGCAGCCACGAGCCGTACGAGGTCGTGGCGCTGCCGTTCTACAAGCGCCAGAAGTAGACACTGGGCGCGTCGACGCCCGCCCGCGCGTGACCCTGCGCACATTTCCGCTGCTCACGTGCCTTTCCAGCAGTCCCCCATTCACCAGCACCCTCCCGCGTACAGGAGAATTCAAGCCATGAGCAACCCCCAGCAGCTGCGCTACAGCAAGGAGCACGAGTGGCTGTCGGTCGCCGAGGACGGCGTCTCGACGGTCGGCATCACGGAGCACGCGGCCAACGCGCTCGGCGACGTGGTCTTCGTCCAGCTCCCCGAGGTCGGTGTCACGGTGACCGCGGGCGAGACCTGTGGCGAGCTGGAGTCGACCAAGTCGGTCAGCGAGCTGTACGCGCCGGTCTCCGGCGAGATCGTCGAGGTCAACCAGGACGTCGTCGACGACCCGGCGCTGGTGAACTCCGCCCCGTTCGAGGGCGGATGGCTGTTCAAGGTACGCACGGCGGGTGAGCAGGACGACCTGCTCACCGCCAACGAGTACACCGCCTACACCGCCGGCTGAGGAGTCGTAGTCGCATGTCCGTCCTGAACACGCCCCTGCACGAGCTCGACCCGGAGATCGCCGCCGCGGTCGACGCCGAGCTGAACCGCCAGCAGTCCACGCTCGAGATGATCGCCTCGGAGAACTTCGCTCCGCTCGCGGTGATGGAGGCACAGGGCTCGGTCCTGACCAACAAGTACGCCGAGGGCTACCCGGGCCGCCGCTACTACGGCGGCTGCGAACACGTCGACGTGGCCGAGCAGATCGCGATCGACCGGGTCAAGGAGCTGTTCGGCGCCGAGTACGCCAACGTCCAGCCCCACTCGGGCGCCTCCGCCAACCAGGCGGCCCTGTTCGCGCTGGCCCAGCCCGGCGACAAGATCCTCGGCCTGGACCTGGCGCACGGCGGTCACCTGACCCACGGCATGCGACTGAACTTCTCCGGCAAGCAGTTCGACGTGGTCGCCTACCACGTGGACGACGCCGGTCTGGTCGACATGGCCGAGGTCGAGCGACTCGCCAAGGAGCACCGCCCGAAGGTGATCATCGCGGGCTGGTCGGCGTACCCGCGGCAGCTGGACTTCGCGGAGTTCCGTCGGATCGCGGACGAGGTCGAGGCCTTCCTGTGGGTCGACATGGCGCACTTCGCGGGTCTGGTGGCGGCCGGTCTCCACCCGAACCCGGTGGAGTACGCCGACGTCGTGACGTCCACCACCCACAAGACGCTGGGCGGCCCCCGCGGCGGCATCATCCTCGCCAAGAAGGAGTTCGCGAAGAAGCTGAACTCGTCCGTCTTCCCGGGCTTCCAGGGCGGTCCCCTGGAGCACGTGATCGCGGCCAAGGCGGTCTCCTTCAAGGTCGCCGCGAGCGAGGACTTCAAGGAGCGTCAGGCCCGCACGGTCGAGGGCGCGCGGATCCTCGCCGAGCGCCTGACCGCGCCGGACGCCCGCGCGGCCGGCGTGAACGTCCTGTCCGGCGGCACCGACGTGCACCTGATCCTGGTCGACCTGCGCGAGTCCGAGCTGGACGGTCAGCAGGCCGAGGACCGGCTCCACGAGGTCGGCATCACGGTCAACCGCAACGCGGTCCCGAACGACCCGCGGCCCCCGATGGTCACCTCCGGACTGCGGATCGGCACGCCCGCCCTCGCGACCCGCGGCTTCACCGCCGAGGACTTCGCCGAGGTCGCGGACGTGATCGCCGAGACGCTGAAGGCGCCGTCCCCGTTCGCGGAGGCCGACGCGGCGGCGCTGAAGGCCCGGGTCACGGCCCTGGCGGACAAGCACCCGCTGTACCCCGGTCTGAGCGAGTAGTTCCCTTTCCCGGGTGCCGCGCACACTGTGAGGTGTGGGCGGCACCCCGCACCACCGTATGGAGGAGTTCCCGTGGCCATCTCGGTCTTCGACCTGTTCTCGATCGGTATCGGCCCGTCCAGCTCCCACACGGTCGGCCCGATGCGCGCGGCCCGCATGTTCGCACGGCGGCTGCGGAGCGAGGGCCTGCTGGACTCCACCGCGTCGGTGCGCTGCGAGCTGTACGGCTCGCTCGGCGCGACCGGCCACGGCCACGGCACGCCGAAGGCGGTCCTGCTCGGCCTGGAGGGCTCCTCGCCGCGCACGGTGGACGTGGAGGGCGCGGACGACCGGGTGGAGCAGATCAAGGACTCCGGCCGGCTGCGGCTGCTGGACTCGCACGAGATCCCGTTCTCCTTCGACGACGACCTGGTCCTGCACCGCCGCAAGACCCTCCCGTACCACGCCAACGGCATGACGATATGGGCCCACGACGCTGCGGGCGCCGAGCTGCTGTCGAAGACGTACTACTCGGTCGGCGGCGGTTTCGTCGTGGACGAGGACGCGGTCGGCGCGGACCGCATCAAGCTCGACGACACGGTCCTGAAGTACCCCTTCCGCACCGGCGACGAGCTGCTGCGCCTGGCGAAGGAGACCGGCCTGTCGATCTCCTCGCTGATGCTGGAGAACGAGCGCGCCTGGCGCTCCGAGGACGAGATCCGGGACGGGCTGCTGGAGATCTGGCGGGCGATGCAGGCCTGCGTCTCCCGGGGCATGTCCCGCGAGGGCATCCTGCCGGGTGGCCTGCGGGTCCGCCGCCGGGCGGCCATGACCGCACGTCAACTCCGGGCGGAGGGCGACCCGTTGGCGCTCTCGATGGAGTGGATCACGCTGTACGCGATGGCGGTGAACGAGGAGAACGCGGCCGGCGGCAGGGTGGTGACGGCCCCCACGAACGGCGCGGCCGGCATCATCCCGGCGGTACTGCACTACTACATGAACTTCGTGCCCGGCGCCGATGAGGACGGGGTGGTCCGCTTCCTGCTCGCGGCCGGCGCGATCGGCATGCTCTTCAAGGAGAACGCCTCCATCTCCGGCGCCGAGGTCGGCTGCCAGGGCGAGGTCGGCTCGGCCTGTTCGATGGCGGCGGGCGCGCTCGCCGAGGTCCTCGGCGGCTCCCCCGAGCAGGTCGAGAACGCGGCCGAGATCGGCATGGAGCACAACCTCGGCCTGACCTGCGACCCCGTGGGCGGCCTGGTCCAGATCCCGTGCATCGAGCGCAACGGCATGGCCTCGGTGAAGGCGGTCACCGCGGCCAAGATGGCGATGCGCGGCGACGGTTCGCACAAGGTGTCCCTGGACAAGGTCATCAAGACGATGAAGGAAACGGGCGCGGACATGTCCGTCAAGTACAAGGAGACGGCCCGGGGCGGGCTGGCGGTCAACATCATCGAGTGCTGACCCGGCAGCGGGTCGCGGGGACAGGGGAGCTTCGCCGTATGAGTGGGTCGGTCAGCGCTGTCAGCAGCAGCGGTACGTACTCCTTCACCAAACCCAACCGGGAGAGCGTCACGCTGGTCGCCGGGCTCGGGGTGGCGGGGGACGTGCATGCCGGAACCACGGTGAAGCACCGGTTCCGGATGGAGAAGGATCCCTCGCAGCCGAATCTGCGGCAGGTGCACCTCATACACGAGGAGCTCTTCGAGGAGGTGCGTACGGCCGGGTTCGAGGTGGCCCCCGGGCAGCTCGGGGAGAACGTGACCACGCGCGGGATCGACCTGCTCGGACTGCCCACCGGGACGCGGCTGCGGCTCGGCGGACAGGCCGTGGTCGAGGTGACCGGCCTGCGCAATCCCTGCAAGCAGATCGACGACTTCCAGCACGGGCTCATGAAGCAGGTCGTCGGACGGGGTCCGGACGGCCGGCCGTCCTTCCGGTCCGGGATCATGAGCGTGGTGCTGAGCGGGGGCGTGGTGCGGCCCGGGGACCCGGTCGTCATCGAGTTGCCGGACGGACCGCACCGCCCCCTGCGGATCGTCTAGGACCTGTCCTAGCCGCGGAAGGTCGCCGGGCGTTCCGGGCTCGCCTCGGCCAGGGCCTTGGTGACCGCCTCGGTGCCGGCCCGCAGTCCGTAGACGGGGGTGTCGGGCTGCTGGCGCCAGGAGTCGTCGATGCCGCCCGTGTCGACGGTGTCGAAGCCGAGCTCGTCGATGAGGGCGCGTACCTTCGCCTTCGCCGCCTCGTCGTCGCCGGCCACCGGGAGCGCGATGCGGTCGGGGTCGCCCGCGGCGCGCGGGCGGTCCAGGATGTCCTGGGCGTAGGTGCCGTTGAAGGCCTTGATCACGGGGTGGCCGATGCGGCGTTCCGTCCAGCGGCTCTCGGTGAGGCCCTCGTCCTCGATCTCCGCGATCCGGCCGTCGCGCTGCTGCGGGTAGTAGTTGTTGGTGTCGATGACGGCCACGCCGTCGGCCGCGCCGTCCAGGATTCCGGAGGGCAGGCTCGGGACCGCCTTGACCGGAATCGTGATCACCACGACCTCGGCACCGCGCGCCGCCTCCTCGACGGTGACGGGGGTCGCTCCCGTCTCCTCGGCGAGTTCCTTGAGCGTCTGCGGGCCGCGGGAGTTCGCGACGGAGACGTCGTGGCCGAGCGCGCTGAGGCGCCGGGTGAGGTTGCCGCCGATGTTGCCCGCGCCGATGATGCCGATCTTCATGAGAGGCCTTGCCTTCCGGGACCGATTCGATTCAGATTCGATGCACATGCATGCACCTGAGAGGGCCAACCCCGCTCGACGGCGGGCTATTCCGGCTCTGCGCCCCTCCGTACGAAATTCTCCGCGGGCCCCATGCCCTAACACCGGCCGCCGAAGGGATCCTCCAGTTCCGCCGTGAGGACGGCCGCCGCGGTCTCCGGGTCCCCGTCCGCGACGGCCCGGGCCAGCGCCTCATGGGCCTCGTCGCCGGTGTCGGGCTCCCGGACGCGCAGTCCGGTCAGCGCCAGGAGGTCGACCAGGCCCTTGCGCAGGACCGGGACGAACTCCGCGAAGAGGTCGGTGAGCACGGGGTTGTGCGCGGCGGCGACCACCGCCGCGTGAAAGGCGATGTCGGCGTCGACGAAGGCCTCGTCGTCCCCCGTCGACGCGGCCCTGCGCCCCCGCAGCGCCAGCTGTATCGCGGTGACGTCCTCGGGCGTGCGGCGGCGCGCGGCGAGCCGGACCGCGTGGACCTCGACCGCCGCCCGGACCTCGTACACGTCCGCCACCGCGGCCCGGCGCAGCCGGGTGGGCCAGTCCTCGGTCGGCTCGGTCGCGACGACGAAGACGCCGGCGCCCTGCCGGGACCGGACGAGGCCCGCGCCGGCCAGCGCGCGCAGCGCCTCGCGGACGGTGGAGCGGCCGACGCCGAGTTCCTTCGCGAGCGTGGTCTCGCCGGGGAGCTTGGCGCCGATGGGCCAGTGCCCCTCGGCGATCCGCGCACGCAGGGCCTCGGCGGCCTGTTCGACCAGCGGACTGGGGCGGACGGCGACGAGGGGCGACGACGGAGGAGACATGGACACCAGCGAGACCAACTTGTCTGAGGAGTGAGCGGATTCCACTTGTCTGAGGACCTGAGGAGTGGATAGCGTACGCGGTATGACGCTCAGCGGTCTCCTTCTTCTCGGCTGCCGCGGCGGGGCCTGACGCGACCGGCACCCCGCCGCGGGTCGCCGTGCTGCCGGTCACCGCCCGACCGAGCCGAAGGCAGTCGCTCCTTGACCACCAGGTCCCGCTGGAACCCGCAGCGTCCCAGCCCCATGCCGTACCACCGCTACCGACCCTTCCACGAGCGGGTGGACGTGCCCGTCACCGATCGGCGCTGGCCCTCCGCCCGCCTCGAACACGCCCCGCTCTGGGTCCCCGTCGACCTGCGCGACGGCAACCAGGCGCTCGCCGAACCGATGGACACCCCCCGCAAGCGCCGCTTCTTCGACCTGCTGGTGGCCACCGGCTTCAAGGAGATCGAGGTCGGCTACCCGTCCGCCAGCCGCACCGACTTCGACTTCGTACGCCACCTGGTGACCTCCGGAGCCGTCCCGGACGATGTCACGCCGGTCGTGTTCACCCCGGCCCGCCCGGAGCTGATCGACCGGACCTTCGAGGCGATCGAGGGGCTGCCGAAGGCCGTCGTCCACCTGTACATCGCGACCTCCCCGGTGTGGCGGGAGGTGGTGCTGCGCCGGGACCGCGGCGAGGTGTGGCGGACGGTACGGGAGGCGGCCGAGCGCATGGCACGGCGGGCGGGCGACGCCCACGGCGTCCGCTTCCAGTTCTCCCCGGAGACCTTCAACCTCACCGAACCCGACTTCGTCCTCGAACTCTGCGACGGGCTGACGCGGTTGTGGGACGCGAGCCCCGACCGCCCGGTCACCCACAACCTCCCCGCGACCGTCGAGATCGCCACGCCCAACGTCTACGCCGACCAGATCGAGTACCTGCACCGCCACCTCGCCCGCCGGGACGGCGTGATCCTCTCCGTCCATCCGCACAACGACCGCGGCACCGGCGTCGCCTGCGCCGAACTCGCCGTGCTGGCCGGCGCCCAGCGCGTGGAGGGCTGTCTGTTCGGCAACGGGGAGCGCACCGGCAACGTCGACCTGATCACCCTCGCCCTGAATCTGTACGCACAGGGCGTCGACCCCATGGTCGACCTCCGCGACCTCGACGCCGTGCGGGACACCGTCGAGGAGTGCAACCGCCTGCCGGTCCACCCCCGCCACCCCTACGCCGGTGAGCTCGTGCACACGGCGTTCTCCGGCACCCACCAGGACGCCATCGGCAAGGGACTCGCCCATCACGCCCGGCGGGCCGCCGAGTCGGGGGTGCCGGCGGCCGAGGCGCCCTGGGCGGTGCCGTATCTGCCGATCGACCCGGCGGACGTGGGCCGGTCCTACGAGGCGGTGATCCGGGTCAACTCACAGTCGGGCAAGGGCGGAGTGGCGTACCTGCTGCGCACCCACCAGGGAGTCGACCTGCCCGCGCGGATGCGGCCGGACTTCTCCCGGGTCGTCCAGGAGGCGACGGACGACAGCGGACGCGAGCTGCCGGCGAAGGAGCTCCACGACCTGTTCATCGAG
Organism: Streptomyces sp. NPDC102259; assembly: GCF_044766465.1. Classification (NCBI taxonomy): domain Bacteria; kingdom Bacillati; phylum Actinomycetota; class Actinomycetes; order Kitasatosporales; family Streptomycetaceae; genus Streptomyces; species Streptomyces sp. NPDC102259. The sequence continues at coordinate 35,368 of NZ_JBIWMA010000010.1, read as the reverse complement.
ACGTACGTCGTCGAAGAACCCTTCGGTGTCGCGGAGTTCGAGGAGGTCGCCCCCGTGACCGGCCCCACCGTGACCGGCCTCCTCGAGGCCCTCGCCGCACGCGGCGTCCAGGTCGAGGTCCTGGACCTCGACCCCGGTGAGGACGGTACGACCGCCTTCGCCGAATGCCGGGTGGACGGGGCCGTCGCCTGGGGCGCCGGCCAGGGGACCGCCGCTCCCGTGCGCGCGGTGCTGTCCGCGGTCAACAGGGCGAGCGTGCGGTGAGGGGGGCGAGGGAGGTACTGCGCGTCGAGGACGTCCACGTCGTGCGCGACGGCCGGCCCCTCCTCCAGGACGTCTCCCTGACCGTACGGGCCGGTGAGCACTGGGCGCTCCTCGGCGCCAACGGGGCCGGGAAGTCCACCCTGCTCAGGCTGCTCGGCGCCCTGGTCCACCCGACCCGGGGCACGGTGGAGGTACTGGGCCGGCGGCTCGGCCGGGTCGACGTACGGGAGCTGCGGGCGCACGTCGGGCACGTCGATCCCCGACATCCGCTGTCCGCACCGCTGACGGTCCGCGACGTCGTCCTCACCGGCCTCACCAACTCCGTCGCCGCCGTGCCTCGTCGGCGTCCCACCGCGGCGCAGGAGGCGCGCGCCGACCGCCTCGTCGACATGCTCGGCCTGGCCGGGCACCGCTCGGCGCGCTGGCCCACGCTCTCGCAGGGGCAGCGCGGCCGTGCCCTGATCGCCCGTGCCCTCATGCCGGAACCCAGGCTGCTGCTCCTCGACGAACCGGCGACCGGCCTGGATCTGCCGGGCCGCGAGCAGCTGATCGACGCGCTGGACTCCCTGCGCCGGGCGCATCCGCACCTGGCGACCGTCCTGGTCACCCACCACCTGGAGGAACTCCCCGCGGGCACCACCCACGCCCTGCTCCTGCGCGACGGCCGCGCCCTCGTCCAGGGCCCCGCCGCGTACGTCCTCACCGGTGACCGGGTCGGCACGTGCTTCGGCGTGCCGCTGGCACTGGAACGGCACGGCGGCCGGTGGACCGTGCGCATCGAGCGGCGGTCATGAGGAGGGGGCGCCCCGCATCGCGAGGCGCCCCCTTTCCGCTCGTCTCACTTGTTCAGGTGCGCCCAGAACTCGTCGAACGAGAGGAGCTTGTCACCGTCGAGGTCGCGGCTCTTGATGATGACCTCGGCCACCGGCTCGGTGACGTTCCAGTCACCCCCCTGGGCCAGGGCGGTCTTGAACTCGGCCGCGGTGATGAAGCCGTCCCCGTCCGTGTCGATCCGCTGGAACTGCTTGCGCGCTTCTTCGATGTCGGCCACCGATCCGCCCCTCTTCGTCATGCCTTGCGGTCATACTCGCTGTTCTACTGACGCAGGTCAGATTAACGGCCCTGGTGAGCGCGGAGCGCGGCGACCACCCAGGAGACCTCCTCGCCGTACGAGGGCCGGCTCCCGAGGCCGTTCGGGGGTCGCCGACAACCGGCGGTGACGGGCGACCCGTAGCGGAGGGTGCGCACGGTCAGGCCGGTGGAGCGGGCCGGTTCCCCGATGGTGAAAAGTCCGCCGCCGTCGTCGATCATGTGTGCGAGTGTGGGCCTTCCAGCGGGTGGAGACTCATGGAGCGCGAAGGGGACCGGTGCGGTGGGGGACTTGCGGGACATTCTCGACGCGGCCGCGCACGGCGTCTTCCCTCCCCCCGACGGCCGCACCACCGTCCTGCCCCAGCCCTCCCCGCGCGACGCGGGCGTCCTCTCCTTCACCGCGCACTCGGTGGTCTTCACGGACGAGGACCCGCGGTGGGTGCACGAGACGCTCGGCGCGGCCGACTGCGACGCTCTCGCCGCGTCGATGAGCCCCCGGTTCCTGACGGCGCTGCTGGACCGTACGGGCCGGGTCGCGGAGACGATCGACGCGCTGGTGGTCGGCTCCCCGCTGCCGGGCCCGCCGTCCCTCGCGCTCACCGAGATCGACGACCCGGACCATCCCCGGGTGGTCAGCTCGCGCAGGCGACGCGACGAGGTGAGGGTGTGGGCCGCGGAGGGGGGCGTGATCGTCCTGGGCCGCGGGGTCGCGGGCCGGCTGGAGGTCGCCGTGGAGGTCGAGGAGGGCGTACGGCACCGGGGGCTGGGCCGGGCCCTGGTGGGCGCGGCACGGCACCTGGGCGGGGACGAGCCGGTGTGGGCGCAGATCTCGCCGGGGAACGCCCGCAGCACACGGGCGTTCCAGGCGGCGGGCTATCTGCCGGTCGGGGCGGAGGCGCTGCTCACCGTGCGCCCGGGGACGGACTCCACGGCGGTCGGTGCCTCGGTGCGTGGTTCAGGTTGCGCACCCAGCCGCTGAGCACCTCGGTCCTCGTCGCCTCGCCGACGGGACGTGTGATCACGCGCGGCACGAATGCCGGTTCCCCGCCGACGCGTCCCCGGCCGGTGTCGTCCTAGCGGAAGATGCCGGTGTGGCCGAGCGAGTAGCGGCCCGGCTGCGGGTAGACGGCCAGGCCGTGCGGGCCCCTGCCGACCTTGATCCGGGCGAGCTGTTCCCCGGTGCCGGTGTCGATGGCGTACACCTCGGAGTTGTACCGCCCGGACAGCCACAGCACCTTGCCGTCCGCCGAGACGCCGCCCATGTCGGGGCTGCCGCCGTTCGGGAGGCGCCACTTCTTGGTGAGCGCGTTCTCGTGGAAGTCGAAGACGGAGACCGTGCCCTCGCCACGGTTGGAGACGTACATCTCGCGGGAGTCGCGGCCGACGTACAGCCCGTGGCAGCCCTTGCCGGTGTGCAGGAACTCCGGCTCGCCGAAGCTGTCGCCGTCGACGATCCACATCCCGTCGGCCATCATGTCCGCGATGTAGAACCGCTTCCCGTCGGGCGAGACCTTCACGTCCTGCGGCATGGCGCCCCTGAAGGGCAGCTTCTGCTGTCCGACGACCTTCATCTTCTCGGTGTCGACCTTCAGCAGTTCACCGCTGAACTCGCAGGACACGATGAAGTACCTCCCGTCGAGGGAGAAGTCGGCGTGGTTGACGCCGTAGCAGGTGACCGGTTCCGTCTTGATCCGCTTCATGGTGTGCGGGTCGCGGAAGACGAGTTCGCGGTCCATGGAGGCCATGACGACGGCGTACTTGCCGTTGGGCGTGAAGTAGAGGTTGTACGGGTCGTGCACCTCGACCGACTTGCCCGCCTTGCCGGTCTTCGGATCGATGGGGGTGAGGGTGTGCCCCCGGTTGTTGTTGACCCAGAGCGTCTTCATGTCCCAGGAGGGGACGACGTGCTGCGGCTGCCGCCCCACCCGGAGGGTCTCGATCACCTCGTACGTCTTCGGGTCGATGACGGAGACGGTGTCGGACTCGGTGTTGGGGACGTAGACCCGGGACGGGAAGTCCTTGACCACCGGGGAGAGTCTGCCTGGGCGGTCGGCGGCGTAGACGTCCTTCGGGTCGAGCACCGGCGGCATGCCGGGCAGCCCGTCGACGACGGGCTTCCGGGCCTTCTTCGCCGGTGCGGGGGTGGCCGCCTCGGTGGCGCCGCCCGGCCCCTCCTTGCCTGCCTCGCCCCCGGCGCCGGTACCGCAGGCGGCGAGGACGGTGAGCGCGGCGCCCGCGAGCAGGGCGCTTTTCACGAGGTTGCGGTGCATCAGCCGATCAGCTCCGTGGTGGTGACCGCGCGCAGTCCGCGGCGGTCGAGTTCGTCGAGTACGGCGGGGAGGGCGGCGACCGTGTCCGCGTACCCGAAGTGCAGGCTCACGACGGACCCGTCCCGGATCTCGCCGAGGATGTTGCGGGCGACGGCGGCGGCACCGGGCGAGGTGAAGTCGAGGGAGTCGACGTCGTACGAGAGGACGTGCGGGTAACCGGCGCGGCGGGCCAGCGTCTCCACGAGCGGGGAGGCACGGGTGGCGCGGGAGGGCCGGAACCAGGTGCCGATGGACCCGGTGAGCCTGCGCAGCCGCTCGGCGCACCCGGTGATCTCGGCCGCCGCCTCGGCCTCCGGCATGGCGTTGATGTCCAGGTGGCGCTGGGTGTGGTTGCCGAGGTCGTGGCCGCCGTCGAGGACCCGGCGGGCGAGGTCGGGGTGTTCGTCGAGCCAGGATCCGACGGCCAGCACGGTGACCCGCGCACCGTGCCGCTCGGCCTCACCGAGCAGGGCCCGGGCGATCGAGGGCTCCCCCTGGCCGTGGAACGTGAGCGCGACCCGGGACCGACCGAGCGGACCGTGACTGATCTGAGCGGGCTGCCGGGGAAAGGCACGGGGCGCGGGCGCGACGAGGGGACGGGCGGGGGCCTTGGGGGCGCGGGTGGGGGAGGCGGGAGCCGCGGAGTCGGGGCCCGGCGAGGCCGTGGCCGGGGAGGCGGGGGCACGCCGGGCGGCGCCCGAAGTGGACGTGGAGGGCGAGCACGCGGCCGCGAACGCACCCCCGGCGACGAGCCCGGCGCCCGCTCGCAGCACGAAACGACGGTCGGATGTGGTCACCCGCACCATTTAAGGCCGGATATGCGTCATTTCCGGCCATTGACGCAACCCGGCTCGCCGACCAGGACCGACACACTCGGCCCACCTGCCACTCGGCCCGCCCAGCCCGTCCGGCGTTTGAGGACGAGGCCCGTTCTGGGCCGAAGCGGGCGCCCGGGGGCGGCAGCCCCCGAAGGACGGCCACAAAGACACCCCGCACCTACCTGGCCAACCGCCGGAGGCACTAGCGGTCCGCGACCCGCATCTCGAACCACGTCGTCTTGCCGCGGGGCAGCAGATCCACGCCCCACCGGTCGGAGAGCTTGTCGACGAGGAACAGCCCCCGTCCGCTGACGTCCAGTTCCTGGACCGGCATCAGACAGGGCAGCCCCCGGGAGGGATCGCGCACCTCGACGCGGATCCAGCCGCGCCGGCGCCGCATCCGCAGGCCGAAGACCCGGGCGCCGGTGTGCCGTACGGCGTTGCCGACGAGCTCGGAGACGAGGAGGACCGCGTCCTCGGTCATCTTGGGGGTCAGTCCCCACTGGCGCAGGACGACGACCTGGGCCAGCCGGCGGGCGGTGGCGGCGGACTCGGGACGGGACGGCAGCGGAACCTCGCCGTCCGTCGGGTTGCCGAACAACTCCAGCGCTTTCAACGCCCGTTCGTCCTCGACCGCGGGCGACCAGCGCACCGTGGTCGCACGGCCCGGTCCCCGCGGCTGTTCGATGCCCTCCAGCCCCGCCATGCCCCCATCATGGCCGCCCGGAGCCGCCTCCGGGGCCGTTCCGACGGAATACGCACCCCGGAACCTATCGTTCCGGATGGATCGATCGGCATATGCCAGGGACAGTTCAAAGCCCGACAAAACAGGACTGACCTGCGGCGACCGCGCGCCACGAGGTGCTCGCCGGAGCCACTCGACAAGGCAGGCTTAAGGTCGCCTTAAGGTTCCCATAAACCGCCCCATCGAGGGACCCGGATGAGACACCCCGTCAATTGCAAGTGATTCCAGGGAGTTTGAAGGAGACCTCTCTCACAGGAACTTGGCCTTGCCCGGGCCCTCCTCGACGAAGCTGCGCATCCCGATCTCACGGTCGGCGGTGGCGAACAGACCGGCGAACCAGTTCCGTTCGACCGCCAGACCCGTCTCGATGTCGGTCTCGAGACCGGTGTCGATCGACTCCTTCGCGGCGCGCAGCGCGAGCGCCGGACCCTGCGCCAGCTTCGCGGCCCAGCGGTGCGCCTCCGGGTACACGTCGGCGGCCGGGACGACCCGGTCCACCAGGCCCAGGGTCAGCGCCTCGTCGGCCTTCACCATCCGGCCCGTGAAGATCAGGTCCTTGGCCTTGGAGGGGCCGACCAGCCGGGAGAGGCGCTGGGTGCCGCCCGCGCCGGGGATCAGCCCGAGCAGGATCTCCGGCTGGCCCAGCTTGGCGTTGTCCCCGGCGATCCTGAAGTCCGCGCACAGCGCGAGCTCGCAGCCGCCGCCCAGCGCGTAGCCGGTCACCGCCGCGACGACCGGTTTGGGGATGCGGGCGACCGCCGTGAAGGCGTCCTGGAGGGCACGGGCGCGCAGGACCATCGCGGTGTGGTCCATCTCCTGCATCTCCTTGATGTCCGCGCCCGCCGCGAACACCTTCTCACCGCCGTACACGACGACCGCGCGTACGTCGTCACGACGGGTCGCCTCCTCGGCGAGCTCCTTGAGCCGGTCCTGGGTGGCCACGTCCAGCGCGTTCATGGGCGGGCGGTCGAGACGCAGCGTGCCGACGCCGTCGGCGACTTCGAGATTCACGGTCATGGCAGCAGGTTAACCACCACTAACCGCAACGGACCCGGTGCCGTTTGTCACAGCACCGGGTCCGTCCGCCCGAAGTCACCCGGGGACCGCTACTTGCTCCACTCCGCCCACGGGATGTTCCAGCCGTTGAGGCCGTTGGCCGGGTTGACCGTCGGGTCGGTGGAGTTCTTCACGACCACCACGTCGCCGACCATCGAGTGGTTGAAGAACCACGCGGCCGGCACGCCGCTGTCGTAGCCGCCGCGCACGTCCCGCAGGCCGATGCAGCCGTGGCTGGCGTTGTAGTTGCCGAAGGCGTCGCCGCCCCAGTAGTTGCCGTGCACGAAGGTGCCGGAGTCGGTCAGGCGGATGGCGTGCGGCACGTCCTTGATGTCGTACTCGCCGTCGTAGCCGACCGTGTCGCCGTTCATCCGGGTCACGGTGAACTTCTCGCTCATGACCATCTGGCCGTTCCAGGTGGCGTAGCCGGGCTTGCCGGTGGTGACCGGGATGGTCTTGACGACCTTGCCCTCCTGCGTCACCTTCATCGTGTGCTTCTTGGCGTCCACGACGGTCACCTGGTCGCGGCCGATGGTGAAGGAGACGGTCTTGGCCTGCTTGCCGTAGACGCCCTTGCGGCCCTCGACGCCGTCGAGGTTCAGCTTCACGGTGACCTTGGTGCCGGCCTTCCAGTACTTCTCGGGACGGAAGTCGAGACGGTCGTTGCCGAACCAGTGGCCCTGCACGTCGACGGCCGGCACGGTCGTGATGGAGATGGCCTTCTCCACGTCGTCCGGGTGCGTGATGCCCCGGGTGAAGCGCACCGAGAACGGCATGCCGACGCCGACCGTGGAACCGTCCTCGGGCGTGAAGTTGCCGGTGAAGGTGTTCTGCGGGCTCAGCGTGGTGAAGGACGAGTCCTCGGCGGCCGTGCGGCCCTCGGAGTCCTTCGCGACGGCGTGCACCTGGTACTTGGTGGACCCGGCGAGGTGCGTGGCCGGCGTCCAGCCGGCGCCGTCCGCGGAGATCGCGCCGGCGACCGCCGTGCCCTTGTCGTCCTTGACGACGACCTCGGACAGTTTGCCCTTGGCCGCCGTCACCTTCAGGGCGCCGCTGGTGTCGACATCCTTGGCGCCGGTCTTCGGGGCGATGGTCACCACCGCCTCGGACTGCTTGCTCTCGGCGGTGGCCGAAGCGCCCTTGCCCTCGGAGCCCGCGTCCTTCGCGGACCCGGAGTCCGAGTCCCCGCCTCCGCCGCAGGCCGTGACGGCCAGCAGCAGCCCTCCGACGATCAGCGCCAGCCGCTTGTCGCGGCCGCGCGAGCGTCCCCCAACCGACGCCCCCGATATCGGTCGCACGTTCAAAGTCGTTCTCCCCACTCCCCCGGGCCCTCCCCGGGCCCGCACCGCGACGCGTCCCCCGCGTTCGCCGCATATTAACCACAAGGTCAACGGCCTGGACGGGCCAAGATTGTCACCGTTCAGTCCCAACTAGGACCGTGGGAACGCGGGGAAGGTTGCACCGCGGGGCGAGTCATTTCAAGGCGCCGCCGGCGATCCACTCCTTCCAGCTCAGGTTCCAGCCGCCGAGCCCGTTGTCCGGGGCGACCTGCTTGTCCTTGCTGTGCACGACCTCGACGACGTCGCCGACGAGCGAACGGTCGAAGAACCAGCCCGCGGGCGTGTCCGAGGCGCCGCCCTTGACGTCCCGCAGGCCCACGCAGCCGTGGCTGACGTTGACCCGGCCGAAGACGTCGTCCGCCCAGTAGTTGCCGTGCAGGAAGGTGCCGGAGTTCGTCAGCCGCATGGCGTGCGGAACGTCCGGGATGTCGTACTCGCCCTTGCCGTCGGCCTTCTTGAAGCCGACCGTGGCGCCGTTCATCCGGGTCAGCTCCAGCATCTCGGTCACCACCATCTTCCCGTTGTAGGTGGTGTTCTTCGGCGCCCCGGCCGTGATCGGCACGGTGGCCAGCAGTTCGTCGTCACGGCGCACCTGCATGGTGTGTTTCGCCGCGTCCACCAGGGAGACCTGGCTGCGTCCGACGGTGAAGGAGAACGACTTGTCCTGGAGCCCGTAGACCCCGGGCGCCCCCTCGACGTCCCTCAGTCCGAGCGTGACGGTGACCCGGGTGCCGGGCGCCCAGTACTCCTCGGGACGGAAGTCGAGCCGGGTGTCGCCGAACCAGTGCGGCCTGATGTCCACCGCGGGCTCGGCCGTGACCCGGACGGCCCGTTGGACCGCGGCGCGGTCGTCGATCTCCCGGTTGAACTCCAGCGAGACGATCATCCCGGTGCCGACGGTGGCCCGGTTCTCGGGGGTGACGTAGCCGATGAAGCGTTCTTCGGGGACGTAGGTGGTGAACGTGGTGTGCCGGGCCGAGCGGTTCCCGTCGCCGTCCAGGGCGACGGCGTCGACGGTGTAGCGGGCGGCCAGCCCCAGCCGGTCGTCGTCGGGCCGCCAGCTCAGGCCGTCCGCGGCGATCCTGCCCGGGACCGGGGTCTCCTGGGCGTCCTGCGACCTGACGACCTTCACGGACTCCAGCCGCCCGCCCGGCACCCGCACCAACAGCTTCTCCTCGGGCCGTACCTCCTTCGTGCCGTCGTCCGGGGTGACGCGGATGACGTTCTCGGGGGCCGGGGGTTTGCCGAGCACCCGGTCGAGTCCGCTCCGGCTGTCGCCGCCGGTGCAACCGGCGGCCCCGGCAAGTAGTCCTGCCCATGTCAGTACGGCGGCCAGTGCGACCCCCGCGCGCCGTGCGCGCCCATGTACGTGCCTCACAAGGTGCCCAACGATCGGGCACGCTCCGGGGAAACGTGAGTGCGAGGGCCGCTCTGGGCAGAAATGGGGGGAGGACGACGCGACGGGGAGCCGCGGCCGGGACACCGCGCGCTCTTTTCCCACGTCGTTCCACGAGCCGCGGGAGGCTGAACGGTGTCCAGCGCAGCCGAGCAGGAGGCGGTGGCGGAACGCGCCACGCCGGACACCGTCATGAACGGTGCGTCGCGCAAGGTGCCCGGTCCACCCGTGTGGCCGGGCGCGTCCACACCACTGGGCGCCCGGTTCCGGGTCGGCCCGGACGGGGTCGCGGGCACCAACTTCGCGCTGTGGGCGGGTGGGGCGGAGTCCGTCGAACTGTGTCTGTTCGACGAGACCGGCCGGGAGACCCGCGCCCGGCTCACCGAGCTCACGCACGAGATCTGGCACGGCTTCGTGCCGGGGATCATGCCGGGCCAGCGCTACGGCTACCGGGTGCACGGCCGCTGGGACCCGTGGACCGGCGGCCGCTGGAACCCGGCGAAGCTGCTCCTGGACCCGTACGCCCGGGCGGTGGACGGCGAGTTCAGCCTGCCCCCCGAGGTCTACGGGCACGTCCGCGACTGGCCCCAGCAGCAGGTCGCCGACACCGTGCGCGACGAACGGGACTCGGCGCCGCACGTCCCCAAGGGCGTCGTCGTGCACGATGACGACGACTGGGCCGACGACCGCCGGCCGAAGACGCCCTGGGCGGACTCGGTGATCTACGAGCTGCATGTGCGCGGCTTCACCCGGCTGCACCCGGGGATCCCGGAGGAGCTGCGCGGCACGTACGCCGGTCTGGCGCACCCGGCGGCCGTGGAGCACCTGGTGAAGCTGGGCGTCACGGCGGTGGAGCTGCTGCCGGTCCACCAGTTCGCGCACGAGGACCATCTGCTGCGCAGGGGGCTGAAGAACTACTGGGGCTACAACTCCATCGGCTACTTCGCCCCGCACGCCGCGTACGCCTCCGCCGGGACGACGGGCGGACAGGTCGGCGAGTTCAAGCGGATGGTGCGGGCCCTGCACGCGGCGGGCATCGAGGTGATCCTCGACGTCGTCTACAACCACACGGCGGAGGCCGGCGAGCTGGGGCCGACGCTGTCCCTGAAGGGCATCGACAACCGGGGCTACTACCGGGTGCAGTCGGACGCGCGCAGGTACGCCGACTACACGGGCTGCGGGAACACCCTGCACGTGGTCCAGCCGCATGTGCTGAGGCTGATCACCGACTCGCTGCGCTACTGGGTGACGGAGATGGGCGTCGACGGCTTCCGCTTCGACCTGGCGGCGGCGCTGGCCCGCTCCATGCACGACGTCGACATGCTGTCCCCGTTCCTGGCGGTGATCGCGCAGGACCCGGTGCTGCGACGGGTGAAGCTCATCGCCGAGCCGTGGGACGTCGGATCGGGCGGCTACCAGGTGGGGGCCTTCCCACCCCTGTGGACGGAGTGGAACGACCGCTACCGCGACGCCGTACGGGACTTCTGGCGGCACGCGCTGCCGGACGTGCGGGAGATGGGCTACCGGCTGTCGGGGTCGAGCGACCTGTACGCGTGGGGCGGACGCCGGCCCTACGCGTCGGTCAACTTCGTGACCGCGCACGACGGGTTCACCCTGCGCGACCTGGTGTCGTACGACCGCAAGCACAACGAGGCCAACGGCGAGGGCAACCGGGACGGCACGAACGACAACCGTTCCTGGAACGGCGGGGCGGAGGGCGAGTCGGCCGACGAGCGGATACTGGCGCTGCGGCGGCGCCAGCTGCGGAACCTGCTCACGACGCTGCTGCTGTCGACGGGCGTGCCGATGCTGGTCGCGGGCGACGAACTGGGGCGCACCCAGCGGGGCAACAACAACGCCTACTGCCAGGACAACGAGATCAGCTGGCTGGACTGGGGGCTGCTCGAGGAGCCGGGGTGGCGGGCCCTGTTCGACCTCACCGCCCGGCTGATCGCGCTGCGCCACCGGCACCCGGTGCTCCGTCGCCGCGCCTTCTTCTCCGGGCGTGCGCACTCGGCGGACGGGCTGCGGGACCTCGCCTGGTTCACCGAGCGGGGCACCGAGATGACCGAGGGCGACTGGTACGCGCCCGCGGCGACCCTCGGGATGTATCTGTCCGGGCGGGACATTCCCGGCCGGGACGAGCGGGGCGTCCCGATCACCGACGACAGCTTCCTCGCCGTCCTGCACGCCGGGGACCGGCCGGTGAGCTTCGTCCTGCCGGGGGCGCCGTGGGCCGAGCGGTACGAGGTGGTCGTCGACACGTCGAAGGAGGAACAGGGGGAGGCGCCGGGGACGACGCACCCGGCGGGGACGCCGGTGACGGTGCCGGGACGGACGGTGCTGCTGCTGCGCGTGGTGGGGTGAGGCGGGGCGAGGTGAGCTGCTGCGCGGCGAACGGCTTCCGGAGCGTGACCTGTTCCGGCGGGTCCGGGCCAATCGGGCGCTGCGCCGCGGGGACTGGAAGTACTACCAGGACCCGAACACGCAGGTCGTAGGACCAGCGGCCGAGCCCGGTCGGGCCAAAACTCGGTGGGCGTTGTCAGCGCCTGTCCGTAGGCTCGCGGTGATGCCCAGGACACCTGCAACCGCTTCCCCCGACCGTTCCGCCGTACGTTCCCTGCTGCGCCTGTGGCCGTACGTCCGTCCCGTACGGATACGGCTGTTCGTGGCCGCCTTCGTCGCCGTGCTCGCCTCCTGTACGGGGCTGGTCATTCCGCTCGTCCTGAAGTGGATGGTGGACGGCCCCGTGGCCGACCGGAACACGGCCGGGGTCTGGCTGGGCGCGCTCTTCCTGCTGCTGCTCGGGTCCGCGGAGGCGCTGCTGTTCGGGTTGCGGCGCTGGCTGGTGGCGCGTCCGCTGGCGCATGTCGAGGCGGAGATGCGGGCGGATCTCTACGGGCTGCTCCAGCGGCTGCCGGTGGCCTTCCACGACCGGTGGCCCTCGGGGCAGTTGCTGTCCCGGGCGACGTCCGATCTGGGGCTGCTGCGCATGTTCCTCGCCTTCCCGCTGACGTTCCTGCTGGTCAACTCGGTGACGATCCTCCTCGGGGTGGTCATCATGCTGCTCCAGGACTGGACGCTCGGGCTGGTCATCCTCGGGCCGGCCCTCCCCGTCGTCGTGATGTGCGTGTACTTCGAGAACCGGTACGCGGTCGTGGCGCGGCGCGCCCAGGACCAGGCCGGGGACCTGACGACGGTGGTCGAGGAGAGCGTCCTCGGGATCAGGATCATCAAGGGCTTCGGGCGGCACCGCAGCCAGGCGCTGGCCTTCCGGGAGCTGTCGTCGACGCTGCGCGGCACGGAGTTGCGCAAGGCGCGGCTGCTGGCCACCATCTGGGCCGTCATCGTGGCGCTCCCCGAGGTGGCGATCGGGGCGGCGCTGGTGCTCGGCGCGGTGCGGGTGGCGGACGGCGAGCTGTCCGCGGGCACCCTGGTCGCCTTCCTGTCCACCGCGCTCGCGCTGCGCTGGCCGGTGGACTCGATCGGGTTCCTGCTGGCGATGAGCCAGGAGGCGGCGACGGCGACGGAGCGCTACTTCGAGGTGATGGACGAGCCGCCCGAGGACGCCGACGGCCACGGTGAGCGGGCCGCAGCGTCCGACGACGGTCTGCGGTTCGCCGGCGTCACCTTCCGCTACCCCGACGCCTCCCCCGACTCCCCGCCCACCCTCGACGGCGTCGACCTGCACATCCGGCCCGGCGAGTCGATGGCGCTGGTCGGGGCGACCGGCAGCGGGAAGACCACGCTCACGGCTCTCGTCCCCCGGCTGCACGAGGTGACCGCCGGCCGCATCACGCTCGACGGCGAGGACATCACCGCGATGTCCCGGGAAGAGCTGCGCTCGCGGGTCGCCGTCGCCTTCGAGGAACCGACCCTGTTCTCCGCGAGCGTCGGGGAGAACGTCCTCATGGGGGCGGCGCAGGGTGCGGGCGCCGCCGAGCTGGAGCGGGCGCTGGGCGTGGCGCAGGCCGACTTCGCGCACGCGCTGCCGCAGGGCGTCGAGACGCAGGTCGGCGAGCAGGGGCTCAGTCTCTCCGGCGGGCAGCGCCAGCGCCTCGCGCTGGCCAGAGCCGTCGTCGGACAGCCCCGGTTCCTCGTCCTGGACGACCCGCTGTCCGCGCTGGACGTGCACACCGAGGCCGCCGTGGAGGCCGCGCTGCGGCAGGTCCTCGCCGACACCACCGCGCTGATCGTGGCGCACCGCCCCTCCACCGTGCTCCTCGCCGACCGCGTCGCCCTGCTGTCCGACGGGCGGGTCGCCGCGGTGGGCACCCATCACGAACTGCTGCGCAGCAACGCCGAGTACGCCCACCTCATGTCCGGAGAGCCGTCCGGAACCCCCTTCGGTGAACAGGAGGCCGACCGCCGATGACCGCCCCCACCACCGCTTCCCCGGTCACCGACGACGACCCCGACGCCCCGCCGCGGACCGCCGTGGACGACCCCTTCGACAAGGACGTCCTGCCCACCCCGCCCGGCGCCACCGGCGCACTGCTGCGTTCCCTGCTCGAGCCCATGAGGGCGCGGGTCGCCTGCACCGCGATCCTGCTGCTGCTCCAGCAGGCGGCCGTGCAGGCCGGCCCGTTGCTGGTGGCGTACGCCATCGACCGCGCCGTACCGGCGTTCCGGGCCGACGACCACGGGCCGCTGGTCGCGGTCGGTGTCGGCTATCTGCTGTGCGCGCTGGTCTCCGGCGGACTCCAGTACGCGTTCCTGATCGCCTCCGCCCGCGTCAGCCAGGACGCGCTGCTCGACCTGCGCGGCCGGATCTTCCGGCACGCGCAGGCGCTGAGCCTCGACTTCCACGAGCGTTACACCTCGGGCCGGCTGATCTCCCGGTCCACCACGGACGTGGAGTCGCTGCGCGAGCTGCTCAGCGAGGGTCTCCAGGAACTCGTGACGGTGATCCTGTCCTTCCTCTACATCTCGGCGATGCTGCTCTGGCTGGACCTGGGCCTCGGGGCCGTCGCGGTGGCCTCCTTCGTGCCGCTGTACCTCCTCGTCAGGATCTACCAGCGGCGCGCCGAGCAGGTGTTCCGGGCCCGCTCCACCGCGATCGCGGCCGTGATCGTGAAGTTCGTCGAGACGATGAACGGCATCCGGCCGGTGCGCGCGTTCCGCCGCGAGCCCGTCAACGACACCGACTTCCGCGTCCTGAACCGGCGGCACGAACAGATCAACGGCAACGCGCTCCTGGAGATGGCCCGGTACGTCGTCGGATCGCGGCTGGTCGCCAACACGGCGGTCGCGGTGATCGTGCTGTGGGGCGCCACCCGGGTGGCCGACGGCTCGCTGGAGCTGGGGGTGCTGGCGGCGGCCGTGCTGTATCTGCGGCGGCTGTACGACCCGATAGACCGGCTCGCCATGTTCCTCAACTCCTATCAGTCGGCGGCCGCCTCGCTGGAGAAGATCGCTGGGCTGCTGGCGCAGGCGCCGTCCGTGCCCGAGCCGTCGGCTCCGCGGGAGCTCCCGGCGCTCGAGGGTGAACTGCCCGGCCGGGAGGTCGTCTTCGACGGGGTCTCCTTCGGCTACCGCACGGGCGGCGAGATCCTTCCCCGCTTCGACCTCACCCTTCCCGCCGGGCAGACCGTCGCCGTGGTCGGCTCGACCGGCGCGGGCAAGTCCACGCTGGCCAAGCTGCTCGCCCGCTTCTACGACCCGTCCGAGGGGCGGGTGCTGCTGGACGGGGCCGACCTGCGCGAGCTGGCCGTGCCCGAACTGCGGCGCGGGGTGGTCATGGTGACGCAGGAGGCGTTCCTGTTCTCCGGCACGGTCGCCGAGAACATTGCCATCGGGCGGCCGGACGCGAGCCGGGAGGAGATCGAGCGGGCGGCGAAGGCGATCGGCGCCCACGAGTTCATCAGCGCCCTGCCCGACGGCTACGACACCGACGTACGCAAGCGCGGTGGCCGTATCTCCGCCGGGCAGCGGCAACTCGTCGCGTTCGCACGGGCGTTGCTCGCCGACCCGGCGGTGCTGATCCTCGACGAGGCGACCAGCTCGCTCGACATCCCGGGCGAGCGGTCCGTGCAGGCGGCGATGGCGACGGTGCTGAACGGCCGTACGGCGGTGGTGATCGCGCACCGGCTGTCGACCGTGGAGATCGCCGACCGGGTCCTGGTCATGGAGCACGGGCGGATCGTCGAGGACGGCAGTCCGGCCGGACTGATCGCGGGCACCGGCCGGTTCGCGGACCTGCACCGGGCCTGGCGAGACAGTCTGGCGTGAGTGTCCAGGGGGATCTCGGGGGCCGGAAGGACGAGTGGATGATCGACGCGTACGAGGATCCCGGCACGCCCGACCGCCGCGGCGGCTGGGCGTATCTGGCGTGGCTGGTGCGCTGTCAGCCGTGGCGGGCGCTGGCCGGGGCGGTGCTGGCCAGCGTCTGGATGGTGCTGATGGCGGTGGCGCCGTATCTGCTGTCGAAGGCGGTGGACGACGGTCTCGAGCCCGGTGACACGGCCGCGCTGGCCGGCTGGACGGCGGCCCTGTTCGCCGTGGGCGCGTTCAACGCCTGGGTGAGCATCATGCGGCACCGCACGATGACCCGGGTGCGCATGGACGCCTACCTGCGCACCACCAAGGTCGTCGTCGGGCACACGGTGCGGCTCGGCGCCGCGCTGCCGCGCCAGGTGGGGGCCGCGGAGGTCGTCACCATCGGGGTGAGCGACGTGCACACGATCGCGGGCGCGCTGACGGTGGTCGGGCCGGGCGTCGGCTCGGTCGTCGTCTACGTCTTCGTCGCCGGGCTGTTGCTGTCGGTGTCACCGCTGCTGGCGGCGGTCGTGCTGCTGGGGATGCCGTTGGTCGCGGTGCTGGTGGGGCCGTTGATGTCGCGGTTGCAGGGCACGGAGACCGAGTACCGGGAGCGGCAGGGAGTGCTCACCGCGCGGATCGGCGACCTCGCGGGCGGTCTGCGGGTGCTCAACGGGCTCGGTGGCAAGGAGCTGTTCGCGGCCTCCTTCGACCGCGACTCGCAGCGGCTGCGGGCGCAGGGCTACCGGGTCGGCGCGGTCACCAGCTGGATGCAGGCGCTGGGGGTGGGCCTGCCGACGCTGTTCCTCGCCGTGGTGACCTGGCTGGCGGCCCGGCTCGCCGCCCAGGGGGACATGACCGTCGGCGAGTTGGTGTCGGTGTACGGCTATGTCGCGGTCCTGATCGGGCCGGTGGCGTTCCTCGTCGACATGGGCTACCAGCTCAGCCGGGGCGTGGTGGCCGCCCGGCGCGTCGTACGGCTGCTGCGACTGGAGCCCGACACCGACCTCGGTGCCGGCACCGGGACCGAGGTCGCCGACGCGCCCGTCGAGCCGTCGGTGCTGCACGATCCCGCCTCGGGTGTGCGGGTGGCGCCGGGTCGGCTGACCGCGCTGGTCGGCGCGCGGCACGCGGAGGTGACCGCCGTCGTGGACCGGCTCGGCCGGTACGGGCCCACGGACGCCACCTGGGGCGGGACACGGCTGGACGCCGTCCCGCTGGGCCAGGTCAGGGATCAGATCCTGGTCGCCGACAACGAGGCCGACCTGTTCGCCGGGAGCCTGCGCGAGGTGGTCGGCGGACGACGAACGCCCACCGCGGAGGACGTCGGGCGGGCGGTGTGGGCGGCAGCGTCCGACGACATCGTGCAGGGCCTGCCGGAGGGGCTCGAGTCGCCTGTGACCGCGCAGGGCCGCAGCCTCTCCGGGGGCCAGCGGCAACGGGTGCGGCTGGCGCGGGCGTTGCTCGCCGACCCCGGGGTGCTGCTCGCCGTCGAGCCGACATCGGCGCTCGACGCGCACACGGAGGCGGCGGTCGCCCAGCGGCTGCGCGCGGCGCGGACCGGCCGGACCACGATGGTGACCACCACCTCCCCGCTGCTCCTCGCCCAGGCCGACACCGTCCACTACCTGGTCGACGGAAAGGTCGCGGCGACCGGCCGCCACCACGACCTGCTGGAACGCGAGCCGGGATACCGGGCCTTGGTGGCCCGGGACACCGACGACACCGACACCGACACCGACGACGCCAGCTCACGCGATCCGACCCCGGATACGGAAGAGGGCGCGGACGCAGGCACGGGCACGGGCACGGGCACGGGCGTAGAGGAGGTCGTGCGATGACGGCGGTCGAAGGGGACTCGGGACGGTTGCCGGTCGCCGCGCCCGGTGACGTGCGCCGGGCGGCGGTCCGGCTGTTGCGGGCCGACCGGCGGGCCTTCGCCGGCGCCCTCGCCCTGAACGTGCTCGCCGCCGGGGCCGGCCTGGCCGGGCCGTGGCTGCTGGGGCGGATCATCGACGAGGTGCGAGCCGGGCACGGCACGGGGCCGGTGGACCGGCTGGCGGCGGCCATCCTGGCCTGCGCGCTCGCGCAGCTGCTGCTGGCCCGCTGGGCCCGCTACGCGGGGCACCGCTTCGGCGAACGGACACTGGCGCGGGTGCGGGAGGAGTTCGTCGGGCGGGCGCTCGCGCTGCCCGCGTCGGTCGTGGAGCGGGCCGGCACCGGCGATCTGACCACGCGCGGCACCGCCGACGTGGCGGCCGTGGGCACGACCCTGCGGGACGCCGGGCCCGAACTGCTGGTCTGCACGGTCCAGGCGCTGTTCACACTCGGCGCGGTGTTCGTGATCGACCCGCTGCTCGGGGCGATCGGGATGCTGGGGCTGACCCCGATCTGGTTCGCGCTGCGCTGGTATCTGCGGCGGGCCCGCGCGGCCTACCTCGCCGAGGGCGCGGCCACCTCCGAGGTCGCCGAGATCGTCGCCGCCACCGCGTCCGGGGCGCGCACGGTCGAGGCGTTCCGGCTCCAGGAGCGACGAACGACGGCGAGCCGGGACGCGCTGGAGACCTCGCGTCGCACCCGCTTCCGGACCCTCCATCTGCGCTCGGTGTTCTTCCCGGTGATCGAGGTGTCGTACTCGCTGCCGGTGGCGGGCGTGCTGCTGCTGGGCGGCGCGCTGCACGCGCGGGGCGCGATGAGCCTGGGCGCGGTGGTGGCGGCCGCGCTGTATCTGCGGCAGTTCACCGAACCGCTCGACCAGATCCTGCTGCGCGTCGAGCAACTCCAGAGCAGTGGCGCCTCGTTCGCCCGGGTGGAGGGCCTGGCCGGGGCGCCGCGCGCCGAGCCGGACGGCGAGGCGCCCACTCCGGCGGACGACCGGATCGACGTGACGGGCGTGCGGTACGCCTACGAGCGCGGCGGCGAGGTGCTGCGCGGGGTCGATCTGACGGTGCGGCCCGGGGAGCGGCTCGCGGTCGTCGGCCCGTCGGGCGCGGGCAAGACCACGCTGAGCAGACTGCTCGCGGGGGTGGACGCGCCGAGCGCGGGCACGGTGACGGTGGGCGGGGTGCCGGTCGCGGAGCTGGCGCCCGAGACGCTGCGCCGGCAGGTCGTGCTGGTCACCCAGGAGCACCATGTCTTCCTCGGGACGGTCCGCGACAACCTGCTCATCGCCGAACCGGCCGCGAGCGACGAGCAGTTGTGGTCGGCGCTGGCCGCGGTCGGCGCCGCCGACTGGGTCCGGGAGCTGCCCGGCGGCCTCGACTCCGTGCTCGGCGGGGACGGCGCCCGTACGGACGGCTCGCAGGCCCAGCAACTCGCCCTGGCCCGGGTGGTGCTGGCCGATCCACACACGCTGATCCTGGACGAGGCGACGGCGCTGCTGGATCCGGCGACCGCCCGGCACACCGAGCGGGCCCTGGCCGCCGTGCTCCGGGGCCGGACCGTCATCGCCATCGCCCACCGCCTGCACACCGCGCACGACGCCGACCGGGTCGCGGTGATGCAGGACGGCCGCCTCACCGAACTCGGCACGCACGAGGCGCTGGTGACGGCGGGCGGGGCATACGCGGCCCTCTGGCGAACGTGGCACGGAGAGCGGACCTGACGATGAACGGGCCCTGGGCTGCGCGGAGCACCCGGGGACCCTGCCCGCGGGCCGTGCCTGCCTGAGGCTCGCCTGGCGGTGGCGGCACGGGTCGGGCACGGGCTCGTGCTCGCCCGACCGCATGCCGTGCGGGCCTCCCGTATCGGCTGAGGGCCTCCCGACATGGCGTGCGGGTCACTCGGCCTGTTCCGTCGGCCAATTGACCGCATAGCGAACATGAACTACCGGACAACGAACTGTTTCCGGCCAACTTCCTGACGCGCTCCTGACAGATAGCGCAATCCACTGCCACTCTTCCCACTGCTGGTTCACAGCAACCCCACAGCTAAGCCCGCTCCACGTACCGCCTTTGTTCTGCGTACCGCCTTTGTCGTGCCCGCACGGCTCACCCGCCGTCGGGTCTCCCCTGGCCGCGTGACCCGTGGCCGCGCAGAAGGAGTCAGTGTTGAGCAGCAGTCCCTCTCGCAGACGCACCCCCCACAGCACCTCCCGTCGCGCCGCGGCCGTCGCCCTCGTCGGCGTCTCCGCGCTCATCGCCGCCGCCGTGCAGTCCGGCGCCGCGGCCGCCGCCCCGGTGAAGGCACCGCAGGCGGCCGGCCAGGCCGCCCCGGGCGCCGAGTCCGTGCGCCTCACCCCCGCCCAGCGCGCCGCACTGATACGCGACGCGGATGCCGGAAAGGCCGCCGCCGCAAAGGAGTTGGGCCTCGGCGCCAAGGAGGCGCTCGTCGTCCGCGACGTCGTCAAGGACGCCGACGGCACCCTGCACACCCGCTACGAGCGCACCTACGGCGGTCTGCCGGTCCTCGGCGGCGACCTGGTCGTCGAGACCGCGAAGTCCGGCGCCACCGAGGGCGTCACCAAGGCCACCAAGGCCGCCATCAAGGTCGCCTCGCTCTCGCCCACCTTCAGCGCGGCCAAGGCGCAGAAGCAGGCGCTGAGCCTCGCCACGGCCGCCGGCGCCGAGCGGGCGGACACCAACCGCGCCCCGCGCAAGGTGATCTGGGCGGCGAACGGCACACCGGTCCTGGCGTACGAGACGGTCGTCGGCGGCCTCCAGGAGGACGGCACCCCGAACGAGCTGCACGTCATCACCGACGCGACCACCGGCGCGAAGCTGTACGAGTACCAGGGCATCGAGACCGGCACCGGCAACACGATGTACAGCGGCCAGGTGACCCTCGGCACCACGCAGTCGGGGTCGACGTACAACCTGACCGACGGCACGCGCGGCAGCCACAAGACGTACAACCTCAACCGGGGCACCTCCGGCACCGGCACGCTCTTCTCGGGCCCCGACGACGTCTGGGGCACCGGCGCCGCGTCCAACCTGGAGACCGCGGGCGCGGACGCCCACTACGGCGCGGCCCTGACCTGGGACTACTACAAGAACGTGCACGGCCGCAGCGGCATCAAGGGCAACGGCGTCGCCGCGTACTCCCGCGTCCACTACGGCAACGCGTACGTCAACGCGTTCTGGGACGACAGCTGCTTCTGCATGACGTACGGCGACGGCTCCGGCAACACCCACCCGCTGACGTCCATCGACGTGGCCGGGCACGAGATGACGCACGGCGTCACCTCCAACACGGCGGGCCTGAACTACTCGGGCGAGTCCGGCGGCCTCAACGAGGCCACCTCGGACATCTTCGGCACCGCCGTGGAGTTCTACGCGGCGAACGCCTCCGACGTCGGTGACTACCTCATCGGCGAGGAGATCGACATCAACGGCGACGGCTCGCCGCTGCGTTACATGGACAAGCCGAGCAAGGACGGCGCGTCGAAGGACAGCTGGTACTCGGGGATCGGTTCGGTCGACGTCCACTACTCGTCCGGCCCGGCGAACCACTTCTTCTACCTCCTGTCGGAGGGCAGCGGCACCAAGACCATCAACGGTGTCACCTACAACTCGGCCACCGCGGACGGCCTTCCGGTCACCGGCATCGGCCGGGACAAGGCGGAGAAGATCTGGTTCCGCGCGCTGACCACGAAGTTCACCACGACCACCAACTACGCGGCGGCCCGCACCGGCACGCTGGCGGCGACCGGTGAGCTGTACGGCACGACCTCCGCCGAGTACAAGGCCGTACAGGACGCGTGGGCCGGCGTCGCGGTCGGCGCCCGTTCCGACGGCGGGGGCGGCGGTGGCGGCACCTCGTTCGAGAACACGGCCGACGTATCGATTCCGGACAACGGGGCGGCGGTCACCTCCTCGGTCACTGTCTCCGGCCGGACCGGCAACGCGCCCTCGAACCTCGCGGTGGCGGTCAACATCGTCCACACCTACATCGGTGACCTCCAGGTGCAGTTGCTCGCCCCCGACGGCACGGCGTACACGCTGAAGGCGTACGGGACCGGCGGCAGCACGGACAACATCAACACCACGTACACGGTGAACGCCTCCTCCGAGGTCGCCAACGGGGTCTGGAAGCTGCGGGTCCAGGACAACGCGGCCCAGGACACCGGCTACATCAACAGCTGGAAACTGACCTTCCCGTAGGCCACAGGCCTCGCGGGGGCCGAGCACAGCCGATCGAGAGGCAGCACACAGGACGCCGTCCCGGAGTTTCGACTCCCCCGGGACGGCGTCTCCTTTTTGCCAGCGCCTTACCTATGTGCTGTTGGCCTTTTACCGAGGTCAAGTCCGTTTACATTCCGGCAATGTTCATCCGGCAGTTGATTTTCAGCCAACATCACTTCGGGGTCCTGACATGTACGCGCCTTGATGCCAGTCTTCCTGTCACCCGCCGCACAACTTCACAGCAGTCACGGGCAGCCACCCCACGCTGCCCGGGCACCCCCACACCCAAGGAGCTTGTGTGACCTCCCTCTACGCGCGTCACAAGCGCACCTCCCTGGCCATCGCCACCGCCGTCGCGGCCGGGGCCCTGGTCACCACCGGCCTCACCGCCGGTACCGCCGCCGCCCAGGCGCCGGCGGACGCCGCCGGCGCGACCCCCCTCGCCGTGCCCACCGCGCTGGCCCCGGCCGCCCGCACCGCCCTGATCCAGGACAAGCAGGCCGACGCGCCCGCGACCGCGCAGGAGATAGGCCTGGGCGTCCAGGAGAAGCTGGTCGTGCGCGACGTCGTCAAGGACGCCGACGGTACGGTCCACACGCGCTACGAGCGGACCTACGCGGGTCTGCCGGTCCTCGGCGGCGACCTGGTCGTCCACGAGTCGGCCGCCGGCGCGAACAAGGGCGTCACCAAGGCGACGAACACCACCATCAAGGTCGCCTCGCTCACCCCCGTCGTCACCGCCGCCAAGGCCGAGAAGCAGGCCCTGACCCTCGCCAAGGACGCCGGCTCCGCCAGCACCACGGCCAGCGACGCGCCCCGCAAGGTGATCTGGGCCGGCAACGGCAGCAAGCCGGTCCTCGCCTACGAGACGGTCGTCGGCGGTCTCCAGGAGGACGGCACCCCGAACGAGCTGCACGTCATCACCGACGCGGCCACCGGCAAGAAGCTGTACGAGTACCAGGGCATCGAGACCGGCACCGGCAAGAGCCTCTACTCGGGCACGGTGACCCTCGGCACGACCCTCTCGGGCTCGACGTACAGCCTGACCGACGGCACCCGCGGCGGCCACAAGACGTACAACAAGTCGCACACCACGACCACCTCCGCGGGCACCCTGTTCACCGACGCGGACGACACGTGGGGCACCGGCGCCGCCTCCAGCTCGACCACGGACCAGACGGCCGCCGTCGACGCCGCCTACGGCGCGCAGGCGACCTGGGACTTCTACAAGGCGACGTTCGGCCGCAGCGGCATCAAGAACAACGGCGTCGCCGCGTACTCCCGCGTCCACTACGGAAGCGCCTACGTCAACGCCTTCTGGGACGACAGCTGCTTCTGCATGACGTACGGCGACGGCTCGGGCAACACCCACCCGCTGACCTCGCTGGACGTGGCCGGCCACGAGATGACCCACGGCGTCACCTCGAACACGGCGGGCCTGAACTACTCGGGCGAGTCCGGCGGCCTCAACGAGGCGACCTCCGACATCTTCGGCACCGCCGTCGAGTTCTACGCGGCGAACACCTCCGACGTCGGCGACTACCTCATCGGCGAGAAGATCAACATCAACGGCGACGGCACCCCGCTGCGCTACATGGACCAGCCGAGCAAGGACGGCGGCTCGGCCAACTACTGGTCGTCCTCGCTGAAGAACCTGGACGTGCACTACTCGTCCGGCCCGGCGAACCACTTCTTCTTCCTGCTGAGCGAGGGCAGCGGCAGCCGGACCATCAACGGGGTGGCCTACAACTCCCCGACGTACAACAGCTCCACCCTCACCGGTATCGGGCGCGCCAAGGCCGTCCAGATCTGGTACAAGGCGCTGACGACCTACATGACCTCGACGACCACCTACGCGGGCGCCCGCACGGCGACCCTGAGCGCGGCGTCGGCGCTGTACGGCTCGACCAGCACCGAGTACAAGGCGGTCGCGGCGGCCTGGACCGCCGTCAACGTCGCCTGATCCACAGGCAGTCGACGTGAGGCGGTACCCGGGACGAAGGCATCCCCGGGTACCGCCTTACTCTTGGCTCCCATGTCTTCGAAGGACTTCACGTACGACGACGTCGGCGCGACCCGCGACCGCCCCGGCCACTGCCCTCCCGGCTTCCACTCCCTGCACGTCCGCACCCGTCTCGGCGAGGGCCACGAGGTCTTCCGCCGGGCCGCCGAAGCGGTCCTGACCTGGGAGATGCACCGCACCCTCGGTGTGGGTATGGACACGACCGCGGAACGGGCGGCCCCCGACGTCGAGGTCACGGTCACCCTGGCCGGCCTCATAAAAGCCCCCTGCCGAGTGGTCTGGACGGTGGACGAACACCGGCGGGCCGGCTGGGCGTACGGCACCCTCCCGGGCCACCCCGAATGCGGCGAGGAGTCCTTCGTCGTCGACCGCACGGGAGACGGCACGGTCTGGCTGACGGTCTCCGCCTTCAGCCGCGGCGCGAAGTGGTACGCGAGGGCCGCCGGCCCGGCGACCCGAGGCCTGCAACAGGCCTACGCACGCCGGTGCGGGGTGGTGCTGCGGGGGCTGAGCGGGGGCGACGAGTCGTAACCCCCTCGGACACGGGACACCACGCCCACCGACCGACGAGCCCTTCGTCGACCGCGCAGCCGAGGTCTTCGACGGTGACCGCGTGGCCGCCGCGCTCACCGAGCGGCTCGGAGCCGGGCTCGGTGACGCGGCACCGCTCGACGGACTCACCGACGCGGACACCGAGCTCGCGGACGAACGCCCTCCCCCTCCGGCTCCTCGGCGCTGGTACCCCCGGCGGCCGAACACCCCACCACGCACAGACCGGCCGGCACGACATTCACCACGGAACGCCCTCGCCCGGTCATCCGATCTCCACCACCCGGGCCCACGCGGGCGGCGAATCCGGCACGTAGTCGGGGTCTTCCTCGTCGTACGAAGCCGACCCGCGCGGGAACAGGCCCACCACCGTCCGGCACGGTGGGCGGGTGCTCGGCCAAGGGGTCTGACCGTCGGTCAGGGCGACGATGACGTCGGGGCCGGGCCGCGCGCGGAGCGCCTTGGTGAAGCCCGCGCGCAGATCCGTACCGCCCCCGCCCAGCAGGGGAATGCCCTCGCCCCGGCACAGCGGGTGCACGAGCCGGGCGTCCGCGTCGCACGGCACCACGGTGACCAGGTCGCGCCGGCCGCCCACGGCCCGGGAGATCGCGGTGACCTCCAGGATCGCGCTGCCCAGCTCGGCGTCGCTGACCGATCCGGAGGTGTCGATGACCACGCTCACCCGGGGCGGTCTGCGGCGCAGGCTCGGCAGGACCGCGCCCGGGACGCTCGCCGAGCGGCGGGACGGACGGCCGTAGGAGTAGTCCTCGCCCGCGCCCGGGGCCGAGGCCGCCGAGCGGACCGCCGCGCCCAGCAACTCCCGCCACGGCTGCGGCGGATGGAAGGCTTCCTCCGCCCACCGCTGCCACCCGGCCGGGGCGGTCCCCCGGCGGCCGGCGATGCCCTGTGCCACCCGGAAGCGGACGGCGTCCCGTTCCTGTTCGCTCAGGCCGTGCGCGCCGTCCGGGCCGAGGTCCCACTCCCGTTCCCGTCCGTCGGCGCCGCTGCCGCAGTCCAGCCAGACCAGGTTCTGGGTGTGCGGTCCGAGCCGGAACTGGCGCAGGTAGTCCTCCATCAGCTCGCCCGGCCGCAGCCCGAGGGAGCCCGGCGTGACGGCCCCCTCGGGCTGGGCCAGCCCGTCCCCGAACGCGTCGTCGTTGATCTCGCAGTCGGCGGCGATGTTCATCCGCAGCTGTTCGCCGGGGCCGGTCAGCCCCCGCTCCCGGGCGACCCGTTCACTGCGCCCATGGTGGTCGCGCAGCAGGTGCGACACCTCGTGCACCCACACCCCGGCCAGCTCCTCCACCGGCATACGGTCCACGAAGGCCGGTGAGACGTAGCACCGCCAGTGCCGGTCCACGGCCATCGTCGGCACCCACCGCGACTCCACCGGGTGCAGGGCGAACAGGGCCGTCGCCAGGTAGGGCCGGGCCCGGGCGGCTTGCAGCCGGGCGGCGAAGAGCTTGTCGAGGTCCAGCGGCCTCGGCTCCTCCGGGTGCGCAGACCTGGGCCGAGGCCTGGGCAGAGACCCTGGCAGAGACCTGGGCAGAGACCTGGACCGAGACCCTGGTAGCGGCGTGCCGGTGGCGCCGCGCGGCTCGTCGGGGCTCATCGGCCCGCCTTCGCGGCGTCAGCGGTCCGCGCCGCCGCGCGACCCGCCGCCTGGTCCGCCCGCCGGGACAGGGTCACCACTCCGGCCAGCTTCTCGATCGACGCCGGTACGTCCCAGTCCTCCTGGCGCAGCGAGGCGAGCGTCGTCGCGGGGACGACCACCAGATCCGGGGCGCCGGTCTCCAACGCCCGTACGAGGAGCGCCCATGCCGCGTCCCAGCGGGACCGGTCGGCGCGGGCGCGGACCGCCGCCACGACACCGTCCAGCACGGCCTGGCGCAGATCGCCCCGCTCGGGCAGGTCGGCGCCCGCCGGGTCGGCGAGCAGCGTCTCGGGGTCGGGGAGGTCCATCCGGTCCAGGCCGGCCAGCAGTTCCAGCCCCGGGCCGTCACCGACCGTGCCCCTGACCAGCAGGGAGAGTACGTCACGGGAGGAGCCGGCCGCGGTCGCGAAGGCGATCAGGCTCAGCGTCATGTCCCAGCTGCGCGGCGACGGCCAGGCGCCGCCCCGGCGCGCTTCGCTGCTGGGCAGCCGGTGCACGAGCGTGGGGCGGGCGGTGAGCAGTCCGCACACCGCGCGACGCGCGAAGTCCACGGCCTCCGGCAGCTTCGCCGGGTCGAGCCGGGGCAGGGTCGCCCGGGGCCAGGTCCCGCCGAGTCCGCGGACGACGACCTCGTGGTCGTGCGTCCACTGGAGGTGGACGAACCGGTTGGCCAGCGGCGGGCTCAGTTCCCAGCCGTCGGCGGCCGAGCCCCGCGGGTTGGCGGCGGCCACGATCCGCACCCCGGGCGGCAGCGTCAGCGCGCCGATCCGGCGCTCCAGGACGAGGCGGAGCAGGGCGGCCTGCACGGCCGGCGGCGCGGTGGACAGCTCGTCGAGGAACAGCAGCCCCCGGCCGGCCCGCACCAGGCGCACCGCCCAGTCCGGCGGAGCCATCGGGACGCCCTGTTCCGCCGGATCGTCCCCGACGACGGGCAGCCCGGAGAAGTCGGACGGCTCGTGCACGCTGGCGATCACCGTGGTCAGCGGCAGGTCCAGCGCCTCCGCGAGCTGGGTCAACGCGGCGGTCTTGCCGATTCCCGGCTCACCCCACAGCAGCACGGGGAGGTCGGCGGCCACGGCCAGCGTCAGGGCCTCCAGCTGGCTGTCGGGGCGCGGTTCGGTGGTGGAGTCCCGCAACAGGGCCAACAGCTCCCCGGCCACGTCGAGTTGGGAGGCGCTGACCGGGACTGACGGGGCCGGGACGAAAGAGGCCGGGACAGAAGGGGCCGAAGGGGCGAAATGGGTACGCTTGGGCATGGGTGTGGGCATGGAAGTGGGCAGGGGTGATCACCTTTGGGGTCGCAGGAAGTTCGTGGGAAATTCGGGGGAAGCTCGGGGGAAGTTCGGGGGAAGTTCGTGGGCCGAGCAGAGGGGTCAGCGACGGGCGCCGTGGCGTGGGTGCGCGCGGATATGGCCGGGACGGCGGCGATCCTGGCCGGGCCCGGGTCCGATCAGGCCGGCCCTGAACAACCCGTAGGTGATCCGCCGTTGCGCGGCCGCCTCGAGTTCGTCCCGCAGAGCGCCGTCGCGCAGGACCGCCTCGGGGCCCAGCAGCCCCTCCACGACGGCGAGCGCACCGGCGACATCACCGTGGACCAGGCGTTCGCGCACGCCGACGAGACAGTCCGGACGCCGGTGTGCCCGGTCGATCGCCTGGAGACAGGGCAGCGGAGTGCCGGTCAGCGCGGCCAGCAGCTCCTCGCGCCGGATCTCGGCCGGGTCGTGGTCCAGCGCGGCCAGCACCCCGTCGACCAGGCCGATCCGGTGCGTCGCTCCCCGGCACTCCACGAGCCGGGCCCGTCCCGCCCGGTCGGGAAGCCGACCCGGACCGGACGCCGCGTACTCCGTTCCGAGGTACTCCGGTACGACGTGCTCCGGTTCGACGTGCTCCGGTACGAGCGCCGAGGCCACCAGCGGATGCAGTCGCCCGGCCTCGATCGCTCCCGTACGGAGCAACTCCAGGTCGGGCAGCACCCAGGTCGCCGCGTCGGGCAGTACCGGCAGCGCGGAGACACAGCCTGTCGCACCGCGCAGAACGGGCCGCGCGTCCCGGCCGCCGGCCGGATCCAGGACCAGTCGCCGCCCGGACCCGAAGCGCACGAGGACGGAACCGGTGGTCCGCCCCTCCGCCCGGAGCACGATCTGCGCCTCGGCCGCCCACCGGTCCACGGCGCAGCCGGGCCCGGGCAGTTCCACGCCGGGCCCGAACGGATCCGGTGGGGGCGGGTCGTCCCCCGGCGGCGGCCGATCGGCTCCGCACCGGACCCGCAGCTCACCCGTTCTGCGCGCATCCCACAGATGGCGGTGCAGGTCGAGGCGGAACCGCCGGTCGGGACGCGGATGCGGATGGTGGCGGTCCCCCGCCACCGAGCCGGACGCGTCCCACAGCGCGAGGCTGAACCGCTGCCCGGAATCCGCCCAGGCGGGCGGAGTCCGCACCACCAGGTGCACGGGCCACCGGGTGTCGTCCCGCCCGGCGCCGCCGACGGCGACCTCACCGTCACCGTCGTACCGGGCGAGGGAGAGGGTCACCCCCGGCCGCAGCAACCCGTCGGGGGCGACCCTCGGCAGATGCCAACGCAGCAGGTCAGGAGCCAGGTGACGGAGGTCGGCCCGGAGCCGGGAAACGAATGCACGACCGTACGTCCGCGCCACGGCACGAAGGTCGAGATCGACGTCGATGCCTGCGGCGGCACAAGCCCCGGCCCAGTCCCCCGCATGGCGGCGGGCGGTCGCAGTCTCGATCATGGAGGCCGGCACGGCGAACTCGCGCACGCGCAGCCAGAAGGAAAGTCGGGAATCCTCGTTCGCGATCTGAGTGAGCATCAGCACTCACCTAGAGCGGACGGGGCCCCCGATCTGTCTACAGAAGAAGTAGTCATCGCCGGGGAGCATAACCCTCCGACACCGATCTGCCCAACGGTTATCGCGGGACGATCACGATCGTCGTCGAGGCTCTTGCTGCGGTCGTACGGGTCCGTCGTCGGCCCGGTCGGAGACGCGCCGGTGGGCTCGGCCGTCGAGAACCCGGGGTGCGGACAGCCGTCGTGGACCTCGCAGGCGGAGTTGCCGATCGGGCCCTTCTCAAAAGCGGCGCCGTTCGTGCTCGTCGGACGAGGGGCGCCGACGATTTCTTGTCGGCGCCCCCGGCGGACGCGCTACCGCAGCACGACCCCCGCCCCCTCGACCGCCTCCTCGGACGGCACCTCCACCAGGCCCAACTCCGCTCCGGAGGCGAGGAGTCGGTGGGACGGGAGGATGCGGACCGTGTAGCCGTACGGACCCGTGCGGTCCAGGGACAGGGGGCCCTCGTAGAGCCAGCGGCCCTCCAGGTCCGGACCGCCGGACGGTTTCAGCGGGACCGTCGTCGCGTCCGTGATGCGGTCCTGCTCGTCGACGCGGCCCGAGACGGCCTGCACCTCGACGTCGTCGGGGGCGAGGTCGCCGAGGCCGACGCGGACCCGCAGTGCGAGGGTCGTGCCGAGCTCGGCGCTGGTGGTGGCCACCGACGTCTCGACATGGTCCACCTGCACCGCGTGCCAGGACGAACGCACCCGCTGTTTCCAGAGGGCGAGTTCGCGCGCGGTGTCGGGGCCCATCGTCCGGTGCGCGTGGGCGGCCGGCGTGTAGAGCCGTTCGACGTACTCGCGGACCATGCGTCCCGCCAGCACCTTCGGGCCGAGCAGGGTGAGGGTCTGGCGGACCATCTCGATCCAGCGGTCGGGCAGGCCCGCCTGGCCGCGTTCGTAGAAGCGGGGGGTGATGCGCTGTTCGAGCAGGTCGTAGAGGGCCGCCGCCTCGATGTCGTCGCGGTGGTCGGGGTCGGTGCCGGCGCCGTCGGCGGTGGGGATCGCCCAGCCGAAGTCGGGCTGGAACCACTCGTCCCACCAGCCGTCCAGCACGGAGAGGTTCAGACAGCCGTTGAGCGCGGCCTTCATGCCGGACGTGCCGCAGGCCTCCAGGGGGCGGAGCGGGTTGTTCAGCCAGATGTCACAGCCGGGGTAGAGCTTCTGCGCCATCGCCATGCCGTAGTCGGGCAGGAAGACGAGACGGTGCCGCACGCGCGGGTCGTCGGCGAACCGGACCAGTTCCTGGACCAGCCGTTTCCCGCCGTCGTCCGCCGGGTGCGCCTTTCCCGCGACGACGATCTGGATCGGCCGCTCCGCGTGCAGCAGCAGGTCCATCAGACGGTCGCGGTCCCTCAGCATCAGCGTCAGGCGCTTGTACGAGGGGACCCGGCGCGCGAAGCCGATGGTGAGGACGTCCGGGTCCAGGACGCCGTCGATCCAGCCCAACTCGGCGGTACCCGCACCCCGTTGGCGCCAGGAGGCGCGCAGCCGCTGCCGCACCTCCACCACCAGTTGTTCGCGCAGCTCGCGGCGCAGCTCCCAGATGTCCTGGTCGGGGATGTCGGCGACGGCGTCCCAGCGGCCGGAGCCACCGACGCTCAGGGCGTCCTCGGCACGCCCGGAGCCGAACTGGCGGGCGCCGAGGCGCAGGACCTCCGGGGCCACCCAGGTCGGCGCGTGCACACCGTTGGTGACGGAGGTGATCGGCACCTCTTCCGGGTCGAAGCCGGGCCACAGGCCGGAGAACATCTCCCTGCTCACCTGGCCGTGCAGCAGTGACACGCCGTTCGCACGCTGTGCCAGCCGCAGGCCCATCACGGCCATGTTGAAGAGGTTGGGCTCGCCGCCCGGGTAGGTCTCCATGCCCAGCCGCAGGATGCGGTCGACGTCCATGCGCGGGAGTTCGGCCTGCGGGCCGAAGTGGCGGGCGACCAGCTCACGGTCGAAGCGGTCGATGCCCGCCGGGACGGGGGTGTGGGTGGTGAAGACCGTGCCGGCCCGGACGGCTTCCAGGGCGGAGTCGAAGTCCAGCCCCGTGTCGGCGAGTTCGGCGATCCGTTCCAGGCCGAGGAAGCCCGCGTGGCCCTCGTTGGTGTGGAAGACCTCGGGCGGGGCGTGGCCGGTCAGCCGGCAGTACGTGCGTACCGCCCGGACACCTCCTATGCCCAGCAGCATCTCCTGGAGCAGCCGGTGCTCGCTGCCACCGCCGTAGAGCCGGTCGGTCACCCCGCGTTCGCCGAGGTCGTTCTCCTCGACGTCCGAGTCGAGCATGAGGAGCGGGACCCGGCCGACCTGGGCCAGCCAGACCCGGGCGTGCAGCTGTTTGCCGGCGGGGAGGGCGAGGGAGATCTGCGCGGGGGTGCCGTCGTCCTCCTTCAGGAGGGTCACCGGCAGTTCGTTGGGGTCGAGGACCGGATAGTGCTCCTGCTGCCAGCCGTCCCGGGAGAGCGTCTGACGGAAGTAGCCGTGCCGGTAGAGCAGCCCCACGCCGATCAGCGGGACGCCCAGGTCGCTGGCCGCCTTCAGATGGTCGCCGGCCAGGATGCCGAGACCGCCGGAGTACTGGGGCAGCGCGGCCGTGACGCCGAACTCGGGTGAGAAGTAGGCGACGGCGGCGGGCAGCCCTGTGCTGGTGGGCTGCGCCTGGTACCAGCGGTCGCCGGTCACGTAGTCGTGCAGGTCGTCGGCGGCGGCACTCAGCCTGCGCAGGAAACGGCGGTCCCCGGCGAGTTCGGTCAGGCGTGCCGGGCGCACGCCGCCGAGGAGTCTCACCGGATCGCCGTCCGAGACGGCCCAGCGCTCGGGGTCGACGGACTGGAAGAGGTCGCGGGTCTCCGCGTGCCAGGACCAGCGCAGGTTGCGGGCCAGATCGCTGAGTGGCCGGAGAGGGTCGGGGAGGAGGGGTCGGACGGTGAATCGACGGATCGCCTTCACATTCCACCTCGGCGTGCGTGAGGAAGAGACGCACGGCGGTGTGCGTCCACGTCGTCTACGAAGGTACCGGCGCCGACGCGGGCCTCGCTGAGGGCTGGCCGCCCGCGGACCCTCGCTTTTCGGCCCGATTCGCGACAACGGGCCGAAACCCTGATTCGCCCCGGTAGGCCACCTTGTGGCCTTTCGCCCCGCACGAGAGGCTGCCCAGTGGCGTACCCGGCGAAGTCGGATAAGTCGGCGAAGCCGTCGTGCGCCGAGTCGAGGAGGGGAACTCGAACCATGGCACGGACGCGAACACGGCGTCTGCGCCGGGTGGGGGGCCTGACCGCGGTCGTCACGACCGTGGTCCTTTCGGCCGGCACCCTGCCCGCGCACGCCGCACCGGAGGGGAAGATAGTCGGCGCCGGTCTGCCCGGTTCCGTCGACGGAAGCTATCTGGTGACGCTGAAGGGGGACACCGACGCGTCGTCGAAGGCCGGGCGGAGTCTCGTCGGTTCGTACGGGGCGGCCATCAGCCGGACCTACGACACGGTCCTCAACGGGTTCGCCGTCGAGACCGACGAGAGACAGGCCCGGCGTCTCGCGGCCGATCCGCGGGTGGCCTCGGTGGTGCAGGACACCCGGGTGACCCTGGACGCGGCCGGGGTCGCGAAGAATCCGCCGTCCTGGGGGCTGGACCGTGTCGACCAGCCGGGCCGGACGCTGGACAACAGCTACAACTGGCCGAAGTCGGCGGGCGCCGGGGTCACGGTGTACGTGATCGACACCGGCATCCGGATCACGCACGCCGACTTCGCCGGCCGGGCGAGCTACGGCTGGGACTTCGTCGGAGGCGACCGCGTCGCCGCCGACGGCAACGGCCACGGCACGCATGTCGCCGGCACCGTGGCGGGCACGCGGCTCGGCGTCGCCAAGAAGGCGAGGGTGGTCGCGGTACGGGTGCTCGACGACGCCGGTGCGGGCACCACCGCGCAGGCCGTCGCGGGCATCGACTGGGTCACCCGGCACGCGCACAAGCCGGCGGTCGCCAATCTCAGCCTGGGCGGCGGCTACAACGCGGCGCTGGACGCGGCCGTCCGCGGCTCCATCCGGTCCGGCGTCACCTACACCGTCGCCGCGGGCAACGTGGGACAGCCGGCCGCCCTGCACTCGCCCGCCGACGTGCGGGAGGCCGTCACGGTCGGCGCCACCGACCGGGGGGACGCGAGGGCGGGCTTCAGCAACTACGGTTCGGCCCTCGACCTGTTCGCGCCGGGCGTGTCCATCACCTCCGCTTCGTACACGAGCGACACCGGCCGGGTGACGTACTCCGGTACGTCGATGGCGGCGCCGCACGTGGCGGGCGCGGCCGCGCTCCACCTCGCCGACCATCCGAAAGCCACGCCCGCCCAGGTCGCGCGGGCGCTGGTCGCGGGGGCGGTGAACGGCAAGGTCTCCGGCCGGGGGACCGGTTCGCCGAACAAACTCCTCCAGGTCCCACCGTTCACCTGACGGGGCTCCGAGGCCGGCTCCGTTCCCCGCGAACGGGGCCGGTCTTGTGCGTTGACAAAGGCACGAGTAGTTAGCAACGTGCCGGATTGCTCACCCGCATAGGGTGGAAGGCTCCTCCGGTACTCCCCCGCAGGACCCCCTCCCCACCACATCCATCCGCCTACCCCCCGTTGATGCGGACAGGAGCGGTCATGCCAGCAAGGCACCACCCGTCATCACCCCCGACGCCTCGCCCCAAGAACAACAAGAGCAGCACGAACGGCAAGAGCACCGACAGGGCCGAGAAGGACACGCCCGTCCCGGAGCTCACGCCCGCACCCGGTCCGCCGGCCCCGGAGCGATCCTCCTCGGGCGGCGACGCCACCACCGTCGGGCGCATACCCGTCCTGGACGTCCGCCCGTTCGTCCAGCGAGGTCGCCGGCCCGCCAAGGCGGTCACGGGTGAGACGTTCGAGGTCTCGGCGACCGTGTTCCGGGAAGGGCACGACGCCGTCGCCGCCAACGTCGTCCTGCGGGATCCGGACGGCAACCCGGGCCCCTGGACGCCGATGCGTGAACTCGCCCCGGGCACCGACCGCTGGGGCGCGGACGTCACGCCGGACGCGACGGGCCACTGGACGTACACCGTGGAGGCCTGGAGCGATCCGGTCACCACCTGGCGGCACCACGCCCGCATCAAGATCCCCGCGGGGATGGACACCGAGCTGGTCCTCGAAGAGGGCGCGCGGCTGTACGAGCGGGCGGCCGCCGGAGTGCCGGAGGGCCCCGACCGCACCGTGGTGCTGACGGCGGCCGAGGCGCTGCGCGACGAGAGCCGCCCGGCCGTCTCCCGGCTGGCGGCGGCACTGACCCCGCAGGTCGACGCCGTGCTCGGCCGGTATCCGCTGCGGGAGCTGGTGACCGCGTCGGAGCCGTTGCCGCTGCTGGTCGAGCGCGAACGCGCCCTGTACGGCGCCTGGTACGAGTTCTTCCCGCGTTCCGAGGGGACCGCGGAGCGCCCGCACGGCACGTTCCGCACCGCCGCGCGCAGGCTCCCCGCCATCGCCGCGATGGGCTTCGACGTCGTCTACCTCCCGCCCATCCACCCCATCGGCACCACCTTCCGCAAGGGCCGCAACAACACCCTCGACCCCGGCCCGGACGATGTCGGGGTGCCCTGGGCGATCGGTTCGCCGGAGGGCGGCCACGACGCCGTCCACCCGGATCTCGGCACCATCGAGGACTTCGCCCGGTTCGTGGAGCGGGCCGGCGAGCTCGGTCTGGAGATCGCCCTCGACTTCGCCCTCCAGTGCTCCCCCGACCACCCCTGGGTGCACAAGCACCCCGAGTGGTTCCACCACCGGCCGGACGGGACCATCGCCTACGCCGAGAACCCGCCGAAGAAGTACCAGGACATCTATCCGATCGCCTTCGACGCCGACCTGGACGGTCTCGTCGCCGAGACCGTGCGGGTCCTGCGGCACTGGATGTCGTACGGGGTGCGGATCTTCCGGGTCGACAACCCGCACACCAAGCCGGTGATGTTCTGGGAGCGGGTCATCGCGGACGTCAACCGCACCGACCCCGACGTGATCTTCCTCGCCGAGGCCTTCACCCGCCCCGCGATGATGCACACCCTCGGCCAGATCGGCTTCCAGCAGTCGTACACCTACTTCACCTGGCGCAACACCAAACAGGAACTGACGGAGTACCTCACCGAACTCTCGGGGGACGCCGCCTCCTACATGCGGCCCAACCTCTTCGCCAACACCCCCGACATCCTGCACGCCTACCTCCAGCACGGCGGCCGTCCCGCCTTCGAGATCCGCGCCGTCCTGGCCGCCACCCTCTCGCCGACCTGGGGCGTCTACAGCGGCTACGAACTCTGCGAGAACTCGGCGCTCAAGGAAGGCGGCGAGGAGTACCTCGACTCGGAGAAGTACCAGCTCAAGCCCCGTGACTGGGCGGCGGCCGAACGGGAGGGCCGCAGCATCGCCCCGCTGCTCACCCGGCTCAACGAGATCCGGCGGGCGAACCCGGCCCTGCATCAACTCCGCGATCTGCACTTCCATCCCACCGACCAGGAAGCGGTGATCGCCTACTCGAAGAGGAGCTCGAAGAAGAGCGGTTCGAACACGGTTCTGGTGGTCGTCAACCTCGACCCCCACCACACCCAGGAGGCGACGGTGTCGTTGGACATGCCGCAACTCGGCCTGGACTGGCACGAGTCGGTGTCGGTGCGCGACGAGCTCACCGGCGAGACGTACCACTGGGGCAGGGCCAACTACGTGCGCCTCGAACCGGGCACCCGGCCCGCGCACGTACTCACCGTCCTGCGACCGTCCAACCCGCAGATCGGAGGGTCACCCACACCATGATCGTCAACGAACCCGTTCCGGACACCTTCGAGGACACTCCCGCCAAGGACCGCGACCCCGAGTGGTTCAAACGCGCCGTGTTCTACGAAGTACTCGTCCGCTCCTTCCAGGA
>NZ_JBIWMA010000009.1:72076-318771 GCF_044766465.1 Streptomyces sp. NPDC102259 | reverse complement strand
GAACGCGCACCGCTCCGGCACCGTCAAGGCCCTGGCCGCGGAGGTCGGCGCGTCCATCACCTCCGGCGCCGCGATCTGCGAGATCAAGGACTGACCCCACCGGTCACCCGTGCCGAGGCGCCCGTCCAACGGGCGCCTCGCCGCGTTTCAGAGCGCCTCATTCCAGCCCGTCCGGGGGCCCCTCCGGGGGAGTTTGAGGACGAGGCCCGTTCAGGGCCGAACGGGGGTCTGGCGGCGGAGCCCCCAGGTCACCCGGCGCGGCGGCCCCGCGAGGTCAACGGCGACGCAGGTCCGCGACCCGAGCCCGCTCCCCGCCAGGGGGCTGCTCACCCATCATCGAAGCCGCCCGCAGCCCCGCGGCAGCCCCTGGCACCTGACCCCGCCGCGGAGCCGGCAGCGGCACGTCCCGACGCTGCTGCTGATGGCGCGCCGGGGCCGGGTCACCCCCCGGGCTCCCCGACGCCCCGGCCACGGCGATCTGCACCCCCTGGTCCGCCAGAGCCTGGAGCTCGGTGGCCGCACGGTCGTCGTGCGCGGGCGGCTCGTCGGTCACCAGCCGGGTGATGACGTCCGTCGGCACGGTCTGGAACATCGTGTCCGTGCCGAGCTTGGTGTGGTCGGCGAGGACGACGACCTCCGCGGCCGCCTGCACCAGCGCCCGGTCCACGGACGCCGACAGCATGTTGGACGTGGACAGCCCGCGCTCCGCGGTCAGTCCGCTCCCGGAGATGAAGGCCCGCGACACCCTGAGTCCCTGGAGGGACTGCTCGGCGCCGCTCCCCACGAGGGCGTAGTTGGAGCCGCGCAGGGTGCCGCCGGTCATCACGACCTCGACCCGGTTGGCATGGGCCAACGCCTGGGCGACCAGCAGCGAGTTGGTGACGACGGTCAGGCCGGGCACCCGGGCGAGCCGGCGGGCCAGCTCCTGTGTGGTGGTGCCCGCCCCGACCACGATGGCTTCGCCCTCTTCGACGAAGTTCGCGGCGAGATCCGCGATGGCGGTCTTTTCGGCGGTCGCGAGATGGGATTTCTGCGGAAAGCCGGATTCTCGCGTGAACCCGCCCGGCAATACCGCACCGCCGTGTCGGCGGTCGAGGAGTCCTTCTGCCTCCAGTGCGCGCACGTCCCGCCGTACGGTCACTTCGGAGGTCTGGACGACGCGGGCGAGTTCACGGAGCGACACGGCCCCGTTCGCTCGCACCATTTCGAGGATCAATTGACGACGTTCTGCAGCGAACACGAAACTGACAGTAACGCGGACGACCGTCTGCTTTCAGCTCTTTGCGCCGAATAGTAGAAGTTGTTCGCACAGGAGGACGGGGAGTGGTATAGGGCCTGGTTCAGGCGGCTATGCCTCCCGCATGCCCGGCAACCCGGCGACGACGCGCCGTCAACTCCCCGTGACCGGCGGGGAGTCGAAACCGGCCGTCAGGCTTCGCCCGATGTCTTCCGGGTGTGCAGCTGTCGCGCCACTTCGGCGATCGACCCGGAAAGGGACGGGTACACAGTGAACGCGTTCGCGATCTGTTCGACCGTCAGATTGTTGTCGACGGCGATCGAGATCGGGTGGATGAGTTCCGAGGCGCGCGGCGACACGACCACACCGCCGACGACGATCCCGGTGCCGGGCCGGCAGAAGATCTTGACGAAGCCGTCGCGGATGCCCTGCATCTTCGCGCGCGGGTTGCGCAGCAACGGCAGCTTGACGACCCGGGCGTCGATCTTGCCGCCGTCCACGTCGGCCTGGCTGTAGCCGACGGTGGCGATCTCGGGGTCGGTGAAGACGTTCGAGGAGACGGTCTTCAGGTTGAGCGGGGCCACCGCGTCGCCGAGGAAGTGGTACATGGCGATACGCCCCTGCATGGCGGCGACGGAGGCCAGCGCGAAGATCCCGGTCACGTCACCGGCCGCGTACACACCGGGGGCGGTGGTCCGGGAGACCTTGTCGGTCCAGATGTGACCGGACTCGCGGACCTTGACGCCCGCCTCCTCCAGCCCCATCCCCTCGCTGTTGGGAATGGCGCCGACCGCCATCAGGCAGTGCGAGCCGGTGATGACCCGGCCGTCGGACAGGGTGACCTCGACCCGGTCGCCGACCCGCTTGGCGGACTCGGCGCGCGAGCGGGCCATGACGTTCATGCCGCGGCGGCGGAAGACGTCCTCGAGGACGGCGGCGGCGTCCGGGTCCTCGCCGGGCAGCACGCGATCGCGCGAGGACACGAGGGTGACCTTGGAGCCGAGGGCCTGGTAGGCGCCGGCGAACTCCGCGCCGGTCACACCGGAGCCGACCACGATGAGCTCCTCGGGGAGCTCGCCGAGGTCGTAGACCTGGGTCCAGTTCAGGATGCGCTCGCCGTCGGGCTGGGCGTCCGGCAGCTCGCGCGGGTGGGCGCCGGTGGCCAGCAGCACGGCGTCGGCGGTGAGGGTCTCCTCGGTGCCGTCGGCGGCGCTGACCACGACCTTGCGCGAGCCGTCGAGGGCCTGCATGCCCGCCAGCCGGCCGCGTCCGCGCAGCACGCGCGCGCCGGCCCGGGTGACGGAGGCGGTGATGTCGTGCGACTGGGCGAGCGCGAGCCGCTTCACCCGCCGGTTGACCTTGCCGAGGTCCACCCCGACGACCCGGGCGGCCTGCTCCAGCGGCGGGGTGTCGTCGGCGACGATGATCCCCAGCTCTTCGTACGAGGAGTCGAAGGTGGTCATCACCTCGGCCGTGGCGATCAGGGTCTTCGACGGCACGCAGTCGGTCAGCACCGACGCTCCGCCCAGACCGTCGCAGTCGACGACGGTCACCTCCGCGCCGAGCTGCGCGGCCACCAGCGCTGCCTCATAGCCGCCGGGTCCGCCACCGATGATCACGATCCGAGTCACGTACTCCATTGTCCCGCACGGGGGCCGGTGGTACTGCCCCGGGGGGCCGCGAGGGCGCCACCGTTACGAGAGTGACGCGTGCGCGGGCTGCCGTACTCTCCTTGCATGTCGCTCTACGCCGCGTACGCCGGCAACCTCGACGCGCGGCTGATGACCCGCCGCGCTCCCCACTCGCCACTGCGCGCCACCGGCTGGCTGAACGGGTGGCGGCTGACGTTCGGCGGCGAGCAGCTGGGCTGGGAGGGCGCGCTGGCGACGGTCGCCGAGGACCCCGGCGCGCAGGTCTTCGTCGCGCTGTACGACGTCGCCCCCATGGACGAGGACTCCCTGGACCGCTGGGAGGGCGTGGGCCTGGGCATCTACCGGCGCGCCCGGGTGCGGGTGCAGACGCTGGAGGGGGAGGAGTCCGCCTGGATGTTCGTGCTGAACGGCTACGAGGGCGGGCTGCCCGCGGCCCGCTATCTCGGGGAGATCGCCGACGCCGCCGAATCCGCCGGAGCACCACACGATTACGTGATGGAGCTGCGCAAGAGGCCTTGCTGAGCGCGGCCGACTCTGGACTCGGTGGGCATCACAGCAGACGAACGGGAGAGCGCGATGACCGGCAGGACTGCGTACACCGTCTTCTACACGGAGCAGGCGGCAGCGGCGCGCGACCGGCTGGATGAACCCCAGCGGGCGGTGTTCGAGAAGGGCATCATGATGCTCGCCGCGGATCCGTTTCCCGACCTGTCCCGGCCCATAAGCTCCACCGGGGACGACCGGACGATCCGGCTGACCCAGAACATCCTCATCGAGTACACCGTCAGCGTCGGCAGGCTACTGATCTTCATCGTCGAAGTCTTCAACGACAAGGACATCTTCGTCACGGGCGAGTGATCGCTCCGCCCCTCTCGTTGGAAACGACAAGACAACGATCGTCGTCCCGTGGGCTCCGTCATCTACGCGCGTAGGCCTTAACCGGCTACCCTCATCGCGTGAACGCATCTCTTCTCCCGGACGACATCCAGGGCGACCCGCACGCCGCCGCCGACGCCGCCGCCGCGCGCCTGCGCGAACTGACCGGCGCCGAGACCCACGACGTCGCCCTCGTGATGGGCTCCGGCTGGGCACCGGCCGTGGACGCCCTGGGCGCTCCCGACGCCGAGTTCCAGGTCACCGAGCTGCCCGGTTTCCCGCCGCCCGCGGTCGAGGGCCACGGCGGCAAGATCCGCTCGTACCAGATCGGCGAGAAGCGGGCGCTGGTCTTCCTGGGCCGCACCCACTACTACGAGGGCCGCGGCGTCGCCGCCGTCGCCCACGGCGTCCGTACGGCGGTGGCGGCCGGCTGCAAGACGATCGTCCTGACGAACGGCTGCGGCGGCCTGCGCGAGGGCATGCGCCCCGGCCAGCCGGTGCTGATCAGCGACCACCTCAACCTCACGGCGACGTCCCCCATCGTCGGCGCGAACTTCGTGGACCTCACGGACCTGTACTCCCCGCGGCTGCGCACCCTGTGCAAGGAGATCGACGCGACGCTGGAGGAGGGCGTCTACGCCCAGTTCCCCGGCCCGCACTACGAGACCCCGGCCGAGATCCGGATGGCCCGGACCATCGGCGCGGACCTCGTGGGCATGTCGACCGTGCTGGAGGCCATCGCGGCGCGTGAGGCGGGGGCGGAGGTGCTGGGCATCTCCCTCGTGACCAACCTGGCCGCCGGCATGACCGGCGAGCCGCTGAACCACGAAGAGGTCCTCCAGGCGGGACGCGACTCGGCGACGCGCATGGGCTCGCTGCTGGCGCAGGTGCTGGACAGGCTGTAGAAGCGGTTCCGCAGGTGGCTGGGGGCCACCGCCCCCAGACCCCCGCTTCGGCCCTGAAGGGGCCTCGTCCTCGAACGCCGGACGGGCTGAGTGATACCGACCGGCGCTGACACGCAATCGGAGGCTGACCCACCGTGCACGACGATCTCCTCGCCCGCGCCCAGGCCTGGCTCGCGGAGGACCCCGACCCCGAGACCCGCGCGGAGCTGGGCAGGCTCATCGAGGCGGGGGACGTCACCGAGCTGGCCGCCCGTTTCGCCGGCACCCTCCAGTTCGGCACCGCCGGACTTCGCGGGGAGCTCGGCGCCGGACCCATGCGGATGAACCGCTCCGTCGTGATCCGGGCCGCGGCCGGCCTCGCCGCGTACCTCACGAAGAACGGCGGGACCGGCGGGGTCGTCGTCATCGGCTACGACGCCCGCCACAAGTCGGAGGACTTCGCCCGCGACACGGCGGCCGTGATGACGGGCGCCGGATTCCGGGCGGCCGTGCTCCCCCGCCCTCTGCCCACCCCCGTCCTCGCCTTCGCCATAAGGCACCTGGGCGCCGTCGCCGGCGTGGAGGTCACCGCCAGCCACAACCCGCCGCGCGACAACGGCTACAAGGTGTATCTGGGGGACGGCTCGCAGATCGTGCCGCCCGCCGACGTCGAGATCGCGGCCGAGATCGACGCCATCGACGCCCTGAAGGACGTTCCGCGTCCGGAGGCCGGCTGGCAGACCCTCGACGACGCCGTCCTCGACGCCTATCTGGCCCGCACGGACGCCGTCCTCGCCCCGGACTCCCCCCGCACGGCCCGCACGGTCTACACGGCGATGCACGGAGTGGGCAAGGAGGTCCTGCTGGCGGCCTTCGCCCGCGCGGGCTTCCCCGAGCCCGTCCTCGTCGCCGAGCAGGCCGAGCCCGACCCGGACTTCCCGACCGTCGCCTTCCCCAACCCGGAGGAGCCCGGCGCGATGGACCTCGCCTTCGCCAGGGCCCGCGAGACCGGGCCCGACCTGATCATCGCCAACGACCCGGACGCCGACCGCTGCGCCGTGGCCGTGCCCCACGAGGGCGACTGGCGCATGCTGCGGGGCGACGAGGTCGGTTCGCTCCTCGCCGCGCACCTCGTCCGCAGCGGCGCGCGCGGTGTCTTCGCCGAGTCGATCGTGTCCTCCTCCCTCCTCGGCCGTATCGCCGAGCAGGCGGGCCTGCCCTACGAGGAGACCCTCACCGGCTTCAAGTGGATCGCCCGCGTCGACGGCCTGCGCTACGGCTACGAGGAGGCCCTCGGCTACTGCGTGGACCCCGAGGGCGTACGCGACAAGGACGGCATCACCGCCGCCCTGCTCATCACGGAGCTCGCCTCCGCCCTCAAGTCCGAGGGCCGCACCCTCCTCGACCTGCTCGACGACCTCGCCGTGGAGCACGGTCTGCACGCCACCGACCAGCTCTCGGTCCGCGTACAGGACCTCACGGTCATCGCCCGCGCGATGGAGCGGCTCCGCGAGCGGCCCCCGACCTCGCTCGCGGGCCTGGCCATCACCAGGGCCGAGGACCTCACCCAGGGCACGGACAAGCTGCCCCCCACCGACGGCCTGCGCTACACGCTGGACGGCGCCCGGGTCATCGTCCGCCCCAGCGGCACCGAACCGAAGCTGAAGTGCTACCTGGAGGTCGTGGTCCCGGTCGCCGCCCACGCCGACCTCCCGGCGGCCCGCGGCACGGCGGACGACCTGCTCGCCGCGATCAAGCGGGACCTGTCGGCGGCGGCCGGCATCTGAGGGGCGCCGCACACTTCACTTCGCGTTGGCCCCTCGCACCGTCCGAAGGGCGCCGGCGCCTACCGCACCCTCAAGGCCGTCCGGAACCGTCAAGGCCGTCCGGACGGCCGCCGACGGCACCCTCTCCACCACCGTCCGCGGGTACGCCGACGGCTCCTACCTGTGGTCCTACGCCGGCACGGCGGGCACCGCGGCCGCGGTCTCCGCGGGCGCGGTCTCCGCGGGCGCCTTCGTCGACGTGGTGGGCTGAACCCACGCCACCCGTGCGCCGGGCACCCCTCGCGGGTGCCCCGCCGCCGCACACGGACCGCCGACGCCGGACGGGACCCACGGCGGGACCCGCCCGGCGGAGGCCGTCACGGCAGGAACAGCACCGCCGCCGCGCCCACGACCCCTAGAACGATCCCGAGCGGCCACAGCGCACGCCCTCGTTGGCGCTCGTCGGCCGGGGCGTCCGGGCGGGTCGCCGGGTCCCGCCACATCGCGGTGATCTCGGCGGCCGTCCGCTGGTACGGGTGAAGCACGCCGAGCCTGCTCTCCAGCCACGGCCAGCGCGGCGAGGCCACCCGCCACTCCTCGAACGAGGCCCGGGGGCCGAGGATCCGCAGCCGGGCCCCCTCGCACTCCGCGGCCCGGATGTGGTCCCAGGCGAGGTGCCGGGTGCCGCTCAGACCGTTGAACCACAGGCCCTCGTGGTCGGCGGTGATCCGCCACGCGATGCGGCGCGGCAGCAGCAGGGCGGCGAGCAGCGTGGCGACCAGGCCGTAGCCGTACCTCCACCACCCGGAGTCCTCCCAGGAGAGCGGGAGGAACAGCAGCACCAGTCCGACGGCGAACCAGTCGGCCCACCCGGCACGCCACTTCCGTACCCCCGCGGCGGCCTTCCGGCCGGTCCGCTCGGCGACGACGACCGCGGCGGCGGCCCCGCGCAGCTCCTCCAGCCGGGCCTCCCTATGGGCCTTCCCCCGCTCGGTCCTGGCCCGCCACCGGTACGCGAGGGCCGTCACCGGCCGCACGGGCCCCACGGACGCCTCCACCACGGGCGGCTCACCGGCCTTGTCGGCGGCGGCGAGGAACACGACCTCGGCGCCGTCGTAAGGGGTCCCGTACAGAACGGCCTCGCGCAGCGGCCCGGCGCGCTCGTCGTCGATCCGCGCGATCAGCTCCCGAAGACTCTCGTCGTCAGCGTCGTCCTCGGTCTCG
This sequence comes from Streptomyces sp. NPDC102259, assembly GCF_044766465.1. Lineage (NCBI taxonomy): Bacteria > Bacillati > Actinomycetota > Actinomycetes > Kitasatosporales > Streptomycetaceae > Streptomyces > Streptomyces sp. NPDC102259. Next base: position 311,132 of record NZ_JBIWMA010000009.1, on the reverse strand, counting down.
TCCTCGTCCTCATCGTCCTCGTCGTCGTCCGCGCCCCCGTCGAGCTCCATGGTGAAGACCGTGAACAGGGGTCGCAGCGCGGCGAGGTCGTCGGCGGCGAAGACCTCGGTCTCGACGTCGCCGTTCTCCCGCACGAGCACGCGCAGCACCGGCGCGGGCGCCCGGCGCAGGCCGACGGCCCGACGGCGGGCCAGCGCCGCCGAGAGCAGCATGGTGAGGCCGAGCCCGGCGAGGCACCAGCCGGCCGCCGGGACCACCTGCCGGTCCTCGGCCAGGTCCCAGAGGCCCGCGGTGGCGTACAGGGCGCCTCCGGCGACGACCGTGACGAGCCCGGACCACAGCAGGAACGTGCCCCGCTCCGACCGCCCGCCCAGGACCCAGGGGGCCCAGGGCGCCTCGGCGGTCACTCCACCGGCGGCCTCCAGCCCCGCCGCCCGTTGCCGCTTCAGCGCGGCCAGCCGCAGGCCCACGGCCACCCAGACGCCCACGAGCGCGGCCGTCAGCCCCAGCCGGACGGGCGAGGCGAAGTCCCCGAGCGTCGATACGGCGGCAACGGCGAACGGCACGAGGACCAGGGCCGCCTCGGGCCGCAGCACCAGCCACACGACGTGCAGGGCGACCAGCGCGGCAGCCCAGGCGGGCAGTCCGCCCGCCCGGTGCAGCAGCCCCGCACCGGCCACGGCCGCCAGCGGCAGCGCCACGAACGCGGACGTCCGCGCCCGCACGGGCACCCAGCGGGGCGGCAGCCCACGCGTCCAGCGCCCCGCCTGCTCGCCCTCCCAGGACCGGCACCCCTCGGGTATCGCCTCCCCGGGCAGCCGCAGAACCTCGACAGAATCCGTACTCATCGCTCCCCGACCTACCGGCCACCAGATCTCCCGCCCCGCACAGCGGCCGTCACGACCGGGGCATATGCCGATGATGACGAAGGACGCTGTGATCCACGGCAACGCGCGGATCACGATCCGCCCCGCCCCGCCCCGCTACCGCGCCCGCCCCGCCCCGCGACTGCGCCCGCCCCGCCTCGCTACCGCGCCCGCCCCGGCCCCCCGAACCGACGCCCCGCCGGCTCACATCCCGCCGCGTCACGCACCGCCGACCTCACCCCACGGCCAGCAGAATCCCCAGCACCACGGCCCCCGCCACCGCCGGGCCCAGGATCTCCCAGGCCCAGCGCTCGGTCACCTCGCCCTGCGCGGTCTCCGCCTTCTCGCGCGCCCCCCACAGCTCCCGCAGCTCGTCCATGACCCGGTCGGTCTCGGCGCGCACGGGCCCGTCCAGTGCCGGGCCGACGTTGCGCGGCACCCCGCCGCGCAGGCCGGTGAGCCCGCCGAGCCCGCCGAGGCCCGCGTCCTGACCGCCGGTCCGGCCGCCCCGGCCGCCCCCGGCCCGCTCCGCCGCCGCCTTGGACTCCCGCCGGGTCGCCTTTTTCCGCGCCCGCAACGAGACCGGGATGGACCACAGCTGGTACTTCTTCCCCGACGCGGTGACGATCTCGTTGGAGTAGCCGGACCGCAGGGCGGCCACCTGCCCCCACGGCAGCACGATCACCCGGAACGGATTGCGGACCCGGAGCCGGTCCTGGCCCGCGAACACGGCGGGCCGCAGGGTGAAGGCGACGATCAACGGCACCATCAGGATCAGCGCCGCGAGCGCCAGCCACGGCGTGCGTCCCTCGCCCACGAAGATCGCGTCGAGGCCGAGCCAGCCCACCAGGCCCAGCAGCAGCACGCCACCGGCCATGCCCGCGGGTGACCGGTAGACGCGGTCCTTGGTCTCGGGTGCCGAAGGCTGCGGCGCGGGTGGCTGGTCTTCCGGGGTCGTCATGGCCCCGATTCTGCCCGACGCCCACCGGCCCGCTCATCCGCAGCCCCGCCGTTCTCGACGAGCATGGATGCGACCGCCGGGGTGTACAGCCGCTACGCGCGTAGATATGCTCGTCTGGTGACCATGCCCACCAATACACCTACCGCAGCCGACGCACTCACGGACGTCACGGCGTCCGACGGCTCGCTGCGCCGCTTCCTCCACGGGCTGCCCGGCGTCGACACGGTCGGCCTGGAGGCGCGCGCCGCCGCGCTCGGCACCCGTTCCATCAAGACGACCGCGAAGGCGTACGCCATCGACCTCGCCATCTCGATGGTCGACCTGACGACGCTGGAAGGCGCGGACACCCCGGGCAAGGTCCGGGCGCTCGGCGCGAAGGCGGTCCGCCCCGACCCGACCGACCGTACGACCCCGGCCGCGGCCGCGGTCTGCGTGTATCCGGACATGGTCGCCACCGCCAAGGAGGCCGTCGCCGGCTCCGGCGTGAAGGTCGCCTCGGTCGCCACCGCCTTCCCGGCCGGTCGCGCCGCCCTCGAGGTGAAGCTCGCGGACGTCCGCGACGCCGTCGCCGCGGGCGCCGACGAGATCGACATGGTCATCGACCGCGGAGCGTTCCTCGCGGGCAAGTACCTGAAGGTGTACGACGAGATCACCGCCGTGCGCGAGGTGTGCGGGACGTCCGCCCGGCTGAAGGTCATCTTCGAGACGGGCGAGCTGTCGACGTACGACAACATCCGCCGGGCGAGCTGGCTCGGCATGCTCGCGGGCGCCGACTTCATCAAGACCTCGACCGGCAAGGTCGCCGTGAACGCCACCCCCGCGAACACCCTCCTGATGCTGGAGGCCGTGCGTGACTTCCGCGCCCAGACCGGCGTCCAGGTCGGCGTGAAGCCCGCCGGCGGCATCCGCACCACCAAGGACGCGATCAAGTTCCTCGTCCTGGTCAACGAGACCGCGGGCGAGGACTGGCTGGACAACCACTGGTTCCGCTTCGGCGCCTCCTCGCTACTGAACGACCTGCTGATGCAGCGTCAGAAGCTGGCCACCGGCCGCTACTCCGGCCCCGACTACGTGACGGTGGACTGATCACCATGGCATCCACGACTGCATCCGCATTCGAGTACGCTCCGGCCCCCGAGTCCCGCTCGGTCGTCGACATCGCCCCCTCCTACGGCCTGTTCATCGACGGTGAGTTCACCGAGGCGGCCGAGGGCAAGGTCTTCAAGACCGTCTCGCCGTCCACCGAGGAGGTCCTCTCCGAGATCGCCCAGGCGGGCGAGGCGGACGTCGACCGTGCCGTGCGGGCCGCCCGCAAGGCCTTCGGGAAGTGGTCCGCGCTGCCGGGCTCCGAGCGCGCCAAGTACCTGTTCCGCATCGCCCGGATCATCCAGGAGCGCAGCCGCGAACTGGCCGTCCTGGAGACGCTGGACAACGGCAAGCCGATCAGGGAGACGCGCGACGCCGACCTGCCCCTGGTCGCCGCGCACTTCTTCTACTACGCGGGCTGGGCGGACAAGCTCGACCACGCCGGCTTCGGCGCCTCGCCGCGGCCCCTCGGCGTGGCCGGCCAGGTCATCCCCTGGAACTTCCCCCTCCTGATGCTGGCGTGGAAGATCGCCCCGGCGCTCGCGACCGGCAACACGGTCGTCCTGAAGCCCGCCGAGACGACCCCCCTCTCCGCCCTGTTCTTCGCGGACGTCTGCCGCCAGGCGGGCCTGCCCAGGGGCGTCGTCAACATCCTCCCCGGCTACGGCGACGCGGGCGCCGCGCTGGTCGCGCACCCGGACGTGAACAAGGTCGCCTTCACCGGCTCCACCGCCGTCGGCAAGGCCATCGCCCGGCAGGTCGCTGGCTCGCACAAGAAGGTCACGCTCGAACTGGGCGGCAAGGGCGCCAACATCGTCTTCGACGACGCGCCGATCGACCAGGCCGTCGAGGGCATCGTCAGCGGCATCTTCTTCAACCAGGGCCAGGTCTGCTGCGCGGGCAGCCGGCTCCTCGTCCAGGAGTCGATCCAGGACGAGCTGCTGGATTCGCTGAAGCGCCGCCTCGCCACCCTCCGGCTCGGCGACCCGCTCGACAAGAACACCGACATCGGCGCGATCAACTCCGCCGAGCAGCTCTCGCGCATCACCTCGCTCGTCGAGCAGGGTGAGGCGGAGGGCGCCGAACGCTGGTCCCCGGCCTGTGAACTGCCCACGTCCGGCTACTGGTTCGCCCCCACGCTCTTCACGAACGTCACCCAGGCGCACACCGTCGCCCGCGACGAGATCTTCGGCCCGGTCCTGTCGGTCCTCAGCTTCCGCACGCCGGAGGAGGCCGTCGCCAAGGCCAACAACACGCCGTACGGCCTGTCGGCCGGCATCTGGACGGAGAAGGGCTCCCGCATCCTCGCGGTCGCGAGCAAGCTCCGCGCGGGCGTGATCTGGTCCAACACGTTCAACAAGTTCGACCCGACGTCGCCGTTCGGCGGCTACAAGGAGTCGGGCTTCGGCCGCGAGGGCGGCCGCCACGGCCTGGAGGCGTACCTCGATGTCCGATAAGACCGACAAGACCGAGCAGCAGCAGCGACTCGGCGTCTTCAAGACCTACAAGCTGTACGTCGGCGGGAAGTTCCCGCGTTCCGAGAGCGGCCGGGTGTACGAGGTGACCGACGCAAAGGGCAAGTGGCTGGCCAACGCACCGCAGTCCTCCCGCAAGGACGCCCGGGACGCGGTCGTCGCCGCCCGCAAGGCGTTCGGCGGCTGGTCCGGGGCGACGGCGTACAACCGGGGCCAGATCCTCTACCGCGTCGCGGAGATGCTGGAGGGCCGCAAGAGCCAGTTCGTCCACGAGGTCGCCGACGCCGAGGGCCTGTCGAAGTCCAGGGCCGCCGACCAGGTCGAGGCGACGATCGACCGCTGGGTCTGGTACGCGGGCTGGACGGACAAGATCGCCCAGGTCGTGGGCGGCGGAAACCCGGTCGCGGGCCCGTACTTCAACCTCTCCTCGCCCGAACCGACGGGTGTGGTCGCGGTCCTGGCCCCGCAGGAGTCGTCCTTCCTGGGCCTGGTCTCGGTCCTCGCCCCGGTGATCGCCACCGGCAACACGGCGATCGTGATCGCGAGCGAGCGCTCCCCGCTGCCGGCGCTGTCGCTCGGCGAGGTGCTGGCCACCTCCGACCTGCCCGGCGGGGTCGTCAACGTCCTCTCCGGCCGTACGGCGGAGATCGCGGCGCCCCTCGCCGCCCACCAGGACGTCAACGCGATCGACCTCGCGGGCGCCGACGACGTGCTGGCGAAGGAGCTGGAGATCGCGGCGGCCGACAACCTGAAGCGCGTTCTTCGTCCACAGCCTGTGGACGACTGGTCGGCGACGCCGGGCATCGACCGCATGACGGCCTTCCTGGAGACGAAGACGGTCTGGCACCCCACGGGTTCACTGGGCGCCTCGGGCTCGTCGTACTGAGGGCAGTTCACCGGTCCCACAAGACGCGGAAGCCGCGCCACCCCTCCGTCCGGGGGCGGCGCGGCTTCCGTCCTTGTGCCGTGTGCCGTGTCGTGTGCCGTGTGCCGTGCGGGGCGCGTTCAGCCGCCCAGCACCTTCGTCACCTCGCCCAGCACCGGGATCGAGCCGATGGACTGCGCCTGCGCCACCGGCCCGGTGAGCATCTGGGAGGTCAGCGGCTTGAAGTCGGCGAGCTGGGTGCCGACGCCGTTGTCGAGGGGGTCGACGCCGGTGCCCGCGAGCGGGTTGGGCTTGAGGCCGGAGACGGCGCCGGTGACGTACGTCAGGGAGCCGAGCGCCCCCTGCACGCCCGCCTGGGGGTCGAGGTGACCGACCGAGGTGGGCCTCGTCCGCACCACGTCGGCGACCGGCTCGCCGGTGGCCGCGGCGGCGGTCCCGGCGCCGGCGCCCAGCGCCACCCCGGCGGTCGCGAGGGCGGCGAGGGCGCGCCGGCCGGTGGAGGTCTGGGGAGAAGCGTGTCGGGCCATCGCGATGCCGCCTTCTGATGCGCAAGGTGATCGGGTCGACACGAAGGGTAGTTGAGGTGTGACGCGCGCATCAAAGCCGACCCGCGGGGTCGTTGACGGCCGGGGGGATGCCGCACACTGGTGTCCCGTGACCTCCCCTCCGCCCATACCGACGCGAGTCGTGCTGCTCTGCGGCCCTTCCGGCTCCGGCAAGTCCCTGCTCGCCGCCCGCTCCGGCCTTCCGGTGCTGCGGCTCGACGACTTCTACAAAGAGGGCGACGACCCGACGCTGCCGCTGGTCGCCGGGAGCGCCGACATCGACTGGGACCACCCCGGATCGTGGGACGCGGACACGGCCGTCGCCTCGATCGTGGAACTGTGCGCCACGAGCCGTACGAACGTTCCCGTCTACGACCTCTCGCTCAGCGCGCGCACCGGCGCGGAAGCGATCGAGATCGGACGAACCCCGCTGTTCATCGCGGAGGGCATCTTCGCCGCCGAGATCGTGAACCGGTGCCGCGAACTGGGCGTCCTGGCCGACGCGCTGTGCCTGAGCCGCGGCCCGGTGAAGACGTTCCGCCGGCGTTTCCTGCGCGATCTGAAGGAGGGCCGCAAGTCGGTGCCCTTCCTGCTGCGCCGCGGCTGGCGCCTGATGCGCGCCGAACGCTCCATCGTCGCCCGCCAGACCGCGCTCGGGGCGCACGCCTGCGACCGCGACGAGGCGCTGGGCCGCCTGGCGGCAGCGGCGGCGGGCCGCCGCGCCCCGACGGCGCGTACGGCCGCCTAGGCCGCTCACAGCGCCGCCGGCGGCAGCGGCACGCAGAAGCGGGACTGGATGGACCCCCCGGCCCTCCAGCCCCGCTTCCTCGGTGCTCCCCCGTGTCCCCCCGGGGTGGTGCTTCCCCCGTACTTGCGCGGTACCGCTCCCCACGTCCCCCGTCGGGCCCCCCGGGTACCGCTTCCCCCGTGTTTCCCCCGTTCACCGGCTCCCCTGAGCGGAGCCGGGCCCTTCCCCCGTTCACCCTCAGGCGACAAGCTCCCCGAAGGCGCTCTCCTCGTCACGGCCGAAGCTGAGGACCTCGTCCTCGCGCAGCCGGCGGAGCGACCGCCAGATGCTGGACTTCACCGTGCCGACACTGATGTCGAGGATCTCCGCGATCTCCGGGTCGGTGCGGCCCTCGTAGTAGCGCAGGACCAGCATCGTCCGCTGGAGTTCGGGCAGCCGCGCCAGCGCCTGCCACAGGACGGCGCGCAGTTCGGTGCCGCGCATCGCGTCCGTGTCGCCGGCCGTCTCCGGCAGCTCCTCGGTCGGGTACTCGTTCAGCTTGCGGCGGCGCCACGCGCTGATGTGCAGGTTGGTCATCGTCCGGCGGAGGTATCCGCCGACCGCGGCCTTGTCACTGATCCGGTCCCACGCCCGGTACGTCGAGAACAGCGCGCTCTGCAGCAGGTCCTCGGCCTCGAAGCGGTCGCCGGTGAGGTGGTAGGCGGTTGCGTACAGGGAGGCGCGGCGCTCCTGGACGTAGGCGGTGAACTCCGCCTCGGTCAGCGAACGACGCTCCCCCGTGTCCTCCCTGTACGCGGCTCCCCCGTGAGCCGCCTGTTCCCCCGTGTCGACCACCGTCATGAAGGTGGTGTGACGCCCGGCGCCGCGAGCGCACCCCCGCCCGCTCACGGCACCGGACTTCTCGGAACCCCGGTGCACGTCGTGCAGACGCGTGACGACTGCGACTGCGTTGGTGCTCATACCGTGCAGCGTGTTCATCTCGCGCCCCCCGTCGTGGACTTACCGGTGTTCGGTCTCTCGCTCCGGTCCGGCTCCGCCGTCGTTCCGCGTCGCCTTGCCCGTGACCAAAAGATTGCCGCCGCCACTTCATCGCCGTGTCCGCCGACTGTCACAGACCTGTCACAGGGGCCTGTCACGCCAACACCACAGGCCGTGCACAGTCGTCCGCAGTACGGCAGTTGGCCCGGTCGGCGCAGGTCACCGCGGGACGCTGCCGGGGGGATTTCCCGGCATGGCGCCGGGCGTGATCGGCGCCCACCGGTGGCCCGGGACGACGCCCGGAGGCTCGGACCGGGGGGCCACGACGAGGACGGCAGGCCACTGTGCGGGTTCGTGGCGGGTCTCGGGGAGCACCTGAGGCCCGGCGGGGAGGCCGGCCGATCCTGTCCGATCCGGCCACGCACCTCGGTCCGCGCACCCGCGAGGAGCTGCTCCGGCCCGTCGAAACCGCAGGTCTGCGGGTTGCGGACCGCACCGGCGTACGGTCTGGGCACAGGCGTTCGCAGGACGTGCCCGACCCCCTGCACGCGGCCCGCGCCGCCGGAACCACCTCCCTCTGGCGTCTCACCACCGACCCACAGGTCGAACGACAGCCCCCTCATGGGCCAGAATGAGCCCGTGCCTTCCCTGTTGCTGATCGAGGACGACGACGCCATCCGTACGGCCCTGGAGCTCTCACTGACGCGCCAGGGACACCGGGTGGCCACCGCTGCCAGCGGTGAGGACGGTCTGAAGCTGCTGCGCGAGCAGCGGCCGGATCTCATCGTGCTGGACGTGATGCTGCCCGGCATCGACGGTTTCGAGGTGTGCCGGCGCATCCGGCGCACCGACCAACTGCCGATCATCTTGCTGACCGCGCGCAGCGACGACATCGACGTGGTCGTCGGGCTGGAGTCCGGCGCCGACGACTACGTCGTCAAACCCGTGCAGGGCCGGGTGCTGGACGCCCGGATCCGGGCCGTGCTGCGCCGCGGAGAGCGTGAGTCGAGCGACTCGGCGACGTTCGGCAGTCTCGTCATCGACCGCGCGGCGATGACGGTGACGAAGAACGGCGAGGACCTCCAGCTCACGCCGACCGAACTGCGGCTGCTGCTCGAACTGAGCCGGCGGCCGGGGCAGGCGCTGTCCCGGCAGCAGCTGCTGCGGCTGGTGTGGGAGCACGACTACCTGGGCGACTCGCGGCTGGTGGACGCCTGTGTCCAGCGGCTGCGGGCCAAGGTGGAGGACGTGCCGTCGTCCCCGGTCCTGATCCGTACCGTGCGCGGCGTCGGCTATCGCCTGGACGCCCCTCAGTGACACAGCCGGCAGGGGGGCTCCGCGGCTGGTCCGCGGCGCGTAAGGGAAGACTTTCGCGGCTGCGTTTCACCAGCCTGCGGCTGCGGCTCGTCGTCGTCTTCGGGGCGGTGGCGCTGACCGCGGCCGTGTCCGCGTCCGGCATCGCGTACTGGCTGAACCGTGAAGCCGTGCTGACCCGCACCCAGGGTGCGGTGCTGCGGGACTTCGAGCAGGAGATGCAGAACCGGGCGGGTTCGCTGCCCGAGAATCCCTCGCAGGACGAGCTCCAGCACACCGCCGGGCAGATGGCCAACAGCAGCCAGCGCTTCAGCGTGCTGCTGGTGGGCGAGGACTCGAGCGGCATGACCGTCTACGGCAACTCGGGCGGGCTGAACGGGTTCTCGCTGGAGGACGTGCCCGGGTCGCTGCGTACGGCGGTGAACAAGCGGCAGGACGTCACGGGCGGCAACAAGGTGCCGTTCCATCTGTACTGGCAGCGGGTCGTCGACCACGGCACGCCCTATCTGGTGGCCGGGACGAAGGTGATCGGGGGCGGGCCGACCGGGTACATGCGCAAGTCGCTGGAGCCGGAGGCCAAGGACCTCAACTCGCTGGCCTGGTCGCTGGGGATCGCCACCGGCCTCGCGCTGATCGGGGCCGCGCTGCTCGCGCAGGCCGCCGGGACGACCGTGCTGAAGCCGGTGCACCGGCTGGGCGTCGCGGCGCGGCGGCTCGGCGAGGGCCGGTTCGACACCCGGCTGCGGGTGTCCGGGACGGACGAACTCGCCGATCTGTCACGGACGTTCAACCGGGCGGCCGAGTCCCTGGAGAAGCGGGTCGCCGACATGGCCGCGCGGGACGACGCCTCGCGGCGGTTCGTCGCCGACATGTCGCACGAGCTGCGGACGCCGCTGACCGCCATCACCACCGTCGCGGAGGTGCTGGAGGAGGAGCTGGACGCCGAGTCGGGCAGCATCGACCCGATGATCGAGCCCGCGGTGCGGCTGGTGGTCAGCGAGACGCGGCGGCTGAACAACCTCGTCGAGAACCTGATGGAGGTCACCCGCTTCGACGCGGGTACGGCGCGGCTGGTGCTGGACGACGTCGACGTGGCCGACCAGATCACCCACTGCATCGACGCGCGGGCCTGGCTGGACGCGGTCGACCTGGACGCCGAGCGCGGCATCCACGCCCTGCTCGACCCGCGCCGTCTGGACGTGATCCTCGCCAACCTGATCGGCAACGCGCTCAAGCACGGCGGTTCGCCGGTGCGGGTGTCGGTGTCGGCGGCGGACGACGCGGTCGTCATCTCCGTGCGCGACCACGGGCCCGGCATCCCCGAGGACGTGCTGCCGCACGTCTTCGACCGGTTCTACAAGGCGAGCGCCTCCCGGCCGCGCTCCGAGGGCAGCGGGCTCGGCCTGTCCATCGCCCTGGAGAACGCCCACATCCACGGTGGCGAGATCACCGCCGCCAACTCCCCGGAGGGCGGCGCGGTGTTCACGCTGCGGCTGCCCCGGGGCGTCCTGGAGGCGGCGGACCAGGTCGGCGAGGAGGACGAGCAGGCCGGGCGGTCGGCACGGTCCGTCCCGTCCATGCCCGTGCAGTCCGGGAAGTCCGGGAAGTCCGTGCAGGACAAGGGGGACGCGTAGTGACCATGCGCCGTGCGTCGGTACGACGGCTGCTCGCCCTGCCCGTGCTGGCCGGCCTTGCCGGTCTGCTCGCCGGCTGCGGGATCCGGTCGACCGAGGTGCCGACCGACTTCGGGCCCGCGCCCTCCCGGGCGCGCTGCTCGCTCACCGAGCCGGACGTGACCTCGCAGTCCGCCCGCGCGGGCGTGCCGGTGCAGGTGTTCCTGCTGTGCGGTTCGTCGCTGGTGGCCGTCGACCGGTCCGTGCGGGTGCCGGACGGCACGGCGGACGTCGCACGGCGGGTGCTGGTGGCGCAGGGCCTGCTCGACCAGCTCGCCGAGTCGCCGTCGGCGGGCGAGAAGGAGGCCGGGTACACGACGGACGTGCGCGGCGGCATGACCGTCGGCGGGCCCGGTCCGAGGGACCCCGACGACGCGCTGCGGCTGAGCGCCCAGCCCGGGGACATGACCTCCTACGCCCTCGCCCAGCTCGTCTGTACGTTCTCCGACTCGGCGGCGGCCGAGGGCAACGGCTCGGTGGTCCTGGGCGGCCCCGGCTCCGACCCGCTGCGCCGCTACGAGTGCACCGACGAGGTCCGCTCCCGCCCCGGCAGTGCGGAGCCCCCGTCCTCGGCGATCACCGACGGCGGCTGAGCCGGGCCCGGGGTCCGGCCGGTGTGGCGGACGCCTCATGCCGTGCCCGGTGGCCGCGGTCGTCGCAGGTCACCGTCTGTCGCGGGGCGGTGGCGGCCGGGCGGGGCCGCTGACTCGTGCCGGTGTCGGGGAACGGCCCGGAACCGATCGTGCCGGGGGGCGCGTCTTGGGGGGCGTGCAGCGTCAAGGCTCCATCGGCGGCAGCGCCGCGATCCGCATCCGCGCGACCGGGATCATTCTCCTGGCCGCCCACCTCGTGTTCGTCGCCTGGGTCGCGCTGCGCCCGCTGAACGTCCCCTGGGTGGTGCCGGCCAACCTCCATCCGTTCGACGGGATCCGGGCCGACCTGAGACTGGGCTGGCCCGAGGCGGCCCGGCGGATCGGTGAGGGGCTGGGGCTGCTGGCCCCGCTGGGCTTTCTGCTGCCGCTGGTGCACGGCAGGCTCCGGGTCTCGCCGCTCGCCTCCCTGATCCGTACGGTCACGGCGGGCGCCCTGCTGTCGCTGGGCATCGAGCTGTTGCAGACCGGGGTGCCCGGTCAGGTCGTGGACGTCGACTCGATGCTGCTGAACACCCTGGGCGTGGCGCTGGCGCACGTCGCGGTGGTGCCGGCGGTGCGTGCCTGGCTGCGCCGCAGGGACGAGCGCCGGGGGCGTGCCACGGTCCGTCAGGAGGAGGCCGCTCAGGGTCTGACCCCGAGGATTTCCAGGGTCGGGGTCGCACCATAGAGCGACGCTTCGTCCCCTTCGTCACCGTAGCGTGGAAGACAGATGGAGCGGCCGTAGGGGCCGCTCCGGCAGACGCTCGCGAAGGAGCCGCAGATGTCCAGCCTCGCTCGCCCCACCCACGGCCGCATGATCGGCGGAGTGTGCGCCGCGCTGGCCCGGCGCTTCGGCACCTCCGCGACCACGATGCGCGTGATCTTCGTCCTCTCCTGTCTGCTGCCCGGCCCGCAGTTCCTGCTCTACATAGCGCTGTGGGTGCTGCTGCCCTCGGAGGACAAGGCGGCGCGCACGGCCTGGTGACGGCCGTCCACGGCAACGCCGTCGGGTCGCGCCCGGTGTCTCCGGGTGCGCCCCGACGGCGTGTCGTGCGTGGCGGACGGTGCCGTTCAGCCCAGCGGGATGCCGTTCACCGGCAGGCCGTGCGTCGGCAGGCCCTTGAGCGGCAGACCACCGAGCAGACCGGCGACGGGCGCGGTCGGCCCCTCGGCGAGCAGCTTCTCGGCGACCGGCTGGGCGGCGGACAGGCCCGCGCCGAGCGCCGGCTGGGCCTGCGTCAGCACCTCACCGGCCGCGGGCAGCGCCGAGGTCAGGTTCTCCGCGGGCAGCGTCCTGGTGACGCCGTCCAGGGCCTGCGTGGCGTCCGGGACGGCGGGGGCGGCGTGCGCGGCACCCGCACCGACGGCGGCGAAGGCGGCACCGAGAGCGGCGACACCGAGGGTCTTGGCAGCAGACTGCTTCATGATGAATGCGTCCTCGAATGGGATACGGGGAACTGAGCGGTTCTCGACCGTAAACACGGAGAGGGGTCGGCGGCAAACATCGAAATGCGGACGGATGGTGAACGCCCGCACGCACTCCGCGCCCCGAAAAACCGCTACTCAGCCTTCCGTGACCGTAGAACCCCTGGTGGAGGCGGTCTGCTGGAACAGCCATTCGGACTTCAGCTCGGAATAGCCGGGCTTGATCACGTCACTGATCATGGCGAGCCGTTCATCGAAAGGAATGAATGCTGACTTCATAGCATTGACAGAGAACCACTGGAGATCGTCGAGCGTATAGCCGAACGCGTCGACAAGGTGCTCGAATTCCCGGCTCATGCTGGTGCCGGACATCAGGCGGTTGTCCGTGTTGACGGTGGCCCGGAAGTGGAGCCGGCGCAGCAGGCCGATGGGGTGCTCGGCGTAGGAGGCGGCCGCTCCGGTCTGGAGGTTGGAGCTGGGGCACAGCTCCAGCGGGATGCGCTTGTCGCGGACGTAGGAGGCGAGCCGGCCGAGCTTGACACTGCCGTCGGCGGCGATCTCGATGTCGTCGATGATGCGCACCCCGTGACCGAGCCGGTCGGCGCCGCACCACTGGAGGGCCTGCCAGATCGACGGCAGCCCGAAGGCCTCGCCGGCGTGGATGGTGAAGTGGTTGTTCTCGCGCTTCAGGTACTCGAAGGCGTCGAGGTGCCGGGTGGGCGGGAAGCCCGCCTCGGCGCCCGCGATGTCGAAGCCCACGACCCCGAGGTCCCGGTAGCGGTTGGCGAGTTCGGCGATCTCCAGGGCGCGGGCCGCGTGCCGCATGGCGGTGAGCAGGGCGCCGACGCGGATGCGGTGCCCGTTGCGCCGGGCCGTCCGTTCGCCCTCCCGGAAGCCTTCGTTGACGGCCTCGACGACCTCTTCGAGGCTCAGTCCGCCTTCGAGGTGCTGCTCGGGCGCGTAGCGCACCTCGGCGTAGACGACACCGTCCTCGGCGAGGTCCTCGGCGCACTCGCGGGCGACCCGGACGAGCGCGTCGCGGGTCTGCATCACGCCGACGGTGTGCGAGAAGGTCTCCAGATACCGTTCCAGCGAGCCGGAGTCGGCGGCCTCCCGGAACCAGATGCCGAGCTTGTCGGGGTCGGTCTCCGGGAGTTGGACGATGGGGGCACCTCCCACGCCGTCAGGGCTGTGGGGGACGGCGTCCCGGGCGAGGTCGACGATCGTGCCGGGACGCAGCCCGCCGTCGAGATGGTCGTGCAGCAGAACCTTGGGTGCCCGCCGGATCTGGTCCGAGCTCGGGGTGATGCCCGCCTGGGTGCTCTGGCTCGTCATTTCCGCACTCTAACTCCTACGCGCGTAGATGGCGCGTTGTACAACTCCGCCGATACGTAACGGTGACCGCCCGGACAGGTGGAGTACAACGGCGCTTCTGACACTGTTCTGTCATGGCACAGGATGTGACGCCGGTTCGGACGGTCCGGCTGGGGAAGGCGCTCGGCCCCGCGCCGACAGCGGTGAGCGGGGTGGTGCTGCTGCTCCCGGGCGGCGAGGAGGTGTCCAGCCGGAGACCGTCCGCAGTGTGGGCGGCCGCCTCCGTACGGGGGCTGGGGCGCAGGCTGGCCCGGGCGGGACGCGAGGAGGGCCTGGCCATCCACGCCGTGCACTACCGCTACCGCGGCTGGAACGGCAGCGAGGCGCATCTCGCCGCCGACGCGGCCTGGGCCGCCGACGAGGCCGTACGGCGTTACGGGGACGTCCCCGTGTGCCTGACCGGCGTCGACATGGGCGCACGGGCCGCGCTGCGGGCGGGCGGCCACGAGGCCGTCAACTCCGTGCTGGCGATCGCTCCCTGGCTGCCGGAGGAGGACATGGCCGCTCCGCCCGAACCGGTGAAGCAGCTGGCGGGGCGGCGGGTGCTGATCGTGCACGGCACGAACGACGAGCGCTGCGACCCCGAGCTGTCGTTCCGGCTCGCGGCACGGGCGAAGAAGGCGAACCGGGACGTGTGCCGGTTCGAGGTGCACTCCGACGGCCACGGACTGCACCAGTACCGCGGTGAAGTCCTGGCGCTGGCCGAGGACTTCGTCATGGGCGCGCTGTTCGGCCGGGCGCTCTCCCGGCCGGTGGAGGACGCGCTGGCCGCCCCGCCGCCGCTGGGGCTGCGAATGCCGTTGGCCGTGGGGTTCGGCGCCTCGTTACGGCGCCCGGGCCGCCCCTGAGGCGCGGCCCTCAGTTCGGCAGCAGGTTGCCCCTCCTGGACAGCAGGAACTTCTTGAAGGCCGCCACGGGCGGGGTGTCCGGGTGGCCGTCCAGCCAGGCCACGCCGATCTCGCGGGCGGCTCTCGGGGCCGTGACCGTCAGCTCCACCACCCCCGGGCGGGCCACGGCGGGCGGCGGCAGCAGCGCCACGCCCAGCCCCGCCGCCACCAGTCCGCGCAGGGTCTCCGCCTCCTCGCCCTCGAAGGCGATCCGGGGCCGGAAACCGGCCTCCTTGCAGAGGTCGTCGGTGATGCGGCGCAGTCCGTAGCCCGGTTCCAGGGTCACGAACGTCTCGTCGGCGGCCTCGGCGAGGCGGACCCGCCTGCGGGCGGCGAGACGGTGGTCGGCGGGGACGACCAGGCGCAGCTTCTGCTCGTCGAGGCGGCGGGCCACCAGGTCGGGGGCGTCCGGGACCGGTGAGGTCAGACAGAGGTCCAGCTCCCCCGCCCGCAGCCGCTCCAGCATCGCCTCGCCGTAGTTCTGGACCAGGCTGAAGCGGACGCGCGGGTGATCGGCGCGGAAGGCGTGGATCAGCCCGGGGACGGTCTCGGCGCCCATGGTGTGCAGGAAGCCGAAGGCGACCTTGCCGGTGGCCGCGTCGGCGTCCGCCCGGACCTCGTCGGCGGCCCGCTCGATCTCGCCGAGGGCGCGCTCGACGGAGGCGAGGAAGGTGCGCCCGGCGGGGGTGAGGGAGACCGTGCGGCCGTGCCGGGCGAACAGGTCGACGCCCAGGTCCTGTTCGAGGCGGACCATGGCCCGGGACAGCGTCGACTGCGGGACCTGCATCTCCTGCGCGGCGCGCGTGACGTGCTCGGTACGGGCGACCCCGGCGAAGTACGCGAGCCGGGGGGCCAGCACCCTCGACATCTCCGCCGCGTCCGCCATGTCTTCTGTGTCACTGGACGGTGACAGGCGAGCCTCTGACCTCTGTTGATGCACCATGGGAACGATTATGACGATTCCATGCATTGGACGGATGAGCAGGGGCGTACGTAACTTCGAGGCATGTCTCCCGCCAGTACCGGGGCGTCCACGCTCGTGGGCGCCGCGTCCTCCGCTTCCGTCTCCTCCACTCCCCCGTCCGCCGACTCCCGTCTGGCCCCCGGCGGCCCCGGCTACCGCCGGATGAGCTTCGCGCTCTTCCTCGCCGGTGTGGCCACCTTCGCCCTGCTGTACTCCACGCAGGCGCTCCTGCCGCTGATCTCCGGTGACTTCGGGGTGGCGGCGAGTCAGGCGAGCTGGACGGTGGCGGCGGCGACCGGCGGACTGGCGTTGTTCGTGCTGCCGATGAGCGCCCTGTCGGAGCGCTACGGCCGCCGTACGGTCATGACGGCCTCGCTGGGCGTCGCGGTCGGCGTGGGCATGCTGGTGCCGTTCGCGCCCTCCCTGGGCACGCTGGTCCTGCTGCGGGCGGTGCAGGGCGCGGCGCTGGCCGGTCTGCCGGCGTCGGCGACCGCGTATCTGGCCGAGGAGGTCCGGCCGAAGGCGCTCGTCACGGCGATCGGTCTCTTCGTGGCGGGCAACAGCGTCGGCGGGATGAGCGGCCGGGTCATCACCGGCTGGGTCGCACAGGAGTGGGGCTGGCGGGTGGCCGTCGGCGTGATCGGCGCCCTCGCGGTGGCCTGCGCGATCGCCTTCCGCCTGCTGCTGCCGGCGCCCCGGCACTTCAAGGCGGGTTCACTGGCGCCGCACGTCCTGATCGGCACGGTCCGTGAGCACCTCGCCAACCCGCTGCTGTGCCGTCTGTACGCGATCGGCGCGCTGTTCATGACCGTCTTCGGCGGCGTGTACACGGTGATCGGCTACCGGCTGACGGAGGCGCCGTTCTCCCTCCCCCAGGGCATCGTCGGCTCGATCTTCCTGGTGTACCTGGTGGGCACGGTGTCGGCGTCGACGGCGGGCCGGCTGGTCGGCCGCCTGGGCCGGCGCGGTGCGCTGTACCTGGCGGGCGGCACCACGGCGACCGGACTGCTGCTGTCGCTGGCGGACTCGCTGGCCCTGGTCCTGCTCGGCCTGGTCCTGATCACGGCGGGCTTCTTCGCGGGGCACGCGGTGGCCTCCTCGGCGGTCAGCAAGACGGCGACGACCGGCCGCGCGCAGGCCTCCGCCCTCTACCAGTCCGCGTACTACATCGGCTCCAGCACCGGCTCCACGGTCGGCGCGCTGGCCTTCCACTCGGGCGGCTGGGCCGGCACGGTCGGCGTGGGCGTCCTGGCGGTGCTCGGCGTCGTGACGATCACGGTGTTCGGGACGCGGGCGGCCCGCCGGGAGACCCTGGTCGCCGCGCACTGATCGTCCCGCGGCCTTCCCGCGACCTTCCCGCGGTCCTCCCCCTGCTCGGGGCCGGTTGTCAGTGGTGGCGCATAGCCTCCGCGCGACGACCGGTGCGAGCAGGGGGTTTTTGATGGAGTTCCGGATCGACCGCGGTGACCTCGTCGAGGCGGTGGCCTGGGCGGCTCGCGCGCTGCCCGCCCGTACGCCGGTGCCCGTGCTGGGCGGGCTGCTGCTGGACGCGGCGACGGGCCGGCTGACCGTGTCGGGCTTCGACTTCGAGACGGCGGCGCGGATCGAGACCGACGCCGAGGTCCGGGGGGCGGGCACGGTGCTGGTGCTCGGCCGCCGGCTCCTCGACATCTGCAAGGTGCTGCCGGACGGGCCGGTGAGCTGCGCCCTGGACGGCACCCGGTTCACGGTCGAGGCGGGCGGCACCGGTTTCGGCCTGTCGACCCTGCCGCGCGAGGAGTACCCCACCCCGCCCGCACCGCCGCGGGTCTACGGCACCGTGGACGCGGCCGCGTTCGCCGCCGCCGTCGCCCAGGTCGCGGTGGCCGCGGGCCGCGACGACACGCTCCCGGTGCTGACGGGCGTCCAACTGCGCCTGGAAGGCGATGAGATGACGCTGTCCGCGTCGGACCGCTACCGGTACGCGGTACGGCGGCTGGGGTGGCGGCCGCAGGCGGCCGGCGAAGAGGTGGCGGAGGCGCTCGTGCCGGCCCGTCGGCTGCTGGACGTGACCCGGTCGCTGGCCCGGTGCGGGGAGGTCCGGGTCGGACTCGACGGGGCCTCGGGGAGCGGCCCGATCGGGTTCGAGGGCGGACGGACGCGGACGGTGGTACGGCGGCTGGACGGACGGCTGCCGGCCCCCGGGAAGCTGTTCGACATGGCGGGGGCCGCGGTCGCCGAGGTGGAGAGCGCGGCACTGACGGAGGCCGTG
Organism: Streptomyces sp. NPDC102259; assembly: GCF_044766465.1. Classification (NCBI taxonomy): domain Bacteria; kingdom Bacillati; phylum Actinomycetota; class Actinomycetes; order Kitasatosporales; family Streptomycetaceae; genus Streptomyces; species Streptomyces sp. NPDC102259. The sequence continues at coordinate 293,067 of NZ_JBIWMA010000009.1, read as the reverse complement.
CGGCGCGTCGCGGTGGTGGCGGAGGCGAGCAGTCCGGTACGGCTGGACTTCTCGGCCGGGTCCGTCCTGTTGCGCGCCGGGTACGGCGACGACGTGGCCACCCAGCGGCTGCCCGCCGCGCTGACCGGCGCCGAGGAGGTGACCGTGGCCTTCAACCCGGCGTATCTGCTGGACGCGCTGGCCTCCTTCGAGGCGCCGACCCTGCGGGTCGAGCTGCTGGGGACGGGACAGCGGGCGCTGCTCGGCGCCGCGGACGCCCCCGAGACCCACCGGCACCTGCTGATGTCCGTGAAGCAGCTGGTCTGAGAGCGCCTTCGGCGCCCTTCCACGTGCCGTCCACACGCCTTCTACCTGCGCCTTCGCCGACTCGGCGGGCCATTGTCAGTGGGCTGCGGTAGCTTCCGAAGTGCTGGGCGCAAAGGCGCGTGACAGATGGGCCACAGGGGTGGGTGGACGATGGGCAACAGCACGGCGACGACGACCGACATCGACGTCGCACTGGAGAAGCACCGGACGGAACTGACCGGCTACTGCTACCGCATGCTCGGTTCCTCCTTCGAGGCCGAGGACGCGGTGCAGGACACCCTGGTGCGCGCCTGGCGGAGCTACGAGAAGTTCGAGGGCCGCTCCAGTCTGCGTTCGTGGCTGTACCGGATCGCGACGAACGTCTGTCTGGACATGCTGACGGCCGGCAACAAGCGGGCCCGGCCGATGGACCTCTCCGAGTCCACCCCGCTCGCCCGGGCGGCCCTCTCGCCCCGCCCCGACAACACCTGGCTGGAGCCGATGCCGGACGCCCGTGTGCTGCCGACGGTGGAGGACCCGGCCGAGGCGGCGGTCGCCAAGGAGTCGGTGCGCCTCGCGTTCATGGCCGCCTTGCAGCAGCTCCCGCCGAAGCAGCGGGCGGTGCTGATCCTGCGCGAGGTGCTGGCGTGGAAGGCGAGCGAGGTCGCCGAGCTGCTCGACACCTCGGTCGCCTCGGTCAACAGCGCGCTCCAGCGGGCGCGGGCGACCCTGTCCGAGCGGGAGGCCTCCGGCGCGGACGCGGCGGTGTCCGACCCGTTGGACGAGGAGCAGCAGAAACTGCTCGACCGCTATGTGGCGGCCTTCGAGGGCTATGACATGGCGGCGCTGACGGCCCTCCTGCACGAGGACGCCATCATGACGATGCCGCCGTTCGACCTGTGGCTGACAGGGCACGACGACATCACCGGCTTCATGACCACGCTCGGCTCCGCGTGCGAGGGCTCGCGCCTGCTGCCGGTGCAGGTCAACGGTCTTCCGGGCTTCGCCCAGTACAAGCCGGACCCCGACGAGGGCGGGTTCACGCCGTGGGCGATCCAGGTCCTGGAGATCTCAGACGGCCGCCTCACCGGGTTCCACTTCTACCTCGACACCCAGCGCTGGTTCCCCCTCTTCGGCCTCCCCCTCCACCTCGAAGCGGAGACCGACGAGGTCGAGCAGGGCGCGTAGGGCCGGGTCGGGGGCGCGCAGTCGTATGTGTCCCCCGGCCCGCCGGGCGGCCAGCTGGAGCCGCGCCAGCAGGTCGACGGCGACGAGCCCCGGCGGTCCGATCCCGGCGACGTCACAGACGACCACCGGGGTGCCGGTGGCCGCCAGCAGCGCCCGTACGTCGTCGACGAGCCCTGCCACCCGCGGGCGGGTGACGGGGCCGGTCAGGGTGAGCACGGGCGGTGTCGTCGCTTCCACGATCGGTAGACCGGCGCGGGGCGCCCAACTCATCGGAGCGGGAGAACCACGGTCGGGCGATCGTCGCGGCGACGCGTTCAGGCGACGCGTTCAGGCGATGCGTTCAGGCGATGCGTTCCAGCACCACGGGGGACGCGGTGAACCCGGTTCCGGCCGCGCCGATGTCGTACGAGCCCAACGCCGCCTGGAGCGCGTACTCGAAGCGCTCCGGGGTGTCCGTGTGCAGGGTCAGCAGGGGCTGGCCCTCCGTGACCGTGTCCCCGGGCTTGGCGTGGAGTTCGACGCCCGCGCCCGCCTGCACCGGGTCCTCCTTGCGGGCCCGGCCCGCGCCGAGGCGCCAGGCGGCGATGCCGATGTCGTAGGCGTCGAGGCGGGTCAGGACGCCCGAGGCGCCCGCCTTCACCACGTGCTGTTCCTTCGCCGTGGGAAGCGGGGCGTCCGGGTCGCCGCCCTGGGCCGCGATCATGCGGCGCCAGACGTCCATCGCCGAGCCGTCGGCCAGCGCCTTCGCCGGGTCCGCGTCCTTCACGCCGGCCGCGTCGAGCATCTCGCGGGCGAGGGCGATCGTCAGTTCCACCACGTCCGCCGGGCCGCCGCCGGCCAGCACCTCGACCGACTCGCGGACCTCGAGGGCGTTGCCGGCCGTGAGGCCGAGAGGGGTGGACATGTCGGTCAGCAGCGCGACCGTCTTCACGCCGTGGTCGGTGCCCAGGCCGACCATCGTGGAGGCCAGCTCACGGGCGTCCTCGATGGTCTTCATGAAGGCCCCGGTGCCGACCTTCACGTCGAGGACCAGCGAGCCGGTGCCCTCCGCGATCTTCTTCGACATGATCGACGAGGCGATCAGCGGGATCGCCTCCACCGTGCCCGTGACGTCCCGCAGCGCGTACAGCTTCTTGTCGGCCGGGGCCAGGCCGTCGCCCGCCGCGCAGATCACCGCGCCGGTCGTGTCCAGGACGTGCAGCATCTCCTCGTTCGACAGCAGCGCGCGCCAGCCGGGGATCGACTCCAGCTTGTCCAGGGTGCCGCCGGTGTGGCCGAGACCCCGGCCGGAGAGCTGGGGTACCGCCGCACCGCAGGCCGCCACCAGCGGGGCCAGCGGGAGCGTGATCTTGTCTCCGACGCCGCCCGTGGAGTGCTTGTCGGCCGTCGGGCGGGACAGCGCCGAGAAGTCCATGCGCTCACCGGAAGCGATCATCGCGGCCGTCCAGCGGGCGATCTCGCGGCGGTTCATGCCGTTGAGCAGGATGGCCATGTTGAGGGCGGCCATCTGGTAGTCGGCGACCTCGCCGCCGGTGTACGCGTCGATGACCCAGTCGATCTGCTCGTCGCTGAGCTCGCCGCGGTCCCGCTTGGTGCGGATGACGGAGACCGCATCCATCGACAACTGCGTCATGGCTTTCCTTCCGGTGGTGCACCGTAGTGCGGGTGCACGGTGGTGCGGCAAGACGTTGCAGAAACCGCGCGGCCCCTCTGCGCCGGTCAGAGGGGCCGCGCGGGACTTACTTGGTGAGGTGGCCCGGGCCGAAGGCCTGCGGGAGCATCTCGGCCAGCGGCAGGATCCCGGCCGGCGTCTCCAGCAGCAGCTCCGGGCCGCCGAACTCGTAGAGGAGCTGACGGCAGCGGCCGCACGGGACGAGGATCTCGCCACGGCCGTCCACGCAGGTGAAGTGCGTGAGCCGGCCGCCTCCGGTGTTCTGGAGCTCCGAGACCAGCCCGCACTCGGCGCACAGGCCGATCCCGTAGGAGGCGTTCTCGACGTTGCAGCCCGACACGATCCGGCCGTCGTCGACGAGGGCCGCCACGCCGACCGGGTAGCCGGAGTACGGGGCGTACGCCCGGGACATGGCGTCCCGGGCCACCGTACGCAGCTTCTCCCAGTCGACCTGGTCGGCGGATCCGGCGGCGGGCGGGGTCATTTGCCCTGCCCCTTCCGGTACGGCATGCCGTCCGCCTTGGGCATCCTGAGGGACTGGGCGGAGAGCGAGAGCACCAACAGGGTGACGACGTACGGGGCGGCCGTCACGACCTGGCGCGGGACCTCGTCCGTGCCGACGTACCAGACGAACATCAGGGCCGAGATCAGCGCGGTGACGACGGCGGGGACGTACTTCTTCTGCCACGCCAGGTAGGCCGCGCCGAACACCAGCACGATCGCCAGCAGCAGGATCAGCGCGTGCACGTTGGTGGTGCCGCCGCGCAGGTTGAGGCTGTCGGTGTAGCCGAACAGGCCCGCGCCGAGGGCGAGGCCGCCCGGCATCCAGTTGCCGAAGATCATCGCGGCGAGGCCGATGTAGCCGCGGCCCGCGGTCTGGCCGTCCAGGTAGACGTTCGAGGCCACGATGGACAGGAACGCGCCGCCGAGGCCGGCGAAGCCACCGCTGATGATCACGGCGATGTACTTGTACTTGTAGACGTTGACGCCGAGGGACTCGGCGGCCACCGGGTTCTCGCCGCAGGACCGCAGCCGCAGACCGAAGGCCGTCCGCCACAGCACCCACCAGGTGGCCGGGACGAGGGCGACGGCGACGACGGTGAGCGGCGACAGGTCGGTGATCAGACCGCCGACCAGTCCCGCGATGTCCGAGACCAGGAACCAGTGCTTCTCGTTGAGCGTGTCCAGCCAGCTCGACAGGCCGGGTACGTCGAAGGTGCCCAGCGAGTCGATCGGCGGGGACTGCTTGGAGGAGCCCTGCGGGACGCCCTCGAAGGCGAACTTCGACAGATAGCGCGTGGTGCCGAGGGCCAGGATGTTGATGGCCACACCGGAGACGATGTGGTTCACGTTGAAGGTGACGGTCGCGATGGCGTGCAGGACGGCGCCGAGCGCGCCGCCGATGATGCCGAAGACGACGCCCGTCCACGGGCCCCACTGGTAGCCGGCCCAGGCGCCGAACCAGGTGCCGAGGATCATCATGCCCTCGAGGCCGATGTTGACGACGCCCGCGCGTTCGGCCCACAGACCGCCGAGGCCGGCGAGGCCGATCGGGACGGCGAGGCGCAGGGCCGTGGACATCTGGCCGGTGGAGGTGATGCCGTCGGCGCCGGTGATCAGGCGGACGATCGAGGTCAGCACCAGGACGCCCGCGATGATCAGCAGGAGGACCGGGAGCGAGATTTTGCGGCCGCCCTTGCCGGGCTGCTTCGCCTTCGGCTTGGCGATGGTCGTGGTGCTCATCAGACCGTCACCTCCTTCTTGGTGTTCTGGGCGGCGGCGGCGAGCTCGGCGCCGACGCGCTTCTGCTGACGGCGCAGACCCCACTGGCGAACGGCCTCGTACGAGATGACGACCGCGAAGACGATGAGGCCCTGCATGATCGTGGCGATCTCCTTCTCGTACGCCACCGGGGTCGCGTAGTCGAGGGCCGGAGAGGCCTTGTCGAGGAAGGCGATCAGGAGCGCGGCGAAGGCGATGCCGACCGGGTTGTTGCGGCCCAGCAGGGCGATGGTGATGCCGGTGAAGCCGAGACCCGTGGGGAAGCTCAGGCTGTAGGTGTGGGCGTCGCCGAGCAGCAGGGGCAGGCCGGAGAGGCCCGCGATGCCGCCGGAGATGAGCATCGCGGTGAGGACCATCTTCTTGGCGTCGACGCCGGAGGCCGCGGCGGCGGTCTCGGACTCGCCGGTGGCGCGCAGGTCGAAGCCGAAGCGGGTGCGGTTGAGGACGACCCAGTAGACGATGCCGAGGGCGATGGCGAGGAAGACCAGGCCGTAGATCTCGCCGACGTCCGCGCCCAGGTCGATGCCGGGCACCCAGCCGGAGTCCTTCATGATGCCGGTGGTGTTGTTGTTGCCGACCTGCACGCCCCACATGTTGTCGAGGGTGAGGTAGCCGATGACGCTGGTGGCGATCGCGTTCAGCATGATCGTCGCCACGACCTCGCTGACCCCGCGGGTGACCTTCAGGACGCCCGCGATGCCGGCCCAGAAGGCGCCGGTGAGGACGCCGACCAGGAGCAGCAGCGGGATCTGGAGGAAGGACGGCAGGGCGATGTTCGCGCCGACCACGGCGGTCATCATCGCGGCGAGGCGGTACTGGCCGTCGACGCCGATGTTGAACAGGTTCATGCGGAAGCCGATGGCGACCGCGAGGGCGGCGATGTAGTACATCGAGGCCTGGTTGACGATCAGGACCTGGACGTCGGAGTAACCGGCCTGCTCCAGCATGAGCGTGTACGGCTCGATCGGGCTCTTGCCCGAGGCGATCAGCACGACCGAGGTCAGCAGGATCGCCGCGACGAGCGCGATGACCGGGCCGGCCACCGCGAGGAGCACGCGCTCCTTGTCGAACTTCTTCATCGGGCCTCGTCCTCCGGACCGGCAGCTTCCTCGGTGGTTTCCGCGTCGTCGACGTGTTCTTCGTCCACGTGTTCCAGGTGACCGGACGCGGCGCCGGTCATGGCGGAGCCGAGCTCCTCCGGGGTGATGGTGGCGGGGTCGGCGTCCGCGACCAGGGTGCCGTTGTAGATCACGCGCAGGGTGTCCGACAGACCGATGAGCTCGTCGAGGTCGGCGGAGATCAGCAGCACGGCCAGACCCTCGCGGCGGGCCTCGCGGATGCGGTCCCAGATCTGGGCCTGCGCGCCGACGTCCACACCCCGGGTGGGGTGGGCGGCGATCAGGAACTTCGGGTTGTGGCTCATCTCGCGGCCGACGATCAGCTTCTGCTGGTTGCCGCCGGAGAGCGAGGCGGCGGTGACGTCGATGCCGGGGGTGCGGACGTCGAACTCCTCGACGATCCGGCGGGTGTCGGCCTGGGCGCCCTTGATGTTCAGCCAGAAGCCCTTGGCGTTGGGCGCCTCGGTGACGTGGCCGAGGATGCGGTTCTCCCAGAGGGGCGCCTCCAGGAGCAGGCCCTGGCGGTGGCGGTCCTCGGGGATGTAGCCGACGCCGGACTCGCGCCGCTTGCGCGTGTTCCAGGGGGTGATGTCCTCGCCGAGGAAGGCGATGCTGCCGGAGTCGGCGTTCTTGGTGCCGATCAGCGCGTCGATCAGCTCGGTCTGGCCGTTGCCCTCGACGCCGGCGATGCCCATGACCTCACCGGCGTGGATGGTGAAGCTGACGTCGTCGAGGGCCTTCTTGACCTCGCCGCCGAGAGCGACCTCGGGCGAGATCATGCCGCTGACCCCGCCGGCCGTGGGCTCCGCCTCGACGCCCAGGGAGGCGCCGCCGCTGGCGTACACGGTGAGGTGCGTGACCTGGATGACGGGCTTGTCGGTGACCGTGGACTCGGCGGTCTCCGGGGTGGGCAGTTCGCTGCCGACCATCATCTCGGCGAGCTGACGCGGGGTCGTCTCGGCGGGGACGGCCGTGCCGACGGTCGTACCGCGCCGGATGACCGTGATCTCGTCGGCGACGGACAGCACCTCGCCCAGCTTGTGGGAGATGAAGATGACCGACAGGCCCTCGGACTTCAGCTCGCGCAGGTTGTCGAAGAGCGCGTCGACCTCCTGCGGGACGAGCACGGCGGTCGGCTCGTCGAGGATGAGGGTCTTGGCTCCGCGGAAGAGGACCTTGAGGATCTCCACGCGCTGTCGGTCGGCGACGCCGAGGTCCTCGACCAGGGCGTCGGGGCGCACGCCGAGCCCGTAGCGGTCGGAGATCTCCTTGATCTTCTTACGGGCGTTGCCACCGATGCCGTACAGCTTCTCGCTGCCCAGCACCACGTTCTCCAGGACGGTCAGGTTGTCGGCCAGCATGAAGTGCTGGTGGACCATGCCGATGCCGCGTGCGATGGCGTCGGCGGGGCTGGAGAAGCTCACCTGGTCGCCGTCAACCGCGATGGTGCCCTCGTCCGGCTTCTGCATGCCGTAGAGGATCTTCATCAGCGTCGACTTGCCGGCGCCGTTCTCGCCGACGAGGGCGTGCACGGTGCCTTTGCGGACGGCGAGGTGGATGTCGTGGTTGGCGACGACACCGGGGAAGCGCTTGGTGATCCCCGCCAGCTCTACCGCGATCGTCGACTGTGCGGTGAGCGGAGGGCTGCTGGACGCGTCGATGGCGCACTCTCCTTGGGAAAGGGGTCGCTCTACGCGCGTAGCGCCCCTGCTTTAAATAGTGCCCGGATCAGGTCGATCTTGATCGATCCTGCTTGAGATCCCGATCAAATCTCGATCCGTTCCGAGCATTCTGCCGCGCGAACGGGGCGCGGGGAGGACATCCTTCCCGCGCCCGGTTCCGTGACCGTAACGCTGCCATTACAGCGCTTCTTTGGCCAAGGCCTCTGACGGAAGGTCAGGAGGTCTTCACCGTGATCGTGCCGTCCTTGATGCCCGCTTCGGCCTTCTTGATCGCGTCCTGGATCGCGGTGTTGCTCGCGAACTCCGGGTTCGAGTCCGACACGCTCACGCCGCCGTTCTCGAGGCTGCCGCGCACGACGCCGGTCGCCGGCTTGCCGTCCTTGACGGACTTGGCGAGCGTGTAGACCGCACCCTCGACGTTCTTCATGGCCGAGGTCAGGATCGATGCCTTGTACGCCTTCAGCGCGTCCTGCTTGTACTGGTCGGAGTCGACGCCGATGGCCCAGACCTTGTGGGCGTTGGCGGCCTTGATGACACCCTGACCGGACAGACCGGCGGCGGCGTAGACGACGTCCGCACCGGCGTCGATCTGACCCTCGGCGGCGCTCTCACCCTTGTCGGGGCTGGAGAAGCCACCCTCGGCGGCGGTCTCGGTCAGGTACTGCGACTTGACCGTGACACCCTTCTTGGTGTCCTCGACGCCCTGCTTGAAGCCGGCCTCGAACTTGTGGATCAGCGGGACGTCCACGCCACCGACGAAGCCGACGGTGTTGGTCTTCGTGGCCTTGGCGGCGGCGACACCGGCGAGGTAGGAGGCCTGCTCCTCGTGGAAGACGAGGTCGGCGACGTTGTCGGCCTTGATCTGCTCGTCGTCGACGATGCCGAAGGTGGTCTTCGGGTACTTGGCCGCGACCTCCTTGACGGCCGGCGCGTAGGCGAAGCCGACGCCGATCACCGGGTTGTAGCCCTGCTTGGCAAGGCTCTCCAGGCGCTGCACCTTGTCCGCGTCGGACTCGCCGTCCTGCGGCTCGACCGCGGTGGACTTGTAGCCGAACTCCTTGTCGGCCTTGTCCAGGCCGGCCGTGGCGGCGTCGTTGAAGGACTGGTCGCCCTTGCCGCCGACGTCGTACGCGAGCGCGAGGCCCAGGTTCTTGTCACTGCTGCTGGAGGAGGAGGACGACGTGGAGGAGCTTCCGCAAGCGGAAACGGTCACGGCGAGAGCTGCGGTGGCAACACCCGCAACCGCGATTCGGGACACCCGGCGCATGGAACTTGACTCCTTTGTGCAAGCGCCCAAACCAGGCGCTGGTTCCGCCGCAGCGTAACGCGCGTAGACCAGACGGAAAAACCCTTCTGTCCGGTCCGTTACCGAGCTGTGGCCACAGTCGCGGTCCAGGTTACGGACAGCAGTACGCCCCTTGCGGGAGGCAAGGGGCGTATGGGCTGCAAGGACGCCCGTAAGGGCGTAGCCGGGGGCCGGTCCGGCGCTTTGTCGCGCGTTACTCGGTGTTACTTGGTGTTAACGGTGATCTTGCCGTCGATGATGTCCTTCTTGGCCTTGTCGACGGCCGCGACGACGTCCGTCATCGCCTTGTACTTCGGGTTGCTGTCGGCGAATCCGACCCCGTCGTTGGAGAGGCTGCCGCGGACCACACCGGACAGCGGCTTGCCCGCGTGGACGGACTTCACGAGGTCGTAGACGGCGCCGCCGACGTTCTTCAGCGCCGAGCCGAGGATGTAGTCCTTGTACGCCGCCAGCGCGCTCTGGCTGTACTGGTCGGAGTCGACGCCGATGGCCCAGACCTTCTTGGCCGCGGCCTCGGTGATCACGCCCTGACCGGAGAGACCGGCCGCGTGGTAGATGACGTCGGCGCCCGCCTCGATCTGACCGCTCGCCGCGTCCTTGCCCTTGTCGGGGCTGGAGAAGCCGCCTTCCTGGGCGGTCTCGGTCAGGTACTGCGACTCGATCTTGATGTTCGGATCGACCGACTTGGCGCCCTGGACGTAACCCGCCTCGAACTTGTGGATCAGCGGGATGTCCACGCCGCCGATGAAGCCGATGTGCGCCTTCTTGGTGGCCTTGGCGGCGGCGACACCGGCCAGGTACGAGGCCTGCTCCTCGTGGAAGACCATGTCGGCGACGTTCTTCGCCTGGATCTGCTCGTCGTCGATGATCCCGAAGGTGATCTTCGGGAACTTGGCGGCGACCTCCTTGACGGCCGGCGCGTAGGCGAAGCCGACGCCGATCACCGGGTTGTAGCCGGCCTGGGCGAGCTGGGTCAGCCGCTGCACCTTGTCCGCGTCGGACTCGCCGTCCTGCGGCTCGATGTCCTGGCCGCCGATCTTGAATTCCTTCTCGGCCTTCTCGAACCCGGCGTAGGCGGCGTCGTTGAACGACTGGTCGCCCTTGCCGCCGATGTCGTACGCGAGGCCGATGCCCTTGCCCGAGTAGGTGCCGCTGCTGGATTCCGAGTCGCTCGACTTGGAGTCGGTGCTGGACTTGCCGCAGCCGGCGGCGGCAAGCGCGACGACCGCGACGGTCACCGCGGCCCGGGAAAATCTCGTCCTCCGAGATATCAGACGCATAGCAAGCACCCCTTCATCCCCACGGCGCCGTGACCGGCCCGCTTTCCCCTTGGTGGCGCCGTACAGGAGGGGCTCCCCAACAAGCCTTTCCCGGTGGCGATTCCGGCGCACAGTAACGCGCGTAGAAGCGGAGGGGAACGGGGTTTCTCCGGGCCGTTATCGATTCGTGCCGACGCCGGGTTACAACCGCGTCCCCGGAGTTACGCGCGGGTCACACAAGGGGACGAAGGGGCGTCTTTCCGGCACCCCTTCGCCCACGTCCCTTCGCCGTGCCGCCTCAGTGGCCGCGGGTCTCCGCGTCCAGCAGCGCGGCCGCCGTGAAGAGCTCGACGCCGACGGTGATCGCCGACTCGTCCGCGTCGAAGTCGCCCTGGTGCAGATCGCGCACGGTGCGCTCGCCGGGCGGACGGACCCCGAGCCGGGCCATCGCGCCGGGCACCCGCTCGAGGTACCAGGAGAAGTCCTCGCCGCCGAGGCTCTGTTCGGTGCTCTCCACGCCCGCCTCGCCGCGCCGGGCGACCATCGCGTCCCGCAGCAGCCCGGCGACGTCGCCGTCGTTGACGACGGGCGGGACGCCCCGCACGTAGTTGATCTCCGACTTGGCCCGGTGCAGGTTGGCGACCTCGTCGATCGCCGCGACGACGATGTCCGGGGCCTGCCGCCACGCCTCGATGTCCAGGCAGCGGACGGTCCCGGAGAGCTCGGCGTGCTGCGGGATCACGTTTGGGGCGTGTCCGCTCTCGATCCGGCCCCAGGTGACGGCCAGCCCGGCCCGGGTGTCGACGCGGCGGCCGACCAGCGCGGGCACGTCGGTGACGACCCGGGCGACGGCGGTCACGAGGTCGGTGGTCAGGTGCGGGCGGGCGGTGTGGCCGCCGGGCCCGTCCAGCGAGATCTCCAGCCGGTCACAGGCCGAGGTGATGGCCCCCTCGCGCAGCCCGACCTTGCCCGCGTCGACCCGCGGGTCGCAGTGCACGGCGATGATCCGCCCGACCCCGTCCAGCGCCCCGCCCTCGATGGCGTCGGCCGCGCCGCCGGGGAGCACCTCCTCGGCGGGCTGGAAGATCAGCCGCACGGGCCGCGGGAGCCTGCCCTGCCGGTGCAGCTCGGCGAGGACGAGTCCGGCGCCGAGGACGACGGTGGTGTGCACGTCGTGCCCGCAGGCGTGCGCGCGGTCCGGCACCCTCGAGCGGTACGCGCACTCGGTCTTCGTGTCCGGGATGGGCAGCGCGTCGATGTCGGCGCGCATCGCCAGGACGGGCACGCCGTCGGCGCCGGCACCCGCCGCGCCCCCTCCGCCCACGGTCCCGATGTCACAGATGAGGCCCGTCCCCACGGCGAGTACGCGCGGCTCGAGACCGGCCTTCTCCAGGCGCGCCTTGATCGCGGCCGTCGTACGGAACTCCTGGTTGCCGAGCTCGGGGTGCATGTGCATGTCGCGGCGGAAGGCCACGAGCTCTGCGCGCAGCGCCTCCGGCAAGGTGCCGGGAAGGGCTCCGGGGAGCGCACCCGGAAGTGCACCGGGGAGCACGTCTTCCCCTGACGGATCGGCCTCGGACTCTCGGGACATCAGTTGCTTCACCCTCTGAAGGGTAGGACGCCGGGGCGGTCAACTGACCCGATCAACAAAAGTTCAACCCGTTAGGCGAAGAAAAGTTGGCCGCGCGGCGCATGGCTGCTGTGGTGGATGGGTAAACTCGCCGGCTTCTCGGTCGGCACCCACACTTCTTCCTTCCTTTCACGGATACCACGGACGGCTCGAGACACGCTGGGTTTGTCCACGGACCGGGACCGATCCCGGAATCATCACCTCCATGCAGCGGTTGCGCCACGCTGGGCGACGACACGGGGCCGACCGGGCACGGTGCCCCCATGGAGACGATGACGTGCGGGTGCGGCGAGGACCGGATACCCGGGATCCTGGCCAGGGGCGTGGTGGCGCTGGCGCTGACCGGGCTGGCGGTGATGGCCGTCACGGCGTGTCTGCTCGTGGGTGCGCTGTGGGTGGTCACCCGGTGGCGCGAGCGGGCGCACGCCGAGCGCGAGGAAAGCTTCTTCGACGGGTTCGGCCGTTGGGAGGAGGAACAGGCGGAGCCGCCGCCCCCACGGGGCGGCGGCTCGTAGTCGCCCGGGTCCCGGCCGTCCTCAGACGACGCTCACCGCCGCCAGCCGGTGTACGTCCTTCGCCGTGCCCGTCACCCCGGACAGGAACCCCTGCGCCCGGGGCGAGGCGTGTTCCGTCAGCCAGGCCGGGTCGATGTCGCAGACCGCGACGCGCACGTCGGTGCCGGACAGGGCCAGCGGCAGGGTGTGGACGACCGTGGACGGGAAGCTGAGGACGGTCCGGCCGATGGGGCCGCGGCGGGCGATCAGTTCCAGCGGGAGGTCCGGGCGGACCACCTCGAGCCCCGTCTCGACGGCCAGCCGGTGGAGTTTCTCCGTGCTCTCCCGGCGGTGGGCGAAGTAACGGGTCGCGCCGTGGGCCTTGGCCAGCCTCTGGACGGCCTCCAGGTAGCGGTCGGCGTCCACCACGCCGGTCTCCACCAGTGAGGTGCCGACCATGTCCGCGGTCTTCGTCACACGCGGCGGACCGAAGCGGTCGCGGGTCCAGGCGAAGACGTTGGACGTGATCGTGACGCCGTCGGGGGCGTCCTTTATGGGCATGGAGGAGAAGACCTCGACCCCGCGGTCCGCGCCAGGGGTCAGCCGGCGGCGGGCCGCGGCGGACACCGGGGCGAAGAGCACGTCACGGGGGCCGGTACGGCCGCCCTTGCGGTGCCAGCGCACGAGCCGTTCACCGCGGGCCAGCTGGCCCACGAACTCCATCGTCGCCGTCCCGTCGTCCACCACGACCAGCTCGCTCGCCCGGGTGATGGTCAGCAGCAGCTGGACGTAACGGGAGAACGGGTCGCCCATCACCATCCGTTCCGCGTGCCGCAGCAGCGGCATGAGGCCGCCGATCGTGCGGAAGGGCGCCGTGGTGCCGCCGCGGGCCTCCTCCCAGCGGACCGTGTGCCCCTCCCGGCGGGCCAGCTCGGCCATGCGGCGCAGCTGGCCGCGGGTCATCGGGTCGGTCGGGGACAGGACGACGAGGGTGAATCCCGCGCCGGGCTCCTCCCGCGAGTGGAGTTCCCGGGCGTGCGCCCACTCCAGGACGTTCAGGAGCTGCACCGGACTCTCGACGAACGCGAGGGTGTGGGGGGTGTGGCCGGAGTTCTTCCCGGCGCGAGGACTCATCGTCGGACGACCATCCCGTAAGGCACTCGGAGGGGTATTCAGGTCACACCGCGACCGGTTCGCCCGCCGCCGCCGCGATCTCCGCCGCCGCGACGACGCCCGACACGCGGCGCAGCTTCTTCATGGGGCCGAGCTCGGAGTCGTAGACCTTCTTGACGCCGTCGCCGAGGGAGGCCTCGATGGTGCGGATGTCGCGGACGAGGCGGGTGAGGCCGCCCGGCTCGACGGAGGCGGCCTGGTCGGAGCCCCACATCGCGCGGTCGAGGGTGATGTGGCGCTCGACGAAGGTGGCGCCGAGGGCGACCGCGGCGAGGGTGGTCTGGAGGCCGGTCTCGTGGCCGGAGTAGCCGATCGGGACGTTCGGGAACTCCTTCTCCAGCGTGTTGATCACGCGGAGGTTGAGCTCCTCGGCCTTCGCCGGGTAGGTCGAGGTGGCGTGGCACATGAGGATGTTGTCGCTGCCGAGGACCTCGACCGCGTGGCGGATCTGCCTCGGCGTCGACATGCCGGTGGAGAGGATGACGGCGCGGTCGGTGGAGCGCAGGGCGCGCAGCAGCTCGTCGTCGGTCAGCGAGGCGGACGCCACCTTGTGCGCGGGGACGTCGAACTTCTCCAGGAAGGCGACCGCCTCGGTGTCCCACGGGGACGCGAACCAGGCGATGCCCTTCTCCTTGCAGTACTCGTCGATCTGGCGGTACTCGTCCTCGCCGAACTCGACGCGGTGGCGGTAGTCGATGTAGGTCATCCGGCCCCAGGGCGTGTCGCGCTCGATGTCCCACTGGTCGCGCGGGGTGCAGATCTCGGGGGTGCGCTTCTGGAACTTCACGGCGTCGCAGCCGGCCTCGGCGGCCACGTCGATCAGCTTGAAGGCGTTGTCGAGCTCGCCGTTGTGGTTGATGCCGATCTCGCCGCAGATGTAGACGGGCCTGCCGGGACCGACCTCGCGGGAACCGAACGTGCGCAGACGGGAGTTGGTGCTCATGGCGGAGATGTCCTTACCTGGTGAGGGTGTCGAGAGAGGGTCCGAGGATCCAGCCGGCGATCTCCCGGATCGCGCCGTCGCCGCCGGGGAGGGTGGTGACCGCGCGTGCGGCGCCGCGTACGACGTCGTGGGCGCTCGCGACCGCCACCGGCCAGCCGACGAGGGCGAAGCAGGGGAGGTCGTTGACGTCGTTGCCGACGTAGAGCACGCGCTCCGGCGCGATGCCCTGTTCCTCGCACCACTGCTTGAGCGCGAGGTCCTTGCGGTCGATGCCGTGCAGGACGGGGAGCTTCAGCTTCCGGGCCCGGGCGGCGACGACCGGGTTCTGTTCGGTCGAGAGGATCAGCATCCGCAGGCCCGACCTGCGCAGGGCGGCGATGCCGAGGCCGTCGCCGCGGTGCACGGAGACGAACTCCCGTCCGTCGGAGTCGATCAGCACCCGGTCGTCGGTCTGGGTGCCGTCGAAGTCGAGGACGACCGCGTCGATGTCCGCGGCGGTGGGCAGGGAGCCGGGCCGGTCCGCGTCGAAGAGGCCCGCCAGCGCCCTGGCCCGGGCCAGGTCGTGCGGGTCGTCGATCTCCAGGACCCGGGCGGGGTCGGTGCGGACGAGTTCCGTGCGGCCGAAGAAGCGGTGGCCGTGCGCGCGGAAGCCGCCGGTCTCCATGGCGTAGGCGGCGCCGGTCTCCAGGAGGTCCTGGGGGCGGTCCTGGCGGCGGGGGCGGAAGGCCTTGTCGTGGTTGACGCCGAAGCCGCCGGCCGGGCCGGGGCCTCCGTCGCCGCCCCCGGCCTCCTCGCCGTCCGCGTCGCGCCAGACGAAGCCGTGGAACGGGGCCACCGTCACCGCGGTGTCGGCGCCCTGCTCGACGACGGCCGCGGCGACCCCGTCGATGTCGTCGCGGACGAGGAAGGGGCTGGTGCACTGCACGAGCAGGACGGCGTCGACCGGGGAGCCGTGCAGCGCCTCGTGGGCGTCCAGGGCGTGCAGGACGGCCGCCTCGGAGGTCGCGGTGTCACCGGCGATGGCGGCGGGCCGGAGCACCACCTCCGCGCCCGCCTCCCGCGCCGCCGCCGCGATGGCGTGGTCGTCGGTGGAGACGACGACGTCCGTCACGAGGCGGGTCGCCCGGCACTCGCGGACCGCGCGGGTGACGAGCGGTACGCCGCCCACCGGCGCGAGGTTCTTCGCGGGCACGCCCTTGGAGCCGCCGCGCGCGGGGATCACCGCGAGCACACGGCGCGCCCCTGCTGGTGAGTCGGACATGGATTTCTCTCCTTGACGGGTCACAGCTCCCCCATCCGCCGGATGACCGGGGCCACCCGCTGCACGCCGTGCCGGTAGGCGCCGCGCGCCGCCCGGCGCACGATCTGCCGGACCGGGCCCGGTTCCCTCCCGGCGGCCGGCGCGCCGGGCAGCGGGCTGCCGTCGGGGCCGAGGTGGTGGCGGGCGAGGATGCCGGGCAGATAGCCGGGCGCGGTCGCGGGCGTGTAGTAGGGGGTGAGGGGCGGAAGGCCGTGGGGGTTGTCGAGCAAGGCGCCGATCCGCTCACGGGCCGCGTCGAAGGCGGTCGCGTACGAGCCTCCCCCGGAGGCGGGGCCCCCGACGGCGACGCCCTGGCGGGCCACCCACTCCTCGTCGGGGGCGGGCCGGTGCCCGGCGTCGAGCTGGTCCCAGGAGGCGAGGCAGCCGGAGCCGACGAAGTGGTGGTTGCCGAGCGCCTCGCGCACCCCGAGGTCGGTGAGGACGACCGTGGGGATCCGACGGTGCAGGGACTCCAGAGCGGCCGTCGAACTGACCGTGACCATGAGGTCGGTGCGGTCGAGGACTTCGCCCATGTTCCCGTACACCAGACGGAAGTTGGGCGGCGGATCGAGCTTCTGCACCAGCTTCTGGTACGGCAGCTCCTCGATGTGGGTGGTGTGCTCGCCCGGCTTGGAGCGGAGCTTCAGCAGCACCTCCCGCTCGGGGCGCAGCCGTGCGTGCCGCACCAGCCGGTCGAGCAGGTACGCGCGGTCCCTGCGGTTCTCCGGCACGGAGGGCTGCGCGGCGAACACGACGGTGTAGGGGTCGTGTTCACCCGTGTACGGTTCACCGCCCAGGAACGGCAGGGCCACTTCGGTCACCGACGAGGCGTCGGCGCCCACCCCCTCGTACACGGCGCGGAAACGCTCCGCGTCCTGCCGGGAGTTGGCGAGGACGAGATCGGCGCCGTGCCGCAGCAGCAGCCCGTCGGCGAGCTTCTCGTAGACGACGCCGACGTAGCCGGTGACGACGACGGGGCGTTCGGTCCGCTCCTCCCAGATCCGCTTCAGGCCGTGCAGGATCGCCTGGACGCCGCCGCCGACCAGGGCAAGGACGAGGACGTCGTACGACGTCCGCGTCATGGCGCGCAGGAACTCGAGCGCGGTGACCTCGGTCAGCGAGTCGGCGTGCACACCGACCTCGGCCAGTTGGCGGGGGGTGGGGGTGGCCCGGCCGCGCAGCAGGAATCCGTCCAGGACGGGGGCGACTTGCGCCCCGCTCCCGGATCCGGCTTCCATGGAGGGCGCGATCCGCGTCGCGGTCAGCGCACCCCATTTCCATCGGGTGTCGGAGTCCGCGAGGACGGCGATCCGTGGGGGGTTGGCAGTACTTGCTGGCACGAGCTAGACGCTAGAAAGCAATTCCCCCGCTTTACCCAACCTCGACTCAACGAGAAGTTAACAGCGCGCCACCGGACGCCGAACTGGCCCGCTTAATGCGCGAAAGCGCAGGGGGTGCACCATTCCGACACATCGAGTTCACCCCCCGTATCCACACCGGCAAGTTTTGCCGCCGGGGGCCCTTCTAAGGTTTCGCAGGTGCCCAAGCTTTCCGTGATCGTGCCGTTCTACAACGTTCAGCAATACGCGCCCGACACCCTGACGAGCCTGCGTTCGAACGCACGCGAGGACTTCGAGTTCATTCTGGTCGACGACTGTTCGACCGACGCGACCTCGGACATCCTTGCGCGTGCGGAGCGAGAACTGCCGGGCGCGGTGTTGGTCAGACACGAAAAGAACGGAGGGCTGGCGACCGCGAGAAACACCGGCATCGACAAGGCGCGCGGCGATTATCTGACTTTCCTGGACGGCGACGACTGGCTGGCGCCCGGATACTTCCCTCGGCTTCTCGCCTCTATAGAGGAACTGGGCTGCGACTTCGTCCGCACCGACCATGTGCAGTGCACCGCGCGGGCCCGGAGCATCCACCGCGTGCCGCACGGCCGGCGCGGGACGGTGATGAGCCCGCGGGAGGCGATCCTGCCCGCCGACCGGTCCACTTCGGTGGACTACGCCTACGCCTGGGCCGGTATCTACCACCGCCGTCTCGTCGACCGCGGACTGCTGCACTTCACCGACGGGCTGCGGACGGCCGAGGACCGGCCCTGGATCTGGAAGCTCCACCGGGAGGCGGACACCTTCGCCGTGGTGGGACTGCTGGGCGTCTACTACCGGCGCGGGGTGGCCTCTTCCCTCACCCAGATCGGCGACGTACGGCAACTGGACTTCATCCGCGCCTTCGACCAGGTGATCGAAGAGACGGCGCGGGACGCCGAGGGCGAGAAGCTGCTGCCCAAGGCGGTGCGCACCTACTGCGCGATCATGACGCATCACCTCGGCTCGATCGAAAGGTTCGAACCCGCCGTGGCACGGAAACTGCGCTCCCTGTGCGCCGCCGCCCTGAAGCGAATGCCGCAGGACGTGCTCGCGGAGGTCATGGACTCGATGGACGTACAGCGGGCGGGTGCCCTGCGGCGGGTACGGCGCAGGCCGGTGGCCGCACGGACGGTGGCGGCACGGACGGTGGCCGTCTGATGCCTCGCACCACCCGGATCTTCTGCGTCTCGACCCTGTACGGCGCCGCGACCCTGGCCGCGGCCCTCGACGCCGGGCTCTTCGCACCGACCGACCGCCGGCTGCTGCTGGTCACCAACAACGCGGTCAACCCGGAGATCACCCCGTCCGTCGACGCCATGCCGGGCTTCGCCCGGATCCGTGAGCGCTTCGACGAGGTGCTGTCCTGGAACGAGACCATCGCCCCCTTCCACCCCGGCGGCTGGGGCCCGCGCGGGGACGACATCCCCATGTGGGAGCGGTACGTACGGCTGTTGTGGGATCTCGGTGACGACGAGATCCACCTGGCCGTGGAGTCCATCCAGGTGAATCCGGCGCTGGCGCTGTGCCAGTTGTTCACCGGCGCGCCCGTCGACGCCTACGCCGACGGCCTGATGAGCTACGGCCCCACACGGGACAAGATCGACCCGCTGGTCGGCACCCGGGTCGACCGGCTGCTGCACCTCGACCTGGTGCCGGGCCTCACCCCGCTGCTGCTCACCGAGTTCGGCGTGCCACCGGTGGTGGTGCCGTCCGAGGCGTTCCTGAAGGTGCTGGGCGAACTCGCCGAGGACGAGAGCGGGTTGCCCTCCGACGAGGAGCAACCGGCGCTGCTGCTGGGGCAGTACCTGTCGGCGCTGGGCATCATCGGCGACGCCGAGGAGGAGGAACTGCATCTGGGCATGGTGCGCGGCGCCGTGGCGCTCGGACACCGCAGACTCGTCTTCAAACCGCACCCCACGGCGCCCGTCCGCTGGTCCCGGCTGCTGGAGGACGAGGCGAGGAACCTGGGCGCCGAACTCGTCCTGCTCGACCGGCCCGTCCTCGCGGAGGTGGCCTACCAGCGGCTGCGGCCCGCCCTCGTCGTCGGCTGCTTCTCCACCGCGCTGCTCACCGCCGCCGGTCTGTACGGCCTCCCGGTCGCCCGGATCGGCACCGACACCGTGCTGGCCAGGCTCGCGCCGTACCAGAACAGCAACCGGGTGCCGCTCACCATCGTCGATTTGCTGCTGCCGGACCTGGCGGACAGGGGGGCGGTGGAGGCGTGGGCCATGCCGTCGGCGGAGCGGGTGGAGGAGCTGGCCGCGCTCCTCAAGGCCGTCGGCTTCGCGATGCAGCCCAAGATCTACCCGGGGCTGCTGGGCGAGGCGGAGCGCTACCTCTCCACGCACCTCGACGCGCACACCTGGCGCTACTTCAAGCGCCGGCGCCTGGCGGCACTGGCCCTCCCCGGCGCCGTCCCGGGCCAGCTCGCGTTCATCCCGCGCAACGCGACCGTCCGCCGCCTGGCGCGCCGGGCGCGGGCCCTGAAGCGGGTGACCGGCAAGAGCCGGTAGCTGCGGTCGCCCTCCCGCGTCGCCGTATCGGCCGGGTGGCCCGACGGCCGGAAACAAGACATACCGGGACAGCTGTTCATCCGATCGTCATTCCTGCGCCGCCGGTCAGTCAGCCGTCACTCACCCCGGACTTGTCGGAGATGCATAGCGTTCCGTCGTCGAGACGACGGCCCTCGGCCGTCACACGCGACGGAACACCTCTCATGACTCCCACGGAAGGTCCCAGGATGAGCGCGGCTGACCAGGCGGCGGCACCGGCCGCGACCCCGGCACTCCGGATGAACCTGCTCATCCCCGAGCGGGCTCCGGTCCGGCCCCGGGCGGAGAGCCGGCTGCGCGCCCTGGACGGGCTGCGGCTGCTGGCGGCCCTGATGGTCTGCTTCTACCACTACGCCGGCAAGAACGGCGAGGTCGCCCAGTCCTGGCACCAGTCCCCCGGCCAGAAGTTCCCGACGCTGTCGCAATTCGCCACCTACGGCAGCCTGGGCGTGCAGTTCTTCTTCCTGATCAGCGGGTTCGTGATCTGCATGAGCAGCTGGGGCCGGAGCATGGGGGACTTCTTCCGCTCCCGGGTGGCCCGGCTGTACCCGGCGTACTGGGCGGCGATCGTCCTGGTCACCGCCGCGGGCCTGATCCTGCCGGTGGTGGCCTCGCCGCTGCGCTCGGACGAGATCCTCACCAACCTCACCATGCTCCAGCAGCCGATGGGCGTGCCCCGGGTGCTGGGCGTGGACTGGACGCTCTGGGTGGAGGTGCGCTTCTACGCCCTGTTCGCGCTGTTCGTGGTCTGGCGGGGCGTCACCTACCGCCGGGTGGTGACGTTCTGCATCCTGTGGACGCTGGCCGGCGTCTTCGCCCGGGTCGCCGACAACCCGCTGACCGACGAGCTGGTGATGCGGGACCACGCCCCGTACTTCATCGGCGGTCTGGCCTTCTACCTGATCCACCGCTTCGGCAACGACCTGCTGCTGTGGGGCATCGTCGGCTTCAGCTTCCTGCTCGGCCAGCGCTACTCGGTCACGGCCCTGTGGCACCCCGGCCCGCAGGGCCAGTTCCACCGCAGTCCGTACGTCATCGAGCTGATCGTCCTCGTCGCCTTCGTCGCCGTCGGCGCGGTGGCCGTGGGCTGGACCAGCCGGGCGAACTGGCGCTGGCTGACGGTGGCCGGGGCGCTGACGTACCCCTTCTACCTGATCCACGAGCACCTGGGCTGGTTCTTCATCCGGGTGCTGTACCGCGAGTTCGGGCTGAGCCCGTACCTGACGATCGGCACGACGGTGCTGTCGATGCTCGGGATCGCCTGGCTTCTCCACCGGTTCGTGGAGAAGCCGATCGGACCCCGGCTCAAGCGGGCGCTCGCCGCGCGGCGGGCCTGAGCGGTTCGGCGATGCCGCGACAGGCCGTCGGCCGTCTGCGGCACCGCCGTGGCTGATCGCGCGGTTCCCCGCGCCCCTGAGGGGGTGAGCGGGGCACTGCGCGTCCCCGCTCACCCCCTCAGCCCCTCACCCCCTCAGCCCCTCAGCCGTCAACGCGCCGTCGACCGGATCCGGCGTACGGCACGGCGGACCGCCGGGTGACGGCGCAGTGCCTCGGCGCGGATCGGACCGCCGCCGGGAAGGCGGAGGTTCGTGAGGCGGCGGCGCTTGAAGTAGCGCTGGTAGGGGGACCCTTCGGCGAGATGCGCGGCGAGCCATGTGACCGCCTCGGCGCGCAGGCTGTGGTACTTGCGGGACTGCATGCAGTACCCCACGGCCCGGATCAGGGGCGTCAGCTCCTCGGCCGCCCCCGCGAGTTCGAGCGGGGCGCCGAGCTCCGCCTGCTCCGCGTCGGGCAGCGCCACGTCGATGATGGTGAGCGGGACGCGGTTGCTGTTCTCGTACGGCGTGATGCGGTCCAGGAGCAGCTCCGTGCCGACCCGGGCGACGGGAATGCCGTAGAAGGCGGCGGCGGTCATCAGGGCCGTGGAGAAGCAGCCGATGACGAGTTTCGGCTTGAGGTAGGCGAAGACCGTCTCGGCGAGGATCGGTTCGTTCAGCACGGTGAGCCGCACGCCGAGTTCCCCGGCGGCCGCCTCCAGGGACTCGCTGTAGACGGCGGGCGCGCTCGGGTGCGGCTTGAACAGCACGTTCTCGTGACCCGCGCGGGCGGCGGCGCGCAGCATGCGGACATGCAGCCGCTCCTCCTCGTCCTGGGTGATCAGGTCGATCGCGGAGAGGTACTGGCCGAGGAGCACGGCGGTGGCGGGGTGGTCGGCCGGGAGCCGTTCGGCGAGGAGGCCGGCGCCGGCCTCGCCGATCTGCGCGAGGACGTCGACCATCGCCTCGCGCGGGACGGCCTCGGGCCGGACGCCGTACTCGGACAGGAGCATCGGCCGCAGACCGGGCACCAGGTCGAGGTGGAGCACGCGCGTGATGCGGCTGCTCATGCCGTGCGGGATGCGGTTGCGGGTGGGGCCGTAGCTCATCAGGCCGTCCGCGTAGACGTGGATCGGGCTGTCCGCGAAGATGTCGGCGATCGCACGGGAGGGGTTGGCCTGGATGGACTCGCAGGCGATCTCGACCTGTTCGTCGCCCAGGTCCCAGGCGAGGCGTACGGCCTTCTCCCAGAGCCGGGTGTCCTGGGCGCGCGGCGACCAGCCGACCGGGTGGTGCGGGGAGATGAACTCGTTCCAGGAGTACACCTGGTCGAACTCGGGGCGCAGCTTCTCGAAGCCGGCCATCCGGTCCAGCGGGGTGCCGACCTCCGGCGCGGCGGCGGTGTTGCTGACGACGAGGATGCGGCGGACGCCCTCGCGCGGGCCGAACCGACCGGCGCGGATCGCGGCGGTGACGGTCGCGGCCGCGTACTGGGTGGCCGAGCAGAATATCTGGATCATGCCGCCACGCCCTTCATACCGCCGCGCACCCTGCGCAGCACCTGTACGCGTTCCTCGCCCATCCCCACCACGGCCTCGCCCAGTTCCTCCTCGCTCATCGCGCCCAGCGCCCCGGCGGCCAGCCGCTTCAGCTTCGCGGCCACACTGCGCTCGAACCGGCGTCGGTCGATCAGCTGGTGGGCGATGACGACGCAGAAGTTGCGCAGCGCCTTCCCGCGCAGCCGGTCCGCCTCGGGATCGTCGGCGAGCTCGGCGAGGACGAGGTCGAAGGAGCGGAAGAAGTCCAGCTGGCGCACGTCGCCGATCTGGGTGAGCGAACTGGCGATGCCCCGGCGGTAGAAGACCCCGTGCAGGCTGGCGACGACGTAGGACTCCGCCCTGCGGTGCAGGTCCCAGATCCACGGCCGGTCCTCGGCGGTGCGCAGCCCGTCGTGGAAGCGGAGCATGCCCCGGTCGAGGAGGCGGCGGTGGTAGACGCCGGCCCAGGCGTACGGATAGTCGACCATCGTGGTGTCGTCGACGGGGAGGATCGAGGTGCGCGGGTCGAGCGGGGTGTGGCGGCGGCCCTCGGGCGCCCGGTGAACGGCCCGCTCGAGTCCGGTGACCTGCACATGGTCGGTGCGTACGAAGTCGACGTCGAACCGCTCGGCGACGTCCACCAACTGGGCCAGATAGCCCGGCGCCAGCCAGTCGTCGCCGTCGAGGAAGGTGAGGTAGCGGCCTTCCGCGACATCGATGCCGGTGTTGCGCGCGGTCGCCAGTCCGCCGTTCCGCTCGTGCCGGATCACCCGACTGTTCCCGAGCCGCTCCGTCAGGGCGAGGAGCGCTTCGTAGGTCCTGTCCTTGGTGGATCTGTCCTCGACGAAGATGAACTCGAAGTCGTCCCGGGCATTGTTGACCAGGCTGGTCACGGTCTCGGGCAGATACGACTCGATGTTGTAGCAGGGGACGACGACGGACAGGGTCGGTGTGTTGGCCACGTGTGCGCACCTGAATTCTCAGCGGAAAGTCAAGTGATCCTAAGAAAGTAGGATCAGCCTTCGCATGTCCCGTCGCCGACACC
This sequence comes from Streptomyces sp. NPDC102259, assembly GCF_044766465.1. NCBI lineage: Bacteria > Bacillati > Actinomycetota > Actinomycetes > Kitasatosporales > Streptomycetaceae > Streptomyces > Streptomyces sp. NPDC102259. The sequence goes on along the minus strand of NZ_JBIWMA010000009.1, from coordinate 269,408 downwards.
CAGGTGAATTCGGCGTGACATCCGGATCGGGTCGGGAAATGGCAGATGAAGAACGGGTGAGCCGCCCCCTCCTCCTTTTCATCGCCCCGTATTCTCGCGGAATTCGATGCTACGTTCGCGCACGTGACCGACATATCCACCTCACCTCCGCCCGTCGCGCGGCGCGGGCCGAGCCCGCACGGACCGGCTACGCGCCGGCTGCGCCTCACCTCGCCCGCGGGGTGGACCACCGCCATCACCACCGCCGCGCTGCTGATCTGGACGACCCTCACCGCCGGTGTCTTCCTCGACATCCGCTATGTGCTGGCCGCCCTGCGCACGACGGGGGCGAGCGGGCTGTCCCCCTCCGAGATCTTCGCCCACCGGCCCTTCTTCTACCGCTGGTTGCTCGCCGGTCTGGACTCCGTCACCGGCGGGTCGAACGCGGTGCGCGAGGCCCTCCTGCGGCTCATCGGCATCGTCCTGTGCGCGGCCGCCGGTCTGCTGCTGCACCGGGCCCTGCGCCGCCGCATGCCGGAGCGGGACGCGCTGCTCGTCTCGGGCCTGGTCGCCCTCACGTTGGCCTTCGCGCCCGTCATCGACTACCTGCAGCCGGAGTGGTTCGCGATCGTCTTCGCGACGGTCGCCGTCGCCGCCGCGCTCGGCGTCCGCCGCCGCTGGCAGGCCACCGCGCTCGCCGCGCTGCCGCTCGCTCTCGCCCTGCTGATGAAGTACTCCACGGCGGGCACCGCCGCGATGGCACTCCTCGTGGTCTTCGCCGTCGACCGGGTACGGGGCCTGCTGCTCGCCGCCGCGACCGCCGTCGGCACCGGCCTGCTCTTCGCGCTCAGCGCCTGGTCGGGCTCGCGCGAGCTCCAGTGGCTGCGCGACATGCCGCACATCAACGCGCACGCGCTGGGCAAGGACCCGATCGTCGTTTCGGACCTGCTGCTGCGGACCGCCGACTACCTGGGCGACCGGATCGCGGTGACGCCGGTGCTCGCGCTGCTGCCCGGCGCGTTGCTGCTGTTCGCCGCCACCCTCCCGTCGCGCCGGCAGCGCGCCGAGGCCGTGCTCGTCACCCTGCTGCTCCTCGTCATCGCGCTGGCCGTCGTGGTCTACCAGGGCAACTGGTTCGCGTACCACGGCGAGAGCCTGCCGGTGCTGGCCGCGGCCCTGACCGCTCTCGCGATCGGCCGCTGGTACGGCGCCCACGGCCGGCCTCCGCTGTGCCTCACCCTGCTCGCCCTCCTGTACGGGGCGACCCCGCTGCTCGCCCTCGTCCGTACGGACGTCGACACGGACGTCGTCGCGTGGCTCGCCTCGGCGGCGGCTCTCCTCGCCGGGGCGGCGGACCTGCTGTGGGTGCGGGCACCGCGTGCGCGCGCCCTCCGGGTTCCGGTCGCCCTGCCGGTCCTCGCGGTCGTCGTGTGCCTGGCCGCGACCGTGTGGCCCCTGTCCGGGGTCCGGGTGATCGAGGGGCGGATCGTCACGACCAACGCCGAGCTCAAGGCGCAGGCGCGGTCGGCGGAAGCGGCGGCGAAGCAGGTGGACGCCGAACTCCCGGACGGCGTACCCGTGCTGTATCTGACCTTCGGCCAGCAGGCGTATTACATCGACCATCCCACCGCCTGCCGGTACCCCTTCCCCACGTTCTTCAACGTGCCCAAGCAGCTCACCGAGGTGCCCTCGCTCGAGTCGACCCGGGAGAACGTGCGCTGCATCACGCAGGAGCACCCGGCCGCCTACGCCGTCTACCAGCCCAGCTGGCTGTCGCTGGGCATCATCGACCCGCGGATCGCCGCCGACATCCGCAGGGCGTACCAGTGCCCCAAGCCGGTGAACCAGCAGCTCGTGGTGTGCACGGCGCGCCGCTGAGGCACCTGCGGCGCACCGGAACGGCCCCGGCGGTGAACTCCTCGCCGGGGCCGTTCGTCCGTGCGGCAGGCCGCGTCAGGCGACGCCCGCGATGCGCGCCGCCTTGTGACCCAGCTCCACCGAGTAGCTCTGGCCCCGGTCCTGCGGGTAGATCTGCGCCATCGTCGCGAGCGTCACCCCGCTGAGATGGGTCTCGTGGCCGGGGATCAGCGCCTTGTACTCGGGCGTGACCACGGGCTGGGCGAAGGGCGCCCGCGAGAAGTGCCAGTCCTGGATCCAGGAGCGGTCGAACTCGGGGTTCACCCGCTTGAGCCACGGCAGGAACCGCTCCAGCAGCTCGGCCGGCTCGCCGGTGAAGCGCCAGTCGTCGCGCTCGACGTAGTTGCCCACGTAGAGGATGTGACGGCCGCCGTACTGGGCCGGGTCGATCATCTGCGTGTGCTCGACGACCGCCAGGAAGGGGAAGTCGGGCTCGTTGATGTTGAGCCAGTAGTACGGGATGGCGCTGCGGTCCAGCTCCAGGACGAAACAGGTCGCGCCCAGGTACTGGTTGCGCCAGACAGCGTCGTCGGCCGGCGCGTCGGCGGCCTTGGCGAAGGCGGGCTGCGGAGTGGTGACGATCAGATGGTCGAAGACGTACGAGGCGCCGTCGGCGGTGCGCACGGTGACCTGCCCGTCGCCGCCGTCCTGACGGATCGTCTCCATCCGCTTGCCGAACTCGACCTTGCCGCCACGCTCGGCGATCCGGTCGGCGAGCGTCGCGTACACCCGCTCGAACCCGCCGTCCATGTAGCCGAGTTCGAAGGTGCGGCAGTGGACCCGCGCCCACAGCCAGGCCATGGACACCTGGTCGGCTCGCTCGCCGAACTTCCCGCGCAGCAGCGGCTCCCAGACCGCCTCGGTGGCGCGCCGACCGGCCCACTTGCGCAGCCAGCTCAGGGCGGTGCGGTCGTTGAACTTCTCCCCGTCGCGCACGACCTTCAGCCACGCCGAGGACAGACCGAAGCGGACGCCGGCGGGCAGTCCGTACAGCGGGGAGGTCAGCATCTCCAGCGGTGTGCTGAAGGGATGCGTCTTCCCGCCCCGGAACACCCCGGTCGTGGTCTTGTGGAAGTGCAGGTCGCCGCCCAGGCCCAGCTCCTCGATGAGCTCGATCATCCGGCGGTCGCTGCGGAAGATGTGGTGGTAGTAGCGCTCCAGCGGCACTCCCCCGACGGGGATCGACGCGGCGAGCCCGCCGAGTTCGTCGGCGGCCTCCAGGACGGTGACCGCGTGACCCTGCTTGACCGCGTCGTACGCGGCGGTGAGGCCGGTCGCTCCCGCGCCGATGACGCCGAGATTCATGCGAAACTCCACTTTCTGTTGAGCGCGAACTGGAAGACCAGCACCAGCGGCAGCGAGCCGGCCTTCACCAGGTTCGGATCGACGCCGAGCCCCCGGGAGAACACCGCGAGCAGCACGAACGTCAGGGCGATACCGGTCAGGCCGACGGCGTAGAAGCGCAGGTAGCGCAGCAGCAGACGGTCGCGCTTGCCGAAGGTGAACAGGGCGTTCAGGACGAAGTTGTTGGTGATGCCGAGGCTGGTGGAGAGCACGTTGGCCACCTGCTCGTGCAGGCCGGCCACGTTGTAGAGCAGCAGGAAAGCGCCCAGGTCGAGGAGGACGCCGCTGCCGCCGACCAGTGCGTAGGTGATCAGCTGCCGAAGGTCGCGGGTGCGGCCGTCGGCGCCCTGCGGGGTGTCGCCGTCCGCCGGGGCGCCGGCGTCCGTACGGGTGCCGGTGCCGGTGCCGTTCCGCACCATGTCCTCAGTCGCCATGGCCGGTGTCGTCACCGGCGGACTCCGCCGGGTCGTGCGAGATGACCTGCCGCACGGTGTACAGGGGCCGCCCCTGCACCTCGTTGTAGGTGCGTCCGATATAGCTGCCCAGCACACCGAGCGACAGCATCTGCACACCGCCCATGAACAGCACGACGACCATCAGCATCGTCCAGCCGGAGACCGTGATCTCGGGCCGCAGCAGCTTCATGGCGAGCGCGTAGCAGATGCCGATCAGGGAGAACGCGAGCACCGCGAACCCCAGCTTGGTGATCATCCGCAGCGGGGCGGTGGAGAAGCCGGTCAGGCCGTCGATGGCGAGGCGCGCCATCTTGCGCAGCGGGTACTTGGTCTCGCCGGCGAACCGCTCGTCGCGGTCGAAGTGCACCTCGCTCTGCCGGAAGCCCATCGAGGCGACCATGCCGCGCACGAACCGGCTGCGCTCCCTGAAGCGTCGCAGCTCGTCGGCGGCGCGCCGGTCCATGAGCCGGAAGTCGCCGGTGTCGAGCGGGATGTCCACATCGGTGGAGGACCGCAGCACACGGTAGTAGGCGTGCGCGGTGGCCCGCTTGAACAGCGTGTCCTGACGGCTGCGCCGACGGGCGTGCACGATCTCCGCGCCGTCCCGCCAGGCGTCGATCAGCCGGAGGCTGACCTTCGGCGGATCCTGGAGGTCGGTGTCCATGACGATCACGGCATCGCCGCGCGCCTCGTCGATACCGGCCGTGATGGCCATCTGGTGGCCGAAGTTGCGTGCGAAGTCGACGACCCGGACGCGCCGGTCGTTCTTCGCGATGTCTTCCAGGATGAGCGACGTGCCGTCGGCGGAGCCGTCGTTGACGTACACCAACTCATAGGTGTATTCGGGGCGTTCGCGCAGTGCCGCCACGAGCTCCTCGTGGAAGTGGCGGATCCCGTCCTGTTCGTCGAAGACGGGCAGTACATAAGAGACGAGCGCGGCGCCACCCCGCTGGCGGGGCACGCGGGACTCCTGCACCCGGCTGGATATGTCAGGCATTCGGTGAAGCTATGGGCAGGATGTGAACGCGCCACGAACGCACGATGAGTGGTGCAATGCGGTGAATCGACATACGTTCCCCGCGCGCACCCCGGCCGGTCGGCCGGAGTTCGGCTACGGGACCCCGTAGCGTGCGGCGATTCCGGCCACGACGATCTCCAGGCCTTCCTCGAACTGCCGGTCGTAGTTCTGGAAGAGCTCCGCGCCCGCCTTCGCCGACAGCCGGAACTCGGCGAGCAGCCGGGCGCGTTCCGCCACGTCGAACCCCTCGCGCCGCTCGTCCGGCCGCGGGTGCACGCCCTGTTCCTCGGTGACGAACCCGACGGTGAACGCGTACGCGGTCGACGAGGCGCGTACGGCGTCGGCGAGGGTGAAGCCGGCGGCCGTGAACAGGCGCAGGTTCTCCTCCATCTGCACGGCGTGCTCGGTGCCGGTGAAGCGGGAGCCGCTGAAGACCTTCGCGCCGTCGCGGTAGGCGAGCAGCGCCGCGCGCAGCCCGTGGTTGACCTTGCGCGTCCGGTCCTGCCAGGTGTCGGCGGGGTCGAGCGCGACGCCCGCGACCATCCGCCGGTACATCTCGGTCGCCATCTCGTCGAGCAGGGCCCGCTTGTCCTTGAAGTGCCAGTACAGGGCGGGCGCCTTGACGTTCAGCTCCTGGGCGATGGCGCGCTGGGTCAGCCCGTCGAGCCCTGTCTCGTTCAGGAGCCTGAGGGCGGTGTCCGCGACCCGCTTGCGGTCGAGGGGGGCGCGTCGTTCGGTACTCACACTTGACAGCTTAACGCCGTTAAGGCCACTCTCGTGAACGACAGCACTTAACAGCGTTAAGGAGAGAGCTCATGGACACACCCATGAAGGCGACCGCGCAGGTGGACGTGGACGTCCTGATCGTCGGCGCGGGCCCCACCGGCCTCGCCCTCGGCATCGACCTGGCCCGGCGCGGAGTGGACGCGCTGGTGGTGGAACGCGGCGAGACCCTCGCCCCCGGCTCACGCGGCAAGGGCCTCCAGCCGCGCACGATGGAGGTCTACGAGGATCTCGGCGTCCTCGACGAGATCCTCGCCGCCGGTGGCGCGTACCCGGTCGGCATGGTCTGGGCGGACGGCGAGCAGGCAGGCGAGCACGCGATGTTCGACCCGATGGAGGACGGCGAGGAGGGCTGCCGCTTCACCGTCCCGTGGATGATCCCGCAGTGGCGCAACCAGGAGATCCTGCTGGCACGGCTGACGGAACTGGGCGGGACCGTGGCCTTCGGCCGTGAGGTGGTGCGGCTCGAACAGGACGGGGACGGCGTGACGGCGCACTTCGCCTCCGGCGTACCGGTCCGCGCCCGGTACGCCGTCGCCGCGGACGGCGGCCGCTCGGCGGTGCGCCGCGCGCTGGGCGTCAAGATGACGGGCGAGACGCTCGACCCGGACGCGGCCCTGGTGGCGGACGTGCGGATCCCCGGCCTGGACCGGACGTGGTGGCACCTGTTCCCGCCGAGCGGGCCGGACTCGGGCTTCCTGGCGCTGTGCCCCCTGGCCGGGACGGACCAGTTCCAGCTGGTGGCGCGGCTTCCCGAGGGGACGGATCCGGATCTGTCCCTGGACGGCGTCCGCAAGCTGGTCGCCGAGCGCACCCACCTCGCGCCCGAGAGGGTGACAGAGGTCTTGTGGATGTCCGACTTCCGCCCGCGCGCCGCCCTGGCGGACCGCTTCCGCGAGGGACGGGTCTTCCTGGCCGGCGACGCGGCCCACGTGCACTCCCCGGCCGGCGGCCAGGGCCTGAACACCAGCGTCCAGGACGCGTACAACCTGGGCTGGAAGCTGGGCGCGGTCCTGAGCGGGCGGGCGCCGGAGGCTCTGCTGGACACCTACGAGGAGGAGCGCCGCCCCATCGCCGAACACGTACTCGGCCTCTCCACCGCGATCCACCGCGAGGAGGCGAAGCGGGGTGCCGCGACCCGCCAGCTCGGCCTGAACTACCGGCATGCGTCCCTGAGCGAGGAGACCCGGGAGAACCCCGGCCCGCTGTCCGCCGGCGACCGCGTACCGGACCTGACGATCGACGGCGTCCGCCTCTTCGACCGGCTCAGGGGCCCGGACTGGACCCTGCTGAGCCTGGAGGACGGGCTGTTCCTGGTCCGCCCCGACGGCTATGTGGGCTGGGCGGGCGACACGGAGGACGGCCTCGCGTCCTACCGCGCACGGGTCGGCCTCGGCTAGTCGTCGCCGTCGAGGAGGGTGTCGACGGAGAGGTCGAGCGCCACACCGACGGACTCGGGGACGGGGACGGCCTGGCCTCGCTGGTAGCGGACGGGGTCGGGGTATTTGCCGTCTACCGGGTCTTGATAGAGGAGGACCAGGTCATGCTTGCGGTCGGCAATGAGGTAGACCGGGATGTTGGCCCTGGCATAGATGTCGACCTTGGTGGCTGTGTCATTGGTCCAGTTGGAGGACGTCACTTCCAGCACCATGCGGAAGACATGCGGGGCATAGCAGTTCTTTTCGACGAGCGCGTCGTGGAAGTCTGCGTCCACCACGGACAGGTCCGGCACGGCGTAATCGTCCGGCCCGGTCGGCAACCACAAGCCGATTCCCCCGACCGTTCTCAGCCCCGCCTGCCGATCTCCGGCTTCGTGGCACGCCACGATCAGCCAGGACAGTGTCACTTGGTGCGGCCCATCCGGCGGCGGTGTCACGACAATGCTCCCGTTGAGGATCTCCACCCGGTGCCCGGGCAGCTCCTCCCACAGCCGGTCGGCAGCATCAGCGAGCGACGACTCGTGCAGCATCACAGCCACGGCACCCTCCTTATCGGGAACAGCCTCCACGAGCGTAACCAGGGACGGGCGTTTCCCGCCCCCGATCACCCATTCGGAGGAATCGCCCAGCTCAGAACGCATCCGACGGCACGTACGTCCCCCAGACCCCCCGGAGGGCGTTGCACACCTCGCCCACCGTCGCCCGCGCCCGCAGCGCGTCCTTCATCGGGTACAGGACGTTGTCCTCACCCTCGGCGGCCTTCTTCAGGGCGTCCAGCGCGGCGTCCACCGCCGCCTGGTCCCGCCCCGCCCGCAGCTTCGCGAGGCGCTCCGCCTGCTGGGCCTCGATGGCCGGGTCGACGCGGAGCGGCTCGTAGGGCTCCTCCGTGTCGAGCTGGTAGCGGTTGACGCCGACCACGACCCGCTCGCCGGAGTCGGTCTCCTGGGCGATCCGGTAGGCGGAGCGCTCGATCTCGGACTTCTGGAAGCCGTGCTCGATGGCGGCGACCGCGCCACCGAGGTCCTCGACCTTGCGCATCAGCTCGACGGCCGCCGCCTCGACGTCGTCGGTCATCTTCTCGACGACGTAGGAGCCCGCGAAGGGGTCGACGGTCGCGGTCACGTCCGTCTCGTAGGCCAGCACCTGCTGGGTGCGCAGGGCGAGGCGCGCGCTCTTGTCCGTGGGGAGCGCGATCGCCTCGTCGAAGGAGTTGGTGTGCAGGGACTGGGTGCCGCCGAGCACCGCGGCCAGGCCCTGGACGGCGACCCGGACCAGGTTCACCTCCGGCTGCTGGGCCGTCAGCTGGACGCCGGCCGTCTGCGTGTGGAAGCGGAGCATCAGCGACTTGGGGTTCTTCGCGCCGAACTCCTCCCGCATCACCCGCGCCCAGATCCGGCGCGCGGCGCGGAACTTCGCGACCTCTTCGAGGATCGTCGTACGGGCCACGAAGAAGAAGGACAGGCGGGGCGCGAAGTCGTCCACGTCCATGCCGGCCGCGACGGCCGTACGGACGTACTCGATGCCGTCCGCCAGGGTGAAGGCGATCTCCTGCGCCGGGGACGCGCCCGCCTCCGCCATGTGGTAGCCGGAGATCGAGATGGTGTTCCACTTCGGGATCTCGGTCCTGCAGTACTTGAAGATGTCGGCGATCAGCCGGAGCGAGGGCTTCGGCGGGAAGATGTACGTGCCCCGCGCGATGTACTCCTTCAGCACGTCGTTCTGGATCGTGCCCGTGAGCTTGTCGGCCGGGACGCCCTGCTCCTCGCCGACCAGCTGGTACATGAGCAGCAGCAGGGCCGCCGGGGCGTTGATCGTCATCGACGTCGACACCTTGTCCAGCGGGATCCCGCCGAACAGCACCCGCATGTCCTCGACCGAGTCGATGGCCACGCCCACCTTGCCGACCTCGCCGCTCGCGATCGGGGCGTCGGAGTCGTGGCCCATCTGGGTGGGCAGGTCGAAGGCGACCGACAGGCCCATCGTGCCGTTGGCGATCAGCTGCTGGTAGCGGGCGTTGGACTCCACCGCCGTGCCGAAGCCCGCGTACTGGCGCATGGTCCAGGGGCGGCCGGTGTACATCGACGGGTAGACGCCCCGGGTGAAGGGATACTCGCCCGGCTCGCCCAGCTGCTCGGCCGGGTCCCAGCCCGCCAGGTCCTGCGGCCCGTACACCGGCTCGATGGGCAGTCCGGACTCCGACTCACGCGCCATGGATGTGATGCCTCCCGCTGAGCAATACCCGCTGCTTCAACCACTTCTTCGGCCACTTCTTCGGCCACTTCTTCGACCACTCGGGTCACTTGCCGGTCGCCTGCCGACGTCCATCGGTTACCCGCCAGTACGGTCCGACCGTCCGACGGACTGTATCGGCGCGCGTGCGCCCCGTGCAGAGGACCACGCTGGGACCTTCCTCACAAGACGGTCCGCGGTGCCGGTCACCACAATGCCGGTCCGTTCGCGAGCCGTCATCCGGGGGGAACATCTCAGGCATGCGGATGCGGAGATCGATCGCCGTCCTGGCCGGCACGGCGGCTCTGATGACGGTGTGCGGCTGTAGCGTGCGGACCCCGGGCGCGGACGGGGCGGCACGCCCGCCCGCCTCCGCCGACGTCGGCCGGACGGCCTCGGCGTCGGCCCCGGCCCGGACCACCACCGACGACAGGCCGGGCGCCCCGGCCACCAGAACCCCGGCCACCAGCGTCCCGCCTGCCGCCGTCCTGTGGTCGCGCGGCGACAAGGGACGCGACGTCCGCGAGCTCCAGGCCCGGCTGCGCCAGGTCGCCTGGCTCTTCGAGGGACCCACCGGAACGTACGGCGAACGCACCGAGCAGGCCGTGAAGGGCTTCCAGGGCAAGCGCGGGCTGCCGACGACCGGGAGGACGGACACCGTCACCTGGCAGCGACTGCTGGGGATGACGCACGAACCCGGGCAGTGGGAGCTGTATGCGATGGGCGGCCAACCGGCCGCGGCGCCCGACGCCCGGTGCCTGTCCGGGCGGGTGCTGTGCATCGACAAGACGACCAGGACCCTGCGCTGGATGGTCGACGGCCGGACCCTGATGACGGTGTCGGTCCGCTTCGGCTCGCAGTACACACCCACCCGGGAAGGCGTGTTCCACGTCTACTGGAAGTCCCGCGACCATGTGTCCACGCTCTACCACTCACCGATGCCGTACGCGATGTTCTTCAGCGGCGGCCAAGCGGTGCACTACTCGGCCGACTTCGCCGCCCGCGGCTACGCGGGGGCCTCGCACGGGTGCGTCAACGTGCGGGACGAGACGGCGATCGCGAGCCTCTTCGCGCAGGTGCGGAACGGCGACAAGGTCGTCGTGTCGTGGTGAGGAGGCACCCGTGCCGGGCCGGCCGGCGCGCTCGGCCGGAGAGCGGCGGCGAACTCTCCTACACAGGAGGCCTGTCGATAGTGCTGGACCGCACGACGCTCCTGTCGGCCGAAGGATCGAGCGCCCTCACCACATGACCACCTTCAGGCCCTCCATTGCATTTCCAAACCGCAGTCTCATCGAAATAATCAACGTGCAGGCCGAAGGAATGGCGGCCACAGGCGGGCCAGACTGTGGCGTAATAATCCATGACAAATTCCTGCACCCCTTCCGCCACGACGCCCAGAACTTCCGCCCAATCCGGCGTCGAGACTTCTGCGGACTTGAAGCGAACTACACCGGCCGGCCCAAATTCCGGGTCGCGAAAATAATTGACGTAGCAAAACTCCTCCCCGTCAACCCTTTTCCCGGTTTCGTCGAACACCGACTTCTGGATCACCTCAAGGGCTGATCTCGCCATGGAGAAGGTTCGCGTGGTCCAAAGTTCGCAGAATTCATCTCCGGATATTTCGCCGAATTCATCATGCACCTCGGACATCCATGTCAGCACCTCCTCCGACATGGGATCCCCTTGCCGCCAGACGGCTTGCAGCATCCTGTTCCGCCAGTCCAGAAAATTCGACACCCGCGCCGGCCCTCCGATGGGATTCACCTACGGTGTCGAGTGTGGGGCGCGAGCGGGACCGGGGGAACGTGTCCCGCCCGCGCCGAGCGCACGAGCCGGAAGTACGGGGGGAACCCCGGCTCTGTGCAAGGGCCGATGACCAGTCGGCTCACTTGTTACTGCGCTCCGGCCGCCGAAAACGTCACACCCTGCGCGAAAAAACTTCGGCGATCATCGAACTCGCAGGTCAGCGGTGGTGCGAGGACGAGCTTCCGCCGGAGTGACCGGAGTGACCAGAGCCGCCCGAGCGGTCGGAGCCGCTGCCGTCCCGGCCGCCGTTGTCGCCGTCACCGCCGCCATGGCCGCCGCCTCGGCCGCCATGACCACGACCCCGATCACCGTCACCGTCACGATCACGATCACGACCACCGTCGTCGTCGCCGTCGTCGTCGGAACCGCCCTTGTCGCCCGACCCGGACCTGTCGCCCGTGGCGCCTCCACGGCCGCCGCGGTCGCTCTGGTTCTTTCCGGAGTCCCGGCCGCTCGTGCCGTACGGGGTGCGGTCGTCGCCTCGGGAGTTTCCCGCGGTGCCGCCGAGGACGCCCGCGCAGTACTTCGGCACACGCGTCGGGCCGCCCGCGAGGTGCTCCAGGGTCTGGCGGCGCCCGGTGTCCAGGGTGCGGCCCGCGCTCAGCTCACGGCAGGACGAGGTCACGCCGGTCGGCCAGGTGCCGTCGGGGCCCGGGGTGGCCGAGGGGGCGCCGTCCGTCCTCCCGTTCCCGGCGTCCTCGCGGCCGGTCGCGCCCGTACCGCCGTCCGGTGTCGCCGGGTCCGCGTCCCCGCCCGAGGCGTCCGGCGTGGGTGAGACGCGCGGGCGCTCGTCCGGGACCACGGGGGCCGAGACGGATGCCACGGGTCGGGCGGGTTCGGCGCCGTCGAACGGGGTCGGCAGGACACCCGTCCCGGCCGCGATCCCGCCCACCATCCCGGCGGCGAGCGCGGCGGCGAGCCCCAGCCGCGCGGGCCGGCTCCACCGGGCCGGACGTCCGGCCTGCGGGACCCGGCCGCCGATGCGCACCAGTCCCGCGTCGGCGGCGGACGTGACGCGGGGCCGACCGGCGACGGCGGGCGCGGTGCCGCCCTCGGATCCGGGGGCACCGGTGCCCGGAGCGGCGAGAGCGGCACGTCCCGCCAGGTCGGCGCGGTCCGCGTGGGCCTTGCGGAAGGCGGCCAGGGCCGCGGCCTCACCGGGGAGTTCCTCGTCGGCGGGCAGGGGCTCGGCGGCCGGCGCGGCGAGCGCGGCGAGGGCCCGGGCGAGCCGCTCGGCCTCTTCCCCGGCGGCGGCGTCGACAGCGTTGTCGGGTGACTCACCGCGCAGCAGACGCTCCGCCGTTTCTCGATCGAGCCACCTGTCCCGCTTGTCGGCCATCACATGTCCTTCTGCGTCCGCGCGCGCGTATGCGTCACACCAGCGGACGTCACCGCGCGCGAGCGCGGTTCTCGCTGAGGCGGCAGCGCGTCGAGGCCGCGGGCCGTCTCCGGGTCCTCGCCCAGCAGTTCGGCGAGCTTCTTCAGACCGCGATGCGCGGCCGTACGGACGGCACCGGGCCGTTTGCCGAGCGTCTCGGCGGCCGTCTTGGCGTCCAGGCCCATGACGACCCGCAGCACGACGGCCTCGGCCTGGTCCTGCGGCAGCCGGGCTATGAGGTCCAGGGCGCGGCCGGTGGCCAGCGCCTCCATGGCCTCGCCCGCGGTGTCGGACTCGGCGGCCCGGCCGGTCAGTTCGGTCTCGTCGGCGACCGTCGCCGGGCGCCGGCCGCGCATGCGTACGTGGTCCAGCGCGCGGTTGCGGGCGATCCGGGCGGCCCAGCCGCGGAAGCGGTCCGCGTCGCCGCTGAACCGCTCCAGGTCCCGGGCTATCTGGAGCCAGGCCTCGGAGGACACGTCCTCCGCGTCGAGATCACCGACGAGCGTGCGTACGTACCCGAGCAGCCGCGGGTGCACCGTGCGGTACACAGTCCGGAACGCGGTCTCGTCCCCGTCCTGTGCCGCGAGCACCGCGGCTGTCAGCTCCGCGTCGTCCCCCACGTCGTGGTTCCTCGGTCGATGATTCACGGTTTTCTGGACCGCAGGTCGTTGCGGTGGTCTGCCGCTTGGCCGTCCGGCGCGAAAGGCACGTTACGACCTGAAACCGCCGCACGTCCATGTCCGTAGAACATGCAACTAACTCGTGACGCGAGCGGGCGTGCTCGGGGTGTGACAGAAAACGCACTCATGGCGCTGTAGGGAGTACGGGCCGCCGCGCGGCCCGTGCCGCGCGACGGCCGGGGCCTCTCCTGTGGGGGGTGGCGGCCTCGGCCGTTGCTTTGGCGGCAACCGATTACTGCCCCTCGGCCCCGCTCCCGGCGGTCTTCCCGGCCTTGGGCGACCCCCCGGCGTTGGGCGACTCCCCGGCCTTCGGGGCGTTCTCGGTCTTCTCGGTCGTCTCAGTCTTCGGCGTCTTCCCGGCCTGCTCGGTCTTGTCGGCCCGCTGGGTCTTGTCGGCCTCCGGAGCCTTGCCGGCCTTCGGGCTTCCGCCGGCCTTCGGTCCGCCCCCTGCCGACGCCGACGCGGCTACCGCTGCCCGGCAGTACGCGACGACGTTCTTCTCGCCGCCCGCGGCCGTCACGAGCCGTTGCCAGGCCGTGGAGTCCATCGCCTTGCCGCGCCCCCGGACCTTCTCGTAGGCACGGCAGTGCGCTTCGGTGTCCTCGGCGCTCGCGGGACGGTCCCGGTCGGCGGGGGCGGCCGGCCGCGGGTTCACGGAGGCCGTGCCGGCGGACCCGGACCCGGACGCGGTCGCGGACGGTCCGGGACGCCCCGCGCCACCGGCGACGTCGTCCGTGGAGGAGCCGACGGCGGCGAACGCGACCCCGCCCAGCGCCAGGCCGGCGACCAGCACGGAGAGCGTGGCCCGCAGCGAGCGAACCGTGTGCCGCCGGGCCCGGGGCCGCCAGTCGTCCCGGCGCCGGGTACGGGCCTGGTGCGCACCCGCGTCCCGGGCGGCCCGGAAGGCGGCGACGGCCCGCCGCTCGCCCTCGCTGTCGGCGTCCGGGCGGTCGCCGGACCCGTGCGCGCTCCGGTCGCGCAGGGCTTGGCCGAGCAGCGCCTCCAGCGTGGCTGCCGCGATCCCCGGTGCGCCGGCGGCGGCAGGGGCTTCGTCGTCGTCGGCGGCGTCCACGGGGTGTGCGCGCCGACGGCTGTGGCCCGCGCCGTCGTTCAGCCGTTCACCCATGTCCGTTTCCGCCTCTGTCCCGTCCGTCCGATCAGGCCGTTCGACCTGGTGGCCGGGCCCGCCACTGATCCATACGGTCCGCAGCCCTCGCCGTTCATGTCGACTCCCCCAGCGTTCGGGGGCCGCCATCCGTCACACCTTCGCCCTCGCCCGCGGCGCCGAGCTGGCGGGCCAGCCGCTTCAGTCCCCGGTGCGCGGCCGTACGGACGGCGCCCGGGCGCTTGCCGAGGACGCGGGCCGCGGCGGGGCCGTCCAGCCCCACGACCACCCGCAGCAGCACCGCCTCGGCCTGGTCGCGCGGCAGCCCGCGGACCAGCTCCAGGGCGTGCCCGGTGGAGAGCGACTCCAGCGCCTCGTCATGGGTGCTGTGCGGGCCGGCCAGGTCGAGGACGACGTCCTGGTCCAGCACCGCGGACCGGGGCCGGACCCGCATCCGGCGCAGATGGTCGAGGGCCCGGTGCCGGGCGATGGTCGCCGTCCAGCCGCGGAACCCCGCGCCGTCGCCCTTGAAGCGCCCCAGGTCCCGGGCTATCTCCAGCCAGGCGTCGGAGGCCACGTCCTCGGCTTCGTCGCCGACGATCCCCCGCAGATAGCCGAGCAGTCCCGGTTGCACGAGCCGGTACGCCACGGCGAACGCGGCCTCGTCGCCGTCCTGGGCCCGCGTCACGGCCGCGCCCAGTTCCCCGTCGTACGCCTGCGCGCGCCGGGGTTCCCCTCCCTGGCCCAAGACTGTCCTCGTTCGTACGGAGTTCGTTCCGGCGCGCGACTCCCCCGTCGGACCCCGGGTCCGAACACGGCCACGCCCCCCACGGTCCTCAGCGTCGAACCCCACAGAAGTGTCACAGCGGACGAATCCACCGCCGGGCCCACCGGGCGCGGCGGGCCCCGCCGCGCTCCCGCTGCCGGCTATCGCTTCCCCCGCGTCGCGTCCCGGCACAGCAGCCGCAGGGAGCCGTGGCCGCCGAAGCAGCGGCGGGCCTCGTCGAGGGGTTCCCAGAGGCGGCCGTCGGGGGTGCGGACCCAGTGGTCGCCGGCGGAGCCCCACCACTCGGCGCCGGTCTGCCGGACGATCACCTCGCCGGCGTAGGAGCCGAGCCCGCGCAGCACATTCGCCACGGCGTTGTACGGCGGGCCCTCGCGCCGCAGTTCCTCGATCATCCGGTCGACGCGCCACAGGCTCGGCGCCGAGTGGTCGAGGTGGGGCCGTACGGCGTCGGGCGCGGCGGCCACCGCCTCCGCCGCCCAGCGCACGGGTTTCGCGGCGGCGGAGGGGCGGGGCGGCTGGTCGGTCCGGCCCGTCGGGTTCGTCCGGTCGGTCTGGTCGGTCCGGTCTGTCTGGTCGGTCGTCCTACGCGTCACATCAGGAAGAGCGAGGTCGGAGCGGGTTGTGTCACTCATATTCGGGGCCTTTCCAAGACCGGCGCAGGACCGACCCACCTCCCCCGCACTCCGCTCACCTTCGTCCACGAGCCCGTCGCGAGACCACCGCGCGCAGCACCCGGCGCCCCTCCGTGGAGACCTCGAGGGCCCGGCGCAGTCCGCCCACGCCATGACCGGCGAGCACCTCCAGGACGGTGACCTGGCGGCGCAGCTCGGCGGCGACGAGAGGTGACATGCCCTCGGTACGGCCTTCCCGGCGGGAGTCGACCGGAGAGGCGTCCGACGTCGGGTCGAGGAGGCGGTGGATCTGGAGCGAGGCGACGGAGCAGGCGTCGGCCCAGAGCCGTACCTCGGCGGCGGAGCGGTCGTCGGGAGCGGCGGCCAGCATCCGGCGGGTGAGGAGCTCGGCCTCGTCGCCCTCCTCCGCGGCGGACGCCAGTTTGCCGCGCACCTGTTCCAGCAACTCGCCCCAGTCGGCGGCCTCGGAGTCCTCCGTGAGGTTGCCCCACAGCGGCCGCAAGGTCTCGTCGTCGCCCCCGAGCAGGGGTATGCACCGATCCAAACAAGCCAGCCCGCTGGCAGCCAGTCCGCGCTCGTCGGCCTGAGCGATCAGTTCCACCAGGCTCATCCACGCCTCCCTCGCCAGGGCACCGACCTTACGGAGCCCACACTTCCCCTTACTGCGTGCGACGGGCCAGGAGTGTCACAGCCAGGGGTTTTCAGCCAACTCCGCCGAAGCCACGGGCTTCACCCGCGCCACCGACTCCACCGACCCCGCCCGTGCCACCGACCCCGCCGAAGGCGCCGACCGGCGGCGGCGGTACCGCGCCGGGACCCTGGAGCGCCTTCTCGTTCTGCATCCCCGTCAGCCGTAGGACGAAGGCGATCGCGAGGGCGGCCGCGACGAGGTCGGCCAGGTCCGCGAAGATCACCTGGGTCATGGCGTCGTGGACCTCCGCGGCCGTCCCCGCCTCGGTGTACGACCGGAGGCCTGTCCGGTCGGCGAGGAGCGAGACGATCCACATCGCCCACCAGGCGTTGACCGGCCCGTGCGGCCGGGGCCGGCCCCAGGGGGTGCCGGGGCTCCCCCGACGTCCGTGTGTGAAGGCCGCGCCGGGCTCTCCCCTGAGCCTCACGCACGGCAGCACGCGGAACATACGGCTACCGGCGCCGCGAGTACACCGGAAATCAACCGAGCTTGTTCGCCAGCGCCGTGAACTGCGTCCAGGTCAGCGCCGGTGTCCTGGCGTCCCACAGCTTCTGCGAGGTGGCCCGCAGCGGCATCCGGACGCCGGCCGCGACCTGGTCCTGCGTCTGCGAGTTCGCGAGGTCGCACCACACCGAGAAGGAGCCGCCGAGGATCTGGGCGTCGTACTTCGCGGCCACCGGCGTCGTGCCGCGCAGCACCCGCGGGGTCCACTGCTCGTAGATCCGCCGGCCCGTCGGGTAGGCGAAGTCGTTC
This sequence comes from Streptomyces sp. NPDC102259, assembly GCF_044766465.1. Classification (NCBI taxonomy): domain Bacteria; kingdom Bacillati; phylum Actinomycetota; class Actinomycetes; order Kitasatosporales; family Streptomycetaceae; genus Streptomyces; species Streptomyces sp. NPDC102259. The sequence continues at coordinate 252,412 of NZ_JBIWMA010000009.1, read as the reverse complement.
GGCTCGCCGAGGACGTAGTACAGGTACTCGTCGTTGTAGTTGAGCATCTTGCGCCCCGCGCTCAGGTACTCGACCGGCGGCCGGGCCCCGATCTCCTTGCCCGTCCAGTAGGCGACGACGAGGTCGGAGGCCGGCTTGACCGACGTACCGCGGAAGAAGCCGTCGTTCCACACCCGCATCGTGCGGTCGTGGGCGCGGACGGTGTCCGCGCGGTCGTTGAGCCAGCCGGTGGTGAGGTCGGCGACGCCCGCGCCGGAGCCGTACCGGGCCGTCGCGGCGGCGGCGAGCTGGGGGTAGGAGGCCGCCGGGCTGGACACCGTCAGGGCCTGGTACTCGTCGCCGCCGAGGTGCCAGTAGCTGCCGGGGAAGACGTCGGCGTACTCGTCCAGCAGGTCGTCGAGGAGGCTCGCGGAGTCGTCCTTGGAGATGTCGATCGCCCCGCGGGTCGCCACCCCGCTCGCGTTGCGCAGCTGGAGCTCGGGGTGGGCGGCGAGGACGGCGCCCAGGTGCCCGGGTGAGTCGATCTCGGGCACGACGGTGATGTGGCGGCTCGCGGCGAGCGCGACGATCCTCTTCACCTCGGCCTTGGTGAGGTGCAGGCTGGAGACGATCTCCGGGTGGCTGGAGGACTCGATCCGGAAGGCCTGGTCGTCGGAGAAGTGCAGACCGAGCTGGTTGTACTTGAGGTCGCCGAGCTCGCGCACCCGGTCCTCGATCCAGGCCGCGGTGAAGTGCTTGCGCGCGATGTCCAGCGTGAACCCGCGCTGCGGCTTGGCCGGCTGGTCGCGTACGACGCCCTCCGGCGCGCTGCCGCCGGAGTGCACCTCCTGCTTGAGGGTGCGGGTGCCGTAGAAGACTCCGGCGTCGGAGGGCGCGCTGATGGTGACCCGCCCGCCGCGCACGGTCATGGTGTACGACTCCGGGTTCGCGCCCTCGTCGTCGTTGAGCGCCAGCCGCAGGTCGCCGGCGCGTACGTCGTCCTTCTCCCCGGCGTACGTCAGCCCCAGCTCACCGGCGACCAGCCGGCCCTCGTCGGCGAGGTCCGCGTCGCTCACCACCACCCGGCGGGTGGACTGCGGCTTCCACCCCGGGCCGCGCGCCGGGGTGTGGGAGCCGACGGCGGGGATGGTGCGGGGGGTGGTGGAGAGGGCGTAGGAGCGGCTGGGCGTCGGGGTGGCGGCCTGCGCGGCGGCGGCGCCGGTGTCACCGGCGCCGGGCGTCCTCGCGGCGGCCTGCCGGGAGGCGGCCGATCCGGCGGGTGTCGTGCCGTCGTCGTCCGCCGAGGCCCACACGCCGAGTCCGACGCCGAGCGCGGCGACCAGCCCACCCGCCAGCAGCGACCGCGCCACGACCTGCTGGTGCGGCTTCCTCTGCGGCGCCCGGCGCCGATGCCTGTGCCTGCTCACTCCGCCAACCGTACGACCCCCGGCCGCCCGAAGCGCGCCGAGCCCGGCGTGACGGAGTCCACGACACGTTCCGAAACTCTCTCGTTCGGGTGAAATTCAGGCATCGGTCAGACACGTCCTGACCGCTCTCGATAACGTGTCGACACACCTTTCACTGCATCCCCTGCCACATCACACGTGACGCGAGGATCCACGCTGCCTGCGCACCGTCTCTCCCCTCTCTCCGGCTCCCTCGCCATACCGGCGCAGACCCGGACCTCACCCGCACGTCCGCTGGACGGTTTCAACGCCTCCCCCGTCGACGAGGCGCACCGCACCCTCCTCGCCTGTCTCCGCAGCCTCCGCTGGGCCCGTCGCATCGCCGACCACCGCCCGTATCCGACGCTCGACGCCCTCCTGGCCGCCTCCGACGAGGCCGCGTACGACCTGAGCCCGGCCGATCTGGCGGAGGCCCTGGCGGCGGAGTCCCTGCCCGGACTGCCGGAGGACGCCTACGGAGCGGCGCACATGGCGCTGAACGCGGCCCACGCGGCCTACGAGGCCAGATTCGGACACGCGTTCGTCATCTGCCTCGACGGTGTCCCGGCGGACGAGGCGCTGGACCGCTTCCTGGAAGGCATCCGGTCACGATTGACAAACGATCCGGAGGACGAGCGGGTGGTCGCGGCCGAGGAGCTGCGCCGCCTCGCCAGGCAGCGGCTGACCGGCTCGGTCCGGGCCGCGGGGCTGTGACCTCCCCGCTCCGCCGTCGGGCGCGAGCGGCCACGCCGGATCCACGGACGGCGCATAACGGCCCAACCCACCCCGGATGCCTCCGGCGCTCACCCATACGCGTGCCAGTTTGATCACACCGGTAGGCCCCCTGTAAGCCGAGCGCCCATGGCTGGCTACGATGCTGGGGGCCGGTGGACCGTACCCGGCCGGGCCCGTCCGACACCCCAAGCCGGCAGGCCCCAATCCCCGCTCCCGGAGGGTTCTTCCGTGCCGGCTGGAACGCTGTACCGCGGCCGGGAAGGAATGTGGTCCTGGGTGGCTCATCGAGTCACCGGCGTCCTCATCTTCTTCTTCCTGTTCGTTCACGTGCTGGACACCGCCCTCGTGCGTGTCTCACCCGAGGACTACGACAAGGTCGTAGCCACCTACAAGACGCCGGTCGTGGCGCTGCTGGAGTACGGCCTCGTGGCCGCCATCCTCTTCCACGCGCTCAACGGCCTGCGCGTCATCGCCGTCGACTTCTGGTCGAAGGGCCCGCGCTACCAGAAGCAGATGCTCTGGAGCGTCGTCGGTCTGTGGCTGTTGCTGATGCTCGGGGCGATCTACCCCGTGCTCGGCCACGCCGCTCGTGAACTGTTCGGGAGCTGAGACCGATGGCCACCACTGAAACCACCGCGGCCGGGATCGGCCCCGTCGAGGGCGGCTCCGTCTACGACGTGGACAACCCCGCGCCCCTCATCGAGCCCCCGCGGCAGCGCACCAGGAAGACCCCGAGGTCCACTCGGGGCAACTTCGAGATGGGCGCCTGGCTGTTCATGCGTCTGTCCGGCGTCGTGCTGGTCGTCCTGGTCCTGGGTCACCTGCTGATCCAGCTCGTGCTGGACGGCGGCGTCTCCAAGATCGGCTTCGCCTTCGTGGCCGGCCGCTGGGCCTCCCCGTTCTGGCAGGTCTGGGACCTGCTGATGCTGTGGCTCGCCATGCTGCACGGGACGAACGGCCTGCGCACGGTCATCAACGACTACGCGGAGCGCGCGAACACCCGGCTGTGGCTGAAGGGCCTGCTCTACACCGCCACGGTGTTCACCATCCTGCTGGGCACGCTGGTGATCTTCACCTTCGACCCGAACATCCGCTAGGCGCACGGGACCGAGGGACTGAGAGAAACACTCATGAAGATCCATAAGTACGACACAGTCATCGTCGGCGCAGGTGGCGCCGGTATGCGCGCCGCGATCGAGTCGACGAAGCGCAGCCGCACCGCCGTGCTGACCAAGCTCTACCCCACCCGCTCCCACACGGGCGCCGCGCAGGGCGGCATGGCCGCCGCGCTGGCCAACGTGGAAGAGGACAACTGGGAGTGGCACACCTTCGACACGGTCAAGGGCGGTGACTACCTGGTCGACCAGGACGCCGCCGAGATCCTGGCGAAGGAGGCCATCGACTCCGTCCTCGACCTGGAGAAGATGGGCCTGCCGTTCAACCGGACGCCCAACGGCACGATCGACCAGCGCCGCTTCGGCGGTCACAGCCGCAACCACGGCGAGGCCCCGGTCCGCCGGTCCTGCTACGCGGCCGACCGCACCGGTCACATGATCCTCCAGACGCTGTACCAGAACTGCGTCAAGGAGGGCGTGGAGTTCTTCAACGAGTTCTACGTCCTGGACCAGCTCCTCACCGAGGTCGACGGCGTGCAGCGGTCGGCGGGCGTGGTCGCGTACGAGCTGGCCACCGGTGAGATCCACGTCTTCCAGGCGAAGGCCGTGATCTACGCCTCCGGCGGCACCGGCAAGTTCTTCAAGGTGACGTCGAACGCGCACACGCTGACGGGTGACGGCCAGGCGGCCGTGTACCGGCGCGGGCTGCCGCTGGAGGACATGGAGTTCTTCCAGTTCCACCCGACCGGCATCTGGCGCATGGGCATCCTGCTGACGGAGGGCGCCCGCGGTGAGGGCGGCATCCTCCGCAACAAGGACGGCGAGCGCTTCATGGAGAAGTACGCGCCGGTCATGAAGGACCTCGCGTCGCGTGACGTCGTCTCGCGCTCCATCTACACGGAGATCCGTGAGGGCCGCGGCTGCGGTCCCGAGGGCGACCACGTCTACCTCGACCTCACGCACCTCCCGCCGGAGCAGCTGGACGCGAAGCTCCCGGACATCACGGAGTTCGCGCGCACGTACCTCGGCATCGAGCCGTACACGGACCCGATCCCGATCCAGCCCACCGCGCACTACGCGATGGGCGGCATCCCGACGAACGTCCAGGGCGAGGTCCTGAGCGACAACACGACGGTCGTCCCGGGCCTGTACGCGGCCGGCGAGGTCGCCTGTGTGTCGGTGCACGGCGCGAACCGTCTGGGCACGAACTCGCTGCTGGACATCAACGTGTTCGGCAAGCGGGCCGGCATCGCCGCCGCCGAGTACTCGCAGAAGGCGGAGTACGTCGAGCTGCCGGAGAACCCCGCCCAGCAGGTGATCGACCAGGTGGAGCACCTGCGCGCGTCCACCGGCACCGAGCGGGTGGCGGAACTGCGCCGCGAGCTGCAGGAGACCATGGACGCCAACGTCATGGTGTTCCGCACGGAGCAGACGATCAAGACGGCGGTCGAGAAGCTCGCCGAGCTGCGCGAGCGGTACCACAACATCTCGATCCAGGACAAGGGCCGGCGGTTCAACACCGACCTGCTGGAGGCCATCGAGCTGGGCAACCTGCTCGACCTGGCCGAGGTCATGGCGGTGTCGGCGCTGGCCCGCAAGGAGTCCCGCGGCGGTCACTACCGCGAGGACTACCCGAACCGCGACGACGTCAACTTCATGCGCCACACCATGGCGTACCGCGAGGTGGGCGACGACGGCACCGAGTCCATCCGACTCGACTACAAGCCGGTCGTCCAGACCCGCTACCAGCCGATGGAGCGTAAGTACTGATGGCAACCCCCGTTCTGGACAAGGTCGAGGCGGAGTCCGCGGCCTCCCCGTACATCACGGTCACCTTCCGGGTCCGCCGGTTCAACCCGGAGGTCTCGGCGGAGGCCGTCTGGCAGGACTTCACGCTGGAGATCGACCCGAAGGAGCGCGTCCTCGACGGTCTCCACAAGATCAAGTGGGACGTCGACGGCACGCTGACCTTCCGGCGTTCCTGCGCCCACGGCATCTGCGGTTCGGACGCGATGCGGATCAACGGCAAGAACCGCCTGGCGTGCAAGACGCTGATCAAGGACATCAACCCCGAGAAGCCGATCACGGTCGAGCCCATAAAGGGCCTGACGGTCCTGAAGGACCTGGTCGTCGACATGGACCCGTTCTTCCAGGCGTACCGGGACGTCATGCCCTTCCTCATCACGAAGGACACGAACGAGCCCACGCGCGAGCGCTTCCAGACCGCCGAGGACCGCGAGCGGTTCGACGACACGACGAAGTGCATCCTCTGCGCGGCCTGCACGTCGTCCTGCCCGGTGTTCTGGAACGACGGCCAGTACTTCGGTCCGGCCGCGATCGTGAACGCCCACCGCTTCATCTTCGACTCGCGTGACGAGGCGGGTGAGCAGCGTCTGGAGATCCTGAACGACAAGGACGGCGTCTGGCGCTGCCGTACGACGTTCAACTGCACGGACGCCTGCCCGCGCGGTATCGAGGTCACGAAGGCGATCCAGGAGGTGAAGCGAGCGCTGATCACGCGCCGCTTCTGAGCCATCCGGCTCGCTGAGCCCGGCGACACGGCGAGGGCCCCGCTCCTTGAAAGAGCGGGGCCCTCGCCGTGTCGCCGGGCCGGTGTCGGCCGGGTCAGCGCGCCGGTGTCAGCCGCGCAGGACGCGACCCTGCTTGTCGGTGCGGTCGTTGCTGGTGAGGAACAGGATGCCGTCGACCAGCGCCCAGATGCCGAGGCCGCCGCAGGTGAAGAGCTGGGCGATGCCCACGCCGACGGAGCCGACGTAGAAGCGTCCGATGCCGAGGGTGCCCAGGAAGAGCTGGAGGATACCGGCGACGATCTTGGACTTGTCGGAGTACGGACGACCCAGGGGGTCGACCCCGTAGGGGGCCTGCGGGGTGGGGACGGTCATGAGAACTGCTCCTGGAATGACTGTGGGAGGCCGGGACGGCCCGCTCCGAGATGGGGAGTCCAGGAGGGATGCGACGCGAGAACCACACGCGTCGACCGACGTCGACCGATCTCGACCCACGTCCTCGCACGGCTCCGCCATGCCAGAACGTCCCCCCTGTGACTGGTGAGCCTAGAGAAAACAGAGGGTAAAAAGGGAGTACAGATGATCCATTGTTCCTGATCCGTGATCAAAATCCGTCAACCAGGTTTCGCAGCACCGTCCATGCCACCGCGACACCGAGGACGACCGTCGAGGCCCTCGGACTCAGCCGCGGATGCCAGGTGCGGCCGTGCAGACCCGCCCACATCCAACGGACCAGCAGCGCAAGCGCATACGGCGAGGCGAGCAGCAGCACGCGGTTGTCGAGCCAGGCCTGCGTGAAGTGACCGTGCATCAGGTCGTACACCATGCGGGTGCCGCCGCAGGCGGGGCAGAGCAGGCCGGTGAGGAGCCGGAACGGGCACTGCGGGAGCCAGTGGCCGGGCTGGTGCGGGTCGGTGACGTAGAGATACGCGGAGCCGGCCGCGCCGGCGGCGAGCACCGCGAGGGGGCCCGCCGCCGGGTGCCGCAGCGCGGCCGAACACCTCGCGGAGAGGCGCTCCGCGTCAGCCACGCAGGATCCGCCCGTTGGAGTCGGTCTTGTCGTCGCTGACCAGCAGGATGATGCCGTCGATGAGCGCCCAGATGCCGAGGCCGCCGCAGGTGAACAGCTGGGCGAGGCCGATGCCGACGTCGCCCATGTAGAACCGGCCGACGCCGAAGCTGCCCAGGGTGAGCTGGAGCACGCCCGCGACGATCTTCGACTTCTCGGAGTAGGGGCGGCCCATGAGGTCGTACCCGTAGGGGGCTTGGGGGTCGCCGGTGAAGGTGCCGGGAGGTATGTACCCGGGGGCGGGGTAGCCGGGGGCCGCGTAGCCGGGGTGGGCGTAGCCCGGGTAGGGCGGCTGGCCGGGCTGGGGATAGCCGTAGGGGCCGGGACCGGGCTGGCCCGGGTGGCCCGCGTCCTGCGGGCCGCCGGGGCCGGCGCCGGGGTACCCGTAGCCGGGCGGGGGCGGCTGCGGCGGCTGCTGCTGTGGCTCCTGGGGCTGCTGCGGCGTTTCGGACAAGGTGAGTTCCCCCGAGGTCAGGTGATCGGATCATCCGCAGATAAGAAGAGGGCGGATGAATGCAGAACATCTTGCAGCAGAAAACCCGCCACGCGGAGACCGGGGTGCTCTTGACCGGTTTTCGGGCCCTCTACACCTAATCTGACGGCATGTCAGATGACCAGTCGTACGAGGTGCTCGGTTTCGACAACCTCCTGCTGCCCGTCGGGGACCTCGGCGAGGCGGTCGGCTTCTACGAGCGGGCCGGGTTCACGGTGGGACTGCGGTTCGACGAGGCCGGGATCGCCCTGCTGAAGGTCGGGGGCGAGACGCCGGGGGTTCTCCTCCGGCACGAGGAGGCCCTGGGGCACCGGCCGCCGAACTGGCCGTCCCCGTGCGTCTGGCTGGAGGTGCCGGACGCGCGGGCGGCGGCGCGACGGCTGGCCGAGGCCGGCATCACCCCCGTGGACCCGCCGTTCTCCACGGCCACCGGCTGGACCGTCGAGATCGCCGACCCGTGGGGGAACGTCCTCGGGTTCACGGACTACCTCAAGCGGCCCGAGCTGGCGAGGCGTTAGGGCGGCGGGCGGCCTCGCCCCACCCAGTTGAACGTGTTCAAAACAAGCGCTACAGTCATCCACGACAGCGTTTTGAACGCGTTCAAGAAAAGGTGGGGAACATGGACCGCACGGTCATCGCCTACGTCGTCTACCTGGTCGTCAGCATCGGACTGACGATCTGGGTGGCCAGGACCCTCAGTCGCAACGGCCGGATATTCCTCGCCGACGTGCTCCAGGGGAACGAGAAGCTCGCCGACGCCGTCAACCACCTCCTGGTGGTCGGTTTCTACCTCCTCAACCTCGGCTTCGTCGCCCTCTACCTGAGCGGCGACGACACCATCGAGGACACGCGCGGCATCTTCGAGGCCCTCTCGACGAAGCTCGGCGTGGTGCTGCTGGTCCTCGGCGCGATGCACCTGGCCAACGTGTACGTCCTCAACCGGATCCGGCGGCGCGGGGTCATGGAGCGGGAGCAGGTCCCGCCGGTCGGCCCGCAGGGCTGGACGGCCCCCTCGGCTCCCGCCGCCGGGGCGTGAGCACGATGGCAGCCGACCGGCCCGCCGCCGACCGGGACGGCAAGCGCGTCCCGGTCCGCCGGCTCACCGTGCTCCACGACGCCGGGTGCTCGCTGTGCGGCTTCCTGCGCGACTGGCTGGGCCGGCAGCCGCAGCTGGTGCCGCTGGAGTTCGTCGCGGCGGGGTCCGCGGAGGCGGCCGCCCGCTTCCCCGGCCTCGACCACCGCGCGACCCTCGACGAGATCACCGTCGTCGGCGACCTCGGTCAGGTCTACCAGGGCGCCGCCGCCTGGATCGTCACCCTGTGGGCGCTGCGCGAGTACCGCCCGATGTCCCACCGGCTGTCCACGCCCGCCGGGGCGAAGCTGGCGCGGGGCGCCGTTCTCGCCGCCGCCAGGTGGCGCGACGGGCGCGGGCAGTCCGCGGGCCAGTCCGCGGGCTGGGGCGGGGGCGTCTACCGCCGCGGCGACGGTTGGGCGTACGACCCGCAGGCGGGCTGGCACTACAACCCGCCCACCTGTGCCGACGGCGCCTGCTTCACTGGCTAGGCTCCTGTACGTGCCCGCGAACAACGACGGTCCCGCCGAGGCCGCTTCCCCGTCCGAGCCCCCTGAGGCCGCTTCCGCGACCGAACCTCATGAGGCCGCCCCCACGTCCAAGTCCGAGCAGACCCGCGCTCTGATCCTGGAGACGGCGATGCGGCTGTTCCAGGAGCGTGGCTACGACAAGACGACGATGCGGGCCATCGCCCAGGAGGCGGGCGTCTCGGTCGGCAACGCGTACTACTACTTCGCCGGCAAGGAGCACCTGATCCAGGGCTTCTACGACCGGCTGGCCGCCGAGCACCGGGAGGCCGTACGGGACGTCCTGGCGCGGGAGACCGGTCTGGAGGCCCGGCTGGCGGGCGTGCTGCGGGTCTGGCTGGAGGTGGCCGAGCCGTACCACGAGTTCGCGGTCCAGTTCTTCAAGAACGCCGCCGACCCGGACAGCCCGCTCAGCCCCTTCTCCGCCGAGTCGGAGCACGCGCGCGTGGAGGCCATCGCCGTCCACAAGGAGGTCCTCGCGGGGTCGAAGGCGAAGGTCCCGGAGGAGCTGCGCGAGGTGCTCCCCGAGTTGATGTGGCTCTCCCAGATGGGCCTCGTCATGTACTGGATCTACGACCGCACGGAGGGGCGCGAGCGCAGCTACCGGCTGGCCGGCCGGGGCGCGCGGCTCACCGCGCGGGGCGTGGCGCTGGCCCGGTTCCGGGTGCTGCGGCCGCTCGTCCTCGAGGTCCACGACCTGTTCACGGACTTCCTGCCCGGCATGACCAACGCCCTGCCTGACCCGGTGAAGAAGAGCCCGCCGGGCCGGACGGGCGCGGCGGGCTCCTCCTCGGACTGACTCAGCTCACCTCGGCGCCCTCCTCCAGCTCCACGTCGTGGACCAGGGGCTCCCCGGTGACCGTCAGCTGCCGGACCCGCTTCAGCAGGAGCGGCTCGGCCGTCGTCGCCAGCAGATACGTGCCCGGGGCGGGGACGGAGAGGATGTACGAGCCGTCGGCGAGGGAGGTCACGCGGTCCAGTTCCCGCCCGTCCCGCGCCACCAGGGCGACCCTCGCGCCCTCGACCGGTTCGCCGGCCGTGTCGCGGACGTAGCCGTGCACGACCGAGGCCGGTCCTTCGCCCGCCGCGACCGTCGCAGGCGCCGCCTCCTCCTTGGGCTCGACCGCGAGATGCGGCAGCCGCTTCTCCAGCCAGCCGGGCAGCCACCAGTTGGAGTCGCCGAGCAGATGCATCGCGGCCGGGACCAGTGCCGTACGCAGGATGAACGCGTCCAGCGCGACCGCGGCCGCGAGGCCGACGCCCGCCATCGCCGCGCCCGCGTCACCGCTGAGCACGAAGGCGAGGAAGACGCAGACCATGATCAGGGCGGCGGAGTTGATGACCCGGCTGGTTTCCGCGAGGCCCACCCGGACCGCTCGCGCGTTGTCCCTGGTGTGCACCCACTCCTCGTGCATCCGGCTGACCAGGAAGACCTGGTAGTCCATGGACAGGCCGAAGAGCAGGGACAGCATGATGACGGGCAGGAAGGCGTTGATCGGTCCTTCCTTGCCGAGGCCGAGCAGGTCCAGGCCCCAGCCCCACTGGAAGACCGCGACGAGGACGCCGAAGGAGGCCGCGGCCGCGACCAGGTTCATCACGGCGGCCGTCAGCGGCACCACCAGGGAGCGGAAGGCGACCAGGAGCAGCAGGAAGCCCAGGCCGATGATGGTGGCGACGAAGAGCGGCAGCCGGTCGCCGGTGACCGTGGCGAAGTCCTTGGAGACCGCCGTGACACCGCCCACGTGCGCCTGCGCCCCGGCCTGCGGGATGACGTCGTCCCGCAGCCGGTCGATCAGGGTGTCCGTCTCCGCGGACTGCGGCGAGGTCGTGGGCACCACCTGGATGACCGTGACGCCGCTCGCGGGCGGCAGCGCGGCCACCTGGGCGACGCCGGGCGTGTTCTTGATGTCCTGGGCCAGGGCGGTGGCGTCACCGCCGTCCACGACCACCTGGAGGGGGCCGTTGAAGCCCGGCCCGAAGCCCTCGGCGAGCAGGTCGTAGGCCTGCCGGGTGGTCGTCGAGGCGTCGTCGTTGCCCTGGTCGGTGGCGCCGAGGCGGAGCGACAGCACGGGGAGCGCGAGGACGGCCATGACGGCCAGCGCGAGCGCGGCGATCGTCTTCGGCCGGCGCTGCACGCCCACCGACCAGCGGGCCGCGGGGCCGCTCTCCTTCTCCGGCTCCGGACCGGTCGCGGCCAGCACGCGCCGCTGCTTGCGGCTCAGCACCCGCGGGCCGAGGAAGCCGAGCAGGGCGGGCAGCAGGGTCGTCGCGGCGAGGACGCTCAGCACCACCGTCAGGGAGGTGCCGATGACGACGCCGTCCAGGAAGCGCAGGTTCGTCACCAGCATCCCGGCCAGCGCGATGCACACCGTGCCGCCGGCGAACAGCACGGCCCGGCCGGAGGTGTTGAGGGCGACGACCGTCGACTCCTCCGGGTCCAGGCCGCGCAGGACGCCCTTGCGGTGCCGGGTGACGATGAACAGGGCGTAGTCGATGCCGACGCCGAGGCCGATCAGCGAGGACAGCAGCGGGGCCAGGTCCGGGATGTCGGTGACATGGCTCAGCAACTGGGTCGAGAACAGGCCCATGCCGACGCCGAAGACCGCCACGGCGAGCGGCAGCAGCATCGCGTACAGCGAGCCGAAGGCGAGGAACAGCACGACGGCCGCCGCCGCGAGGCCGACCATCTCGGCGAGGCCGGTGGGCGGTTCCTGCACCCGCTGGACGGCCTGGCCGCCCACCTCGACCTCCAGGCCGTCGCGTCCGGCGTCCCGCGCGGTGTCGACGACGTCCTGGACGAGTTCCTTCGGTACGGCGTTCGCCTGCTCGGTGAAGGTGATCTGGGCGTAGGCGATCCGCCCGTCACCGCTGATCTGCGCCGCGTCCGCCGCGTCCGCCGCGTCCGCCGCGTAGGGGCCGGTGACCCCGCCGACGCCCTTCATGCCCGCGATCTTCTCGAGCGCGGGCTGGATCCGGGACCGTACGTCCTGGTCCCGTACCGAGCCCTCGTCGACCTTCCACACGACCGTGTCGGTGTCTCCGGCGCTCGCCGGGAACGCCTTCTCCATCAGGTCGTACGCCTTCTTCGAGTCCGTGTCGGGGAGGGAGAAGACGTTCGCGTAGTCCGTGCCCGCCGTCGAGGCCGAGAATCCCAGCCCGAACAGCGCCCCCACCCAGAGCAACAGGACCACCAGCCGGTGTCGATAGCACCAGCGTGCCAATGCCGCCACGCTCAGTCTCCTTCTGCAGATCGTCGGTCGGTCCCCCAGGTCCTGGGCAACAGGATCGGCGGCGCCACGCGTGCGTGGACATGTGACGACCATGACTCTCAAGGAACTCCAAAGCGGGAACCGGCCCGATCCTCGGTGGGTCCGCCGATACTGGGGGCATGACGACGGCTTGTGGCACCGTGCTGGTCGTGGAGGACGAACCGAGCATCGCGGACGTCCTGGCCATCGCCCTGCGCTACCACCGCTTCGAGGTCATGACCGCGGGCACCGTCCGCGAGGCGCTCGCCCTCGCGGACCGCACCCGGCCCGACGTGGCCCTGCTGGACGTGATGCTGCCGGACGGCGACGGCCGGGCGCTGGGGCGTGAACTGCGGGCGCGCAGGCCGGACCTGGCACTGGTGTTCCTCACCGCGCGGGACGCGCCGACCGAGATCGTCGGCGCCCTCGGCTTCGGCGACGACTACATCACCAAACCGTTCGACATCGACGTGGTCGTCGCGCGGATCACCGCCGTGCTGCGCCGTACCCGGCCGGCCGACGTCCTTCCGCAGCGGCCGCCGCTGCGCTACGGCGACCTGGAGCTCGACGAGACGACGTACAGCGTGCACCGCGCCGGCCGCTCGGTCGAGCTCACCCCCACCGAGTACGCGCTGCTGCGCTTCCTGGTGCGCAACGGCGGCCGGGTCGTGCCCAAGGAGCAACTCCTGCGCCATGTCTGGCAGTACGAGCACACCGCGCCGGAGTCGACGGTCGTCGAGACCTACATCAGCTATCTGCGGCGCAAGCTGGACGTCCTCGGACCGCCGGTGATCACCACCCGGCGGGGCGTCGGATACGGACTGGCGTGAGGCGGATCCACCGGCACGGCATCCACTCGCTGCGGGCCAAGCTGACGACGGCGAACGTGGGGCTGCTCGCGCTCGGCATCGTCGTCGCGACCGCCGTCAGCCTGATGGGGATGCGGCACTACCTGCTCGACCAGGTGGACGCCGAGCTGACCAAGATGCGCGACTCGCTGGGCAGTTCGCAGCTGACGCTGCGCCAGATCGACTCGCTGTCCGTGCTGAGCGTCGTCAGCGACCGGCTCATGCCCCAGAACACGGACAGCCGGCCGACGCCCGACTCGATCTTCACCGCCGTCGACGGCCGGGGCACGGCGCTCACCATCTTCGACGTGCGGCCGACCGACGCCCAGCGCGGCCTCGCGGACGCGGTGCCCGACCCGCTCGCCCTCAGCGCCGACGCCGACCCGCACGACGTCACCGTGCACGGCGACACGTACCGCGCGACCGCGACCCGGCTCACCGACGGCACGTACATCCTGCTGGCCACCTCCACCGAAGGCCTCCACAAGGGCATAGCGAAGGCCCTGAAGCTCGACCTCGCCGTCGGCACGCTGCTGCTGGCCCTGCTCGCCTGTCTGACCCTGTTCAGCGTGCGGCGGCGGATGCGGCCGCTGGAGGACATGGTGGAGACGTCGTCGGCGATCGCCGAGGGTGACCTGACCCGGCGTGTGCCCTCCAGCCACCACCCCACCCAGGAGGTCGAACAGCTGCGGCTCGCCCTGAACTCGATGCTCCACCAGGTGGAGACGGCGTACCGCACGCGCGAGCACAGCGCGGCCCAGCTGCGCCGTTTCGTGGCCGACGCCTCGCACGAACTGCGCACCCCGCTCTCCGCGATCCGCGGCTACCTCCAGCTGTACGACCAGGGGATGCTGGTCGAGCCGGAGGACCGCAGGCGGGCCTGGGACCGGATGAACGGCGAGGTGGACCGGATGGGCCGGCTCGTCGACGAGCTGCTCACGCTGGCCCGCCTCGACCAGCGGCCCGAACTGCGGCTGCGGGGCGTCGACGTGAGCCGTCTGGTGCGGGACTCGGCGCAGGACCTGCGCGCGCAGCAGCCGGACCGGCCGGTCACGGTCGCGGCCGACGGGGCCGTGCTGGTGCGGGCCGACGAGTCGGGGCTGCGTCAGGTGCTGGGCAACCTGGTGGCCAACGTGCGCACGCACACCTCGGCCGAGGTGCCGGTGCGGCTCGGGGTGGAGCGGGTGGACGGGGTCGTACGGCTGTCGGTCGAGGACGAGGGGCCGGGGCTGGGGCCGGAGGACGCGGCGCGGGTGTTCGACCGTTTCTTCCGGGCCGGGGGCGGCGCGGGCAGCGGTCTGGGCCTGGCGATCGTGCAGGGGGTCGTCCAGGCGCACGGCGGCGAGGTGAGCGTGCGGACGGCGCCGGGCGAGGGGCTGGCCGTGACGGTGACGCTGCCGACCCGGCCGAAGGCCTGTGTCTGACCGCGTGTCACGAAGGGTCGCCACAGGAGGTGCGTCACGGAGGTGCGTCACCGGCGGGCTCGGGCTAGGCGGGGGCCGTGACCAGTGCCCATACCGTCTTGCCGTGCCGGCCCCGGCTCCACACGCCCCACGCGGCCGCGAGGTGCTCCACCAGGTGCAGCCCCCGTCCGTGTTCCTCCGACTCGCCGACCAGCCGTAGCCGGGGTTCGTGCCGGCCCTCGTCGGAGACCTCTATGAGGCAGGAACCGTCACCGAGGGCCGTGACGGCCACCTCGAACTCCCGCTCGAGCAGGGGCCCGTGGCGTACGACGTTGGTGGCAAGCTCGGACACGACGAGGACGGCGTGGGCCAGCGCCGGGTCGTCGGGGCCGTGCCCCCAGTCCGCGAGATGGTCCCGTACCCGGCGCCGGGCGAGACCGACGGACGCCGGGTGCCGGGGCAGCCGGAACGAGTTGCGTCTCAGCACGTCTGCTCCTCATCCCGTACACACCTCCGTCACATGGTGCCGCTTCGGGTGCCTGCCCGGTGTGACGGGGGCGCATGCCCGGCTCGCGGGATCAAGTCCGCGAGCCGGGTGGGGACTTCGGCTCAGATCCAGTCGAGTTTCCAGAGACGGAACACGCCGTTGCCGTCCGCCAGGAACTGGCCGCCGCCGATGTCCGCGCTGGTGACGATGTACTCCTTGCGCTGCCACAACGGGACGACCGGCACGTCCTCGGCGATGACCTGCTGGAGGTCACGGAAGTCGGCGGCGACCCGGCTGCGGTCGGCGAACTGCCGGCTTCCGGCGATGTACTTGTCGACGGTCTTGCTGCTGTAGCCGGTGTTCATGGTGGAGTCGGTGCCGACCAGCGGGCCCGCGAAGGTGTCCGGGTCGGGGTAGTCGGCGACCCAGCCGACCGCGTACGCGTCGAGCTTGCCGGTGGCCCACCGCTTCTGGAAGTCGGTCCACTCGTAACCCTTGACGTCCACCTTGAACAGACCGCTCGCCTCCAGCTGCCGCTTGATCTCCTTGGCCTCGGCCGCCGCGGCCCCGCTGCCCAGGCCGTAGCCGTAGGTGAACCTCACCGGAACGGTGACGCCGGCCGACTCCAGGAGCTTGCGCGCCTTCCCGGCGCTCCCGTCCGGGTAGCTGTCGAAGAAGGAGGTGGTGTGGCCGGTGATGCCGGTCGGGATGAGCGAGTACAGCGGCTCGACGGTCCCGTCGTACACGCTCGCCGCCAGCTGCTCGCGGTCGATCAGCCAGGCCATCGCCTTGCGGACGTCCGTCTCGTGCAGCGGTGAACCGGAGCGGGTGTTGAAGTACAGGTTGCGGGTCTCGGAGCCGTCGGCCTCGTAGACGCGCTGGTCGGGGTCGCTGGGGTTGAGGGCGGCCAGCACCGAGGGCGGCAGCTGGCGGGTGGCGGCCTCGACCGCCTTGGCCTTCCAGGCCTTCTCCAGGGCCTCGGGGTCCGCGTAGTAGCGCAACTCGATGGGGGAACCGGTCGACACGGCGCCCTTGTACCGCGAGTTGGGCGACAGCAGGATCTTCTTGCCCTTCGTGTACGCCTTCAGCTGGTACGGGCCGGAGCCGTCCACGCGGCTGCCGACGCGCAGGCCGTCCGCCGGGTATTGGGTGTGGTCGACGATCGAGCCCGCTCCGGTGGCCACCTTGAACGGGAACGTGGCGTCCGGCGACGACAGGTGGAAGGTGACCTTCAGGTCCTTGGCGTCCACCGACTTCAGGGTGGAGAACAGGGACGCCGGGCCGACATCCGAGTTGATCTTCTTGACCCGGTCGAAGGAGAACTTCACGTCCTCGGCGGTCACCTGGGTGCCGCCGCTGAAGGTGAGGTCGTCACGCAGCTCGCAGCTGTACGTGACGAGACTGTCCTTGGCGAAGGAACAGCTCTCGGCGGCGTCCGGCACGGGCGAGACGCCACCCGGCTCGTAGGTCAGCAACGACTGGAAGACGTTGCTGAACAGCGCCCAGGATCCGGCGTCGTAGGCCCCCGCCGGATCGAGCGAGGTGACGCTGTCCGTGGTGCCGACCGTGATGGTCGCGCCCCCGCTGTCCTGCGACGGCAGCAACTGCCAGCCGCCCACTCCGACGACCGCGAGAACCAGCAGCGCCACGAGAATCCGCATGCGAACAGATCGCATGGTGATGCCCTGCCTCCCCAGGCCGCCAGCAGGGCCCAGTCCACAGAAAAAGTGCCGCTCCCCTTGGCGGCGGGCTCACCTAACCACACGTGTTTCGCCAGGGGGAAGAGGATTCTGGGGAGATGGGAAAGAACTTACCGACGCCTTGTTTCGACCGGGTTTCACAGTCTCTCCACAGGCTTCTGATCGGCCGTCAGGCGTGCGTCGAGGCCAGTTCGACGACGGTGATGTCGGAGGGGGCTCCCACGCGGGTGGGCGGGCCCCAGGCGCCCGCGCCCCGGGACACGTACAGCTGGGTGTCGCCGTAGCGTTCCAGCCCCGCCACGGTCGGGTTCGCGGCGGCCGCGAGGAAGTTGCCGGGCCACAGCTGGCCGCCGTGCGTGTGGCCGGAGAGCTGGAGGTCGACGCCGTGGCGTACGGCGTCGTGGATCTGGACGGGCTGGTGGGCGAGGAGCACGCACGCGCGCGTGGTGTCACGGTCGCCGAGCGCGCCGGCGAAGTCGGGCCCCTGGCCCTCGCTCTCGCCCGCGATGTCGTTGACGCCGGCCAGGTCGAACCAGGGCAGCTCCGTACGGGCGTTCTCCAGCGGGTCCAGGCCGAGCCGCCGCACCTCCTCGACCCACTGTGCGGCGCCGGAGAAGTACTCGTGGTTGCCGGTGACGAAGAAGCTGCCCTGCCGGGCCTTCAGCTGCGCGAGCGGGGCCGCCGCCGGGCCCAGGTCCTTCACGCTGCCGTCGACCAGGTCACCGACGACCGCGATCAGGTCGGGCTGCGTCGCGTTGATCGTGTCGACGACCTTCTGCGCGAAGCCCCGGCCGAGGACCGGGCCCAGATGGATGTCGCTGACGACCGCGATCCGGTAGCCGTGGGCGCCGCGCGGGAGCTTGGCCAGGGGCACCGTCACCCGCTTGACCCTGGGGCCGCGCAGCACGCCGTAGGTGCCGTAGCCGACCGTCCCGACGGCCGCGGCGGCCGCCGCACCGGCCACGACCCGGGACACGAAGACCCGGCGGGACGGGGCCGAAGGGGACCGCTCCGGGCTCTCGGGCTCCGGGCGCTCGGGCGCCGCGCCGTCGGGCGCCGGCTTCCCGGATCCCGGCCGTTCGGACACCGGCCCCTCGGCCTCCGGACTCTCGGGCGCCGACCGTTCGGACGGTGAACCCTCGGGCGCCGGCTCGGCGCGTGGGGGCCGCCCGGCCTCCGGCGTCTCGGAGGCCGGCGCTCCGATCGGGACCGGCTTCGGCTCGGGCTGCGCCGCGGGGGTCCCGGCGGACGCCCGCTTCTCCAGGAAGCGGCGCAGCAGCGGCCGTACGGCCTCGCCCACGAGCACGGCGAGCAACAGGTAGACCGACAGGGCCAGCCACAGGAAGCCCGGCCAGGCCAGCACGCGCTGGAGCCAGAAGGGGGCTCCGGTGCGTTCGGCGACCAGGGCGCCGATCGCCAGCGCCCAGCCGCCCGCGACCAGCACCGCACCGGCGCGGCGGGCCGGGCCGGGGCCGCGGGTGGTGTCGTGGAACAGCCGCCGCCACAGGTACCAGTTGGCCCCGACCAGCACGGTCAGGGCGAGCAGCACGAAGACGATCACCATGGCTATGACGCCTGCCGCAGTGCGCGTAGACCGCGCAACCCGATGGCCCCGACGACCGTCCCCAAGAGGAAGGAGACGACGGCGAGCGTCAGATGCACCCAGAAGTACGCCGTGGGATCGCCGTCGTCGAACGCGAGTCCGCTGCTGTCCTTGACCAGGTTCTTGACGAAAGTGACCCAGATGACCCAGCTCCACACCCCGAAGGCGAGCAGGAACCAGGAGATGGGGCGGCTGAGCTTCATGGGTTCAGTATCACCGGCGGTTGTCCGGTTCCGTGACCGGGGTGGGGAGGGTGACGGGACTTCCCGTCGTGTGCCAGGTACGTTCTCCGTCGTGCCCGCACCCATGAAGCAGACCGTCAGGCGATCCCTGCTGGTCACCTCCGCGATTCTCGCGTCCCTCGCGCTCACCGCGCCCGCCTCGCTCGCGGCGCCGAGCCCCTCACCGTCCCCGGCGGCGTCCGGCTCGCCGTCCGGATCGGCCTCGCCGTCCGGATCGCCGTCCGCGTCCGCCTCCCCGTCGGTCACTCCCCCGGCCAACATGTCGTCCGTGGGCGGCACGCGGCTCGGGCAGGCCGGGACGCAGGTGGCGATCGCGGGTGGCGCGCCGGTGCTGCCGAAGGACCTCACCGCGCGGTCGTGGATCGTCGCCGACGCCGAGTCGGGGGACGTGCTCGCCGCGCACAACGCGCACTGGCGGCTGCCCCCGGCGAGCACGATGAAGATGCTCTTCGCCGACACCGTGCTGCCGAGGTTCCCCAAGAACACCGTGCACAAGGT
Organism: Streptomyces sp. NPDC102259; assembly: GCF_044766465.1. Lineage (NCBI taxonomy): Bacteria > Bacillati > Actinomycetota > Actinomycetes > Kitasatosporales > Streptomycetaceae > Streptomyces > Streptomyces sp. NPDC102259. The sequence continues at coordinate 233,420 of NZ_JBIWMA010000009.1, read as the reverse complement.
CGAGGCGAAGGACCTGGCCGGCATGGGGGCCGGTTCCAGCCTCGTCGGCATAAAGGAGGGCGAGACGTATACGGTCCACGATCTGTGGCTCGGCGTCTTCCTGCGCTCCGGCAACGACGCCGTGCACGTCCTGTCGCAGATGAACGGCGGCATCGCGGAGACCGTCAAGGACATGAACGAGCACGCCGAGGAGCTCCAGGCCCTCGACACGAGCGTCGTCTCCCCGGACGGCTACGACGCCTCCGGCCAGGTCTCCTCCGCGTACGACCTGACGCTGTTCGCCCGCTCGGGACTGCAGAAGCAGGACTTCCGGGAGTACTGCTCGACCGTCACGGCCAAGTTCCCCGGCGAGACGACGAAGAACAAGAAGGGCAAGACGACCCGCGGGACCTTCGAGATCCAGAACACCAACCGGCTGCTCAGCGGCGACTACGACATCTCGCAGTACCCGGGCATCGCGGGCGTCAAGAACGGCAACACCACCAACGCGGGCGCCACCTTCACCGGCGTGGCCGAGCGCAACGGCAAGGTGCTGCTCGTGACGGTCATGAACCCGTCGAAGACCGACCACAACGAGGTCTACAAGGAGACCGCCGCCCTGCTGGACTGGGGTTTCCAGGCGGCCGGCAAGGTGACGCCGGTCGGTGAGCTGGTCGCGCCGAAGGGCGCCGCGCAGGCCAGCGCGCAGCCCGGCGCCAACCCGTCGGCATCCGAGGGGTCCGGGCAGGCGGGCGGCGCCGGGGACGTGTCGGCGAAGCCGGTGGCGGGCTCGGTGACCGAGGACGGCTCGGGCGGCATGTGGATCGCGCTGGCGATCGCCGGCGGCCTGCTGGTGCTGCTCGCGGGCGGCGGGTATCTCGTCAACCGCCGCTGGCCGCTGCCGGACCTGGTACGACGTCGTCTCTGACGTCGATGTCCCGGGGGTTGTCGGGGACGCTGCCCGTCGCCGTCCAGGCCGCGCAGTACAGGACCAGCTTCGAGGTGAAGTTGATCCACAGCAGCAGGGCGATGGGCACGCCGAACGCGCCGTACATGCTCTTGGCGGCCACGCCCTGCATGTAGCCGCTCAGCAGCAGCTTCAGCAGTTCGAAGCCGACGGCGCCGATGAGCGCGGCGACGACGAGGCGGCGGCGCGGGGGTTCGACGCCGGGCAGCAGCGTGAGGACGTACAGCAGGAGCAGGAAGTCGGCGAGGACGGCGACGGAGAACGCGGCGACGCGCAGCAGGACGGTGCCCCAGCCCTCCTTGTCGATGCCGGACTGCTCGGTGATCCAGCCGACCAGCGCCGAGGCGACGGTGGAGATGGCGAGGGTGAGCAGGACGGCGCCGCCGAAGCCGACGAGGACGCCGGTGTCCTTGGCCTTGCGCAGGACGGGGTTCTCGTCGTCGTCGGGCCGCTCCCAGACGGCGCGCAGACAGTCCCGCATCTGGCCGACCCAGCCGATGCCGGTGAGCAGCAGCAGCGCACCGGCGATGAGCCCGATGGCGCCCGCGTTCTGGACCAGGCCGTTGATGTCCAGCTGGTCGGAGATGCCGGGGACCTGGTCGGCGATCTTGTCCTGGAGCTCCTGCTGCCGGGAATCGCTCAGCGTGGCGGCGGCGACGGCGGCGGCCACGGTCAGCAGCGGGAAGAGCGCGACGAAGCTGACGAACGTCATGGCGGCGGCCAGCCGCGTCCACTTCACCCGGTCGAGGCGCTCGTACGACCGCCACGCGTGCGTGGCCATGAGGCGCGCGATCCACGGCCCGATGCCGGGGAGCTTCTTCAGCCAGTCCATGATCCGACTCTGCCCCTGTCCGGAGGAACGACGCGGATATCGCCGAGGCGAATCCCGCGGAACACCAGGGTTCGGGTACCCCGGAATCGCGGGAGGGTGGCCGGTGCGGTGCCACGCGGTCGCGCCGCGCGCGCGTGGCTCACCAGTCGGCCACCGCCAGCCCGTACATGGCAAGCCAGGCCAGGCCGATCAGGGCGAGGGCGCGGTCGCCCAGGACGACCTCCTCGGGCTCGCCCGCGGTGCCCCGGTCGGCGAAGACGGCGTAGCGCAGGACCGCCAGGATGAAGGCGACCACGGACAGCTGGCGCCAGGGCAGCACGCTCGTGTGCGGGACGCCGCCCTCCTCCAGGGCCCACAGGCAGTAGCCGAGCACGGCGACGCCGGCCGCCAGCTGCCAGACGAAGCGCAGGTAGCCGGTGGTGTACTCGGTGAGCAGCACGCGCGTGGCGCCCGCGGTGCCGGCCAGCTGGACGGCCTCGGAGTAGCGCTTGGCGGAGACCATGAACAGCGCCCCGAACCCGGTGGTGATCAGGAACCAGCGGGAGAGCGGGATCCCCAGGGCGAGTCCGCCCGCCATGGCGCGCATCAGGAAGCCGGTCGTGACGACGACCAGGTCGACGACCAGGACGTGCTTCAGGCTGACGCAGTAGGCCAGTTGCATGCCCAGGTAGGCGATGAGGAGCCCCGCGACGGCGGGGGTCGTCACCGAGGCCGCGGCGGCCGGGGCGAGGACCGCGAGGGCGCCCGCGACGCCGTACGCGACGGGCACCGGGACCTGTCCGGCGGCGATCGGGCGGTGCCGCTTGGTGGGGTGGGCGCGGTCGGCGTCGGCGTCACGGGCGTCGTTGATCAGGTAGACGGCGGCGGCGCAGGCGGTGAACAGCGCGAACACGAGGGCGAGTTGGCCGAGTGCGTGCAGGGAGAAGAGCCGGCCGGCCGCGGCGGGGGCGGCGACGACCAGGATGTTCTTGACCCACTGCTTGGGGCGGGTGGTGCGCAGGAGGCCGCCGACGAGGGTGCCGGGGCGGTCGCTCGGGGGCCGGGGAGCCGGCGGGCGGTGCGCGCGCTGCCGGTGGAGCAGTGCCTCAGCCATGGTGGCCCTCTCTCATCCAGCGCGCCCCCAACCGCGCGGTGGCCGCGCCCAGCGCCGCGCCCGCCGCCACGTCGGAGGGGTGGTGGACGCCGACGACCAGGCGGGAGAGGCACATCGCGGCGGCGATCGGCGCGGCGGCGTACGCCCCGAGTGAGCCGTAGGCGACGGCGGCGGCCGTGGCGGAGGTCGCGTGCGAGCTGGGGAAGGAGTGCCGTCCCGCGGTGCGCACGAGGGGTTCGACGTGGGCGGGGCGCGGGCGCCGGACGATGCGTTTCACTCCCATGCTGGCGGCGTGCGCGCCCGCGGTGAGCGCGGTGGCGCGCAGCCAGGAGCCGCGCCGGGAGCCGTCGACGGCGGCTCCCACGACGCCCGCCGCGAGCCACAGGGCGCCGTGCTCGCCCGCCCAGGAGAGGGCGCACGCGACGCGGGCGACGCGTGGGTCCGCGCCCCGGGCGTGGAGCGCCGTGAGGATCCTGTGGTCCAGGTCGTCGAGTTCGTCCATGTGGACTCACTGTTCACGCCTGCACCGTCGGAACTCCGGCAATATTGAGCGACATCCCATTAATCACCCATTTCGGGGAGCCATGCATGTTTCAAAATAAATCGCCCATATAGAGGCGATACGGTCACCAGCATGTCTGCCGAGACCCCTACCGCGACCGCCGCCGAGAACGTCTCCCTCACGGGATGGGGCCGTACCGCTCCCTCCGCCGCGCGCCTGGTCCGCCCCCGGACCTACGCGGAGGCCGTGACGGCCGTGCGGGACTGCGGGCCCCGCGGAGGCATCCCCAGGGGCCTGGGGCGGGCGTACGGGGACGCGGCGCAGAACGCCGGCGGTGCCGTGATCGACCTGACCGGCCTGGACCGGATCCATGTCATCGACGCCGCCGACGGCAGCGTCCTGTGCGACGCGGGGGTCTCCCTGCACCGGCTCATGGAAGTCCTGCTGCCGCTCGGCTGGTTCGTGCCCGTGACCCCCGGCACCCGGTACGTGACCGTGGGCGGCGCGATCGGCGCCGACATCCACGGCAAGAACCACCATGTGTCCGGGTCCTTCACCCGTCATGTGCTGTCCTTCGAACTGCTCACGGCGGACGGCACGATCCGCACGGTGGACCAGGGCACCGACCTGTTCGACGCGACCGCCGGCGGCCTGGGCCTGACCGGCGTCGTCCTGACGGCCAGGATCCGGCTCCAGCCGGTCGGGACGTCCCTGATGTCGGTCGACACCGAGCGGGCCGCCGACCTCGACGACCTGATGGCCCGGCTGACGGCCGGCGACCACCGCCACCGCTACTCGGTCGCGTGGATCGACCTCCTCGCGCGCGGGGCCGCCACCGGACGCGCCGTCCTGACCCGTGGCGAGCACGCGCCCCTGGACGCGCTGCCCGCCCGCGCGCGCAGGGCCCCGCTCGCGTTCCGCCCGCCCCGGCTCCCGGCCGCTCCCGCGTTCCTGCCGAGCGGCCTGCTCACCCGCACGACCGTCGGACTGTTCAACGAGCTCTGGTACCGCGGAGCGCCACGCGCGCGCACCGGCGAACTCCAGAGCCTGTCCGCCTTCTTCCACCCCCTCGACGGCGTCCCGCACTGGAACCGCGTCTACGGCCGCGACGGCTTCGTGCAGTACCAGTTCGTCGTGGGGTACGGCCAGGAGGACACCCTGCGCCGGATCGTGGGGCGCATCTCCGCCCGCCGCTGCCCGTCCTTCCTCGCCGTCCTCAAACGGTTCGGGGACGCCGACCCCGGCTGGCTCTCCTTCCCGCGCCCGGGCTGGACCCTCGCCGTGGACATCCCGGCCGGACTGCCCGGCCTCGGCGCCTTCCTCGACGAGCTGGACGAGGAGGTGGCCACCGCCGGCGGCCGCGTCTACCTCGCCAAGGACTCCCGGCTGCGCCCCGAACTGCTCAGCGCGATGTACCCGCGCCTCGACGACTTCCGCGCGCTGCGCGCGGAGCTGGACCCGCGCGGAGTGTTCGTGTCGGACCTCGCCCGCCGGCTCAACTTCCAGGAGTCACCATGAAGGACGCCTTCGGCCTCCCCCAGTCCCTTCTCGTCCTCGGCGGCACGTCCGGGATCGCGCTGGCCACCGCGCGCCGTCTGATCGCCCGCCGCACCCGCACGGTGTGGCTGGCCGGCCGCCCGTCGCCCGCCCTGGAGTCGGCCGCCGCCGAGCTGCGCACCCTGGGGGCGGACGTGCACACCGTCCCCTTCGACGCGCTCGATCCGGAGTCCCACGAGGCGGTCCTCGGCAAGGTCTTCGCCGAGGGCGACGTCGACGCGGTGCTGCTCGCCTTCGGCGTCCTCGGCGACCAGGCGAACGACGAGCGCGACCCGGCGGCCGCGGTGCGCGTCGCGCAGACCAACTACACGGGGGCGGTGTCGTCGGGGCTGGTCGCCGCGCGCGCCCTGCAGACCCAGGGCCACGGCTCCCTGGTCGTCCTGTCCTCCGTCGCCGGCGAACGGGCCCGCCGCTCGAACTTCATCTACGGCTCCAGCAAGGCGGGCCTCGACGCCTTCGCCCAGGGGCTGGGGGACGCGCTGCACGGCACGGGCGTGCACGTCATGGTCGTACGCCCCGGGTTCGTCCGGACCAAGATGACCGCGGGGCTCGCGGAGGCGCCGCTGGCGACCACCCCGGAGGCGGTCGCCACGGCCGTCGAGCTGGGGCTGCGGCGCCGCTCGGAGACGGTGTGGGTGCCGGGCGTGCTGCGCGTGGTGATGTCGCTGCTGCGCCACGCGCCCCGCGGGCTGTTCCGCAGGCTGCCGGTCTAGAGCCTGCCGGAAGTACCGGGCGGGCCGCTAGCGGGTCGGCAGCGAGCCGCGGTCGACGTGGGCGGCCTGCGGGGGTACGACCGCGCCCCCGAAGGCGTAGTCGCGCAGCTTGCGCCAGACGCCGTCGGCGCCCTGCTCGGCGAGGGCGAAGCCGGTGCAGGACCACGCGGCCTCGTAGTGGGCGAGCTCCTCGAAGGCCCGGTCCATCGCCGCGTCGTCGATGCCGTGCGCGACGGTGACGTGCGGGTGGTAGGGGAACTGGAGCTCGCGGGTCAGCGGCCCGGAGGCGGCCCGGATCCGGTGCTGGAGCCAGGCGCAGGTCTCCGCGCCCTGGACGACCCGCACGTAGACCACCGGCGACATGGGCCGGAAGGTGCCGGTGCCGGACAGCCTCATCGGGAAGGGGCGGCCGGCCGCGGCGACCTCGGTGAGGTGCGCTTCGACGGCCGGCAGCGCGCCCGACCCGACCTCGGTCGGCGGCAGCAGCGTGACGTGCGTGGGGATGCCGTGAGCCGCGGCGTCGCCGAAGCCCAGGCGCCGCTCCTGGAGCAGGCTGCCGTGAGGCTCCGGGACCGCGATCGACACGCCGATCGTTACGGTCCCCACGTCTTCTCCTGTCGTCATGTCGTCATGGCGGGGTGTGGTGCCGGGTTCGTACTCAGTCGTACGGCTATCGACTGTACGGCCACAGCTGTGCTCTGGGCAGGCGCAGGGAAAGTGATGTGCAGCGCTCTGCCCGGAGGAACAGATGTGCGGTGCGCCCGGAGTGCTACCGCGTGCTTCCGAGCGCCGCTCAGTGCTTCGCGGGCAGGAAGCCCACGCGCCCGTACGTCTGGGAGAGGGTCTCCGCGGCGACGGCGCGCGCCTTCTCCGCGCCCTTGGCCAGGATCGAGTCGAGCGTCTCGGGGTCGTCCAGGTACTGCTGGGTGCGGTCCCGGAACGGCGTCACGAAGTCGACGACGACCTCGGCGAGGTCCGTCTTGAGCGCGCCGTAGAGCTTGCCCTCGTACCGCTGCTCCAGCTCGGGGATGCCGGTGCCGGTCAGCGTCGAGTAGATGCCGAGCAGGTTGCTGACGCCGGGCTTGTTCTCGGTGTCGTAGCGGACGACCGTGTCGGTGTCCGTGACCGCGCTCTTGACCTTCTTCGCGGTCGCCTTCGGGTCGTCGAGCAGGTTGATGAGGCCCTTCGGCGTGGACGCCGACTTGCTCATCTTGATCGACGGGTCCTGGAGGTCGTAGATCTTGCCCGTCTCCTTCAGGATGTGCGGCTTCGGGATCGTGAAGGTCTCGCCGAAGCGGCCGTTGAAGCGCTCGGCGAGGTCGCGGGTCAGCTCGATGTGCTGGCGCTGGTCCTCACCGACCGGGACCTCGTCGGCCTGGTACAGCAGGATGTCCGCGACCTGGAGGATCGGGTACGTGAACAGGCCCACGGAGGCGCGGTCGGCGCCCTGCCTGGCGGACTTGTCCTTGAACTGGGTCATCCGGCTCGCCTCGCCGAACCCGGTGAGGCAGTTCATGACCCAGGCGAGCTGGGCGTGCTCGGGGACGTGGCTCTGGACGAACAGCGTGCAGCGGTCCGGGTCGAGACCGGCCGCGAGCAGCTGGGCGGCGGCCAGCCGCGTGTTCGCGCTGAGCTCCTTCGGGTCCTGCGGGACCGTGATCGCGTGCAGGTCGACGACCATGTAGAACGCGTCGTGGGTCTCCTGGAGGGCCACCCACTGGCGGACGGCGCCGAGGTAGTTGCCGAGGTGGAACGAGCCTGCGGTGGGCTGGATTCCGGAGAGCACGCGGGGTCGGTCAGAGGCCATGCTCATCATTGTCTCAGAGCGCGGAGACCGCCCGGAACGGGTCCCGGGCGGCCATGGGGGCCGCCCGGGGCGCCGCCGGGGTCAGCCGAGGTCGATCTCCGGGTACAGCGGGAAGCCCGCCACCAGGTCGGTCGCCCGCCGGGAGATCTCGTCCGCGACCTTCGCGTCCAGGACGTGGGCGGCCTTCGAGGGGGCGCCCGACTTCGTCGTGCCCGGCTCCGTCGTGGTGAGGACCCGGTCGATCAGGGACGCCACCTCGTCCATCTCGGCCGTCCCGAGACCCCTCGTCGTCAGCGCCGGCGTGCCGATGCGGATGCCGGAGGTGTACCAGGCGCCGTTCGGGTCGGCGGGGATGGCGTTGCGGTTGGTGACGATGCCCGAGTCGAGCAGCGCCGCCTCGGCCTGGCGGCCGGTGAGGCCGTAGGAGGAGGCGACGTCGATCAGGTTCAGGTGGTTGTCCGTGCCGCCGGTCACCAGGGTCGCGCCGCGCCGTGTCAGGCCCTCGGCGAGGGCGCGGGAGTTGTCGACGATGCGCTGGGCGTAGTCCTGGAAGGACGGCTGCCGGGCCTCCGCCAGAGCGACGGCCTTGGCGGCCATGACGTGCGGGAGCGGGCCGCCGAGGACCATCGGGCAGCCGCGGTCGACCTGGTCCTTGAGCGAGTCGTCGCACAGAACCATGCCGCCGCGCGGGCCGCGCAGCGACTTGTGGGTGGTGGTCGTCACGATCTGGGCGTGCGGGACCGGGTCGAAGTCGCCGGTCAGGACCTTGCCCGCGACCAGGCCGGCGAAGTGGGCCATGTCGACCATGAGGGTCGCGCCGACCTCGTCGGCGATCTCGCGCATGATCCGGAAGTTCACCAGACGGGGGTACGCGGAGTAGCCCGCGACGATGATCAGCGGCTTGAAGTCGCGGGCCGAGGCGCGCAGGGCCTCGTAGTCGATCAGGCCGGTGGCCGGGTCGGTGCCGTAGGAGCGCTGGTCGAACATCTTGCCGGAGATGTTCGGGCGGAAGCCATGGGTGAGGTGACCGCCCGCGTCCAGGGACATGCCGAGCATGCGCTGGTTGCCGAAGGCCTGGCGGAGCTCGGCCCAGTCGGCCTCGGAGAGGTCGTTGACCTGGCGGACGCCGGTCTTCTGGAGGAAGGGGACCTCCACGCGGTCGGCGAGGACGGACCAGAAGGCGACGAGGTTGGCGTCGATGCCGGAGTGCGGCTGGACGTAGGCGTGGCGGGCGCCGAAGAGCTCGCGGGCGTGCTCGACGGCCAGCGCCTCGACGGTGTCGACGTTGCGGCAGCCGGCGTAGAAGCGGCGGCCGATGGTGCCCTCGGCGTACTTGTCGCTGAACCAGTTGCCCATCGCGAGGAGGGTGGCCGGGGAGGCGTAGTTCTCCGAGGCGATCAGCTTGAGCATCTCGCGCTGGTCGTGGACCTCCTGGCCGATGGCGTCGGCGACGCGCGGCTCGACGGCGCGGATCACGTCGAGTGCGGCACGGAAGGCGGTGGACTCGGTGGAGAGGGACTGCTGCTCGGACATGTCGTCGGCCTCCGGGGGCGTGGCGTGCGGTCACGGTGCTCGGTCTGGCCCAGGCGCACGGCACTCTTGTCGCTCACAGGCCGCTCCCCGATGGTCCGTCCCATCCCAGCGCGCCAGTCACGGCCCGCTCGCCAGCCTACCGGCCACGTCCGAATCCCAAGGTCCGGCGTCCACCATGCGAGCGACGTCGGACCCGCGCAGGACCACACCTCCAGCGGATCCGGAGCGCCCCCCCCGGATCAGGGGGGGCGGGGATCCGGGGTCTCGAAAGGGCCCGGAGGCCCGGCGGTCTGGCGGTCTGGCGGTCTGGAGGTCTGGAGGTCTGGACGCCCGGAGGTCTAGAGGATCACGTGGGGCAGGAAGCGGGCGTACTCGTCCGTGATCAGGCCGGAGGACTCGCGGATGCCGAGGCCGGCCGACTCGTCCTCCACCATCCACGCGCCGAGGACGACGTGGTTGCCGTCGAACGCGGGGAGGGGCGCCAACTGCTGGTAGCAGCAGGCCTCGTCAGTGCGCGGGGCGGGATCGCCGCCCGGCTCGTGCAGGGTGACGCCGGCGCCCTCGCGGCCCAGCAGCGGCTTGGCCGCGTAGCCGGTGGTGGTCGCCAGCTCGCGGGGGCCGTCGAGGTAGGCGGGGAGGAGGTTGGGGTGCCCGGGGTACAGCTCCCACAGGACGGCCAGCAGCGCCTTGTTGCTGAGGAGCATCTTCCAGGCCGGCTCGATCCACAACGTCGTGCCGGTGCCGCCGCCGTTGTCGAGGGTGTCGAGGACATGGCCGGCGAAGCGGTCGCTGGTCAGCCACTCCCAGGGGTAGAGCTTGAAGCAGCTGCGGATGAAGCGGAGTTGCCGGTCGACGAAGCGGCCGGACAGCGGGTCCCAGCCGATCTCCTCCATGGAGATCCAGTCGGTGTCCAGGCCGGCCTGCTCGGCGGTCTCCTTGAGGTAGGCGACCGTCATGAGGTCCTCGCCCAGCTCGTCCTGCGAGGAGTGCGCGAAGAAGAGCGGGCTGCCGGGCGGGAGCAGGGGGGCCTGCTTCTTCCAGGCGGCGATCAGGCGTTCGTGGAGGGAGTTCCACTGGTCGGCGCCGGGGAATCGTTCCTCCATCCAGAACCACTGGGGGGAGGCCGCCTCCACGAGCGAGGTGGGGGTGTCGGCGTTGTACTCCAGGAGTTTCGCCGGTCCCGTGCCGTCGTAGCGGAGGTCGAAACGACCGTAGACGGACGGTAGTTCATCGCGCCGGCGCCAGGCCTCGGCGACCGCCGCCGCGATCCGCGGGTCGGTGATGCCGAGGTCGGCGAGACGGTCGGACTCGACGAGGTGGGCGGCCGCCGCCAGGCACATGGTGTGCAGTTCCTCGACGGTCCCCTCCAGCGCCTCGACCTCGTCGAGGGTGAAGACGTAGTAGGCGCTCTCGTCCCAGTAGGGGCGCAGGCCGCCGTCGGGGTGACGGGTGAGGGGGTAGACGAGACCCTGTTCCTCGACGGTCCGCTGCCAGTCGGGGCGGGGTTCGATGCTGTGACGTCGCACGGTGCCGGTGTCCTGTTCAGCCGCTCGGGCGCTCAGCCGCCGGAGCTGCCCTTGCCGGAGCTGCCCTTGCCGACACCGCTGCCGCTGTCGCTGTCGCCGCCGAAGCCGTTCCGGTCGACTCCGCCGCCGCCACTGCTGCCGCTGCTGCTGCCTCCGCTGCTGCTGCTCGAGCCGGTCGAGCCGCTGGACCCCTTGCCCGGCTTGGTGAAGGAGCCGCCGTCGACCCAGGAGCCCTTCTTGTCGCCGCCGTAGTACCAGGCGTCGTCCGTGGCGGCCGTGGCGGACTTGCCCGCCTTGCCGGACGTGCCGGACGTGGACTTGCAGTTCTTGTCGGCGACGACCTTGTAGCCCTTGGTGAGGTTGTAGCTGTCGCGGTCGACGCAGCGCTTGTCGGGCTCGGAGGAGCAGGCGGACAGGGCCGCCGCGAGCACTCCCATGCCGCCGAGCACGACCGTGCCCGAGCGAAGTCTCCGACGCGCGTCCGCCATGTTCCGTCTCCCCGTTCGCCGCATCGCCCCTACGACGATTTCCGGCCGTCAGCCTAGACACCGTGCCGGGAGCGGCCGAAGGCGGCCCGCCCACGAGCCGTTCCCCTACAGTCCTTTCGTGCTCTTCGGAATGGTGTGCGCCCTCGGCGCGGCGGTCTGCTTCGGTACGGCGACGGTGCTTCAGGCGATGGCGGCGCGGGCGGCCGCCGGCGGAAGCGGCGGGGACGCGGCGCTGCTGCTGCGGGCGGTGCGGCAGTGGCGCTATCTGGCGGGCCTCGGGCTGGACGGGCTGGGGTTCGTGTTCCAGATCGCCGCGCTGCGCTCGGTGCCGATCTACGCCGTGGGGGCGGCCCTCGCCGCCAGCCTGGCGGTGACGGCGGTGGTCGCGGCGCGGCTGCTGAGGGTACGGCTGAGCCGGACCGAGTGGGCCGCGGTGGGGGTGGTGTGCGCGGGACTGGCGATGCTGGGAGTGGCGGCGGGGACGGAGGGCGAGGAGAGCGGGCCGCCGGCGTTGCCGTGGGTGATGCTCGGCGCGGCGGCCGGGGTGCTGTTGCTGGGGCTGGCCGGAAGGCGGCTGACCGGACGCGGACGGGCGCTGGTGCTGGGGCTCGGGGCCGGTTTCGGGTTCGGGGTGGTCGAGGTGGCGGTGCGGTTGATCGACTCGCTCGACCCGGCGGAGCTGCTCACCGACCCGGCGCTGTACGCCCTGCTGCTGGGGGGCGGCGCCGCGTTCCTGCTGCTGACGACGGCTCTCCAGCGGGGGTCGGTGACGACGGCCACGGCCGGGATAGTGATCGGCGAGACGATCGGCCCCGCGCTGGTGGGCGTGGTGTGGCTGGGCGACCGCACCCGGGAGGGGCTCGGCTGGCTGGCCGTGCTCGGTTTCGCGGTCGCGGTGGCGGGGGCGCTGGCGCTGGCCCGGTTCGGTGAGGCGCCCGAAACGGCACCGCCGGCGGGGTCGGCATCGGAGCCGGCGCCGGAGCCGCCGGTCAGGCCATCGTCGCCGTGATGCCGTCCCACAGGCGGATCCTCGCCTCCAGCGCGAGGATGGCCGTCTCGACGGCCTCCTGCCAGCGCGTGTCGTCCGTGCCGCAGAGGTCGGCGACCATCTGCATGGCCATGGGGGTGTGCTCCTCGCCGTCCACCTCGATGTGGCGGGCCAGGTAGTCACGGAAGAGCGGGAGCCGGTCGGTGCCCTCCTTCTCGATGACCTGGTCGAACATGTCCGGGATGAGGTCCTCCCGGGAGAAGGCGAAGGCGGCGGCCCGGCAGTGCAGCGGCCGGTCGGCGATGATCTGGAAGGTCGTGCGCACGAACTCGGCCGCGGGGGCGGGGACCTGGGCGACCCGCAGCGCCGACGGCACGTCGTGGCCCTCGGCGATCAGCGCGATGAAGGTGTCGATCCGGGCCGTGGGGGCGCCCGCCTCGTCCATGCCCGCGCGGTACAGCTCGAAGTGGCTGGTGAAGCCGCCGTTCAGCTCGTCGCTCTCCTCGACGAGGACGATGTCGTTGATGAGCCGCCGGCTGACCGCGGAGCCGCGCGGCACCCAGGGGACGTCGACGCAGGTGAGGTCCCGCTGGAGCGACTTGAGCAGGGACATGAAGTCCCAGACCGCGAACACGTGGTGCGTCATGAAGACCGCCAGGTCCGCACGGCTGCTCATCCGCTGATAGATCGGGTGGGCGGTCACTTCCTTTCGGATCGGTTCTATTGCGGAACGAGCCTGTTCGATTCCCTCGTGAGTGAGGCTCCAGTCGTACCTGGACATGGTTCTCCTTCGATCAGGAAATTCGCCGGAGGCTCGATCGTGCACTTCTCTCGACTTACCGGCAAGCGCTTCCAGGAATCCCGGAAAGGTTACCGACAGTACCGTTCGACAGAAGGACTCAAGACCGCTGAAAAGACGATGAAAAGCCGCGTTCCGGACAGGACGAGACAGTTGTAGAAGTTTGAAGAACCTGTGAACGCAAGCGCTCTCTGCTGCGTACTCGACGGTGTGACCAGTAATCCCGTCACCGTCACCTCCGCATATCGCGTGGTGCCGGGCCGCGAGGCCGACTTCCACTCCTGGGGGTGGGCCATGCTGGGCGCGAGCGCACGGCAACCCGGCTTCCTGGGGGGCGGTGTACTTGTCGATGGAGAGGCGGAGTGGCATGTGGTCTATCGCTTCGCGACCGAAGGCACGGCGCGGGCCTGGGAGGACTCGGCCGCCAGGGTGGAGTGGGACGAGCGGGCGCTGGGCATCGCCCGGCAGACGGACCGCAGAAGCGTGCGCGGCTCCAAGGCCTGGTTCGACTCCCAGACCCCCGCACCCAGGGCGCCGGCCCCGCCGTCGAAATGGAAGTTATGGTTTGTGAATATGAGCGCGGTTTTCCCGCCCGTGCTCCTCTTTAATCTGATCGCGCTTCCCTATCTCGGTGGCCTCAATCCGTTCATTCGCACACTGCTGCTCTGCCTGTGCGTGACGGCCCTTGTCACCTGGATTCTCATGCCACGCCTTCAGCGTTTCTTCAAGAAATGGCTGTATCCACCGCTCCAAGCGCTTCGTGGACGGCATAAACGACGGACCGCGTAGCACCCGAGAACGACCCCGAGGAGGTGGGCGGGTGAAGACCCTGCTCATCGACAATTACGACTCGTACACGTACAACCTGTTCCAACTGATCGCCGAGGTCAACGGCGAGGAACCGGTGGTGATCCTCAATGACGCCGCCGCGGACGCCGTTCCCGATATCGCCGCCTTCGACAACGTGGTGGTGTCGCCCGGACCCGGGCATCCGTCGAAGAAGCGTGACTTCGGCATCAGCGCGAGAGTGCTCGCCGAGTCCCCGGTGCCGGTGCTCGGGGTCTGCCTCGGCCACCAGGGCATCGCGCACGGGGAGGGCGGCCGGGTGGCGCCCGCCCCGGAGCCGCGGCACGGGCATCTGTCGGCCGTCCGCCACGACGGACGGGACCTGTTCCAGGGTCTGCCGCAGAACTTCACCGCCGTCCGCTACCACTCGCTGTCCGTACGCGAGCCGCTGCCCGCCTCCCTGGAGGCCACCGCCTGGGCGGAGGACGGCGTCCTGATGGGGCTGCGGCACCGCGAACGGCCCCTGTGGGGCGTGCAGTTCCACCCGGAGTCGGTGCTCACCGAGTACGGCCACCGGATGCTCGTGAACTTCCGGAACCTGACGGCCGAGCGGGCCCGCAAGACGCGTACGAAGAACACCGCGGTCACCCCGGACGCGGCGGCGATGCCGAGCCCCAGGACGACCGTCCCCCACCCGCGCCGTGCCGACCGGCCCGTCCATCGGCTGCACACCCGCCGCATCGCCGAGGCGATCGACGCGGAGGCCGCCTTCACCCGGCTGTACGCCGACTCGCCGCGGGCGTTCTGGCTGGACAGCTCCCGGGTCGAGCGGGGACTCTCCCGCTTCTCCTTCTTCGGCGACGACAGCGGTCCGCTCGCCGAGTTCGTCCGGTACGACGTCGAGGCCGGCCGCTGCGAGATCGAGCGGGCGGGGCGGCCGACGCGCAAGGTCCGGGCGAGCGTCTTCGACTATCTCAAGCGGCAGCTGGCGAACCGTCGGGTCGACGCCACCGGGCTCCCCTTCGACTTCACCGGCGGCTATGTCGGCTACTTCGGCTACGAGACGAAGGCCGACTGCGGCTCCCCGAACCGGCATCGCTCCACCACCCCGGACGCCTGCTGGCTGTTCGCCGACCGGCTGATCGCGGTGGACCACGAGAAGGGCTTCACCTACGCGGTCTGTCTGGCGGAGGACACCCCGCACGCCACCCACGAGGCCACCGACTGGCTCGAGACCACGCTGGCCCGGCTCACCTCACTGCCCGCCGAGACCCCGGCGGACCGCCCGGCAGACCGTGCCGTCGGTGCCGCCGGTGGCGTCGAGGCGGTCGGTGCCGCCGGTGCCCTCGCGGTGAGCGGGGCGGGGCTCGGGAGCGGTGAGGCGGGCGTGGGTGAGGTCGAGCCCTGGCTGGTGCGGGACCGGGCGACGTACCTCGCGGACATCGCGGCCTGCCGGCGCGAGCTCGCCGCGGGCACCAGTTACGAGATCTGTCTGACCGACGCCGCCGTCCTACCCGCTCCGGACGACGCCTACGGCTTCTACCGGGTGCTGCGCCGCGTCAACCCCGCGCCGTACGCGGCCTTCCTGAAGTTCGGCGACCTCGACGTGGCCGGCTCCTCGCCCGAACGCTTCCTGCGGATCACCCGGGACGGCGTCGCCGAGGCCAAGCCCGTCAAGGGGACCGCGCCGCGCGGTGCCGGTCCGCTGGAGGACGCCCGGCTCAGGGACGAGCTGGCGGCGGACGCCAAGACCCGCGCCGAGAACCTGATGATCGTCGACCTGCTCCGCAACGATCTGGGGCGGGTCTGCCGGACCGGGACCGTGCGGGTCTCCCGGCTCATGGCCACCGAGACGTACGCCACCGTGCACCAGCTCGTCTCCACCGTCGAGGGCCGGCTGCGCGCGGGCACCGACGCGGTGGACTGCGTACGCGCCTGCTTCCCCGGCGGGTCGATGACGGGGGCGCCGAAGCAGCGCACGCTGGAGATCATCGACGGTCTCGAGACGGAGGCGCGGGGCGTGTACGCGGGCGCCCTCGGCTATCTGGGGTGCAGCGGCGGCGCGGACCTGAACATCGTCATCCGCACGGCCGTCCTGGCCGACGGTCTGCTGCGGATGGGGGCCGGGGGCGCGATCGTCCTGGACTCCGATCCGGTCGCGGAGTACGACGAGATGCTGCTGAAGACGGCCGCGCAGATGCGGGCCCTGCGGGAGCACGGCGCGGCGCCGACCCGGGCGCCCGGAGCGCCGGGGCGGGCGGGCGCGGGCCGCTCCCGGGGCACGCCCCCCGCACCCGGCCCGGCCACCGCGAAGGGCGCCGCCCGATGACCACGTCACAGCCCACGACGGCTTCGCAGCCCACGACGAGGTCGCCCGGTGGTTCCGGGGGCCGGGGGGTCGGTGCAGGCGCCGGTGTCGGCGTCGGTGTCGGTGTCGGCAACCTCGCCGCGGATCTCGCCTCGCTCGCCGAGCGGCGTGGGTGGGGTGGGCGGCCCGCGTTTCATCAGGGGCACCAGGTGTGGACCCACGGTGAGGCGCATGACCTGGGGGCGCGGGCCGCCGGGGTGCTCGCGGGGCACGGGGTGCGGGCCGGGGACCGGGTGCTGCTGGCGCTGCCCGACGGGATCGCGTGGGTCGCGGCCTTCCTCGGCGTCGCCCGGCTCGGGGCCGTGGCCGTCCTGGTCAATCCCGAACTGCCCGCGGCCGAGCACGCGTTCATGGCCGAGGACGTCGACGCCGCGCTGTGCGTGACGGGGCCGGCTCTCGAGGACCGTTTCGCCGACCGGGCGCGCCTGGGCTCCGACCAGCTCCTCGCGCTCGCGCCCGCCGCCGAGCCGGCCGCCGCCCACCCGGTGGACGCGCGGACACCGCTGTACGTGCAGTACACCTCCGGCACCACGGGCCGCCCCAAGGGCGTCGTGCACACGCACGGCGATCCGGGGACGTACCACGAGCTCATCGGCCGGCGGCTGCTCGGAATCACCGAGGAGGACGTCACCTTGTCGGTGTCCAAGCTGTACTTCGCGTACGGCTTCGGCAACGCCTTCGTCTTCCCGCTCTTCTCCGGCTCCAGCGCCGTCCTGGTGGACCGGCGTCCGACACCCGCCGCCGTCGACGAACTCGTCGCCCGGCACCGGGTGAGCCTGCTCTACTCCGTGCCGTCGGCGTACGCGGCGCTGGTCGCCGACCGGGGCGGCGGTCACACGGCCTGCTTCGCCTCGGTGCGCGTCGCGGTGTCGGCCGGCGAGGGCCTGCCGGACGGGCTCGGCGGACAGATCACCGAGCTGCTCGGCGCGCCGGTGCTGGAGCAGATCGGTTCGACCGAGGCCGGTCACGCCTTCTGTGCCAACAGTCTCGGCCACGACCGTCCGGGCACCGTGGGGCGTCCCGTGCCGGGGTTCGAGGTGGAGCTGCGCGACCGTGCCGGGCGGCCCGTGCCGGACGGTGCGGAGGGGGAGCTGTGGGTGCGCGGGCCGACGGTGACGCCCGGGTATCTGAACCGGCCCGAGGAGACGCGGCGCACGCTGGTCGGCGGCTGGCTGGCCACCCACGACCGGGCGCGCCGCGAACCGGACGGCTCCTACCGCCACCTGGGCCGCACCGACGACATGGAGATGGTCGGCGGGATCACCGTCTCCCCGCTGGAGGTGGAGGCCGCTCTGCGCGCCCACCCGGCGGTCCGCGAGGTCGCGGTCGCCGCCGTCCCGGACGGCCGGGGCCGCACCCGCCTGCGCGCCTTCGTCGTCCCCACGGCCCCCACAGCCCCCACCGCCTCCCCCGCCGGCCCCACCGGTCTGGCGCGGCTGGAGGACGAGCTCGTCGCGCTCGCGCGGGAGCGGCTCGCCGCGTTCAAGGTGCCGCGCAGTGTCAGCTTCGTCGCGTCGCTGCCCCGTACTCCCACCGGAAAGCTCCGCCGCCACCTGGTGCGCCAGGGGGCGTGGTGACCGGGTCCGGGTCCGTGTCCGGGTCCATGTCCGGGTCCGGGTCCGTGTCTGAGAGGAACAGCCACATGTCGCAGCAATCCCTGCTCGCCGACCGCGGGTTCTACCTGGGTCCGTTGTTCCGGCGGGCGGCCGACCGGCACGGAGCCGTCTTCGTCACCCTGGACCGGCCGCTGGACACCCACCCCTCCCTCGGGGTCGACCTCGACTACGACGGCCTGGCCGACGTGGTCGAGGAGCTGTCGGGCCGGCTGTGGGCGGCCGGGGTGCGGCCCTCGGAGCAGGTGGTCGTACACAAGACGGACAACGTCGACATCGTGCTGCTGACCTGCGCGGTCTCCCGTATCGGCGCGGTCCCCGTACTCCTCTCCCCCGGTCTGGCCGGCCCCGTCGTCGGGCAGCTGCTCGAACGGCTGCGGCAGCCCTGGCTGATCACCGACCGGGCCAAGCTGGCCGGGCCGCTGAAGGAGGCCGGCATCGACGCGCGGGTGCGCCGGATCCTCTCCGTGGACGACGCGCCGGGCGCCGAGCCCCTGGCGCAGTACGCCGGCGCCGAGCCGCCCGCTCCCGTCCGGCTGCACCCCCGTGAGCCCGCCCTGATCACCCACAGCTCGGGCACCACCGGCGTCCCCAAGCTGGCCGTGCACTGCCCGAACACGATGTGGAACCGGCTGGTGCCGCAGAAGGCGATGGGCTGGCCCACCCGGGGCGAGACCGCCGCGCTGCACATGTCGTTCGTGCACTCGCGCTTCTACCATCTGCTCGGCGTCCTGCTGCACTTCGGCAGCCCGCTCGTGCTGATCACCGACCCGGACCCGGCGAGCGTGGGACCGCTGCTGGTCCGGCACCGCCCCGGCATCGTCGAGACGCATCCCAACACCTTCGTGCTGTGGGAGGAGTTGGCCGACGCGCCCGGTGCTCCGCTGTCCCGGGTGAAGTCGTACGGCTCCACGTTCGACGCGATCCATCCGCGCACGGTACGGCGGCTGCTGGGCGCCTCGCGCCGGCGTGCCCCGTGGCTGATCCAGCTGTACGGGCAGAGCGAGACCGGGCCCGTCGCGTTCCAGTGGTTCACCCGGCGCAGCGTGGAGCGGGCGGACGGACGTCGGGTGGGGATCGGGATCCCGGGCTTCACCCGGGTCCGGGTCGCGGACCCCGACGGCAGGCCGGTCGCCCCCGGCACCCCCGGGCGGATCGAGGCCCGCACCAGGGGCCGCATCCTCACCTACCTCGGCGCGCGGGCGCAGTACGAGCGTCAACTCGACGGCGGGTGGTGGCAGATGGGCGACATGGGATACATGAGCCGCCTGGGCGCGCTGCATCTGATCGACCGGGAGGTGGACCGGATCGACGCCGTGCACAGCAATCTGGCGGTCGAGGACGCGCTGATGGAGCGGCTGGAGGAGCTCCGCGAGGTCGTGATCGTGGCCGGCGCGGACCGTGAGCCGGTGCCGGTGGTGTGCGTGCGGGGCGAGCAGCCCCTCGACCCGGAGCGCTGGCGGGAGGCGACCGCCGATCTGCCCGCGATGGCCGCGCCGCGCCAGTGGCGGTTCGAGGAGCTGCCGATGACGGCGACCTGGAAGGTGAAGCGGGGGGAGATCACCCGGATGCTGACCCAGTTGACCCAGACCCGGGCGAGCGTGCGCGCGTGAATCCCGTGATCGTGGTGGGCGCGGGTCCGGTCGGCCTGTCGGCCGCGCTCGCCCTGCGCGCGCGCGGGCTGCCGGTCGTGCTCCTGGAGGCGGACCACGAGAACCGTGAACGGCCGGGCAGCCGTGCCCTGTTCGTGCACCGGGAGACCCTGCGGCTGCTCGACGGGATGTCCCCGGGGCTGGCCGCCGAGATCACGGCGTACGGCCGGACCTGGCACACCCGGCGCACCCTCTACCGGGGCCGCGAGGTGTACGCGCGGACCTTCCCGCCCCTCTCCGGGCTGCCGCCGTTCACGAGCCTGCGTCAGCTGGACACCGAGCGCTTCCTGCGCGCCGCGTGCGAGCGGGCGGGGGTGGACTTCGTCTGGGACGCGCGGGTCCGCGGTGTACGAACGTCCGGGAACGGCGTCACGCTGGCCGGCGAGGACGGCCGGGAATGGGACGCCGGGTACGTCGTCGCCGCCGACGGCGCCCGCTCGGCCGTCCGGGGCGCGCTGGGCATCCCCATGGAGGGCGTGCGCGGCGAGGGCTTCCATGTCGTCGTCGACGTGGCGGACGTGCCGGGCGCCGAGCTGCCGCTGGAGCGGGTCTTCCATTACGAGCATCCGGGCGTCGGGGGCCGCAGTGTGATGCGGGTGCCGTTCACCGGCGGCTTCCAGGTGGACCTCCAGTGCCGTGACGACGATGCGGAGGAGGTGTACGGGACCGAGGACGCCGTGCGGGAGTGGCTGCCGGGGGTGGTGGGCGACGGGTACGCGGAGCGGATCCTGTGGGTGTCGACGTACCGCTTCCTGCGCAAGGTCGCGGCCTCGTTCACGGACCCGCACGGGCGGGTGCTGCTCGTCGGCGAGGCCGCTCATCTGTTTCCGCCGTTCGGCGCGCGGGGCATGAACAGCGGGATCGCCGACGCGGCGGCGGCCGCGCGGGCCGTGGCCGCCGGCGCGCCGGAGGCGGTGGCCGCGTTCGCGGACGTACGGCGGGCCGCGGGGCTGTTCAACAGCGAGGCGGCCGGGGCCGCCCTGGAGCATCTGCGGCCACGGCGCCGGACCGTACGGCTCAGGCAGCGTGCGGCGGCGGCCCTCGCTCCCGTGCTGCCCGCGTGCGGCTCATGGCTGGAGCACGCGCCGTACGGACCCCGGGGCGGGGCGCCGGCGGTGGCGGGCGGGAAGTACTGAGGAGGACACGTCGACCACACGACCTGCACTCGGAGAGACGAATTGTGGGAGCCGCTTCCGCATTCCTAGGACGCACACACCACGGGCATCGGCAGATATCGCCGATGCCCGAATTCCGCATTCCTTCTCCATTTTTTTCGGATTACTTCTCCACTGCTTCTCTATTGCTTCTTTGCGGGCTGGTAAGCCCCCGGGACCATGCGTGTCGCGACGGCGATCCGGTTGTACGCGTTGATGACCGTGGCCGCCCAGATCAGCGCCGCGACCTGTGCCTCGTCGAAGACCTCCGCGGCCTCGGCGTACACCGCGTCCGGCACCTGCCCGTCGTGCACCAGGGTCACCGCCTCGGTCAACGCCAGTGCGGCGCGCTCCCGTTCGCTGAAGAAGGGGGTCTCCCGCCAGGCGTTCAGGGCGTAGATCCGCTGCTCGGCCTCGCCCTGGGCGCGGGCGTCCTTGGTGTGCATGTCGAGGCAGAACGCGCAGCCGTTGAGCTGTGAGGCGCGGATCCTGACCAGTTCCAGGATCTCGGGTTCGACCTTGGCGTCCTGGGCGGCGATAACGGCGGCGCCGTGCAGGGAGCCCATCGCGGCGGAAACATCGGGGGTTATCCTCTTGAGCGCCACACGGGACACGGAATTATTGTTCGTCATGGGGAGACTGTATTCCCCTGCGGCCGGGAAATCTATCCGGGAAAAGGAATTCCGGAACCGTTCTCGCCGAAGGGAAGCGCCGCGCACAACGCGTCCAGCGCGCCGGACCAGGCGTGGTCCGGCGGGGTGCCGTAGCCGACGACCAGGGCGTCGAGGGGCTCGGTGACCGCGTCGGGATGGCGGTAGCGGGGGATGAGGCCGTCGACCGCCAGGCCCTGGTAGGCCGCCGCCCGCACCACCGCCTCCTCCGTGCCGGGCGGGAGCCGCAGGACAGCGTGCAGACCCGCCGCGATGCCGGTGACGCGGATCGCCGGGGCGTGCGCGGTGAGCGCCGCGACCAGTGCGTCACGGCGTCGGCGGTAGCGGGTGCGCGCCGCCCGGACGTGCCGGTCGTACGCGCCCGACGTGAGGAACTCCGCGAGTGTCAGCTGGTCCAGGACCCCGCAGGTGTCCACCCCGCCCTTGGCCGCGACGACCTCCTCCGCGACGTCCGGCGGCAGCGCCATCCAGCCCAGGCGCAGGCCGGGGGCCAGCGACTTGCTCGCGGTGCCCAGGTACACCACGTGGTCGGGGTCCAGGCCCTGGAGGGCGCCGACGGGCTGGCGGTCGTAGCGGAACTCGCCGTCGTAGTCGTCCTCCAGGACCAGCCCGCCGGTGTGCCGTGCCCAGTCCACGACGGCCGCCCGCCGGTCGTGGTGCAGGGGCACGCCCATCGGGAACTGGTGGGCGGGGGTGAGCAGGACCGCGCCCGCGTCCTTCAACCGGCCGGTGTCCGTGCCCCGTTCGTCGACGGGCAGCGGCGTCGTGGTCAGCCCCGCCGCCGCCAGGAGCCTCCAGTGCTCGTCCAGCCCGTACGAGTCGACGGCGATCGTGCGCACCCCGCGTGCCCGCAGGACGGTGGTGAGCAGTCTCAGTCCGTGCGCGAACCCGGCGCACACCACGATGCGTTCGGGGTCGGCGCGTACGCCGCGGGCGCGGGAGAGGTAGCCGGCGAGGGCGGCGCGCAGTTCGACGCGGCCGCGGGGATCGCCGTAGCCGAGGGCGTCGGAGGGGGCGGTGGTGAGGGCGCGGCGGGCCGCCCTGAGCCACTCGGCGCGCGGGAAGGTCCCGAGGTCGGGGGTGCCGGGGCGCAGGTCGTAGGCGGGCCGGCGGCGCTCGGGGCGAGGGGGCACCGCGCCCGACGGCGGGACGACGCGGCGCTCGGCCACCTTCGTGCCCGAGCCCTGGCGGGCGGTGAGCCAGCCCTCGGCGACGAGGTCGGCGTAGGCGTCGGCGACCGTGTTGCGGGCGATGCCCAGGTCGGCGGCGAGCGAGCGCGAGGAGGGGAGCCGGGTGCCGGAGGGCAGCCGGCCGCTGCGGACGGCCTCGCGCAGGGCGTCGGTCAGGCCCCGGCGCAGGTGCGGTCCGGTCGGTTCCAGATGCAGGTCGACGCCGAAAGTGGCCCATGATCTCGCCATGGAAATGGACCATACTCCTGGGCTGCCCCGCTCCTAGGGTCGAAGGCATGACGACGCACGCAGACCCCACGACCACCGACGAACAGGTTCCGTACGCCCCCGAGCACACCCCCCGGCTGAACTGGTCCGCGCACGCCCCCGAGGTCCTCAAGGCGATGCTCCGGCTCGACGCCGCCGCCCGCAGGGGCCTCGACCCGAAGCTGGTCGAGCTGGTGAAGGTCCGCGCCTCGCAGATCAACCACTGCGCGCTCTGCGTCGACATGCACAGCAAGGACGCCCTCGCGGCGGGCGAGAGCGTCGAGCGGATCATCCAGCTCAGCGCGTGGGAGGAGTCGGCGCACTTCTACACCGAGAAGGAACTCGCGGCGCTGGCCCTGACGGAGGCGGTGACCGTGCTGACGGAGGGCTACGTGCCCGACGCGGTGTACGAGCGGGCCGCCAAGCACTTCGAGGAGGCCGAGCTGGCGCAGCTGATCGCCGCGATCACGGTGATCAACGCGTGGAACCGGTTCGGCGTGACCTGCCGGCTGGTGCCGGGGCACTACCGGCCGGGGCAGCACGCATGAGCCGTACGAATCTCCTCGACCGCGAGGTCGGCCGGGCCATGTCCACGCTCAGCGCGGCCGCGAAGCAGGGGCTCGGCGACCCCGCTCTCGCCGAGCTCGTGGTGATCCGCGCCTCGCAGCTCAACCACTGCGCGTTCTGCCTCGACATGCACCTCACGATCGCCCGCGAGCACGGGGTGAGCGAGAAGCGGCTCGATCTGCTGAGCGCGTGGGAGGAGGCGGGGGACGTCTACGACGAGCGGGAGCGGGCCGCGCTCGCGCTCACCGAGGCGGTGACCGTGCTGACCGGGGGCTTCGTGCCCGACGAGGTGTACGAGCGGGCAGCCAGGCACTTCGACGCCCCTCGGCTCGCCCATCTCGTCGCGCTGATCACCGCCATCAACAGCTGGAACCGG
This sequence comes from Streptomyces sp. NPDC102259, assembly GCF_044766465.1. Classification (NCBI taxonomy): domain Bacteria; kingdom Bacillati; phylum Actinomycetota; class Actinomycetes; order Kitasatosporales; family Streptomycetaceae; genus Streptomyces; species Streptomyces sp. NPDC102259. The sequence goes on along the minus strand of NZ_JBIWMA010000009.1, from coordinate 210,013 downwards.
GTGATGGTCGCCCGCCGTATCCCTCCGGGGGGTTACACGCCATGAGCGAGGTGGACGTCATGAGCAAGGTGGACGAGTTCCGCGGGCTGCACCACGGCCGGCTGCCGGGCGACCCTCTCGTCCTGCCCGGCCCCTGGGACGCGGCCAGCGCCCGGGTGTTCGTCGAGGCCGGGTTCCCGGCGCTGGCGACGCCGAGCGCGGGCGTCGCCGCCTCGCTCGGGTACGCGGACGGGCGGACCCCGGCCGACGAGATGTTCGCGGCGGTCGCCCGGATCGTACGGGCGGTGGACGTGCCGGTGTCGGCGGACGTCGAGGACGGATACGGGCTGGCGCCGAAGGAGCTGGTGGAGCGGCTGCTGGAGACGGGCGCCGTCGGCTGCAACCTGGAGGACTCGGTCGACGGTGTCCTCAAGGACCCGCGCGAGCACGCCGAGTGGCTCGCCGAGGTGCGGCGGGCGGCGGGCGACCGGCTCTTCGTCAACGCGCGCGTCGACACCTTCGCGCACGGCGACGGCGACCCCGGAGGGGCCATCGAGCGGGCGGCGGCGTACGTCGCCGCGGGCGCCGACTGCGTCTATCCGATCGGCGCCCCGACGGCCCTCCTGCCGCTGCTGCGGTCGGGGATCCTGGGCCCGCTCAACGTGGGCGGCCGGGTGGACGGCGAGGGCCCCTCGCCCGCCGGACTCGGCAAACTCGGGGCCACCCGCGTCACGTTCGGACCGGGACTCCAGCGGCGGTCGGCAGCCGCCCTGCGGGAGATCAGCACGGAACTGGTGCGGGGCCTGTCCTAGTGCCCGTGCCCGTCCCCGTCCCCGTGCCTGTTGCCGTGGCTGTCCTGGGAGCGCTCAGGACAGCCACGCCTTCCATGTCGACGTGTGGCCGTCCACCCACTTCTTGGCGGCCGCCTCCGGAGTGAGCTTCTGGTCGGCGATCATCAGGGACACCTCGTTCTGGTCCTCCGTCGTCCACTTGAACTTCTTCAGGAAGGCGGCCGCCCTGCCGCCGTCCTTCGAGAAGTCCGCGTTGAGGTACTTCTGGAGCGGGGTCCGCGGGTAGCCGCAGGCCACCTTGTCCGGCTCCGCGTCGCAGCCCTCCTTGTAGGCGGGCAGCTTCACCTCGGTCATCGGGACCTTCTCGAAGAGCCACTGCGGGGCGTACCAGTAGGTGAGGAAGGGCTTCTTCTCCTTGGCGAACTGCCTCATCTGCGTGATCTGGGCGGCCTCGGAACCGGCGAAGACGACCTGGTAGTCGAGCTTCAGGTTCTGCACCAGGGCCTTGTCGTTGGTGACGTAGGACGGGGAGCCGTCCATGAGCTGGCCCTTGCCGCCGCTCTCGGCGGTGCGGAACTGGGACGCGTACTTGTTCAGGTTCTTCCAGTCGGTGACGTCCGGGTGCTGCTTCGCGAAGTACGTCGGGACGAACCAGCCGATGTGTCCGGTGACGCCGAGGTCGCCGCCGCGCGCGATCGTCTTCTTGTCGTCGACGTAGCGCTGCTCCTGGTCGGGGTGGCCCCAGTCCTCCATGATCGCGTCGACCCGGCCCTGGCTGAGCGCGTCCCAGGCGGGCACCTCGTCGACCTGCACGGTGTCGACGCGGTAGCCGAGCTTGTGCTCCAGCAGGTACTGGGCGACGGCCACGTTGGCCTGCGCGCCCACCCAGGACTGGACCGAGAGGGTCACGGTCTTGGCGCCCTGCGCGTTGGCGAACGGCGAGGCCTGCTTGGTCATGTCGGCGGCGCCGCAGCCGGTGAGCAGCAGGAGCGCCGACGCGCCGGCCGTCACAGCGGTCGTACGGGGTTTCAGGTTCCCGAGTCGCATGGTCACGCTCCCTTCTTCACGCGGCGGTCGGCCGGCTGGGTCACCCGGTCGAGCATCAGGCCGAGGCAGACGATCGCGGCGCCGGCCACCAGACCGGTCGCGAGGTCGCCCTGGGCGAGCCCGAACACGGCGTCGTAGCCGAGCGCGCCACCGCCGACCAGACCGCCGATGATGACGACGGCGAGGACGAGGACCACGCCCTGGTTCACGGCGAGCAGCAGCGCGGGCCGGGCGAGCGGAAGCTGGACCTGGCGCAGTTGCTGCGCGCCGGTCGCGCCGAGGGACCGGGCGGACTCCATCGCCGCCGGGTCGACCTGGCGCAGGCCCTGGGTGGTGATGCGGACGACGGCGGGCAGCGCGTAGACGACGGCCGCCGCGACGGCGGGGGCGCGGCCGACGCCGAACAGGGCGACGACCGGGATCAGGTACACGAACTGCGGCATCGTCTGGAACACGTCCAGAACCGGGCGCAGCAGCCGTTCGACGCGGTCGCTGCGGGCGGCGGCGATGCCGGTCGCGAAGCCCAGGACGAGGGTGACGGCGACGGCGGCCAGCACCTGGGAGAGGGTGTCCAGGGACGGTTCCCACACGCCGAGCACGCCGGTCGCGGCCAGCGCGAGGACGGCGGTCAGCGCGGTGCGCCAGGTGCCGATCGGCCAGGCGATCGCGGCGACCAGCAGCAGCACGGCCCACCAGGGCAGTCCCTGGAGGCCGGCCCGGACGGGGTCGAGGACCCAGGTGGTGAAGTGGCCGGCCCAGTCGGCGGTGCCGCCGATCACGGGCACCCCGGAGTAGAGGTGGTCGGTCATCCAGTCGACGGCGTCGTTGACCGGGGCGGCGATGCTCACCGTCCAGGCGTCGGGCCAGTCGATCCGGCCGATCACGCGCCCGACGAGGGCCACGGCCACGGCGGCGGCAGCGGCGTAGAGCCAGCCGGCCCGGCCGCGGCCCGGTTCGCCGTCGCCGGCGCGACCGGCGGCGGCCGTGACCCGGTCCAGGACGACCGCGAGGAGCACGATCGGGATGCCGGCGGCGAGGGCCGCGCCCACGTCGACCGAGGCCAGCGCCTGGTAGACGCGGTCACCGAGGCCGCCCGCGCCGATCACCGACGCGATGACCGCCATGCCGAGGGCCATCATGATCGTCTGGTTGAGGCCGAGGAGGAGTTCCTTGCGGGCCAGCGGGATCCGGGCGGTCAGCAGACGTTGCCGGGCGGTCGCGCCCAGCGACTCCACCGCTTCCAGGACCTCCTTGTCGGCGCCGCGCAGTCCGAGCGCGGTGAGCCGGGCCATGGGCGGGGCGGCGTAGACGACGGTGGCCAGGACGGCCGCCGGGACGCCGATGCCGAAGACGAGCACGACCGGGAGCAGGTAGGCGAAGGCGGGCAGTACCTGCATGGTGTCGAGGACCGGGCGCAGGGCGCGGTCCAGGCGCTCGGAGAGGCCGCCGGCCAGGCCGAGCACCACGCCCACGACGACCGACACGAGGACGGCGACGACCATCAGGGCCAGCGTCTGCATGGTCGGCACCCACATGCCGAGCAGGCCGCAGGCCAGGAACGCGGCCGCCGTGCCGAGCGCGAGCCGCACCCCGGCCACCCGCCAGGCGACCAGCGCGGCCGCCGCGGTGACCCCGGCCCAGCCCGCGCCGAGCAGCACCAGATACACGGCGCGCACCGAGAGGACCACGCCGTTGCTGAGGTAGCCGAAGAAGTAGAGGAACAGCGGGTGGCTGTCGCGGTTGTCGATGATCCAGTCGCTGGCGCCGGTGAGCGGGCTGGTGAGGTCGACGGTGAGCGCGTGCGGCCAGGTGCCGCTGGCCCACCGGGCGTTGGCCAGCGGGACGAGGATCGCGGCCGCGAGCGCGAGCATCAGAAGCTTGCGGACGGCCTGGTGTTTGAGGATGCCCGGAAGGGCGACCCGGGGGGCGGGTGTGGTCAGCGTGGCCATCAGACCGCCTCCTTACGGGGCTCCGTTCCGACCGCGACGGATCCGGGCTCCCGTCCTGCGGGCTGGGATCCGGGACTCGTGCCGGCCACCACGCCGAGCAGCCGCTCGTGGTCGACGACGCCCAGGCACCGGCCCGAGTCCATGACCCGCACCGGGCCGCCCGACCGGGCGACCGCCTCGATCGCCTGGGACACCGTGGCGTCCGGGGACACGGCCGGACCGCCGCCCGCCTCCGCCGACGACGCGGGCCGCATGGCCGTACGGACCGTCAGGACCTGCTCGCGCGGCACGTCCCGGACGAACTCGCGGACGTAGTCGTCGGCCGGGGAGCCCACGATCTCCTCGGGCGTGCCCAGCTGCACGACCTGCCCGTCGCGCATCAGGGCGATGCGGTCGCCCAGCTTCAGCGCCTCGCTGAGGTCGTGGGTGATGAAGACCATCGTGCGGCCCTCCTCGCGGTGCAGCCGGACGACCTCCTCCTGCATGTCGCGCCGGATGAGCGGGTCGAGGGCGCTGAACGGCTCGTCGAAGAGAAGTACCTCGGGGTCGACGGCCAGCGCGCGGGCCAGGCCGACGCGTTGCCGCTGGCCGCCGGAGAGCTGGGCGGGCCTGCGCTGTTCCATGCCGTCCAGGCCGACCTTGTCGACGACATCCTTGGCGCGGGCGCGTCGCTCGGAGCGGCCCATGCCCTGGATCTCCAGGCCGTAGGCCACGTTGTCGAGGACCGTGCGGTGCGGGAGGAGGCCGAAGTGCTGGAAGACCATCGCGGCGCGGTGCCGGCGCAGTTCGCGCAGCCGGGTGCGGTCCATCGCGCGGACGTCCTCGCCGTCGACGACGATGGTGCCGGCCGTCGGCTCGATCAGCCGGGTCAGACAGCGCACCAGGGTGGACTTGCCGGAGCCGGACAGGCCCATGACGACGAAGACCTCGCCCTTGCGCACGTCGAAGGAGACGTCCCGGACGGCGGCCGTGCAGCCGGTGCGGGAGCGGAGTTCGGCGGGCGGGAGCGCGGTGAGCTCCGGGTCGGCGGGGACGCGCTCGGACTTGGGTCCGAAGACCTTCCACAGTCCGTCCACCGAGAAGACGGGGGCGTCGGATTCCGCGGTGGGCGGCTTACGGGTGGCGGGCATGATCGTCATCGCGCATCGTCTCCGATCAGGTCGACGGCTTTCTCGCCGACCATGAGCACCCCGATCATGGGGTTCACGGCGGTCATGGTGGGGAAAACCGAGGCGTCCGCGATGCGGATGCCGTCCAGGCCCCGGATGCGCAACCGCGGGTCGACCACGGCCAGTTCGTCGTCCTCGGCACCCATGCGGCAGGTTCCCGCCGGGTGGTAGACGGTGTGCGCGACCTTGCGGGCGTACTCGCTCAGTTCCTCGTCGCCCGTGATGTCCGGGCCGGGCGCGACCTCGCGCTTGAGCCAGCCGGCCAGCGGCTCGGTCTTCGCGACCTCGCGGGCGATCCTGATCCCGTCGACGAGGGTGCGGCCGTCGTGGTCGTCCTCGTCGGTGAAGTAGCGGAAGTCCAGGGCGGGCTTCACGGCCGGGTCCGCGCTCTCCAGGTAGAGCCGGCCGCGGGACTTCGGCTTGGGGATGTTGGGGGTCATCGAGACGCCGTACGGCGGGCGTTCGTAGCCCAGGCGCTCCGGGTTGTCGGTGAAGGGCACCTGGTAGAAGTGGAACATCAGGTCGGGGCCCGGGTGTTCGGGGTCGCGGCGCACGAAGAGACCGGCGTCGGAGTCCATCGCGGAGTTCTCCGGGAGCGGCCCGTGGGTCTCCCAGACGATCACCGACTCGGGGTGGTCGAGGAGGTTCTCGCCGACGCCGGGCAGGTCGAGCACGACGGGTATGCCGAGCGCGTCCAGGTCGGCCTTCGGGCCGATGCCGGAGTGCAGGAGGAGGCGGGGCGAGTCGACGGCGCCCGCGCACAGCACGACCTCGCGGCGGGCCCGTACGAGGATCTCCTCGCCGTCCTTCGTGCGGACGTGCACGCCTTCCGCGCGCGTGCCGTCGAGCTCCAGCCGGTACGCCCAGCTCTCCAGCAGGATCGTCAGGTTGGGCCGCTCGTCCATCACCGGGTGCAGATAGGCCACCGAGGCGCTCGACCGCTTGTTGGTCTCCGGGTGGTAGGCGAGGTCGAAGAAGCCGACGCCGTCGTCGAAGGGCTTCTCGTTGAAGCCCTCGATCCGCGGCACTCCGGTCGCCTGCTGGGCGGCGTCGACGAAATCGCGGGCGATGGCGTTCCGGTCCTTCTCGTCGACCGGGACGATGTTGTTCAGCAGGCGCGCGTAGTACGCCTCCATGGGGACCGCGCCCCACCCCTCGGCCCCGGCCGCCTCCCACTCGTCGAAGTCGGACGGCAGCGGCTTGAAGGCGATGAGCGTGTTGTGGGAGGAGCAGCCGCCGAGGACGCGGGCGCGGCTGTGCCGGATGTGGGAGTTGCCGCGCGGCTGCTCGGTGGTCGGGTAGTCGTAGTCGAGTTCGCCACCGAGCAGGCCCATCCAGCGGCGCAGGGTGAGGACGTCGTCGCGGCCGACGTCACTGGGGCCGCCCTCGATGACGGCGACGGTGGTGTCGGGGTTCTCGGTCAGCCGGGAGGCGATGACGGAACCGGCGGTTCCGCCTCCGACGACGACATAGTCGTAGACATGTGCGTTCTCTGGCATGGGGGGTACTCCAGGGGCGTGCGAAGTCTTCCGGGGCAGGCGGGGCGGGCGGGTTGCCGGTGGTCGGGAAGCTGTTGGCCGGGAAACCGGTGGTCGGGAAGCCGACGGCCGGGATGCCGACGGCCGGCGTCAGCCAGGCGTCAGCCGGCGAACCAGCGGACGGGGCGCGGCGCGAGGTTCTGGTAGACGTGCTTGGCCTCGCGGTACTCGGCGAGCCCGGCGGGGCCGAGTTCGCGACCCACCCCGCTCTTTCCGAAGCCGCCCCACTCCGCCTGCGGCAGATAGGGGTGGAAGTCGTTGATCCAGACGGTGCCGTGCCGCAGCCGGCCGGCGACCCGGCGCGCCCGGCCCGCGTCGGCGGTCCAGACGGCGCCCGCGAGGCCGTACTCGGTGTCGTTGGCGAGGGCGACGGCCTCGTCCTCGGTGCGGAAGGTCTCGACGGTGAGAACCGGTCCGAAGACCTCCTCCCGCACGACCTTCATCTCGCGGTGGCAGCGGTCGAGGACGGTGGGCTCGTAGAAGTAGCCGGACTCCGGCCGCTGCGGCGCGGGTTCCGGACGCCGGCCGCCGGACCGCAGCACCGCGCCCTCCGCGAGCGCGGAGGCGACGTACGCCTCGGTCTTGGCGCGCTGCTGCTCGGAGACGAGCGGACCGCACTCGACGCCGTCCTCCGTGCCGCGCCCCAGCCGGATCTTCTCGGCCCTGCGGGCGAGTTCGGCGACGAAGCGGTCTCGGACCGACTCCTCGACGATGAGCCGGGAGCCCGCCGAGCAGACCTGGCCGCTGTGGATGAAGGCGGCGTTGAGGGCCTGGTCGACGGCGGTGTCGAAGCCCTCCTCGGTGGCGCAGGAGTCGGCGAAGACCACGTTGGGGTTCTTGCCGCCGAGTTCGAGGGCGACCTTCTTGACGGTCGGGGCGGCCGCCTGGGCCACCTTCGTGCCGCTGACCAGGCCGCCGGTGAAGGAGACGAGGTCGACGTCGGGGTGCTCGGCGAGCCGGGCGCCGACCGTGTGGCCGGGCCCGGTGACGATGCCCGCGACCCCGGCGGGCAGCCCGGCCTCGAGAAGCAGGTCGATGAGCGCGATCGTCGTCATCGGGGTGATCTCGCTCGGCTTGACGACGAACGTGTTGCCGGCGGCGAGCGCCGGGGCGATCTTCCAACTGGCTTGCAGCAGCGGGTAGTTCCAGGGGGTGATCAGCGCGCACACGCCGACCGGCTCATGGACGACGACGCTGTGGATGTCGGGCGAGCCCGCGTCCACCACCCGGCCCGAGGCCTCGCCGGCGACGAGTCCGGCGAAGTAGCGGAAGGCGTCGGCGACGCAGTCGATGTCGACGCGCCCCTCCTCGAGCGTCTTGCCCGCGTCCCGGCTCTCCAGCAGACCGAGCCGTTCGCGATCGCGCACGAGAAGATCGGCGACGCGGTGCAGCAGGGCGGCGCGTTCGACGACGGGGGTGCGCGGCCAGTCGCCCTCGTCGAAGGCGGTGCGGGCGGCCGCGACCGCCAGGTCGGTGTCCTTCTCGTCGCCCTCCGCGACCACGGCGAAGGAGCGGCCGTCCGCGGGGTCGAGGATCTCGCGGGTCGCGCCGGAGACGGCTTCCAGCCACTCTCCGCCCGCATGGATCGTCCGGTGATCTCGCTGTTCCGGCTGTTCCGTCCTGTCGGCCATGATCGGTGTCGCCTTCCGTTCCTGTTCAGTCCCCCTGCGTCACCTATGGGTCTGTCTCGGCGACGGCGTCCACATGCCCCCACCCTCCCATTGCATGCGCAATGCATGGCCGAAAGTGCTCCGCATCACTGAAGTTATGGACATAAAGTGACAAACCGTACGCGTGGTCATGGACGGGTGGCCTGGCCGGACCATGGACGCGGCCAGAACCTTTGACTAAAGTCAAAGAACTATGGAGCCAGTGCAGACAGAGCCAGTGGCGGCGGAGCAGGTGGCGGCAGAGCAGGTGGCGGCGGAGCAGGTGGCGGCCTTCCGTCGCTTCAACCGCTATTTCACGCGCCGGATCGGCGCCCTGGACGACCACTACCTCGGCCAGGACCGCCCGCTGGGCGAGGCCCGGCTGATGTTCGAGATCGCCGACGCGGAGGCCGGCGTGTCCCTGCGCGCGTTGCGCGGCCGGCTCGGTCTGGACGCCGGGTATCTGAGCCGGATGGCGAAGGCCTTGGAGGCGCAGGGCATGGTCCGGATCGGCGTGCACCCCGACGACAACCGGCTGCGGACGGTCGAGCTGACCCCGGCCGGACGCGTCGAGCTCAAGGAGCAGAACCGCCGGGCCGACGTGCGCACGGCGGACCTGCTGGCCGGACTCGGCGAGGACCAGCGCGCGGAACTGACCGCGGCGATGGCCACCGCGCGCCGCCTGCTGCGCCTGGCGGCCATCACCGTCGAACGGGTCGACGGCGCCGCACCGGACGCCCGAGCCTGCCTGGAGGCCTACGCCGCCGACCTCACCGCCCGCTTCGGCAGCTTCACGGCGTCCGACCTGGTCGGCCCGGCGGAGGTCTCCGGCGCGAGGGGCGCCTTCTTCGTGGCGTACGAGGAGGGCCGGGCGGTGGGCTGCGGAGGGCTGCGGACCCTGGAACCCGGCGTCGGCGAGCTCAAGCACGTCTGGGTGCACCCGGACGCCCGGCGCCTCGGCCTCGCCCGGCGGATCCTCGACCACCTGGAGCGGGCGGCGGCGGAGCGCGGCCTGCACCTGCTGCGCCTGGACACGAACGCCACACTCACCGAGGCACGGGCGATGTACCGGGCGTGCGGGTACCGGGAGATCCCCGCGTACGGCGACCACGTCTACGCCGACCACTGGTTCGAGAAGCGGCTCGCGACGTCAACGACCGTCGGCTGACCACCGGGCCACCAGGTCCCGCACCGCGCCCCGCAGCCAGGCGTGGGCCGGGTCGGCGTCGTGGCGCGGGTGCCAGGCCATGCCCAGCCGAAGCGGCGGCAGGGGCAGCGGCACCTCGAAGGAGACCAGCCCGAGGCTCTCCGCCAGCGGCAGCCCCCAGCCGGTGTTGAGACCGACCAGGTCGGTGTCGCGGATGACGAACAGGGAGGACGGCAGGGAGCCGACGGTCCCCACCACCCTTCGCTCCAGGCCGAGTTCGGCGAGCGCGGCGTCGACCGGCCCGTGCAGCCTGCCGCGCCGGGACACGAGGATGTGGTCGGCCTCACGCGCGAACCGCTCGGGCGTCAACTCGCCCTCCAGCAGCGGGTGTCCGGCCCGCGCGACGCCCACCATGCGGTCCTCGTAGAGCTGTTCCCGGTGCACCTCGGGGGCGGTCGTGTCGAGGACGCCCACCTCCAGGTCGGCGGTGCCCTCGCGCAGGAACGGCGCGTCGATGTGACTCTCGCTGAGGAAGCGCAGGCGGATGCCGGGGGCCTCGGCGGCGACGCGGGCGTACAGGGCCGGGCCGTGGGCGGCCGCGATGGCGTCGTGGCCGAGGATCGTGAAGGAGCGGGTCACCGTCCTCAGGTCGGTGCCCTCGGCCGGCGCGAACAACGCACGCGCCCGCTCGACGACCGCGCTCACCTCGGCCCGTACGGCGATCGCGCGGGGCGTCGGCACCATCCGCCGCCCGGCCCGCACCAGGACCGGATCACCGAGCGCCTTGCGGATCCGGCCGAGGGTGCGGCTCATGGCCGGTTCCGACAGGTGCAGGCGCCGGGCCGCGCCCTGCACGCTCTGCTCCTCCAGCAGCACGTCCAGCGCGACCAGCAGATTCATGTCGATGCCCACGGGGGCGCCCACAGGGCCGCTCACAGGGCCGCTCACGGGGCCACCCGCGGCTCCACCCAGCGCCCGGTCACGGATTGCGTCACGCGCATTCGTCCCTTGCAAAGGTTGCACTGGAAAGCAGGTCAGGGGCGAGCCTACGGTGAAAGGGCCCCGGCCGGGCATCCCACTTCACCACTTCACCGAGCTCCCCTGGAGGAGCCGTGCCCTCGCACGCCCTGAAACGATCCACCCTCCTCGCGCTGTGCGCCTGCGTGCTGGTCGCGCAGAGCATGGTCGCCGCGATCAACCTCCTCATCCCACAACTGGGTTCGTCCTCCCTGCACCCCTCGCACACCGAGATCCTGTGGACCGTCGACGCATACGTCATCGCGTTCGCCGGACTGCTCATCCCGGCCGGCGCGCTCGGCGACCGGTACGGCCGCAAGGGCGCCCTGCTCGCCGGGCTCGGCCTGTTCGCCGCGGGCGCCGCCACCAGCGCGTGCGCGCCCGACCCGGCGCTGCTCATCGCGGGCCGGGGCATCTCGGGAGCGGGCGCGGCACTCATCACCCCGGCGACGATGTCGATCCTCGTCCACCTCGCGGGGCCGCGGCGCAGGGCCCAGGCGATGGCGTCCTGGACCCTCGCCATCGGCCTCGGCGGCATGGCGGGCAACCTGGGCGGCGGCCTCGTCGGCCAGTTCCTGACCTGGCGGGCCCTGTTCGGCGCGATGGTCCCGCTGGCGGCCCTGCTGGCGCTCGCCGTGGCACTGACCACCCCGCGCACCGACCGCTCCCCGCACAGCAATCTGGACCCGCTGGGCACCCTGCTGCTCACCGCCGGGCTGGTCGCGGTCCTCTTCGGCATCATCGAGGGGCCGGACCACGGCTGGACCTCGCCCCGCATCCTGGGCTCGTTCGGCGCGGGAGCCGTCCTGATCGCCGCCTTCGCCGTACAGGCCCTGCGCTCCCGCACACCCCTCTTCGACCCGCGCGTGTTCCGCTCCCCCCGTCTGCGGGCGACGAGCCTCGGCCTGATGACGGGCTTCTTCGGCCTGTTCGCGCTGTTCTTCGTCAACTCCCAGTACCTCCAGGAGGTGAAGGGCTACGGGCCCGCCGTCACCGGGGTCGCGATCGTCCCCCTCATCACCGGCATGGCCGTCGTCCCGAAGCTGACCGCCCGCTGGTCGGCGCACCCTCGCCCGGTCATCGGCGCCGGGCTCGCCCTGATCGGCCTCGGACTCCTCGGCGCGTCCAGCGCGGACGCCGGCACGCCCTACGCGCTGTACGCCTGCTGGCTGCTGGTCATCTCGGCGGGCACCGGCCTGTCGATGCCCGCCCTCACCCTGGGCGTCGTCACCTCGCTCCCCCACCACCAGGCGGGCCTCGGCTCCGGCCTCGGCACCTCGGCCCGCGAGATCGGCGCGGCGCTGGGCGTCGCGGTCACCGGCACGGTCCTGGCCGGCCACAACGGCTTCACGGCGGGCATGGGTCCGGCCCTGCGGACGGTCGCGGTGGCGGTGCTCGCGGCGACCGTCGTGGTCGTGACCGGCCTCCGGGACAGGGGAACGGCCGCCGACGAGGCGGCACCCGTGGTACCCGCGAAACGCCTGACCCCGGAACGGCACTGAATTACTCTGCGTATCAAGGGTGTTACGGGGAGGAGCGCGTCATGCCGTCGCGACGAGTGGTCACCGGCCGGAGCCAGGAACCGCGCCGCCGGTTCGCCGAGGAACTGCGGCTGCTGCGCAGCGCGCGCGGGGAGAGCCTGCGCCAGGTCGGCGAGCGGCTGGGCTGGGACCCGTCCACCTTCGGCAAGATGGAGAGCGGGGAGTCGCTGGGCAGCCCCGAGATCGTCGAGGCGCTCGACCAGCACTACGGAACACCGGGGTTGCTGCTGACGCTGTGGGAACTGGCGCTCGCAGACCCGAGCCAGTTCCGCGAGCAGTACCGGCGGTACATGGTGCTGGAGGCGGAGGCGGTGAGCTTGTGGCAATTCTCGGTGAGCATCGTCCCGGGTCTCCTCCAGACCTCCGGGTACGCGCGCGAGGTTCTTGCGTTGGGCGGCCTCAAGGGCAAGGAACTCAACCAACAGATCGAAGCCCGCACCGGTCGACAGAAGTTGCTGGAAGGAGAGGATGCGCCACCCTTCCGGGCCATCCTCTCCGAGGCGGTACTGCGAACCCCGATGCGTGACTCCCGGGAGTGGCAGGAGCAGTTGGAGTACCTGGTCGAGGCATCCGAGCGTACGAACCTCACGCTCCAAGTACTGCCACAGAGCTCGGGTTTGTATGGGCTGGTCAACACCGACACGATGTTCCTACGCCTGCTCGACGGGACTACCGTGGCGTACGTCGAAACCGCTCACCGGGGCGAACTGATCGAGGAAAACGTATCGGTTGAGCGACTGCAACGTGCGTACGATTTGATGCGTGACCTGGCCCTTTCCCCGACCGAGTCACGGAAGTTCATCATGCGGATGTTGGAGGAAGTGCCGTGCGAGCGATCGATCTGAGCAATGTCACCTGGCGCAAGTCCAGCTACAGCAACCCGGACGGCGGCAACTGCCTCGAAGTCGCCGAAGGCATCCCCGCTCTCGTTCCCGTGCGGGACAGCAAGGCCCCCGCGCGCGGAGCGCTTCTCTTCGAGGTGGGCGCCTGGTCCGCGTTCGTCGGGTCCGTCAAGCGGGGCTGAAACAGCGATCCCCGGGCGGCTCGGGCCGCCCGGGGATCATTGGTTCAGGAACCTCAGATGAGGCCGAGGCCGCGGACCGCCTCGCGCTCCTCCGTCAGCTCCTGCACCGACGCGTCGATGCGGGCGCGGGAGAACTCGTTGATGTCCAGGCCCTGGACGATCTCGTACGAGCCGTCCTTGGCGGTGACCGGGAAGGAGGAGATCAGGCCCTCCGGGACGCCGTAGGAGCCGTCCGACGGGATGCCCATGGAGGCCCAGTCGCCGTCCGCCGTGCCGTTGACCCAGGTGTACACGTGGTCGATGGCCGCGTTGGCGGCGGAGGCGGCGGAGGACGCGCCACGCGCCTCGATGATGGCCGCACCGCGCTTGGCGACGGTCGGGATGAACTCCTCGGCCAGCCACTTCTCGTCGTTCACGGTCTCGGCGGCGTTCTTTCCGGCGATCGTGGCGTGGAAGATGTCCGGGTACTGGGTCGCGGAGTGGTTGCCCCAGATGGTCAGCCGCTTGATGTCGGCGACCGTCGAGCCCGTCTTCTTCGCGAGCTGGGTCAGCGCGCGGTTGTGGTCGAGGCGGGTCATCGCGGTGAAGCGCTCGGCCGGTACGTCCGGCGCGGCGGCCTGGGCGATCAGCGCGTTGGTGTTGGCCGGGTTGCCGACGACCAGGACCTTGATGTCGTCCGCGGCGTGGTCGTTGATGGCCTTGCCCTGCGGCTTGAAGATGCCGCCGTTGGCCGAGAGCAGGTCGCCGCGCTCCATGCCCTTGGTGCGCGGGCGGGCGCCGACGAGGAGGGCGACGTTGGCGCCGTCGAAGGCGACGTTCGGGTCATCGCTGATGTCGATGCCCTGGAGCAGCGGGAACGCGCAGTCGTCGAGCTCCATGGCGGTGCCCTCGGCGGCCTTCAGCGCGGGGGTGATCTCCAGCAGGCGCAGCTTGACCGGCACGTCCGCGCCGAGCAGCTGGCCGGAGGCGATGCGGAAGAGCAGGGCGTAACCGATCTGGCCGGCCGCGCCGGTGACGGTGACGTTCACGGGAGTGCGGGTCATGGCGTTCTCCGTATGACAGCTGTCGGTGGGGCGTCCCTGCCCCTGGTGGGACGTACAAATGATCGATCTCTTGGTATCAAGAGATCCAACCAGCGGTCAGGCTATCGCGCCTCCGGGATCCCGGGCGGCCGGGGTTGTGTGGCCCGTCCCACAGAGTGGACCCGGCTGTACAGGCGTAGCCGCCTCGGCCACGGCCGAAGCGGCTCCGGCGGTGCGCGAAAGCGGCGGCCGCCGGTCCGGGAGAGGTGGAACCGAGCGGCCGCCGTGGTGGGGGTGCCGGGTCGCGCCGGACTCCCGTGGGGGTACGGTTCGCGTGCCCGCGGCGGAGGCGGGTATTCCTGCCCGCTCCGACTTTTTCGCGCCGAGCGCCGCCAACACCGTTCACCTCACCCGTTCGGCCCACCGCCAGGCCCACTGTCCGGTCCGAAGTCAGGTCCGGCATCCGTTCCGGCGCCCGGGTCCGGCGGACGGCCCGGCATCAGGTCCGGCATTCGGCCGTCTCAGGGCGTGCACCCCTGCTGCCCCGACGCCAGTACCGCGCACGCCGTCGCGTCCGCCGCGCTCTTCACCGCCACCATCGGGGTGTACGCGATCGTGTCGCCGGCCTCCGTGATGGCGCCGGTCCGGCGCACCGAACCCACGGTGACCCGCACCCCGTCGCCCTGCGCGGCCTGGGTGATCCGGCCCCAGGCCGCCCCGCACGTCCTGCTGTAACGAACCTCGACCAGGGTCGTCCCGACCGTCGCGGACCTCGCCGTCGTCGCGAGGGCGCCACTGCACCCCATCTCCTCCGCGTCCCGGCCCGTGCAGTCGGAGCCGCCGCACAGCACCCCGGAGGGCAGCGCGGCGCTCGGCCCGGCCGGGGCGGACGAGGACGGGGTGGTGCCCACCGCCTGCTTCGGGCCCCCTGCGTCGGTCAGGAGGAACGCGCCCACGACGACCGTCACCACCCCCACGACCCCCGCGAGGAACAGCGTCGTCCGCCGGGGGCCGGAACCGCCCGGGGCGCCGCCGGCCGAACCGCTCGCGTCCCGCGACGTCGGCATCGTCGGTGACACGCCCGCCGGTCCCGCGATGCCCGGAGTCACCGCGATCCGGCCCGCACCACTTCCACCCGCACCGCTCTCGCCCGCACCGCTCCCGCCCACATCGCCGCCGCCCGCACCGCTCTCGCGCACATCGGGCGGCGGCCCGAACTCCCCCAGCGCGGCCCGTGCCTGGGAGATCCGGACGGCCTCCATGGTCCGGTCGTGCCGCAGCTCCGAGCGGCTCCAGGCCCGCTCGGCCAGTTCCCACATGGTGGTCAGATGGATGGGAGGCGTGCCGGTGACCTCGGCCAGCGCGACGATCGCGCCCTTGGGGGCGAGCAGCCGACCGTTGAGATACCGCTCCCAGGACGTCTTGCTGTAGCCCGTACGGTCGGCCACCGCGGCGACGCTCAGTCCCGTGCGGTCCACGACCCGGCGCAACTGCTCCGCGAACTCCCTTACCTGCGGGTCGAGTTCATCGGGCAAAGCCCTCCAGCGAGGCATCGAACCCCCCTCCCTCCACCAAGTCCCCCATTGGCCACGTTAGACCCGATGCCGAGACGATTCGGGACACATACCCGAACTGTCAACGTATCGACACGACGAGCGCACTTCAGCGCGATGTGCGCACCTCAACCGAAGACGACCGCTCCCCCGACGGCCGTGCACAGCAGGGCCAGCAGAAGCAGGGCCGCATACAGCAGAAGGCGTCCGGCGGGCCGGGGCGAGGCCTGGGCAGCGGGCTCCTCCGGGCGGTCCCACCAGGGGACCGTCGGGTCGTCCCGGTACTCCCCGGCCGGGTTCGCCGACGCCGGCCGCGGCCAGGCCTCGACGGCCAGTTCCCAGCGCACGACGTGCCGTTCGGCGTCCGCGCCGACCAGACCCGCCACCCGGCACAGCGCGGCGACGGCCTGCCGGGGCGGCGGCTGGACGGCGTTGAGATAGCGCTGCCAGGAGGACTTGCTGTACGCGGTGCGCGCGCCGAGCGAGGCCAGGCTGAGGCCCGTACCGTCCTTGAGCTGCCGCAACTGCTCGACGAAGTGCCGTACCTCCGACGGCAGCCCGTCCGGCAGCGCCTGCCAGGCGCCCATCCCGCCCCACCTTTCCCTCGATCCGTTGAGGGGACGACGCCGGACGGCCGGACGGTTCCCGGGACGGGGACGGCTGTGGCGGGGCGCGCACACCGTGGCGGAACGGTCACTTCCGTGCCACAGCGCCCTACCGACTGTTGAACGGGCCGGTCAGGAGGGTGGAACGTGGAACGCGTCGGCGGCCCGTCCTCCTCGGGGGATGAGGACGGGCCGCCGTACCGCCGCGTTGCGCCGTACCGAGCCCCGCTCGGCTCCGTGCGGCTCCGTTCAGCTCCGTGCGGCTCCGTTCAGCTGCTGACCGTGAAGTGCAGGGTGTCCTTCAGGAAGGGGATCTGGAGCCACGGGTTGGGCTGCACCATCAGCGCCAGCAGGACGATCGCCGTGCCCAGCACGGTGTACGTCACGATGTCGGTGAAGCGCGAGCGCACGGCGAGCATGCCGACGCCGGGCAGCGTCCAGCGCAGCACCGCGCCGACCAGCAGCCCGACGCCGATCAGGATCGTGCCGATCCGGAACACGTCGAGCGCGGTCACCAGCAGACCGAGCGCGACGATGCCCAGGACGACGATGATCGGCCACTGCCGGGCGGCCAGCGCGTCGCCGGGCGCGGCCCGGCCGCCGCCCTCGGGGCGCGCGGTGTCCCGGGTGAACAGCGGGAAGCGGCGGGTGGTGCGGCGCGGTACGCCGTCGGCGTCGGGCGCGCTGATCGGATCCCGCACCTCGATGTCGTCGATGTCGTCGGCACCGCCGGTGACACCGGTACCACCGGTACCACCGGTACCACCGGTACCACCGCTGACGCCGTTCACGCCGTTCACGCCGATGACGTCGGCATCGTCGTTGACGTCAGTGCTCCTGGTTTCGTCGGTGTTCTTGGTCTCGTCGATGTTCCCGGCCTTGCCGGTGGTTTTGTCAGTCGACACTGCGCTCCGCCGCCTCCACCACGTTGACGAGCAGTTGGGCGCGGGTCATCGGGCCGACGCCGCCGGGGTTCGGTGAGATCCAGCCGGCCACCTCACGGACGTCCGGGTGGACATCGCCCACGATCTTCCCCTCCGCGTTGCGGGAGACGCCGACGTCCAGGACGGCCGCGCCCGGCTTGACGTCCTCGGCCCGGATCAGATGCGCGGAACCCGCCGCGGCGACGATGATGTCCGCCCGCTTCAGGTGCGCCGAGAGGTCCCGGGTGCCGGTGTGACACTGGGTCACCGTCGCGTTCTCGCTGCGCCGCGTCAGCAGCAGCGGCATCGAGCGGCCGATGGTGACCCCGCGGCCGACGACCACGACGTCGGCGCCCTTGATCTCGACGCCGTACCGGCGCAGCAGCGTGAGCACGCCGTTGGGGGTGCAGGGCAGCGGGGCGGGCTCGCCCAGGACAAGCCGGCCGAGGTTCATCGGGTGCAGGCCGTCGGCGTCCTTGGCCGGGTCCATGAGTTCCAGGATCCGGTTCTCGTCGATGCCCTTGGGCAGCGGGAGCTGGACGATGTAGCCGGTGCAGTCGGGGTCGTCGTTCAGCTCACGGACGACCGCCTCGATCTCCTCCTGGGTGGCCGTGCCGGGCAGCTCACGCTGGATGGAGGCGATGCCGACCTCGGCGCAGTCGCGGTGCTTGCCGGCGACGTATTTCTGGCTGCCGGGGTCGGTGCCGACGAGGATCGTGCCGAGTCCGGGCGTCACGCCCTTCTCCCTCAGCGCCGCCACCCGGGCGGTCAGATCGGACTTGATCGCGGCTGCGGTGGCCTTGCCATCGAGAATCTGGGCGGTCATGGACCCATCCTCCCGGATGACGGCCCCCCGGTTCCAATCCGGATCAACCCGGGCGTCGGCGGACCCGGCACCGGCCACGCCCCCCGACGGCTCCGCCCGGTGCCGTTTCGGCCATGATCGGGAAGGTTGCACTTGCACAAAGCCTGCGGAATGTGGCTGGACAGGAGCACACCTGTCCAAGAACGATGGGTCTCCGCAGTATGCGGTCGGTGTTGGGGGGCAAACCGCTCATCTGAAGATGTTCCTCCGCGCACTCCGCGTCGTCCCCGCTTGTGCAACGGAGGAAAACCACCATGAGCTTCGGCCCGCCCAGTGACCCCTACGGTCAGCCGCAGAATCCCCAGCAGGGCCAGCCCGGTTACGGCTACCCACAGCAGGGCCAGCCCGGTTACGGCCAGCAGGCGCCGCAGGGCGTCCCCCCGCAGGGGTACGGCCAGCCGCAGCAGCCCGGCTACCCCCAGCAGCCCGGTTATCCGCAGCAGCCCGGTTATCCGCAGCAGGGCTACGGCTACCCGCAGCAGCCCGGCTACGGCGGTCAGCCGCCGTACGCGAACTGGGGCCAGCGCTTCGGCGCCCTCGTGGTCGACATGCTGGTGTTCGCGGTGCCCTACGCCCTAGTCCTCATCGGCCAGGACAAGCCGGCGCTGCTGGCCATCGGCGCCGCCGCCCTCATCGGCATCGGGATCTGGCAGCTGATCCAGGAAGGCCGCACCGGCCAGACAATCGGCAAGAAGGCCCTGGGTATCCGCCTGGTGCGGGAGATCGACGGGCAGCCGGTCGGCGTCGGCATGGCGTTCGTCCGTCGCCTGGCCGAGACCCTGAACAGCCTGGCGTGCTACCTGGGCTGGCTGTGGCCGGCGTGGGACGCCAAGCGGCAGACTTTCGCCGACAAGGTGTGCAACATGATCGTGATCCGCACGCACTGACACCTGCCCTGACGCGCGCGCTACGCCGCGGACGAACGCAGGTCGGCCCCGGTCCCCCCTCCTCATGCCAGGAGAGGCGACCGGGGCCGCCGCGTCGATCGGGGAAGATCAGTGGAAGAAGTGGCGCGTCCCCGTGAAGTACATCGTCACGCCGGCCTTCTTCGCCGCCTCGACGACCAGCTCGTCACGGACCGAACCACCGGGCTGCACCACGGCCTTGACGCCCGCCTCGACCAGGACCTCCAGCCCGTCCGGGAAGGGGAAGAACGCGTCGGAGGCGGCGTACGAGCCGCGCGCCCGCTCCTCACCGGCCCGCTCGACGGCCAGCTTCGCCGAGTCGACGCGGTTGACCTGCCCCATGCCTACGCCGACCGAGGCGCCGTCCTTGGCGAGCAGGATGGCGTTGGACTTGACGGCCCGACAGGCCCGCCAGGCGAAGGCCAGCTCGGCGAGCTCGGACGCGCCGAGCGCCTCGCCGGTCGCCAGGGTCCAGTTCGCCGGGTCGTCGCCGTCGGCCTGGAGCCGGTCGGTGACCTGGAGCAGCGCGCCGCCGCCGACGGGCTTGAGCTCGACGGCGCCCGCGGGACCCTGCGGCGCCCTGAGCACCCGGATGTTCTTCTTCTTGGTGAGGGCCTCGAGCGCCCCCTCCTCGTAGTCGGGCGCCACGATGACCTCGGTGAAGATCTCGGCGACCTGCTCCGCCATCTCCTTGCTGACCGGACGGTTGACGGCGATGACGCCGCCGAAGGCCGACAGCGGGTCACAGGCGTGCGCCTTGCGGTGCGCCTCGGCCACATCCGCGCCGAAGGCGATCCCGCACGGGTTGGCGTGCTTGATGATCGCGACGGCCGGCTCGGCGTGGTCGTACGCGGCACGGTGGGCGGCGTCCGTGTCCGTGTAGTTGTTGTACGACATCTCCTTGCCGTGCAGCTGCTCGGCCTCGGCGAGACCGCCACCGCTGCCGTCCACGTAGAGCGCGGCGGGCTGGTGCGGGTTCTCGCCGTAGCGCAGGGTGCTCTTGCGCTCCCAGGTGGCGCCGAGGAAGTCGGGGAACCGCGACTCGTCCACGGGCGCGTAGCTGGACGCGAACCAGGAGGCCACGGCCACGTCGTAGGCGGCGGTGTGCTGGAAGGCCTCGGCGGCGAGCCGCTTGCGGGCGGCCAGGTCGAAGCCGCCGCTCTGCACGGCCGAGAGGACGTCGGCGTACCGCGCCGGGCTGGTGACCACGGCCACCGACGGGTGGTTCTTCGCGGCGGCGCGCACCATGGACGGCCCGCCGATGTCGATCTGCTCGACGCACTCGTCCTCGGAGGCGCCCGAGGCGACGGTCTCCCGGAACGGGTAGAGGTTGACGACGACGAGGTCGAACGGCGCGACGCCCAGCTCGTCCAGCTGCTGCCGGTGGCTGTCGAGTCGCAGGTCGGCGAGGATGCCGGCGTGGACCTTGGGGTGCAGGGTCTTGACCCGGCCGTCCAGGCACTCGGGGAAGCCGGTGAGCTCCTCGACCTTGGTGACGGGGACGCCGGCGGCGGCGATGCGGGAGGCGGTGGAACCGGTGGAGACGAGCTCGACACCGGCCTCGTGCAGCCCGCGGGCCAGCTCCTCGAGCCCGGTCTTGTCGTAGACGCTGACGAGCGCGCGACGGATGCCCCGCTTGCTGCTCTCTGCCGTGACAGTGCTGTCGGCGGTCACTGGATAACTACCTTTCGTCCCTCAATGCGATAGCCGTTGCGGGCGAGCCGCCCCACGACCTCGACGAGCAGCCTTCGCTCGACTTCCTTGATGCGCTCGTGCAGAGCGCTCTCGTCGTCCTCGTCCCGGACCTCGACCACGCCCTGGGCGATGATCGGTCCGGTGTCGACGCCGTCGTCGACGAAGTGGACGGTGCAGCCGGTGACCCGGGCGCCGTACGCGAGCGCGTCCCGCACGCCGTGGGCCCCGGGAAAGCTGGGCAGCAGGGCCGGGTGCGTGTTGACGAAACGCCCCCCGAACCGTGCCAGGAATTCCTTCCCCACGATCTTCATGAACCCGGCGGAGACGACGAGGTCCGGCTCGTGGGCGGCCACCGCCTCGGCGAGCGCGGTGTCCCACTCCTCGCGGCTCCCGAAGTCCTTGACCTTCCGCACGAAGGTGGGGATCCCGGCGCGCTCGGCGCGGGCGAGCCCCTCGACGCCCTCCCGGTCGGCTCCGACGGCCACGATCTCGGCGCCGTAGGCGTCGACGCCGGTGGCCGCGATGGCGTCGAGGAGAGCCTGGAGGTTCGTACCGGATCCGGAGACCAGCACGACGAGGCGCTTGGCCACGGGCTTGGCGGCCACGGTGGGGGCCCTTTCTCGGGGAAGCGTTTGCACGGCCGGTTTATACATTCGTACGAATGCTTCGCGCCCCGGGATACGGGGAAGTCTACGAAGCGGCCGACCGTCAGCAACGATACCGGCACACCGGACGGCCCCCACGGGACGGGGGCGGGGCCGGAAGGTAGCGTCTGGGGCGAGCGGGCTCGGGAACGCGGTGGCGACGCGGTGCGTTCTGCAAGTGACGGCCCAGCTAGGCAGTACCAGCCCGAACCGTTTGATACCAGCCAAAGCCGATCACTGGCCGATCACTGGCCGATCACTAGGGGAAGACGCCCACTTGATGCCGGACCGCAGTCTGCGACTCCTCACGCTCCCCCCGCAGTCACGGCAGGGAGGGGAGCGCGGCGCCGTGCTGCTGCGAGAGCGCCCAGCCTCTCCCCCCGACGCCCCCTCGGGCGACAACACGGGCGACAACAAGCCCCCCGAGGACGACAACCCCTTCGCCCCGCCCCCCGAGGGCACCCCGGACCGGCCCTGGCAGCCCCGACGCCCGGCCGGCGACGCCCCCGAGGGCGGACGCACCCCGTGGGGCGGCCAATGGAGCGACCAGCAGCCCGGCCGCTCCCCCGGCGGCTTCGGCGAGCGCCCCGGCGGCCCTCCCGAGGGCGGCGGCCCCGGCACCGACCCCGCCAAGCGCTGGGACCCGACCGACCCCGCCCAGCGCCACGCGCGCTACGCCCTGCTCTGCGGTATGTGGGCCTTCTTCTTCGCGCTCTTCGGCTGGCCGTACGTGGCCCTGCTGCTCGGCGCGCTGGCCCTGAACTGGGGAATCAGCGCCCTGCGCGCCAAGCCCCGCACCCCCGACCCCGACGCCCCGCCCGCCCCGGAGACCACCGGCCGCCCCCAGAAGACCGCCGCCGTCAGCGGCCTGGTCACCGCATCCCTGGCCCTGGCCCTGGTCGCCGCGAGCTTCACCGCGCAGCTGGTCTACAGCGACTACTACACCTGCACGAACGACGCCCTCACCAACGAGGCCAAGCAGTCCTGCGACGACCTGCTCCCCAAGGAACTGAAGAACATCCTGGGCGCCAACGCGTAACCATGTTCAGCCCGTCCTGCGTTTGAGGACGAGGCCGTTCAGGCCGAAGGGGGGCTGGGGGCGCAGCCCCCAGGGACGGGAAGGGTAGGGGCGGCGGGGGCGAAACCCCCTCGACGGTCACCGCCCCACCCCGCCCCCCTCACTCCCCCTCCGCCCCAGCGGCCCCATCGGCCCCCTCACCCTCCCCCGCCTCCCGCAACGCCGCCCACCGAACCTCCCGAGCCACATCCCCATGCCACACCGGCTCCACGCAACCCTCCGGGTCCCTGGGGTCCGGAGGGTCGACCACGCCCAGGGGGGTGATGGGACCCAGGGGGGCGAAGGGGTCCAGGGGTTCGAAGGGGTCCGCGGGGTGGAAGGAGTCCACGGGCTCGAAGGGGTCCACGGGCTCGAAGGGGTCCACGGGCTCGAAGGGACCCAGGGGTTCGAAGGGACCCACCAGCTCGACAGGCTCGGGCGCAATGCCCGGTACGGACCGCACGCCCAACCCGGGCAGGCCCGTCTCCACATGCGCCACAGCCCCGCCACGCCCCACGGGCGAGAAGTCATACAGCTCGGACTCCACCCCCGAAGCGGCGGCGACACCCTCCTTCGCCGTCCGCGACCCCCTGCACAGCCACGCCCGCCCGAGCAGAGCCACCGGCAGCCCGACCCCCACGGTCCACAACGCCACCGCACCCCCCACCTGCCACCACACCGGCCCGAACCGAGCCAACGCGGAAACCCCCAACGGCCCACCGGCCGACCCCGCGAGCCCTCCCATCAGCAGCCCGCACAACACCCCCGCCAGCACCACGCCCCCCGCGGTCCGCCCGCGCGACCAAGCGCCCCCGGCCCCGGCCCCGGCCGCCCGAGCCACGAACACCCCCAGCGTCACCGCGGCGGCCACCGGCACCACCCCCGCCGCCCAGTTCCACGGCGTCCCGCCCCCCGCCTCCGGCACCGCCGCCAGCAGCGGAAACGGCGGCAGCAAGGGCGCCGGGTCGGAGGACAACGGCGCGACCACATGCCCGGCGCCGAGGACGTATCCCGGCCCGAGGGCGTACGCCGCCCCCCACACCGCCGCGTTCGGAACCAGCGCCACGCACAGCAACAGCACCGCGAACCGCCCCGACCAGCCCTCCGTCAGCTGGAGAAACGCCTCACGGGCCGCGCCCAGATGCCATACCGAGGACACCGCCACCAGCGCCGCCCCGCCCCCGAAGAGCACCGCCGCCCCGGCCCCCGCCGCCCGCCCGGCGACCCCGAGCCGCTCCCGCCCGTCCGCCTCGAGGAGCAGTTGCCGCAGACCGCGGGGCAGTACCCGCAGCGCGCTGTCGACAGGCCCGCGGGGACGGCCGTGAGCCGACCACACCCCCTCCCCGGCGGCCAGCGCCGCGACCACCGGGACGCACACCCCCGTCCACACCCACGAGGGCCGCAGCGCGCCGCCGGTCGCGGCGTAGCAGGCGGCGCCCGCCCCGACGACGAGGTAGCCGAGCACGACGCCCGCCCACGCCGTGCGGGCGCCGACGAGCGTCGCGCCCCCGTCGTCACCGCCGCTCCCGTCCGCCGCGTCCCGTGCGGCGCGCCGCACCAGCCACACCGGCAGCGCGAGCAGCAGCAGCGGGGTGACGCCGACCGGCGCCGGGACCCCGGACAGCGTGTCGACGCGCACCAGTTCCGCGCCGTGGGCCAGCAGCCACAGCGCGGCGGCGACATGCAGCGCGCCGTCCGGCCCGCTGTCGGGATACGGCGAGCTGATCCACAGCACCATCACGAGCACGGCGAACGAGCCGAGCCCCAGCCCGGCCGCGAGCGCACCGCCCAGGAGGGCGGCGGCCAGCCCGGAGGAACGGTCACGCATCCGGCTGAGCAGGGGCGACAACGACAGTCGGCGAGCGGTCATCTGGGTCACGCCCGTCATGCTCCCAACGACACGCGCTTTCCCGTCGTAACAGGCGAAGTTCCGTTGTGTCGCCCAATATACGTTTATGTACATTTTCGTGCGAAGGGTTCCCCTGTGACACAGAGCCCTGCCCCGCTCCCCCCTCCCAAGCGGCGCCGACACCTGCGCGAGGCGGCCTCGCTGACGCAGGCTCAGGTCGCCGAGCGGATGGGCGTCACCGGGGAGACGGTGCACGCATGGGAGTCCGGCCGCACGACACCGCGCGGGCGCAGGCGGGAGGCGTACGCGAAACTGCTGGCATCGCTGACCAAGGCGGACATGGTGACGAACACCCAGGAGGCGGCGCCCCCACCCCAGGTGACGGTGTGCCTGACCAAGAAGCCGAACCCCCGCCGAGCGGTATCGGCGCCCACCCCGACCCCGCCCACCCCGACCCCCATCACCTCGGCCCCCATCACCTCGGCCCCGATCGCCTCGACCACCCGCACCCCGACCACCCGCACCCCGGCCACCCCCGCGCCCGCCTCCACCCCCGGCCCGGTCGCGGTCGCGGCCCACGGCCCCGTTCCCGCCTCCGAGACGGAACCCACCCCCCTGACGCCCCTGACGCCCGCTCAGGCCTTCGACGCCCTGTACGCCTTCTGCGCCCCCGCCCTCGTACGACAGACGTACCTGCTCTCCGGTCGCCGCGAACTCGCGCGCGAATCGGTCGAGCAGGCGTTCCAACTGGCTTGGCGGCGCTGGCCCGAGGTGGCGGTGGACCGCGACCCGGCGGGCTGGGTGCGGGCGGCGGCGTACGAGTACGCGCTCTCCCCCTGGCACAGGTTCCGCCCCCGTTACCGCCACCCGGAGCCGCCCCCGGCCGACGCCTCCGACCGCGCGCTGCTGGACGTCCTGCTCACCCTCCCCGCGCCCTACCGTCGCACGCTCCTCCTCTACGACGGCGTCGGCCTCGACCTTCCGGAGACGGCGGCGGAGACGGAGGCGAGCACTCCCGCGGCGGCGAACCGGCTGCTGAACGCCCGCGAGGCGGTCGCCGCGCGGTTGCCCGAACTGGCGGACCCCACCGCACTGCACCGGCGGCTCGCGGAACTGGCGTCCGCCGAACGGCTGCGCGCGGCCAAGCCGACCACCGTGCGGGCGGGCAGCGAACGGCGGGCCCGCTTCTGGACCAGGGCGGCGATCGCGTTCACGGTCGCGATCATCGGCGCGACCGCGCTGACCGTACGTACGGCCCCCACCCGGTACGAGCCCCCGGTACCCCCCGGCGAGACGGTGCAGGGCATCCCCCCGCGGTCGGCCCCCGGCACGCTCTCGGACGCGGAACTGAACCTGCGAGCGAAGCTGAGGTCCGGGATCCTGCACGGCCCGCAACGGCTGATCCCCCTGGCCGAATGACTTGGTCCGGCCGGGCCCGACCCAACCCGGCCAAGGCCGGCCCGACCCGGCCCCCCGCGGGCGGGGAAACGCCGGTGGGCCCGCCCCCACAAGGGGAACGGGCCCACCGGTACGCGGCTGAACTCAGCCGGCCGCGAGGATCTCGCGGGCCAGCTTCGCCGTCTCGGTCGGCGTCTTGCCGACCTTGACGCCGGCGGCCTCGAGGGCCTCCTGCTTCGCCTGGGCGGTGCCGGAGGAGCCGGAGACGATGGCGCCGGCGTGGCCCATGGTCTTGCCCTCGGGCGCGGTGAAGCCCGCGACGTAGCCGACGACCGGCTTCTTCACGTTGTCCTTGATGAAGGCCGCGGCCCGCTCCTCGGCGTCGCCGCCGATCTCACCGATCATGACGATCAGGTCGGTGTCGGGGTCGGCCTCGAACGCGGCGAGCGCGTCGATGTGCGTCGTACCGATGATCGGGTCGCCACCGATGCCGACGGCGGACGAGAAGCCGATGTCACGCAGCTCGTACATCATCTGGTAGGTCAGCGTGCCGGACTTCGAGACCAGACCGATGCGGCCCGGCTTCGTGATGTCGCCCGGGATGATGCCGGCGTTCGACTGGCCCGGGGTGATGAGACCGGGGCAGTTCGGGCCGATGATCCGGGTCTTGTTGCCCTGCGACACGGCGTACGCGTAGAACGCGGCCGAGTCGTGGACGGCGATGCCCTCGGTGATGACGACGGCCAGCGGAATCTCCGCGTCGATCGCCTCGACGACGGCGGCCTTCGCGAAGGCCGGCGGCACGAAGAGGACGGACACGTTGGCGCCCGTCTTCTCGATCGCCTCGGCGACCGTGCCGAAGACCGGGATCTCGGTGCCGTCGAAGTCGACGGACGTGCCCGCCTTACGGGGGTTCACGCCACCGACGATGTTGGTGCCGTCCGCCAGCATGAGCTTGGTGTGCTTCATGCCCGTGGCACCGGTCATGCCCTGGACGATGACCTTGCTGTCCTTGTTCAGGAAGATAGCCATGGCTGTTCTGTCCCTCTTCCCTTACTTCGCAGCCGCGAGCTCGGCGGCCTTGTCGGCCGCGCCGTCCATGGTGTCCACGCGCTGGACCAGCGGGTGGTTGGCGTCGGAGAGGATCTTGCGACCCAGCTCGGCGTTGTTGCCGTCGAGGCGGACGACCAGCGGCTTGGTGACCGCCTCGCCCTTGTCCTTGAGCAGCTGGAGCGCCTGGACGATGCCGTTGGCGACCTCGTCACAGGCGGTGATGCCACCGAAGACGTTGACGAAGACGGACTTGACGTCCGGGTCGCCGAGGATGATCTCCAGGCCGTTCGCCATGACGGCGGCGGAGGCGCCACCACCGATGTCGAGGAAGTTGGCGGGCTTGACCCCACCGTGCGTCTCACCGGCGTACGCGACGACGTCCAGGGTGCTCATGACGAGACCCGCGCCGTTGCCGATGATGCCGACCTCGCCGTCGAGCTTGACGTAGTTGAGGTTCTTCGCCTTCGCGGCGGCCTCGAGCGGGTTGGCCGACGCGTGGTCGACGAACTCCGCGTGTCCCGGCTGACGGAACTCGGCGTTCTCGTCCAGGGAGACCTTGCCGTCGAGGGCGATGACGTCGCCGGAGGCGACCTTCGCCAGCGGGTTGACCTCGACGAGGAGAGCGTCCTCCTCGATGAAGGTCTTCCACAGCGTCACGAGGACGTTGGCGACCTTGTCGGCGACCTCGGCCGGGAAGTTCGCGGCCTCGACGATCTCACGGGCCTTCTCGGGAGTCACACCCTCGTTGGCGTCGATCGGCGTCTTGGCGACGGCCTCCGGGCGGGTCTCCGCCACCTCCTCGATCTCCATGCCGCCCTCGACGGACGCGATGGAGAGGAAGGTGCGGTTGGCACGGTCGAGGAGGAAGGAGACGTAGTACTCCTCCAGGATCTCCGGGGCCGTCTCGGCGATCATCACCTTGTGGACCGTGTGGCCCTTGATGTCCATGCCGAGGATGTTGGTCGCGTGCTCCACGGCCTCGTCGGCGGAGGCGGCGAGCTTCACGCCGCCGGCCTTGCCACGGCCGCCGACCTTCACCTGGGCCTTGACGACGGACTTGCCACCGAGACGCTCGGTGGCTGCGCGGGCCGCCTCAGGCGTGTCGATGACTTCACCGGCCAGCACCGGTACATCGTGCTTGGCGAAGAGGTCCCTCGCCTGGTACTCGAACAGGTCCACGCGCTTCCGTCCCTATCAGTGATCTCGCGGTTCGTTGTCTGCGTGGGCGTGCCGCGAGGGCAACGTGACGTCCGCCGTCTGTCAGTCACAAGGGAGGCGCACACGGTGTCCGAGCGCGCGGCATGTCCGTCTCGCAGGTTATCCCTGCTTGCAGGAGGCCCCTAAATCGAGGGTCACACCTGAGCGGTGATACCTGTCACATGATGCCGGGATCACTGACACCCCGTGCCGGATGTGAGGAGACGAGGAGGGGCGCGGGGAGGGCGCGGGGGAGGAGACGGGAAGGGCCTCACCGGGTTGGGGTTGGCCCGGTGAGGCCCCTTGAGCAGCCCCTTTGGGGCACGGGGCGCTCGATCCTCACCCCAATGAGGATCACTCGGCCCCATCCGTGAGGTTTCGGTCGGACAGACCGAAAGGCTTTCGGCCGTCCGGGGGCCTGCCGCCTCACGGAGTCAACCGGTCAGACGCGTGACGCGCTGCCGTAGTACCTGGATTCGTCGCGCGATCCGCGCACAGCCCCGCACGCCGGAAGATCGTCGGCCGGGGAGAAGGCGCGAGGGAGGGGCGACTGCCCCCTAACCGGGGAAGGCCGGGATGTTCCGGTGCCTGTCCCGTGTGCCGGCTGCCTCGAAGCGCACGGCACTGCCCGGCACCAGTCGCAGCGGCACCCGGTGACACGGGGTGACGGCATGGAGGTCGCCGTGCCGGGACGCGCCGCCGTCGAGCACCGACGCACCGCCGCCCAGCACGCCGTCGCTGCCACCGGCCGGCCCGCGGTGCACCGGCCCGGGAGCGTGAGGGGGAACGTGAGTGCGAGCAGGAGCGTGACCGGCGCGATCGGCGCGGGCGGGCGCGACACGGTGACCGACGTCGACCGAACCGCCGGCCCCGGCACCCACCGGACCGTACGACGCCGTACCCGTACCCGTACCCGTGCCCGCGTGCGTCCCCGTACCCGTACCCGTAGCCGTGTCCGCCGCTGTCACGGTCGCCGTCACCGCCACCGCGTCGACGGCCTTCCGGTCACCGAGTCCGTGCCCCTGCCCTTGCCCTTGCCCGTCCGGCGACGGGGTCGCCGCTGAGCCCTGCGCGGGCACCTCCACGACCGGCACCGGAAGCGTCCGCACCGGAACCGACGGAAGAGCCGGAAGGTCGGGGAGAGCGGGGAGGTCGGAGAGAGCTGGGAGGTCGGAGAGGGCTGGCAGGGCTGGGAGGGCTGGATGACTCGGGAGGTCGGACAGGTCGGGCAGGTCGGGCAGGTCGGAGACGCCGGACAGGTCGGAGACGTCGGGGAGCCTGGGAAGGTCTGCGAGCTCGGGGAGGTGAGGGAGCTCGGGAAGGGCGGGGCGCACGGGGAGCTCGGGGCGTACGGGGAGGTCCGCCGTGATCGGCAGCTTCGGCGAGGACGAGACGGGCGACGTGGACAGGCCCTCCGCCGCGTGCGCCTGTTCCCCGCAGAGAAACCCGAGCGCGAACAACCCGCCGACCAGGAACGCCAGTTGCACCACACGCCGCCCGGCCGCGCCACGCAGGACGCGCAGGAGCCGCAGAGCGGCATCAGGCAGTGCGGTGGGCCAGGTCAAGGGGGGAGATTCCTCCCGTGCGGCGACGACGTGCCCTTGATCCTTGCATGTGCGCCCCGCGTCGCGTCAGGCGGTGTCCGGCACGGGCAGCGGGCGCCTCTCGATCGCCGCCGCCATCACCTCCGGGAAGAGATCTGGTGTGCAGGCGAACGCCGGTGCGCCCAGCGCCGCGAGCCCCGCCGCGTGCTCCCGGTCGTAGGCGGGCGTGCCTTCGTCCGACAGCGCGAGCAGCGCGACGAACTGCACGCCGGACGCCTTCATCGCCGCGACGCGTCGAAGCATCTCGTCCCGTATGCCTCCCTCGTACAGGTCGCTGATGAGCACCACCACCGTCTCGGCGGGCCGGGTGATCCGCGTCTGGCAGTACGCGAGCGCCCGGTTGATGTCCGTGCCGCCGCCGAGCCGGGTGCCGAACAGGACGTCCACCGGGTCGTCGAGCAGGTCGGTGAGATCGGCGACCGCCGTGTCGAAGACGACGAGCCGGGTGCTGATCGACCGCATCGACGCCAGCACCGCCCCGAAGACCGACGCGTACACCACCGACGACGCCATCGATCCCGACTGGTCGATGCAGAGGATCACCTCCTTCTTCACGGACCGCGACGCCCGCCCGTACCCGACGAGCCGCTCCGGCACGACCGTCCCGTACTCGGGCAGGTAATGCTTGAGGTTGACCGCGATCGTGCGGTTCCAGTCGATGTCGTGACGGCGCGGGCGGTGGACGCGCGTGCCGCGGTCGAGGGCGCCGGTGAGCGCGGCCCGGGTCCGGGTGGCCAGCCGCTTCTCCAGGTCCTCGACGACCTTGCGGACCACGGCCCGTGCCGTCTCCTTCGTCGTCTCCGGCATCGCCTTGTTCAGTGAGAGCAGCGTGCCGACGAGCTGCACGTCGGCCTCCACCGCCTCCAGCAACTCCGGTTCCAGCAGCAGCGCGGACAGGCCGAGCCGGTCGATGGCGTCGCGTTGCATGACCTGGACGACCGAGGAGGGGAAGTACGTGCGGATGTCCCCGAGCCAGCGGGCCACCGACGGCGCCGAGGCCCCGAGCCCCGCCGAGCGGTCCCGCCCCGTCCGCGCCCCGCTCTCCTTCCCGTAGAGCGCGGTGAGCGCCCCGTCCATCTGGGCGTCCCGCCCGGAGAGCCCGTGGCCGGTGCCGTCCGCCGCGTCGCCCCCGAGCACCAGCCGCCAGCGCCGCAGCCGCTCCTGCCCGGCCTCGGTCGCCGCCCCGCCGATCACCGCCGCCTCGGTCGTCGCCTCGCCGGTCGCCGCCCCGCCGGTCGCCGCCGCGTCGGTTGTCGTCATGTGCCCATCCCCGCAGGCTCGTTGTCGTCGGCCGTGCCGAGATCCGGCCCCGGCCCCGGCTCCGGTCCCAGCCCCAGCAGCAGTCGCACCACCGGCAGGACGGCGTCCGCGCGTCGCTCGTCGAGCCCGGCCGCGAACCCGGGTGTCCCGGAACCCGCGCCCGGCCCGCCGGCCCGTGTCCCCGGGCCGCGCCGGACCAGCTCGCCGAGCGTCCTGCGCACCCCCGCCTCGTACGCCGAGAACGTCCGTCGCAGCAAGGGCAGTACGTCCGTGAACGCGTCCGCCGGCACCGCCGTGAGCCATCCGTCGACCAGCCCCAGCAGCCGTTCGTCGTGCACGAGGAGCAGACCTCCCCCGGAGCCTCCTCCGACGAAGCCCTCGATCCAGGCGGCCGCGTCCGACGGCGGTGTCCCGGGTGACAGGGCGAGCCCCATGAGCCGCGCCGCCTCGTCCTGGTCCAACTCCCCCTCGTCCAGGAGCAGCCGCACGGCCCGCCCCCGGATCACCCCGGGGACGGTGTCCCGCCCGGCGAGCACCCGCAGCACGCTCCGCCAGCGCTCCCGCAGACCCCCGTGCCCCGGGCGGGGTTCACCCCCGGGATCCCGCCCGGCGCCCGCCGGGAAGGCCCCCGGCGGTCCCCCACCCCCGTCCGCCTCCACCGACCCGGCGCGCCCCCCCGCCGTCCCGGCCCGCTCCGGAGCCGTCGCCGTCTCCTCCAGCATTCCCACCGCCGCGTGCACCGCGTCCACATGGCGTCGCATCTCGTCCGCCGCCTCCGCGTTCAGCGAGGCGCAGGCCGGGGGGAGGCCGACGAAGACCCGTTCGGCGAGGCCCGCGGCCACCTCCGCCAGCGCACCGGTGTCGGTGCCGCGTACGTCGCCGTAGCGGAGCGAACGGACCAGCGCGGGCAGGGCCTGGGCGAGATGGCCGACGTCCGTGTCCAGAGCCGCCCGGTCGGCGAGGACCCGCATCACCGTCGGAAGCGCGTCCGCCAACCCGGCCAGGAGACAGCGCTCGGCGAGCCCGGTCACCTCGGCGAGGCCCCCCGCGGCCACGGCGTCCGCCTCCGCCTTTGCGGTGGCCGCGGCGAGCACGGTCGTCCCCCACACCCCGGCCTCGGCGGTCCGCACCGACAGCTCCGGCTCCCAGCGCAGCCGCCACGTCTCCCGGAACGTCCCCGTGCTGCCGGGCGAGGCGGCCGGCTCGCCCCACTCGATACGCAGCAGCCGCAGCCGGTGCAGGAGCCTGCTGCGCTCGGCGTCGTTCTCCTTGCGCAGGTCGAGCGCCAACTCGCGTGCGTCCGCCTCGGGTTTGAGCCGCAACCGGCGCTGAAGCCGGTCGAGGTCGCGCTGCAACGGCACCGCGGGCGCACCGGCCGGCACCTCGCCCAGGACGTCCCCGACCACCAGCCGGTCGCGCACCAGCGCCGACGGAACGTCCGAGCCCTCGCACAGCACCGCGCGCACGGCGTCGGTCGTCTCGCTCAGCCCGGGCAGCGGCCGGCCGCGCAGCGCGGCGAGCGTCTCGGCCAGCCGGACCGCCTCGATGACATGCGCCGAGGACACGAGCCGGTCCTCCGCACGCAGCAGGACCGCCACCTTCGTCATCCAGCGCTCGACCGGCCGGTCCGGCGCAGCGAACAGGTGGGCGTACCAGCCCGGCGAGTCGACACCCGCCCCGTACCCGCCGTCCCGGGCCAGCCTGCGGTGCGTCCACGGCACCCAGGTCAGGTCGGTCCTGACCTTGGGCAGCCCCTTGAGCAGCGCACGGTCGGCGGCGACGGCGACCTTCCGGCGCAGCGCGGGCACATGCCACGCCCCGCACACCACAGCCACCCCGTCGGACCCGAACTCCTTCTGCGCTGACCGTACTTGGATGCGCATGTACGCCTCCCGCACGAGGTCCCGGTCGCCGCCGTCCTCCCCGGCCTCGGCTTCGCACGCCTCCCTCAGCGCCCCCATGGCCTCCTCGATCGCGGCGAACGGCGCGAACGGGTCCTTCGCCCCCGCCGACCGGTGCTCGACGACGTCCTCCCACCACCGCTCGGGATCGTCGTACCCGGCGACCGCGGCGAGCCGCCCGAGCGGGTCCCCCCGCACCCCCTCCCGGGCCCCGGGCGCGTCCTCCCCGCTCGCGCCCCCTCTCTCGCCCTCGCCCTCGCTTGACTCGCCTCCACTGTCGCCCGCGCTCCCGTTCTGTCCTTCGGGTCCCGGACCCGGCTTCTGCCAGGCCAGTGTGTGCGTGGCCGGGAGGTCGATGAAGCGGGCGGGGACGCCGTGCTCCAGGGCCCAGCGGAGGGCGACCCACTCCGGGGAGAACTCGGCCAGCGGCCAGAAGGCCGAACGGCCGGGTTCGTCGACGGCGTGGGCGAGCAGCGCGACCGGCGGCCGCATGTCCTCGTCGGCGGCGAGCGGGATCAGCGTGTCGGCCTCGGGCGGCCCCTCGACCAGTACGGTCCGGGGCCGGGCGGCGTCCAGCGCCGCCCGTACCGCCCGCGCCGACCCCGGCCCGTGGTGACGCACCCCGAGCAGCAACGGCCGCCCCGCCCCCGGGTCCTGGCCGGCCCCCTCCGTGAGGCCGGTCATCCCCTGCCCTCACGCCTGCGGGGCCACCTCGTGTCGTCGTCCACAGCCACCCTCCACGCTCCGCGGGCCCACGCCCGGATCTCCTCGTTCCCGTCGCCTGCGTCCCTTGCGTCGCTGCCGTTCACGCGCTCACCTCCCGGCAGGCGCGGTAGAAGTCCGTCCAGCCGGCCCGTTCACGGACGACCGCCTCCAGGTACTCCTGCCAGACGACCCGGTCGGCCGCCGGATCGCGGACGACGGCGCCGAGGATGCCCGCGGCCACGTCCCCCGCCCGCAGCACGCCGTCGCCGAAGTGCGCGGCCAGTGCGAGACCGCCGGTGACGACGGAGATGGCCTCGGCGGTGGACAGCGTGCCGCTGGGCGACTTGACCTTCGTACGGCCGTCGGAGGTGACGCCCGCGCGCAGTTCACGGAAGACCGTCACCACCCGGCGGATCTCGTCGATGCCGTCGGGAGTGGCCGGCAGGTCGAGGGAGCGCCCGATCTGGTCGACGCGCCGGGCGACGATGTCCACCTCGGCCTCGACGCTGTCGGGCAGTGGCAGCACCACCGTGTTGAAGCGGCGGCGCAGGGCGCTGGACAGCTCGTTGACCCCGCGGTCGCGGTCGTTGGCCGTGGCGATGAGGCTGAACCCGCGGACTGCCTGCACCTCCTGCCCCAACTCCGGTATCGGCAGGGTCTTCTCCGACAGGATGGTGATGAGGCTGTCCTGTACGTCGGCCGGGATCCGGGTCAGCTCCTCCACCCGCACCGTTGCCCCCTCCGACATGGCCCGCATGACGGGGCTGGGCACCAGCGCGTCCCGGCTCGGCCCGTGCGCGAGCAGCTGCGCGTAGTTCCAGCCGTAGCGGATCGCCTCCTCCGGCGTGCCCGCGGTGCCCTGCACCAGCAGCGTCGAGTCACCGCTGACCGCCGCCGCCAGGTGTTCGGAGACCCAGGTCTTGGCGGTGCCGGGGACGCCGAGCAGCAGCAGGGCGCGGTCGGTGGCGAGGGTGGACACGGCGACCTCGACGATGCGGCGCGGGCCCACGTACTTCGGCGAGATCACCGTGCCGTCCGGAAGGACACCGCCGAGGAGATAGGTGACGACGGCCCACGGCGACAGCTTCCAACGGGCCGGGCGCGGACGGTCGTCCTGCGCGGCCAGCGCGGCGAGTTCGTCGGCGAAGGCGTCCTCGGCGTGCGGACGCAATGCTTCCGCCGGCTCGTTCCCACTCGGTTCCACGGACGTTGGTTCTGCCGTGGGATCTACGGACACGGACATGGCTGAGACCCCCTCCAGCTCGGCCGGTTCGGCATCTGGTGTCCACCGTGCACCACGCCACTGACAATGCGATCCGACCTGCGAAAACGTCCTTCCGGCCACCCGCTCCGGGCGGCCTGCGGACGGCCGGCGGACGGTCTGCGGGCGCTCGCCGGACCGACTGTCAGTGGTGGGATCTACCTTCGATGGCATGACTCAGCAGGGGGTGCGCTGGACGGCGGACCAGGTGCTGGCACTGGCGCCTGACTCCACGTCACGCAAAGCGGGAAGCAAACTCGGCACGGCCGATCCGTGGTCGGGCACGGGCAGTTCGCGGGAGGGGGCGGTATGGGGCCTGTGCGAGGGCAGCGGCGGCACCCCGTACCGGACGGTCGTCGACACCGCGGACGGTACCGGTCCGGCGTACAAGTGCAGTTGCCCGAGCCGCAAGTTCCCGTGCAAGCACGCGCTCGGGCTGCTGCTGCTCTGGTCGGGCGGCGCGGGGGCGATGCCGGCGGGGAGGGCGCCGGACTGGGTCGAGCAATGGATCGCGGAACGCGGGCGCACCCGGGAGGAACGGGAGGCGGGGGCGGCGGGTTCCGGGTCCGGCCCCGCCGATCCGGAGGGGGCGCGCCGCCGGGCGGAGCGGCGCGCCGAGCGGATCACCGCGGGCGCGACGGAGCTGGAGGAGCGGCTCGCCGATCTCCTGCGCTCAGGGCTGGCCACGGCCGAGCGGCCGGGGTACGCCCTGTGGGAGGAGACGGCGGCCCGCATGGTCGACGCGCAGGCGCCCGGACTCGCCTCTCGGGTGCGGGAGTTGGGGTCGGTTCCCGGTTCCGGGCCGGACTGGCCGGCACGCCTGCTGGAGGAGTGCGCGCTGGTCCACCTCCTCGACCGGGGCTGGCTGCACCGTGAGCGGCTGCCGGACGCCCTGGCGGCGACGGTCCGCGCCCGCGTGGGCCTGCCGTCCTCGCCGACGGGCCCGCCGGTCCGCGATCATTGGCTGGTGCTCGCCCAGTACGACACGCCGGACCCGAAACTGACGACCCGCCGCATCTGGCTGTACGGCACCGTCTCGGGCCGCACGGCGCTCCTCCTCTCCTACGGCGCCGCGGGCCGCGCACCGGAGCTCACCCTGCCCGTCGGCCTCGCCCTGGACGCCGAACTGTCCGCACACCCGGGCTCGGGACGACAACGGGTGTCTCTCGGCGAGCAGTTCGCCCCGCCCGTCCTCACCGGGGCCCGCCCCCCGGGCCTGACGACGACCGAGGCGACCGTCCGCTACGGCGAGACCCTGCGTCACGACCCCTGGCAGGACTCCGTCCCGGTGACGCTGGACGACGTCATACCGACCCCGGACGGCGACTCCTGGCAACTGGCGGACGCCGTCGGCGACACGGCGCTCCCGCTCACCCCCGCGGCGGTCTCCCGCCCCGGCCTGTGGCGCCTGGTCGCCCTCTCGGGCGGCGCCCCCGTCAGGGTCTTCGGGGAGTGCGGCCACCGCGGCTTCACCCCGCTGACGGCCTGGCCGACGGGCGCGGGAGAGGCGGTACGCCTGTGCTGAACCAGCCCCCCGCGACAGCGACGACGGCCACACCGGGCGCGACACCCACCACGACGACGACGGCAACAGAAGGGAGTCCTGTGAACGCCGGCCCGCCCCACTCCTCGCCGCCCGCCTGGGAGGACCTGCTCACCACCGCCCTCCTCGGCACGGATCGCCGTACGCCCCCGGGCACGGCCCCCGGCCGGGCCGCGCCGGCCGCCCTGTTGGACGCGGCGGCCGCGGAGACCGTACGCCGACGGGCGGGCCTGCGTCCCGGCCGGGCGGCCCCCCGGCCGGCGCCCGCCGCCGAGGACCCACGTCCGGCACTGCCCGTCGCGGCGGCCCGCCGGCTCGCCTTCCTGCTGGCCGACCGCCCCGGCACCGGTGCGGGCGGCCGCAGAGGCACCGCACCCGATCTCATGGAGCTGCTGCCCCAGTGGCTGACGGCGGTGAACGCCCGAGGATTCGCCGCGCCCGCCGAGTCCCTTCCCGCACTGCTCGACGCGGCCCGCGGGCGTACGGACCTGCGCCCGGCGGCGCTGGAGTTCGCCGGGCCGCGCGCCCTGTGGCTGGCCCGGCTGAACCCCGACTGGCGGTTCGCCCTGCGCGCGACACCGGGCGGCGGCACCTCGCTGCCGGGCCCCGGGGAGACCGGACGCACCGAGACGCTCTGGCAGGAAGGCCTGTTCGCCGAGCGGGTCGCCCTCTTGGCGTCGATCCGGTTCCGCGACCCCGACGCGGCCCGCGAACTGCTGGCCGCGACCTGGTCGACGGAACGCGCCGAGGACCGGCTGATGTTCCTCGACTCGCTGCGCACCGGCCTCGGCCCACGGGACGAGCCCTTCCTGGAGCAGGCGCTGACGGACCGGAGCCGCAATGTGCGGGCCACCGCCGCGGAGCTGCTCTCGGCGCTGCCGGGTTCGGCGCTCGCCGCGCGGATGGCGGTCCGGGCCGGCGCGTGCGTGGCCGTCGACCACACCGTGGACACGCCGACGCTCCTCGTGGAGGCCCCGCACGAGTGCGACGCGGGCATGGAACGCGACGGCGTGTCGGCCAAGGCGCCGCCCGGCCGGGGCGAGCGGTCCTGGTGGTTCGGCCAGCTGGTGGAGGCGGCCCCGCTCACCACCTGGCGGGTGCGCCTGGGCGGCCGTACGCCGGAGCAGATCGTGGCGTTGCCGGTGGCCGACGACTGGCTGGGCGAACTGCACGCGGCGTGGTGCCGGGCCGCCGTACGGCAGTGTGACGCCGACTGGTCGCGGGCGCTGCTCGGAGCGCCGTCGGCGCCCGGCGCGGGCGGTCCCGGCGCGGTCTCCCTCGCCGAGCGGGCCAAGCTCCTGGGCACGCTTCCGGTCGCCGAACGGGCCGAGTGGGTCGCCGGCTTCATCGCGGCCCACGGCCTCTCGGAGGCCTTCCAACTGCTCGGCGTATGCCCCGTGCCGTGGGCCACGCCGCTCGGCCGTTCCGTCGTCGACGCCCTCAACATCGCACGGGACGCGGGCAGTTACCCCTGGAGCTTCAGCGGCGTCATGGGCCTGGCCGAACGCTGTCTCGCCCCCGAGGAGGCGACCCGCCTCGACGCCCTCCTGGCCGTACCGGACGAACCGGAGGACGCCTCCCCGGGCGCGGGCGGCTACTGGGCGGAGGCATTCCAACGACTGGGAAGGACGCTACGACTACGAGCGGTGATGACACAGGAACTGGACAGCACACCGCCCCCCACATCCAGCCCGCCCGGCACATCCAGCCCGCCCGGCGATTGAGGAACACCGGCCCGCATATCCAGCCCGTCCGGCGATTGAGGACGAGGCCCCTTCAGGGCCGAACGGGGGTCTGGGGGCAGCGCCCCCGGGGGAACGGCCACCCGAGCCAACCCGCACAACACCCCGCACAACAACTCAAGCGCCGGCAGGCTGCCGCACGTTCGCCCGAACCCACTCGACGATCGAAGCGGTGGTCGCCCCCGGCGTGAAGATCTCCGCGACACCCTTCTCCTTCAGCGGCGCGATGTCCGCCTCCGGGATGATGCCCCCGCCGAACACCAGGATGTCCGCCGCGTCCCGCTCCTTCAGCAGCTCGATCACCGCGGCGAAGAGCGTGTTGTGGGCGCCGGACAGGATGGACAGACCGATCGCGTCGGCGTCCTCCTGGATCGCCGTGCCGACGATCTGCTCGGGCGTCTGGTGCAGCCCGGTGTAGATGACCTCCATACCGGCGTCGCGCAGCGCCCGCGCGATCACCTTGGCCCCGCGATCGTGGCCGTCGAGCCCCGGCTTGGCCACCACCACGCGGATCGGACCGGCTGCCACACCCATCACTGCCTCCATGAAGCGACTACGTCCATCCTCAACGGCACGGACACCCCGTGCCAGACCGCCCGGGGAAGTGAACGAACGTTATCGCCAGCATCCCGCAACCGGCAGTTTCGCGGTGCGGACCGAGGGGGAAATCACACGAAGGGACATTTTCACCGCGCACCGATCCCCCGCGCCACGGGGGATCGGTCGCACCGGGAGCCGCGAAGAGGTCGCCGTACCGTCACGCCACAGGCCGCTGGCGTGGCGGTACGGCGCATCGGCAGGCACGATGGGCAGGTAGGACAGGTAAGGCACGACAGCGGGGAGCCTCGTCGCCAGACCGGCGGGTTCCTTGCACGTCATCGGTGTAACGGGTGTCACACAAGCCGTACACGCCCCGCACGCCAGGCCGCACCCGCCCCACTCCCTGCCGTGCCCGATCGACCTCCTCCAACCGACTTCCACGAGGGCACACGGGGGACAGAGAAGTCCTCAGCGTGCCGACAGGAGGTCGGCCATGAAGGTCACCCGGGCACTTCAGCCCTTTCTTCCGCTGTGCCAGCGTCTGCTGCCGGACATGCGGACCCTTCCGGGCATCCTGAACCTCTCAAGCCTGCCGAACCTCCCAGGACTCCCCGGCCTTCCCGGCCTGCCGAGCAGACTGGCCGGGCTCTCCCTGACGCTCCTCAAGGCGACCGCCCTCGATCTCGCGATCCTCGCGGGCCACCTGCTCCTCTACCCCTCCGGCATCGCCCAGGAGCGTCGCGCCGCGGCCCGCCCCGCGCTGCCCAGGGCGGGCGGCGCCGACGACCCGGCACAGCTGCCGACCAAGGCCCCGCTCCCGGTCGTCCTGCTGCACGGGTTCATCGACAACCGTTCCGTGTTCGTCCTGCTGCGCCGCAGCCTCGCCCAGCACGGCAGGCACCGGGTGGAGTCGCTCAACTACTCCCCCCTGACCTGCGACATCCGGACGGCCGCCGAACTGCTCGGCCGGCACATAGAGGAGATCTGCGAGCGCACCGGCAGCTCGCAGGTCGACGTGGTCGGACACAGCCTGGGCGGTCTCATCGCCCGCTACTACGTGCAGCGGCTGGGTGGCGACGGCCGCGTCAGGACGCTGGTCACGCTGGGCACCCCGCACTCCGGCACCCGGGTGGCGCCGCTGGCGAACGCGCACCCGATCGTGCGCCAGATGCGCCCCGGCTCCGAGCTGATCGAGGAACTCTCCCGGCCGGCGCCGGGCTGCCGTACCCACTTCGTCAGCTTCTGGAGCGACCTCGACCACCTCATGGACCCGCTGGAGACCGCCTGTGTCGACCATCCCGACCTGTTGGTACAGAACGTCCGGGTGACCGGGATCGGTCACCTCGCCCTGCCTGTCCACCCGGCCGTCGCCACCGGCATACGGCAGGCCCTCGACACGGCGCGTACGGGAGCGTCCGCCGGCGCGCGGACCGGCAGCCGAGCCGGCACCCTCACCGGCACTCAGGCCGACGACCTCACCGTGGCCTGACACCCCCCTGCCAACACCCCTGCCAACGCCCCTGGCAACGCCTCTGACCGCGCCCCGCCCACGCTCCTGGCAGCACCCCTCGCGGCCGTCCGTCCGGCGCGGATATCGAACGCTATTCGAACGTAGGGCCAAACCCGCGCCCGCCGTCCCCCGAAACACGGCCGAATGCCCCTTTCCCGCAGGCACGAAACCTGCGGAAGATTGTCGTGCCCGCGTACTGCCGGGTACAGTCGCCGCACTGCTCTGGCAGCCCCTGTTGTCGGCGAAAGAGAAGTTGGTGAACGACCGTCACCCGTCGGGGATCATGACCACCCCGACCCCGGCTTCCGACGACGCCGCTACGGCGCACTACGCGTCGTACGGCACCCAGGAAGCCCAGTACGACGGCTTCACCACGTACCACGGCTACGAGACCGGCACATTCGACGCCGGCGCGCACGCCACCGGCCACTTCACGCCGGCCGACCCGCTCTTCGGTGAGCTTCCGGGCGACGGCACGGCCTCCGCCACCGGCACGTACGACAACACCCAGTGGGGCACCGGCGGGCACCAGGTCCCGGACACGGGCAGTCACCAGACCCTGAACTACGACGGGTACGCGGCCCAGCACCACGCCGCCTACGACACGGGCGCGTACGACGCCACCGCCTGGTCCGGCGACCACCACCAGCAGCTGAGCGCCGTCCCGCAGCAGGGCACGGCACCGGATGCCAGTGGGCAGTGGGACGCGAACGCCTGGCTCCAGCCCGACCAGTCCGTGAGCCCCGCCGACCAGACCCAGCAGTGGGAATGGGGCACGCAGGCCTTCGACACCGGCGCGTACGACGCCACGCAGTGGAACTCCGACGGCGGCGAGGCCACCCAGCAGGCCTCCGACGAGCACGAGCAGCAGGCCGAGGTCCCGTTCGACCAGCAGGCCACCGCCACCTTCGAACAGGTCGGGCTCGACGAACACGCCCCGGTCGAGGGCGAGTTGCCCGACGGCGCTCCGCTGCCCCTCCTCGACGACCAGGAGGAGGCGACCCCGGCCCCCGCGTCGGGCGGACGGGCCGCCGCCCGCAACGCGAACCGTTCCCGGCGCCGGATGCCCGCGAAGCGCTCCGCGCTGCTGACCGTGGCCGTGCCCTCGGTCTGTGTGATGGGGGTCGCCGGGATCGCCGCGGCCTCGGTCGGCACGCTCACCGGCGGAGACGACAAGAGCACGACGGCGTCCGCCTCGGACGCGCAGCCGGTGAAACCGTCCGCCGCCAACAACAAGCTGGACGCCCAGCTCGAGACCCTCAGCGCCGAGGCCGACGACTTCGCCGACCGGGCCAGCCGGACGCAGGAACGTCTCGACCTCAAGACGCAACAGGAAGCCGAGAAGAAGAAGGCGGCGGCCGAGGCGGCCCGCAAGGAGCGGCTGCGCCCCAAGTACGCCCTCCCGGTCGCGCAGCACGGCCTCAGCGCCTACTTCGGCCAGGCCGGCGTCAACTGGATGTCCCAGCACACCGGCATCGACTTCCCCGTCTCCTACGGGACGACCGTGATGGCGGCGACCGACGGCACCGTACGGACGCAGTGGAACAGCGCCTACGGCAACATGCTGATAGTGACGGCGAAGGACGGCACGGAGACCTGGTACTGCCACCTCTCCAGCTACCGCGTCTCCTCCGGTACGACGGTCAAGGCCGGCGACCCGATCGCGTACTCCGGCAACTCCGGCAACTCCACCGGCCCGCACCTGCACTTCGAGGTCCGGCCCGCGGGGGGCTCCGCGATCGACCCGCTGCCGTGGCTGCGCAGCCACGGACTCAACCCGACGTAAGCGCTCTTCGCGTTCATCACGCTTTTCGCGCTCCGAGCCCCCGCTGTCGCAGCGGGGGCTCACTCGTGCGCTACAGCTTCTCGACCGGCGCGTACCGCAGCAGCAGACGCTTCGGCTTGACGTCGCCGAAGTCGACGGTCGCCTCCGCGTTCGCGCCCGTGCCCTTCACGCCGACGACCGTGCCGAGACCGAACTGGTCGTGGGTGACGCGGTCCCCGACGGCCAGCGTGACCACCGGCTTGTCGGCGGACCGGCGGGTCGCGAAGCCCGACGCGCCCGCGGCCGAGGAACGCGAGCGGGACGAGGACAGCGAGGCCGCCACACCGGAGACGGGACCGGAGGACACGGGCGCGGTCGCCCCCGTCCGCTTCCAGTCCACATGCGTCGGCGGGATCTCCTCCAGGAACCGGGAGGGCGGGTTGTACGACGGCTGCCCCCAGGCGCTGCGCAGCGCGGACCGCGTCAGGTAGAGCCGCTCCCGCGCGCGCGTGATGCCGACGTAGGCCAGGCGGCGCTCCTCCTCGAGTTCCTTGGGCTGGCCGAGGGCGCGCATGTGCGGGAAGACGCCGTCCTCCATGCCGGTGAGGAACACGACCGGGAACTCGAGGCCCTTGGCGGTGTGCAGGGTCATGAGGGTGATGACGCCCGAGCCGGCCTCCTCGTCGGGGATCTGGTCGGAGTCGGCGACCAGGGCGACCCGCTCCAGGAACGCGGAGAGCCCGACCGGCGCCGCGGCCTCGCCCTCCGTCTCGCCCTCGCCGGTCTCCTGCTCGAACTCCAGTGCCACGGCGGCGAGTTCCTGGAGGTTCTCGATCCGGGTCTCGTCCTGCGGGTCGGTGGAGGCCTGCAACTCGGCGAGGTAGCCGGTGCGTTCGAGCACCGCCTCCAGGACCGTCGCCGGAGCGGCGCCCGACTCGACGATCGTGCGGAGCTCCTCCATCAGCGCGTTGAACCGCTTCACGGCGTTCGTCGACCGCGAGGCCATGCCGTACGCCTCGTCGACGCGCTTCAGGGCCTGCGGGAAGCTGATCTTCTCCCGCTGGGAGAGGGCGTCGATCATCGCCTCGGCACGGTCGCCGATGCCCCGCTTGGGCACGTTGAGGATCCGGCGCAGCGGCACCGAGTCCTCCGGGTTGGCCAGCACGCGCAGGTAGGCCAGGACGTCCCGGACCTCCTTGCGCTCGTAGAAGCGGACCCCGCCGACGACCTTGTAGGGCAGGCCGACGCGGATGAAGATCTCTTCGAAGACACGGGACTGGGCGTTGGTGCGGTAGAAGACGGCGACGTCGCCCGCCTTCGCGTCGCCCGCGTCCGTCAGTCGGTCTATCTCGTCGGCGACGAACTGCGCCTCGTCGTGCTCGGTGTCGGCGACGTAGCCGGTGATGCGCGCGCCCGCGCCCGCGTTGGTCCACAGGTTCTTGGG
Source organism: Streptomyces sp. NPDC102259 (assembly GCF_044766465.1). NCBI lineage: Bacteria > Bacillati > Actinomycetota > Actinomycetes > Kitasatosporales > Streptomycetaceae > Streptomyces > Streptomyces sp. NPDC102259. Next base: position 167,121 of record NZ_JBIWMA010000009.1, on the reverse strand, counting down.
GCGGCGGGACTCGTTGCGCTCGATGACGGCGTTGGCCGCGGACAGGATCGTCTGCGTGGAGCGGTAGTTCTGCTCCAGCAGGATCGTGGTCGCGTCCGGGTAGTCCTCCTCGAACTGGAGGATGTTGCGGATCGTCGCGCCGCGGAAGGCGTAGATCGACTGGTCGGCGTCACCGACGACACAGAGCTCGGCCGGCGGCACGTCGTACTCGCCCGGGGGTACGTCGACGGGGTGCTCGGAGGTGCCGACCAGCTCGCGCACGAGGGCGTACTGGGCGTGGTTGGTGTCCTGGTACTCGTCGACCAGGACATGGCGGAACCGGCGGCGGTAGTGCTCGGCGACGTCCGGGAAGGCGCGCAGCAGATTCACCGTCGTCATGATCAGGTCGTCGAAGTCGAGGGCGTTCGCCTCGCGCAGCCGGGACTGGTACATGGCGTAGGCCTGGGCGAGGGTCTTCTCGAACCCGTCGGCGGCCTGGGCGGCGAAGTCCTCCTCGTCGATCAGCTCGTTCTTCAGGTTGCTGATCTTGGCGCTGAAGGACTTGGGCGGGTAGCGCTTGGGATCGAGGTCCAGGTCGCGGCAGACCAGGGCCATGAGGCGCTTGGAGTCGGCCGCGTCGTAGATCGAGAACGACGACGTGAAGCCGAGCCTCTTGCTCTCGCGGCGCAGGATGCGCACACACGAGCTGTGGAAGGTCATCACCCACATCGCGTGCGCGCGCGGGCCGACGAGCGCTTCGACGCGCTCCTTCATCTCGCCCGCGGCCTTGTTGGTGAAGGTGATCGCGAGGATCTGCCCCGGGTGCACATGCCGCTCGGCGAGGAGGTGGGCGATGCGGTGGGTGAGCACGCGCGTCTTGCCGGAGCCGGCGCCGGCCACGATGAGCAGCGGGGTGCCCGCGTGGGTGACGGCCGCGCGCTGGTTGTCGTTCAGCCCCTCCAGTAGGGCGGCCGCGTCCAGCACGGGGCGCGAGGCGCCGTCGCGGTAGTGGGTGTCCCGCTCCGGGGGCACGTCGAACTTCCCGCCGAACAGATCGTCCGGAACCGACTCCGGTCCGTGATCGTCCTCGGGCGGTGGCGGGGGTTCCTCCTCGTGGGCACGGGGGCCCTGGAGGTTCGCCAGGAAGCTGTCGTCAAAGAGGCTGCTCATCGCTCTCCGAGTCTAGGGGGCGCCACTGACAACCGGCCGCCGTCCCGGGAACATCTCCCGCCCTCACCCTCCGGGACACCCCTGTCACGATCCGCGACCCGCACGATCGCGACATGGGCTCCCGGCCGAAGGTCACGAAAATGTATCGGGCATATCGCCCACCAACCTTCACACGGACCACACGAGTTGGCTACCGTGCCGACAGGCCGTACGACCCCCACCGGCGAACCCGCCGGACCGCACGGCCTCCGCCGAGTCCGACGCGTCCGCTCACGCCGACGGAACCGGGGACCCACCGAGACCTTGGGGTGAATCGGCCCGACGCCCCTGCGGGGGCGGGTCGTAGGGCAACCCTTCCGACCCACTTGCCCGAACCCTCCCCCAGCGCCTGACCAGCCTGGCAGGGACCCCCACCGCTGACCCGGTAGGCGGAGCACTGGAAGGAGTCGCCTCCCTTGGCGTCGCAGCACCGCAAGCCGCGCTCCGCGGGCACGCGCGTGGCGGGCATACGCACCCCCACCCTCGCCACCGCCGCCCTCACGTCCGTGGCCCTGCTCTCCCAGACGGCGAACGCCGCCCCTTCGGACGACGGCAAGCCGAGTCTGGAGGAGGTCGAGAAGAAGGTCGACGACCTCTACCGCCAGGCGGAGTCGGCGACCGAGAAGTACAACGCCGCCCAGGAGAAGACGACCAAGCAGCGCAAGCTCGTCGACGGCCTCCTGGACAACGTCGCCCAGGGCGCCCAGAAACTCAACGAGGCGCGGGAGAAGCTGGGTTCCTACGCCGCCGCCCAGTACCGCACCGGCGCCTCCGCGCCCGACACGGCGGCCTTCCTGCTCGCGGACACCCCACAGGACTACTTCGACCAGAACCAGCTGATGAGCCGGCTGACCGAGCGCCAGAAGGGCGCGGTCGACGACTACGTCACCGAGCGGTCCGCGACGGTGAAGCGGCGCCAGGAGGCCACCGAGAGCCTCGCGACGCTCACCGACTCGCAGAACGACCTGAGGACCGCCAAGGCCACCGTCCAGAAGAAGCTCGGTGCCGCGCGCGAGCTGCTGTCGCAGCTGACGGCCCAGGAGAAGGCGCGCCTCGCGGCGATCGAGAAGCAGCGGCGGGAAGAGGCCGCGGGCAAGGCGGCGGAGCTCGCCCGGCAGCAGGCGGCGGAGCAGGCAGCGGCCCGGCAGGAGAGCGGCGGTACGTCGTCGGGCACGGGCGCGTCCTCGACCGCCCCCTCCACCTCGGCCTCCACCTCCGAGGACTCCGCGTACGCCACCAAGGCCGAGAAGGCGCTCGCCTTCGCCCGCGCGCAGATCGGCAAGCCGTACGTCTGGGGTGCCACGGGACCCGACTCCTACGACTGCTCCGGCCTCACCCAGGCCACCTGGAAGGCCGCCGGCGTCATCCTCCCGCGCACCACCTACGACCAGGTGAACGCGGGCACCACGGTCTCCCTCGCCGACGCCCGGCCCGGCGACCTGGTCTTCTTCTACGACGACGTCAGCCACGTCGGCGTCTACGTCGGCAACGGCACGATGATCCACGCCCCGAAGCCGGGCGCGTACGTCCGCGAGGAGTCCGTCTTCTACGACGGCGAGTCAGGCATCCACAGCGTGGTACGCCCGGCCTGAGGCAGCCCGCCCGGCCTGAGGCACGACGAACGACACGCGGGGCACGCGCGCGTGGGCACGCGACACGCGGGGCACGCGCGACACGCGCGCGTGGGGCTCTCGTTCTCGAGCGACGTGATCCGCCGCACCCTTGAGCCCGCACCCCGCACCCCGCACGCGCGCGTAATTTCTGCGCGCCCGCGCGCGTGCCCCGCTTCCGCAACGCGTCGTGCTCCTTAGCATCGGCCGCATGCCAGGCTCCCCCGCCCTCCCGTCGCCGGCGCCCTCCCCCGGTTCCCCGCTCCGCGTCTGGTGGGCGCAGCGGCCACCGGCGGCGGGGGCCGCGGTCATGGCGACCGGCATCGTGTCGATCGGACTGCACCTGACGGGGTACGACGTCCTGTCCCGCGTCACCCTGGCGCTGGCCGGCGCGGCGTGGCTGGCGCTGGCGGCGGACTTCGTCGTACGGCTGGTGCGCATGCGCGAGCGGTGGCTGACGGAGGCGGGCACGCCCGGGGCGCCGACCGCGGTGGCGGCGACGACCGTACTCGGCACGCGCATGATCGCCCTCGGTCGGCACACCCTCGCGGAGGCGCTGCTCGCGCTGGCGGCGGCGCTGTGGCCCGTGCTGCTCGTGACCGTCGTGCGGCAGTGGAAGCGGGGCATGCCGGGGTCGGTGTTCCTGTGCTGTGTGGCCACCCAGGGGCTCGCCGTACAGGGAGCGGTCCTGGCCGAGGCGGAGGCGGCGGCCTGGCTCGCGCACACGGCGCTCGTGCTGTTCTGGCTCGGACTGGTGCTGTACGGCGTCGCCCTGGCCCTCTTCGACCTCCGGCAGGTGGCCGAGGGCGCCGGGGACCAGTGGGTGGCGGGCGGCGCACTCGCCATCTCGGCACTGGCGGGGGCGGAACTCCTCGCGGCCGACGACGGGGGCCTGTACCTGTGGAACAACGACGACACCGGCGTCCTGCGCACGGTGACCGTCGCGCTGCTGGTCCTGTCCCTGGCCTGGTACGCCGTCCTGCTCGTCGCCGAGGTGCGGTGGCCGCGGCCGCGCTACGACATGTGCCGCTGGGCGACGGCGTTCCCGATGGGGATGACGGCCGTGGCGACCCTGTCCGTGGCCTCCGCCGCCGACGTGCCGTCGCTGAAGGGACCCGGGCAGGCGCTGCTGTGGGTCGCGGTGGCGGCGTGGCTGGCCGTCGCCGCGGCGGCCCTGGTCACGGCCCTGGCGCCCGTCAGGTCCAGAGCACCGCGATGAAGACGTTCGCCACGGTCAGCAGTCCGACCAGGCCGAACAGGGGCTTCTCCACCGTCTCGTCGTCCCGCTTCACATAGACGAGGCCGAGGATCACGATCAGCAGGGCCAGCTTCACACCGATCTTGATGTTGTTGACGTGCTGGTCGTCCGCCTGGTTGAGACCGACCAGGATCACGCCGGTGACCAGCATCGTCGCCGCGCCGTGGAGCATCGCGGGGACGAAGCGGGCCGTGCCCCGGCCCATTGCCTTCAGCTGCGTGAGGAAGCCGCCGAGGAGCGCGGCGATGCCGATGATGTGCAGGCCGACGAAAAGATGGATGAGTACGTCCATGAAGCCGGATGCTAGTCAGCCGTGCGGGTGCCACTCGACACCGGCCCACCCCTCGCGGCCGCACCTGCATATATGCGCCCCATAGCACCGAGCCGCTCCGACGTGTCCCGAAATCGCCGTTTCGGTCAGCGCGCCGCGCGAACCCGACAGCCCGGGTCCGGATTACCGGGCATTTGTGATCACGCCACGGTCCACTCGGGCCACTTCCGCACTTCGCGTTACCCAACCGTCACAGCCGGGCCTAGCGTCCTCCCCCAGGTGACCGGCTCCCCACCGCCGCCCGGGCCAGGGGCGGCAGTCGGCCACCACCGCCGAGAAGGTCCGGCGGCGTCCCGCTCCCCCTGTGCGGGCCGTCGCCGGACACCGTCAGCCGCCCCCCGGGGCCGTCCGTCCCCGACGGCCCTCCGGTAGCTGTACGGACGGACGAGGCGGTCGTACGAAAGGACGTGCAGTCCCACGTGGCAGCGCACCGCAAGCCCCGACAGCGCTCGCTCGGCGGCCAGACGGCCCGCACGGCGTTCACCCTCGCTCTCGCGGGCGCCGCGACGGCGACGGCCTTCGACGGGATCGGACAGGCCGAACCGAACCTGACTCCGGCCCAGGTCAAGGCGAAGGTGGCGAAGCTCTACCAGGAGGCGGAGGAAGCCACCGAGAAGTACAACGGCGCCCAGGAGAAGGCGACGGCGGCCGAGCAGCGACTGGAGAGCCTGCGCGACGAGGCGGCGCGCAAGGAGGAGAAGCTCAACACGGCGCGGGACGCGCTGGGCTCCATGGCGGCGGCGCAGTACCGCAGCACCGGGCTCGACCCGGCCGTGCAACTGGCACTCTCCGACGACCCCGACCAATACCTGGACGGCGCCGCCTTCGCCGAGCGGGCCGGGGACCGCCAGTCCGCCGCCGTCACCCAGGTGCGCAGACAGCTGCGGGAGATCGAGCAGCTGCGCGGCGCCGCGCGCGTCGAACTGACCTCGCTCAAGACGCGCCAGGCCGAGCTGAAGGCCCACAAGAAGACGATCACCGGCAAACTCGACGCGGCGCGCCGCCTGCTGGACCAGCTGACGGTGACGGAGCGGCCCCGGATCGGCGGGGGAACGAGCGGCGGCACTGCGAGCGGCCGTGCCTCCCGCTCCTCGACAGACGGGCGCGACGGCCTCCAGGCTCCCTCCACCGCCGGCGCGCAGGCACCCAACTCCCGTGCTGCGGACGCCGTTTCCTACGCCTACTCCAAGCTCGGCAGCCCGTATGTGTGGGGCGCGACCGGGCCGAACGCCTTCGACTGCTCGGGCCTGGTGCTCGCCTCGTACCGCTCCGCCGGCGTCTCCCTGCCCCGCACCACCTACGCCCAGATCGGCGCCGGCCAGCGCGTCTCCCGCTCCGAACTCCTCCCGGGCGACCTGGTGTTCTTCTACTCCGGCATCACCCACGTCGGCCTCTACATCGGTGACGGCCAGATGATCCACGCACCGAACCCGTCGGCCCCGGTGCGCGTGGCGCCCATCGACGAGATGCCGTTCGCGGGCGCGACGCGCGTCGTGTGAGGCAGTCCGTCCCTCACACCAGCCGTCGTGCCGTCGCCCAGCGGGTCAGCTCGTGCCGGTTGGACAGCTGGAGCTTGCGCAGCACCGCCGAGACATGCGACTCGACCGTCTTGACGGAGATGAAGAGCTGCTTGGCGATCTCCTTGTAGGCATAGCCACGGGCGATGAGCCGCAGGACCTCACGCTCGCGCTGGGTGAGACGGTCCAGGTCCTCGTCGACCGGCGGGGCGTCGGTCGAGGCGAAGGCGTCGAGGACGAACCCGGCGAGCCGCGGCGAGAAGACGGCGTCGCCCTCCTGCACCCGGAAGATGGAGTTGACCAGATCGGTACCGGTGATCGTCTTGGTGACATAGCCTCGGGCGCCGCCCCTGATCACCCCGATCACATCCTCCGCCGCATCCGACACGGACAGGGCGAGGAAGCGCACGGGCTGCTCGGCGTCGGCCATCAACGGAGCGCAACGGCGCAGCACTTCGACCCCGCCGCCACCCGGCAGATGGACGTCGAGGAGGACCACCTCGGGCCGGGTCGCGGTGATCACCGTGACCGCCTGGTCGACGTCCGCAGCCTCACCGACGACCTCGACACCGGTCTGCTCGGTCTGGCCGATCTCGGCCTGGACTCCCGTACGGAACATGCGGTGGTCGTCGACGAGGACCACGCGCACATGGCGCCCGTCCGTGCCGTCGCCGGAGGACTTAGCCGGCTCGGCCGCCTCCGCCGCTCCCCCTGTGCCGTTCGTGTCGGTCGGGTCGCTCATGACGTCTTCTCCGCCCTCTCCATCTCCAGTTCGACCTCCGTGCCGCCGCCCGGCACGGCCCGCAGCCGCGCCGTGCCGCCGTGGCGCTCCATGCGGCCGATGATCGATTCTCTGACGCCCATGCGGTCGCCGGGTATCGAGTCGAGGTCGAAGCCGGGTCCGCGGTCCCGGACGGACACGAAGACCGTCCTGCCCTCGACTTCGGCGTAGACCTGCACGGCGCCGCCCTCGCCACCGTACTTGGCCGCGTTCACCATCGCCTCACGCGCGGCCTGCATCTGTGCGCCGACCCGTTCGTCGAGCGGGCAGTCGCCGACGACCACGACCTCGAGCGGGACGCCGTGCTTGTCCTCGACCTCGGCGGCGTTGCGCCGCACCGCGTCGGCCACCGTGGTCGGTTCGTCGGCCTCCTCCTTGCCGGTGCCCTCGGGTCTGTAGAGCCAGGTGCGCAGGTCCCGCTCCTGGGCGCGGGCGAGGCGGCGCACCTCCCCGGCGTTCTCCGCGTTGCGCTGGATCAGGGTCAGGGTGTGCAGCACCGAGTCGTGGACGTGGGCGGCGACCTCCGCGCGCTCCTGGGCCCGGATGCGCATCAGGCGCTCCTCGGAGAGGTCCTGGGTCATCCGGACCAGGTAGGGACCGGCGAGGAGCGTGATGCCGACGAGTACGGCGAGGGCCGCCTGGAGCACGGAGCCGAGGTGGGCGGCGGAGCCCTGGAGGACGAAGATGCCGGAGACGCCGGCCGTGACGAGCAGGACGCCGGCGCCCGCGCGCAGGAGCGTGAGCGTACGGCGTCTGCGGCCGACCTCGACCCAGCGGGCCCGGCGCGCGTTGTCCGCCTGGCGCCAGACTAGGGCCACGCCCGCGCCGACGAGGACGGCGGGCAGCAGATACGCCTTGGCGCCGCTGCCCACATTCACGTTGCCCACGAAGACCATGGCGACGACGACCATGAGGAGCAGGGCGACGATCTGCCCCTTGTCCGGTTTGCGGGCGACGAGCCTGCGACGGCCGTCGGGCGCGGTCTCGGTGCCGACCAGCGCCGGGGGCTTCTGGTCGCCGACCCCGCCGACCCCGAGCGGTACGAAGAACCAGAAGGCCGCGTAGAGCAGGGCGCCGAGACCGTCCGCCATGAACAGGCCGGCGAAGACGAGCCGCACCCACACGACGGGCAGCCCGAGATGCCCGGCGAGCCCCCGCGCCACGCCCCCGAGCCAGCGTCCGTCACTGCTGCGGTAGAGCTTGCGCGGCGGCCGCGGTTCGACGAGTGGCACTGCTGCGGCTTCCGGCATGCCAACGATGGTCACACGGGCGTCGGTCCCGGGCATCAGGGTTCGCCCCCGAGACGCCCCTGATCTCCGAGCTCCTCGCCCGTCGAACGCCTCCCCCGCCCCGGATCAGGGCCGATATCAGGGTCCGACCAGGGTCATTCCGACTGCCGCGAGGGCGGCTCGCCCGCCACCATGGACTCATGACAGATCACCAGCACGCCGCGGACGCCGTGCCCGACGGGGGCACCGCGCCCGACGCGGCCGCCCCGTCCCCCGGCGCCCGGGGCGCCGCGGGTGAGGAACCTCGCGCGCACGAGCGGGCGGGCGCGCACGAGAAAAAGGGAGAGAGCGCAGGACGCGGCCCGTCGGAGGGCGCCGGCCCGGACGCGGACGACAGGACAGTGCTCGAGGCGGCCACCGAGGCCGCGACAGCCGCCGCGGCGGCAGCCCACACCGGCGCGGGAACGAGCGGCGAAACGGGAGCCGACAGCGGCTCGCCGGAAGAAACCGAAGAGCCGGAAGCAAGCCAGAGGCCAGGCGGAGCCCCGGGACCGGGAGGAAGCCGGGAGCCAGGCGGAGCTCAAGGGCCGGGAGGAGGCCAAGGGCCAGAAGCGAGCCGAGAGCCAGGCGGAGCCCCAGGACCAGGCGAAAGCCAAGGGCCGGAAGCAAGCCGGGGGCCGGGTGGGAGCCGGGGGCCGGGTGGTCCGCGGGTACCGCAAGGGGCCGAAGCGGTGGGGCCTCCGACCAGGTTCCGGCGGGACCGCGAGCACAAAGTGCTCGCCGGCGTGTGCGCGGGCCTCGGGCGGCAGTGCGACATGGACCCGGTGATCTTCCGGATCACGCTCGCCGTGCTCTCCGCGACCGGCGGCATCGGACTCATCTTCTACGGCTTCGCATGGCTCTTCGTCCCCTACGCCGACGACGAGCAGAACGAGGTGCGCAAGCTCCTGACCGGCCGGGTCGACGGCCAGGCCCTCGCGGCCGTGCTGTTCGCGCTGGTCGGCTGCGGGGTGTTCCTGTCGATGCTGAACAACGGCAGCGTGCTGGCCTTCGCCGTCGTCGTCTCCTTCCTCCTCGCGGGCGCCGGCTACTGGTCACGGCACCGGGACTCCTCGGACGCCGACCCGCTGGCCGCGCAGGCCGTGGCCGACGCCCCGCCGGAGGCCCAGGCACCGCCCGTCCCTTCCGCCTATCCCTCGTGGTGGCGCGACCCCATCGTCAAGGACGGCACGCACGACGGCGGCACGGGCTACCTGTGGGGCCCGTGGGACGCCCGCGGCGCCCGGGACTTCACCGCGACCATCGACGTCGACCTCGTCGGCCACACGCGCCGCCCCGAGGACATACGCGCCCCGCACAGGCCGTACGCCGGACCCCGCGGGCCGCGCTGGATCGGCGGCTGGCTCTTCCTGCTCGCCGCGCTCGCGGGCGCTCTCTTCACCCGGCTCACCTGGGACGACCACCCGCTCGGCACCAGCCTCCAGGCGGGGCTCGCGGCCGCGCTCATCGTGCTCGGAGTGGGCATCGCGGTCAGCTCGTTCCTGGGTCGGACCGGTGCGGGCTCGGTGTTCCTGGCGATCGTCACGGCGGGCCTGCTGGCCGGGACGACCGTCCTGCCCAAGGACATCGGGACGCACTGGATCGACACCGTGTGGCAGCCCGCGGCGGTGACGGACGTACAGGCGGCCTACGACCTGGGCACCGGGGACGGCACCCTGGACCTGTCCCGGCTGGATGTCGCGAAGGGACAGACGGTGAGCACCAATGCCGAGGTGGGGGCGGGCCGGCTGCGGGTGATCGTCCCGCCGGACGTGACCGTGAAGGTGAGGATCGACGTGGGGCTGGGAGACATCCAGCTGCCGGGCGACGACGAGAAGGATGTGGACGTGCAGCCGGGCAAACACAAGGAGGTGACCTTGTCACCGGTCTCGGGCGGCAAGGACGCCGGGACCATCGACCTCGACCTCCAGGTCGGAGTGGGACAGGCGGAGGTGGCCCGTGCTGCGTCATGAGTTCCGGCCCGGCAGGCTGGTCGCCGGCGCCTTCTTCACCCTCGCCGGCGTCATCTACGCAGGTGACGCGGGCGGCCTCTGGGAGACGCCGTGGTTCGTGGTGATCCCGGTCGTCACGGTCGGCCTCTGCCTGGCGGGCGCGACGGGCGTCGTGGCGAGGGGCATACGCAGACGACGAGGCTCGTCCCGCCGGACCGCTCCGGCCGGGACCGGCCCGGACCCGGCCCCCTGATCACCTGGCCCCCGGGCGCTCGATCACTCGGACGCCCGGTCACCCGGGCGTGAGATCACCCGGGCGCCCGATCACTCGGCCTCCTGACCGCCCGACCGACTGACCACCCGAGCCGCCGGCCGGCCGGGCGACTGACCACCCGAGCCAGCGGCCGGCCGCGCGACTGACGGCCCGACCGACGGACGCTCACGGTCCATCCGTCGGCGGGGTCGGGCGGGCGTGGGTCGGGCGGGCGTGGGTCCTACCTGGCTCGGGCTCCCGCTCGCTCTCGCCGCCTGGAGCGCCAGGCGGCGTCGAGGGAGAGGACGGGGGCACCGGCGAGGACCAGGGGCAGCCAGGCCATCAGGTAGGCGAGGTCGTTGCCGTAGTAGTACGGGTCCGAGGCCCAACTCACCGTCAGCCACAGGCTGAGCGAGATCAGCGCGCCGCCGAGTGCGGCGAGTCGGGTGAGGACGCCCAGCAGCGCGCCGATGCCCACGGCGAGTTCACCGAAGGCCATCGCGTAGCCGAAGCCGACGGGGCTCTTCAGGGCCATGTCGACCAGGGCCGGGATGGCCGAGGAGTCACGGACGGCGCGCATGGTGTCGCCGATCGAGCCGGCGCCGCTGTCCTTCAGGAAGGCACTGTCGGTGAGCTTGTCGAGGCCGGCGTAGATGAACGTGACGCCGAGGAAGATACGCAAGGGAAGGAGGGCGTACCGGGTGGCGGTGTCCCGCCAGTCGCGGCCGCCGCCGTCGAGATAGGGGGGGTAGGTATCCGTCCGCATGCCGTGAGTCATCGCCCGTAGCCGCCTCTCGCCCGGAGTGGTGGGACCCCTCACCAGACCATACGTACGAAATGGGGGGTGCGCTCAACTGTTTGCACGAGCGCGTCGCACCACTGGTTCACTTCGCCCGGTCGATTCACTCCGGCCCGGTCGATTCACTCCGGCCCGTCGGTCCACGTGAGTCCGAGGGGTCCGCTCCGCCCCGCCGGTTCAGTCCGTGACGTCGATCGCGTACCGGTTCGTCTCCGCACCCGCGGCCGTGACGACCTGCACGTCCACCCGGCCCGGTTCCACGTCCGCCGGGACGGGGACGGTGAGGACGGCGTCGGTGGGGTTGCTGAAGCCGCCGGTGACCGGCACGAGGGGGACATGGACATGGACCGGGCCGATGCGGACGACCATGCGGGAGAGCCGGTCGGCGGTCTGGGCGCCGGGCGGCACGAATCCGGCGCCGCGGATCTCGATGTCGTCGCCGGTGCGGATCGGGGCGTCGAGGTCGCCGGCCTCGCGGGAGCGGACGACGGAGAGGATGACGGGGCGGCCGCCCTCCGCGTACTTGCCGGCGAGGTAGGTCGCGGCCGAGACCAGGACCACGACCGCCAGGCCCCAGGGGAGGTCGGGCAGCTGGTCGGGGCGGCGGGCCAGCCGGACCGCGGCGAAGGCCAGGGCGACGGCGCCGATCACGACGTACTGGATGTCGGCGAAGGTCCCCCGGCCGGCGTCGTCGGTCAGCAGGTCGGCGGCCCGGGGGCGGTGGGCGCGGACCTTCTGGAGCCGCTGGCCGAGGACCCGCAGGCCGACCACCCGGCGCACCAGCACGGCGATCCCGCAGACGACGGCGAGGACGGTCACCACGCCGGCGCCGCGGGAGAGGTCGAGCCCGGCGAGCAGCGCGTCGCGTTCGGCGTGACCGGATGCGGCGGCGAGCCGGCCCACCAGGACCAGCACCGCGTAGGCCACGAGCAGCACCCAGGCGACGGCGACGGCGCGGGAGGTGGAGAGGCGGTTGTCCTCGCCGATCACGGGGGCGAGGGCTCCGCCGCGTGCCCGGTGGAACCAGGAGGCGGCGGTCAGCGCGCCGGCGACGAGCAGCGCGGCGAGGAGTCCGGCGGTGCGGGCGTCGGTCCAGCCCGCGCCGATGGCGGTCAGGGACTGCACCAGCAGCAGCGCCACGACGGCCACCCATACGGTGACCGCCGTGCGCAGCCACAGACGGGACAGCCAGGCCTCGCCCTCGGCGCGGCCGCGTTCGGCGACGAGTTCCGCGGATTGGGTGAGCTCCTCGGAGACCCACTGGCGGGAGGCCGAGACGGAGTGGGCGACGGCCGCCGGCAGGCCGTGCCCGGCCGCGAACCCGTCCCGCTGCACGAGGAACTCGGCCACCGCTCGCCGGTGCCCCGCGCGTGCCCCGTGTGGGCAGTCCCCGCAGGTACAGCCACCCTCGTGGGTGCCCGGCCCCCTGCTCGACTCCGTGCCCTGTCTCGCCTCCTGTACCGCCATGTCCGACGCCCGCCTTCCCCACGACCCGATCGGATGGCGACCCCCGAAGACCCCTGTGTGGAGCCCGGTCGCCGCACTGTGAACAACTCCCCCGCAATGACAGCGAATTGTGCCCTACGGCACACCCCTCGTTCCCGGCAGGTCTGGTCAGCGCGGGTGAAGCGGGCAGGGCCGTGTTGACCCGGCTGCGAGAATTCCCGTATGGCCGAGATCATCCAGCGTGACGGGACCTGGGCCTTCGACGGCACAACGGTCAGGATCACCCCGGGACTCCACCGCTCCGTACCGCTGTTCCGGCAGACGTACGGGGAGATCACCGTGCCTCTGGAGGCGGTCGCCGGGATCGTCTACGAGCCCGAACGCAAGCGCGGCCGGCTGCGGATGCGGCTGCGTGAGGGGGCCGATCCGCTGCTGCACGCGACCGGCGGGCGGCTGCCCGATCCGGCCGATCCCTACCGGCTCACCGTGGACGTGGACCGTTCCGGGATCGCCGAGTACCTCGCCGAGGAGATCCGGCACGCGCTGCTGCTCGACCAGGTCCCGGGCGAGCCGACCAAGGCCTACCTCCTGCCGGGCCCGCCGGTTCCGGTCTCCGTGCGTTCCTCCGACGGCACCGTCTCCTTCGACGGCACCCAGGTGCGTGTCGACTGGGCGGACACCTCGGACCGGGTGAAGCGGGCGACGGGCCCGCGCGTGATCAACGTCGGCGATGTCGTACGGGTCGAGTGGCTGCCCAACTCCGGCTACGAGGACGGCTTCCTGCGGTTCGTGACCCGCGAGACGGTGTTCTCGAAGCTGCCGGCCGAGAAGGACCCGTACGCCCTGGACCTGTGGGGGAACGTGAGCCGCGACCTGCTGACGGCCCTGGTCGCGACCGCGGTCACCGCGCGTCTGCCGCATCCCTCCGCACGCGCGGGTGCGGAGCGGACGCCCGAGCCCGAGCGGGAACGCGAGCCCGGGCGGGAACGCGAGTGCGGGGACGTGACCCGCGGGCGCGGGCTCGCGGCGTCCGTCCCGTCCCCGGCCGACCACCACGACATACTGCTGCGCCGACTGCGCGAGCTGGGCGAGCTGCACCGGGACGGGGTGCTCACGGACGAGGAGTTCGCGCGGACGAAGGCGGTCGTGCTGCGCGGTTTCTAGAACGCGGCCGCCGGGCGTCCACGCGGCCCGCTCCCAGGACACGGTCTTCGGAACGCGGCTTCCCGAGCGGGTCTCAGCTCAGCAGGTCCGGTTCGCTTCGGCTGATGTCCTGCCACATCGGCTGGTAGTTGATCCACGCCACGAGGTCGCCGCCGAGCTGTTCCCGGGTCGCGACCGCCGCCCGGTGGTCGATCAGGACGGGGCGGCCCGCCGCCCGCGCGGTCAGCTGGACCTGGCTTGAGCGTTCCATCGACAGGAACCACCAGGCGGCCGCGTCCACCGAGTCTCCGACCGTCAGCAGTCCGTGGTTGCGCAGCACGAGCGCCTTGCGGGAGCCGAGTGCGGACGCGATCCGCCGCCCCTCCTCCGCGTCGACGGCCACGCCGGTGTAGGCGTCGTAGAGCGCGTGATCCTCGTAGAAGGCGCAGCTCTCCTGGGTGATCGGGTCGAGCAGCTCGCCGAGGGCGGCGAGGGCGCGGCCGTGCACCGAGTGGCAGTGGGCGACCGCGACGACGTCCGGGCGGGCGGCGTGCACCTGGGCGTGCACGGTGAAGGCGGCCTGGTTGACGTGGTAGCGGCCCTCGACGACCTGTCCGTCGGCGTTGGCGAGCACCAGGTCGCTGACGGTGACGTGCTTGAAGGGCATCCCGAACGGGTTGACCCAGAAGCAGTCGTCGTACTCCGGGTCGCGGGCGGTGATGTGCCCCGAGACACCGTCCTCGAAGCCGAGCCGCCCGAAGACGCGTACCGCGCCGGCCAGCCGTTCCTTGCGGTGCCGGCGCTCGTCCTCCACCGAGTCGTGCATCGGCGGCATCGCGAACTGAAGCCGGTCGGTGGGCAGGGGGGCAGGCGACGTGGGCCCGTGCATCGGTCCTCCAGCACTGGGTTGCTTTACGACGCGGAAGTTACCGTCGGTCAGTGCAAAAGGGCAGAGCCGTTATGTAAAGATGACGATTTCCGTCACCTTCGGAGCACACCTTGAGCCTCGCCGACCGCCACGTCACCGCCCTCATGCGTCAGATCACGACGCGCGACACCATCGAGCTCGTCCACCCCTTCGCGGAACTGAAGACGATCGGCGCGCTGGTCTACGTCGCCGAGTGCTACGGCTTCCGCTACGAGAGCGTGCGTCTCGTCGGCAAGCACCGCATCCTGCACGTCCAGCTGGTACGCGACTCCGGCCCCTGGGCGCGGCAGCGGGCCGCGGCGAACTCGGCGGCCTTCCCCGACCCGGGCTCCGGCCGCCCGGTGCCGGGCATGTACCTGGGCTCGCTCACCCCGGTCCCCGAGGTGCAGGCGGACGTCGACGTGCTCACGGCGCTCATCCGCCACGACGCCCTCGGCGCGGCCGCCAACCGCACGCAGCTGCTGGCCATCGGCGGGGGCTCGGCGGTGCTGTTCCTGCTGATGGCCGTGCTGACCGGCCAGTACGCCGTGCTGCTCCCGCTCGCCGTGCTGATGCCGCTGTTCATGCTGGGCTCCCTCAAGGTCAACACGACCCGGCGCGCGAAGCTGGCCCAGCGGCTCGTGGCGGCCGGCTGCACGCCGGTGCGGGACGCCGCGGGGCTGGAGCGGTACGTACGGCCGGTGCCGCAGGGCTTCTGACCGGCGGCCCGGGATACCGGACAGCGGATGTCGGGTATCGGGGCCACACTCGCCGTATGACAGCGAACTGGGCGGCCTTCGCCGCAGCCGAACCCGCACTCGCGAAGATCACCGAGGAACGCTTCGGAGCCTTCACGCACCATGTCCTCGCGACGCTCCGCAGGGACGGCTCCCCCCGCACCTCCGGCATCGAGGCCCGTTTCCTCGGCGGTGAGCTGTGGCTCGGCATGATGCCGGGCTCGCTCAAGGCCCTCGACCTGCGCCGTGACCCGCGCTTCTGCCTCCAGGCCAACCCGGGCGCGGGCACCGGGATGGGCGGGGGCGACGTACGGATCGCGGGGCGGGCGGTCGAGGTGGCGGACGGGGCGGCGAGGGCGGCGTATGTGAAAGAGGTGGAACCGCCGCAGCCGTTCCACCTCTTCCGCGCCGAGCTGACGGAGGTCGTACGGACCTACGTCGAGGACGACACCTATCTGGTCGCCCAGGTCTGGCAGCCCGCGGAGCCGGTCCGCACGCTCAAACGGACCTGAGCCCCTCCCTCGGGAGGGCCTACTCCCACTCGATGGTGCCCGGCGGCTTCGAGGTCACGTCGACGACGACACGGTTGACGTCGCGCACCTCGTTGGTGATCCGGGTGGAGATCTTCGCCAGGACGTCGTACGGGAGGCGCGACCAGTCGGCGGTCATCGCGTCCTCGGAGGAGACCGGGCGCAGGACGATCGGGTGGCCGTAGGTGCGGCCGTCGCCCTGCACGCCGACGCTGCGGACGTCCGCGAGGAGGACCACCGGGCACTGCCAGATCTCACGGTCGAGACCGGCGGCCGTCAGCTCCTCACGGGCGATCGCGTCGGCGTCGCGGAGCAGGTCGAGGCGGTCCTTGGTGACCTCGCCGACGATCCGGATACCGAGGCCGGGGCCCGGGAACGGCTGGCGCTGGACGATCTCCTCCGGCAGGCCGAGCTCCTGGCCGACCATGCGGACCTCGTCCTTGAACAGCTTGCGCAGCGGCTCGATCAGCTGGAACTCGAGGTCCTCCGGCAGACCGCCCACGTTGTGGTGCGACTTGATGTTCGCGGTACCGGTGCCGCCGCCGGACTCGACGACGTCCGGGTACAGCGTGCCCTGGACCAGGAACTCCACCGCGGGACCCGCGTCCGCGATGATCTCCGCCTGGGCCTGCTCGAAGACCCGGATGAACTCGCGGCCGATGATCTTCCGCTTCTCCTCGGGGTCCGAGACGCCCTTGAGGGCGGTGAGGAAGCGCTCCTCCGCGTCCACGACCTTCAGCTGGACGCCCGTCGCGGCCACGAAGTCCTTCTCGACCTGCTCGGTCTCGCCCTTGCGCATCAGACCGTGGTCGACGTACACGCAGGTCAGCTGGGAGCCGATGGCCTTCTGGACGAGGGCCGCGGCGACCGCCGAGTCCACGCCGCCGGAGAGGCCGCAGATGGCGCGCTTGTCGCCGACCTGCTCCCGGATGGCCGCGACCTGCTCGTCGATGACATTGCCGGTGGTCCAGTCCGGGGTGAGGCCCGCGCCGCGGTACAGGAAGTGCTCCAGCACCTGCTGGCCGTGCGTGGAGTGCATGACCTCGGGGTGGTACTGGACGCCGTACAGCTTCTTCTCGTCGTTCTCGAAGGCGGCGACCGGGACGACGTCCGTGGAGGCGCTGACGCTGAAGCCCTCGGGGGCGGCGGAGCAGGCGTCGCCGTGCGACATCCACACGGCCTGCTCGGCCGGGGTGCCCTCGAAGAGGGTCGAGGACGAGCGGGAGACGTGCAGCTCGGTGCGGCCGTACTCACGGGCGCCGGTGTTGTCGACCGTGCCACCGAGGGTCTGCGCCATCAGCTGGAAGCCGTAGCACATGCCGAAGACGGGGACGCCGGCCTCGAAGAGCTCGCGGTCGAGGCGGGGGGCGCCCTCCTCGTACACGGACGAGGGGCCGCCGGAGAGGATGATCGCCGCCGGGTTCTTGGCGAGCATCTCCTGGACCGGCATGGTGCTCGGCACGATCTCGCTGTAGACCCGCGCCTCGCGGACTCGACGGGCGATGAGCTGGGCGTACTGCGCACCGAAGTCGACGACCAGGACGGTGTCGGGGGTGGCGGCAGTAGGAGTCGCTGATGACACGGGGGCCTTCCGGCGGTGGGGCGGGGTCTCTGTGTAACCCGATTCTACCGAGGCGGACGTGGGACCGGTCCCGGCGCCGGAACCACCACCGTGTCTCAGGATGCGAACCGCCTCGCGAACCGCCTTGGACCTCGCCCGACGACCCTGCATACTGACCTCATGCTCACGCACCCGACCTTCGTCTTTACCTATGGCAACCGGCCCACCGGCTGCCATGGTCGTGCTGCTTGAGCAACTGACGAGCGACTTCCCAGGCGCCCCGGGCCGACAAGGCCCGGGGCGCCTGTCGTTTTCCCGGGTCCTGCCGCTCCGGGGCACCCGTATCCACCACAGGAGCCCCCATGACCACCATCGACGTGACCGGCGCCCGCACCCCCGAGGCCGCGGACGTGATCACCGGCGCCCGTGAGCGCATCGACGCGCTCGACGACCGGATCATCGGTCTGATCCAGGAACGGATGGCGGTCTCCGCCGTCATCCAGGAAGCGCGGATCACCTCCGGCGGCCGGCGCGTGAACCTCTCCCGCGAGATGGAGATCCTCGGCCACTACCGGGACGCCCTCGGCAAGCCCGGTACGTCTCTGGCGATGACGCTGCTCGAACTGTGCCGGGGCCGCGTCTGAGGTCGGACGTCGGTTCGCCCCCCTCTTCAACAGCCAGCCTTCAGCACCCCCCAGCACCCTTCAGCGCCCTTCTCACCCGTACGGGCGCGTGACCGCCTCCCGGACGGTTTCGTTGGTCCCGGTGTCCGTTCCAGCCAGGGGCGGGCCCGGAATAACCACGCGTGGCTCGCTGGAGCGATGAGGCGTACGGATCGTGCCGTGCGCCGTGGGACCTCGCTCCGGACAAGTGACCGGACGGCAGGGGACAGCAGCCCGGTCACCCAAGAGAACGGCCGGCCTCGGGGACGCCCGGGGCCGAGCCGACCGGCGAAAAATGCAAAAATGCACAAGGGCTGGGTCAAACGGTTGCGGGCGCCGCGCTCATCCAGCACGATGCGTAGAAAGCCCCGAACAGCCCCAAGTCCCCCTCCGGGCAACCGCCTTCCGCGCGTTGCCCGCATTGCCAAAGGTCCAGGCCAGCGGCGCGACCCCCCGGCGCCGCTCCCAGGCACCGGCGCTGCCCTGACGCCGGTGCTGACGATAAAGAAGGGCCTCGCGGATCCGTCCCGCGGGGCCCTTCGTCATGCCCGGGCAAATGCCCACCCGATAAGGGACGCTGTCCGAATGTCGCCTTATACGGGAGGCGGCGGTGAAGGGCCAATGATTTACGGATGCTTTCACCGGACTTTCACGCTATAGACACATTCGGCCTCTTAATGATCCCTTCCAGCCAATCAACACTCGGTCAACTTTTGGCCAGTGCTTGATCCCGTTAGATCGCCCCAACCGCCCCACGCTCACCGGAACTTCCGAGGAGACACACAGGAGGCGGACAGATAGGGGGGATCGCCAGTGGCGATCAAACGGAGGAGTGTCATCGTCATCGGAGTGGCGACCGCAGCCCTGGCCGCGGGCACCACCATCGTCCAGGCCGCTCTGACCGACAACATGTATCCGACCGGGAACTACTTCCACACATGTGTCGACGGCGAAATGGGCGACGGGTTCTGCCAGACGGACAACAAGACCCTCACCATCTACCGCGAGGGCAGTCTGACCGCGGCAGAGAAGAACACCATCTCCCGCGCGGCCAAGGACTACTACGGGCCGACCGACCTCGTGGTGAAGATCCAGTCCTCCGGCGTCTACCGGGGCAGCGCCGAGACGGACGTCGTCTACAAGGCGAAGACCCTCTCGCGCGGAAAGATCGGCATCACCTGGTGCGACGACGCCTCCAGCACGAAGAAGTGCGACCAGCACTACATCGTCTTCAACAAGGACCACACGGGAATCGGCGCCGTCAACAAATCGGACGCGTGCCATGAGACCGGGCACGCCGTCGGCCTGACGCACGGCCCCGAAGCCAGCCCCCGCCTCGACCTGTACGACAACCGCCTCGGCTGCATGTCGTACAACGACGTCTACAAGCTCGGCGCCAACAACAAAGAAAACATCAACGCGACCTACTGAGATCTGACCAGGGGGAATCTCATGGCAATGAGCACCGGAAAGAAAATAACGGGGACCGTGCTGGGCGCCGCCATAGCCGGCGTCCTGGCCGGTTCGGCCGCGCTCGTCCCGTTCACGGACGACGCCCGCGCCACCGACGCGGGCCGGCGGAGCGACGTCGTGCTGGGCGAGTCGAAGGACGCCATTCCGTCCCGCACCGCGAGCGACTGGGTCTCGTACGGCGACCAGGCGGCGGTCGTGCACGTGGCGTCCGAGCACGAAGGGGTCGCCGACAGCGAGGAGATCACGGCGGGCGAGGGCTACCTCTCCCGGACGGTCGACCTCCAGGTCAAGGAACGGGTGTGGTCCCGGTCAGGCGCCACGGCCCTGCCCGACACCCTGTCGATCATCGCGGACGGCTGGGAGTTCAAGGACGAGGGCAAGCTCCGCGTGAGCTCGCAGGACGCGTCCCGCATGGAGGTCGGGCACGACTACCTGGTCTCGTTCGCCCACTTCTCCGACGGGGAGTGGTCGACGCTGGGAACCGGCGCCGTCCTCCCCTACGACAACAGTGAAGTGGGCCAGGGCGAGTACCAGGGCTCGACGGTGACCGCCTCGGCCTACCGCTCGACGATGGCGTCGCGGCTGGTCACCGGTGTGGCCGAACCCCTCACCTACCAGGCGGCGGGCAAGACCGCGGCCGGCGTCAAGTCGCTCCTGACCAGTGCGACCCCCGACGCCACCGCCGCCCAGAACTACTCCCTCGACGCGGTCGCCCGGGCCCGGCTGGTCGCCAAGGCCGCGGCGGCGGCAGCGGCGGCGGCGGACACCTTCTGCCGGGTGGCGGCGCCCCTCGCGACCGACGCCGACAGCAGGTACACGCCGGGCGAGCTCGCGGATGTCATGAGTGACCTCGCCGGAATGTCGGAGGCGTCGGACAGCACGATCCTGCGGGCCTACGCGGGGCAGCTGCGCTCGGGAGACGACTCCGGCTGGATCACCGGCACCATCCGCAAGTCCGCGGCCACCCGGATCACGCGCGCCTGCACCATCGACGTCGGCGACCTCCTGCCGAACGACACGGGCGACACGGAGTGACCGACCCGCGATGACCGGCCCGCGATGACCGGTCCCCCGGTTACGGGTCCCCGGTGACAGGTCCCGGTGACAGGGCGGACCGCCTCCCCCGGCGGTCCGCCCGCTCCGGGCCGCGCCCCGAACGAACAGGGCCCTCCCGGCGTCACAGTGATGACCTTCTGAACCGACCCGAGGGGGAATCCCGTGGCCGTCACCACGCGAACGAAGATCGCGGGGGCCGTGCTGGGCGCGGCCGTCGCCGGTGCGCTCGCGCTCGTCCCGTTGACCGACGACGGCTCCGCGGACGACGCCGACACCGGGAACGTCGTACTCGGCGCTTCGGAGAAGGAGGCGGTGCCGTCCTTCACCGCGACCGACTGGGTGTCGTACGGGGACCAGGTCGCCGTCGTCCGGGTCACGGGCGAGCACGAGCTGCGTGACCCGGGCGAGGAGGCCGGTACGGACGAGGACTATCTGGCGCGGACGATCGACCTCCAGGTGAAGGAGCGCGTGTGGGCCCGGTCCGGCGCGCCCGCCCTGCCGTCGAAGGTGTCGGTCACCGCCGACGGGTGGCGGCTGAAGGACGGCGCGACGAAGGAACTGGGGTCGCCCCACTCCTCGCGGCTCGAGGTCGGCCACGACTACGTGATCACGTTCGCCCGCTTCTCCGACGGAGCGTGGTCGCCGCTGGGCTCGGGCGGTGTCCTGCCCTACGACCACGGCCGGGTCGGCGAAGGGGAGTTCCAGGGGGAGCCGGTCACCGTCGACGCCTACCGTTCGGCGTGGGAGGAGCGGCTGGTACCCGGCGACGAGGAACCGATGGCGTTCCGGTCCATGGGGAAGGCCGCCACGGCCGCCACCGGCGTCCAGGGGATCCTGCGGAGCGCGACTCCCGACGCCACGGCCGCCCGGTACTTCGGCCTCGACCCGGCCGCCCGGTACGAGAAGGTCGCGGGGGTGAGCGAGCCGGCCGACACCTTCTGCTCCGTCGCCGCGCCGCTCGCGGGGTCCGAGGACAGCCGGCACACGCCGGACGAGCTCGCCTCCGTCCTCACCGACCTCGCCGGACTGGCCGGGCAGGACGCCTCGGCGCTGCGTGCGTACGCGACGTCGCTCGAAGCCGCCGCTGACGCCGGCGCCTCCGCCCCGGTCGACGACACCGCCCGCAAGGCCTCGGTCACCAGGATCGAGCGGGAGTGCGGGACCGATGTGGGAGACCTTCTCCCGACGGACCCGGAGGGGGACGCGGGCGACGACGGGGGCTCGCAGGGGGGCTCGAAGGGCTGAGCGGGAGGCCTTGACCTCGGGGGTGTGACGCGTGCCACATAAAGATCCTGTGAGTTGAGCACAACTGTTCACAGCCGTCGCCGGTCACACCCACCGAACCCAAGGCCACATCCCACACCCCCATGCGGAAGGCCTCCCACCGGATCCACCGAGGTCTTCATGAAGCTTCGCCGCACGCTCGTCACCATGGCCGCGACGGCCGTCATCGCGCCGCTCGCCCTGCTGTCCGCACCCGCCGCCTTCGCGGAGGAGAGCGGTTCGCCGTCCGCGAGCGCGTCCGCGTCGGACGACACCTCCGCCTCGCCGTCCGACTCGAGCGGCTCCAGCGCTTCCGCCTCCGAGTCCGAGTCCGACACCTCGTCGGCGTCGGCGTCCGAGTCGCAGAGCGGGAGCGCCTCCAGCTCCTCCTCCGACACCTCGTCGCCGTCCGCGTCCGGCTCGGGCAAGGCCTCCGTGAGCCCGTCGGCGAGCGAGAGCGAGGACGGGCTCGACCCGATCCTGGACTGCAAGACCTTCGACCTGGACGAGAACCTCACGGCCGAGATCAAGGGCCTGCCCGGCAAGATCGTCGCCGGTTCGGGCTGGCACGACTTCACGTACGAGGTCGGGAACAACTCCGACGTCGACTTCAAGAACGTGTACATGACCGCGGTCCTGGAGTACGCCGACGACACGGACGCCTCGCTGTCCGACGGCCTCGCGGTCATCCAGGTCAAGGAGGACGGTAAGTGGACCAACGCCTACCAGGACTCCTACGAGGACGAGAACGGCGAGACGGTCAACATCCCGGGTTCCTTCCTGGCCCAGCTCGACGAGCTGGAGAAGGACTCCTCCGCCACCCTCGACCTCCGTGTGAAGGTCAAGGCGTCGGCCCCGGCGGGCTCCTCGATGGCGATGAGCGACGCTCTGTACGTGGGCGACGCATCCGACTGCCACTTCAACGGTGACTACTACGACGTCCAGATCCTCGCCGCCGGCAGCGACGCGGACGGTGTCGACGACGCCAAGCCGAACGGCGACAAGCCCACCGACGGCGCCAAGCCCCAGGGCGGCGCCAAGCCGATCAGCGGCAGCCTCGCCTCGACCGGCTCCAACTCGGCGCTGCCGATGATCGGGCTCGTCGGCGGAGTCGCCGTGGTGGCCGGCATCGGCGCGGTGTTCGCGGTCCGTCGCCGCAAGGTGGGCGCGCACGCGTAACACGCGTCAAGACCAGCGAAGGGACCTGCGCTCGGAGGGGGGCGCAGGTCCCTTCGCTCATGGCCGGGGCAAGGAACTGCCTAAGGCTTGGGCGGGACGGTCGGCATTCCGAGGAACGGCAGGCGCAGCGCGCCGAACGCCTCCGCCGGCACCGCCGGGCTGATCGGCTCCACCGGCTTCAGCCGCTCGTACGCCGCGCCCTGCGTCGGACGCGGGTCCGTCTCGCCCTTGTTCGGCCAGTACGACATCGCCCGCTCGGCCTGGGCGGTGATGGTGAGCGACGGGTTCACGCCCAGGTTCGCCGAGACCGCGGCGCCGTCGACGACGGAGATGCCGGGGTGGCCGTAGAGGCGGTGGTACGGGTCGATGACACCTGTCTCGCGCGAGTCGCCGATCGGACAGCCGCCGAGGAAGTGCGCGGTGAGCGGGGTGCCCATCAGCTCGCCCACGTTGGAGCCGGCGAAACCGTTGATGTCGGCGGCGATCGCGGAGGCGGCCTCGGAAGCGGCCTTGATCTGCTTGGGGTTGGGGGCGCCGTGGCCCTGGCGGGCGGTGAGCAGGCCCTTGCCGACGCCGTCCGGTTTCAGATACGTCGTCAGCGAGTTGTCCAGGGACTGCATCACCAGGCCGATGATGGTCCGCTCCGACCATTTGCGGTTGGACAGCGAGCGCAGGACGAGGAGCGGGTGGCGGGCCGCGTTCGCCAGCCAGCCGGCGACCCTGGACGAGCCCTCCGCGTACGGCACTTGCAGGATCGACAGGCCGCCCATCGAGTTGGAGCCCTTGCCGTAGCGGACCGGCTCGATATGGGTGCTCTCGTCCGGGTGGACGGAGGAGGTGATGGCGACGCCGCGGGTGAAGTCCACCTTCGCCGCGCCCGTCACCTTGCGGTAGCGGCGGTCGTCGGTCTGCGCGCCGACCAGCGCCTCCGAGTTGGTGCGGGTCAGCTCACCCAACCGCTCGGAGAGGTAAGGGAGTTGGCCGTTCGCCTTCATGCGGTGCAGCAGTGTCTGGGTGCCGTAGGTGCCCGCGGCGAGCACCACGCGGCGGGCCTTGAAGACCCTGCCCTTCGCCTTGCGGCGGTCGTCGGTGGGGAGCGTGGCGACCGCGTAGCCGCCCTGCGAGTCGTCCGTGACCGACACGGCCGTCGTCAACGGGTGCACGACCGCGCCCGCCTTCTCGGCGAGGTGGAGGTAGTTCTCGTTCAGGGTGTTCTTCGCGCCGTGCCGGCAGCCGGTCATGCACTCGCCGCACTCGGTGCAGGCCTTGCGGTCCGGGCCCGCGCCCCCGAAGTAGGGGTCGGCGACCTGCTCCCCCGGCTTCGCCTTCGCCGTCCCGTCGGCGTCCTCGCCGTCGCCGAAGAACACCCCGACCGGCGCCATGTGGAAGGTGTCGCCGACGCCCATCCGCTCCGCGGCCGCCTTCAGATGCACGTCGGAGGGGGTCGTCGTCGGGTTGAGCCGAACGCCCAGCATGCGCCGCGCCTGGTCGTAGTACGGCTTCAGCTCCTCCTGCCAGTCGGTGATGTCACGCCACTGGGGGTCGTCGAAGAAGGGCTTCGGCGGTACGTAGAGGGTGTTGGCGTAGTTGAGGGAGCCGCCGCCCACGCCCGCGCCGGCCAGCACCATGACGTTGCCCAGCAGATGGATGCGCTGGATGCCGTACATGCCGAGCCTGGGGGCCCAGAGGTAGTTCTTCAGGTCCCAGGAGTTCCTGGGGAGCGACTCCCGGGTGAAACGGCGGCCCGCCTCCAGGACGCCTACCCGGTAGCCCTTCTCCGTCAGGCGAAGGGCGGTCACCGAGCCTCCGAAGCCGGAGCCGACGACGAGGACGTCGTAGTCGTAAGCGTCCTGGGACACATGCTCTCCTCGTTGAGAACGGGTGTGGTGGGGCGGATGGGGCGGATGTGATGGGCCGTAGGGCGCGAGGCCGTGGGGCGGCGGGCGCCAGACGCCGGGCGGCAGGCCTAGCGGAAGCGGAACGCCTTCATGAGCTTCAGGCTCCGGCTCATGAACTCCGCGTACTTCTCGTCGTCCATGCCCAGCGCCGGCGCCATCGGCAGCAGCCGCTGCTGGGCCACCGTCTGGGCCTCGGTGTACTTGAGGATGCCCTCGGAGCCGTGGCGGCGGCCGAGACCGGAGTCCTTCATGCCGCCCATGGGGGACTGGACACTGCCGTAGGCGGAGGCGTAGCCCTCGTTGACGTTCACGGTGCCGGCCCGCACCCGTGAGGCGATGTCCCGGCCGCGCCGGCCGTCCCTCGTCCAGACCGACGAGTTCAGGCCGTACGGCGTGGAGTTGGCCTGCTCGACGGCCTCGTCGTCGGTCTTGAAGCGGTAGATCGAGACGACCGGGCCGAAGGTCTCCTCGGTGCAGACGGACATGGGTTCCGTCACGCCGTCGAGGATCGTCGGCTCGAAGAAGTACGGGCCGACGTCCGGGCGGGCGACGCCGCCGGCGACGACCTTGGCGCCCTTGGCGACGGCCTCCTCGACATGCCGGGTCACCGTCTCCAGCTGGCGCTCGCCCACCAGGGAGCCCATGTCGGCGCCGTAGGCCAGCGAGGTGCCCAGCCGCATGGCCTTGGTGCGGGCGGCGAAGCGCTCGACGAAGGCGTCCGCGATCGACTCGTGGACGTACAGCCGCTCGATGGAGATGCAGAGCTGGCCCGCGGAGGAGAAACAGGCGCGGACGGCGCCGGCCGCCGCCTTCTCTATGTCGGCGTCCTCGAGGACCAGCATGGCGTTCTTGCCGCCGAGTTCGAGGGAGACGCCGACGAGACGGGCGGCGGCGCCCTGGGCGACCTCGCGGCCGGTGCGGGTGGAGCCGGTGAAGGAGACGTAGTCGGCGTGCCGGACGACCTCCGGGCCGACGACGGGACCCTCGCCGAGGACGACCTGGAAGACGTCTGCGGGCAGACCCGCCTCGACGAGCAGGTCACGGGCCCAGAGGGCGGTCAGGCAGGTCTCCGTGTCCGGCTTCATCACGACCGCGTTGCCCGCGACGAACGCCGGCAGCGCGTCGCCGACCGACAGCTCCAGCGGGTAGTTCCACGGGGCGATCTGGCCCACGACACCGCGCGGGTGGCGCAGTTCGGTGACCTTCGTCAGCGTCGGCATGGCGCCCGCGTGCCGCTTGGGCCGCAGGTAGGCGGGGGCCTTGCGGCCGTAGTGCCGGGCGGCGACGGCGACCGCCTGCACCTCCTCGTGGGCGTGCAGCCGGGCCTTGCCGGTCTCCAGCTGGATGAGGTCGAGCACCTCGGCCTGGCGCTCCAGCACCAGGTCGTGGAAGCGGAGCAGGACGGCGGCGCGCTCCCGCACCGGCGTCCGCTCCCAGACCGCCTGCGCCTTGCGGGCCGCCTCGAAGGCCTTCAGCACGTCGTCAGGGGTGGACTCGGGCAGGTCGGCCAGCTTCTCGCCCGTGAACGGCGTGTGGTTGGCCGTACGGCCGGAGCCGGTCACGCCCTTGGTGAGCTGGGCGACCAGCTCCGGGGTGACCACGTCCGCGGCGGTGCGCACGCCGGTGGGGGCGGGGGCGAGGGGGTTGGTACCGGTCGTGGTCTTCCCACTGAGCTCGGTGCCGGTCTTTTCCGGGGCCTGCGAGTCCGTCATGAGGCGCAGGGTATGACGTGGGGAAGACTTTGGGTACCCGCCGGTAATACCGTTTCACCGACCGCACACATGGCGCCAGCGTTCACTGGCAACAAACCTGCTGATCAGGACGTTGTGCCCAGTCATTTGCCGATCTCCAGGCGGCCGCGCGCCTCCTTGAACACCGCCGTGCCCTGCTTCTCCTCCGGCGTCCCCTTGGGCATGTCGACGCGCAGCTCGTACATGCGGGCGTCGGCGGTGAGGACGAAGAGTTCCATGACACGGGTCGGGGTGCCGTCCAGACCGTAGGCGGTGTCGGCGAGGGCGGCCTCGTCACCGTGGAAACTGGTGCGGGTGGTCTGGGTGCGCGCGTCCGGCGCGGTGTCGTTCCAGGTCTCCCGCGCCTGGGCGGCCCGGGCCATCGGGGCGGCCGGCGCCTTGTCCCACAGGGTGAGGCGTACGTCGACGGAGCCCGCCGAGTAGACCACCAGGCGCGGCTGCCGATCCGCGCCGTCCTGCCGGGCCGCCTGCCGGTACCGGCTCGGGAGGGAGAGGACGGCGTCCAGTGCGGCCTCACGGTGAGCGACCCAGCGCGTCCCCGCGACGGCGGAGGCGGACGGATCCGTCGGCGCCGAGCCGGCGTAGGTCACCGGCCGCTCCGTCGCCCCGCTGTCGGCCCCGCCGAGCCAGGCGCTCCCCCACCAGGTGCCGCCGGCGAGCAGCCCGCCGAGCACGGCCAGAGTCAGCGAGCGACGCCTCAGTGGGCGCCGAAGGCGGCTCGCGCCGGCCGGACCGGACCTGGCGGCCGAGGCCGGCTGGGGCTGGGGTCCGGGGCGGTCGGTCGCCTTCGGCGGGGCGGTCGGTTGCGCCGGGTCCGGCCGGGCCGCCCCCACGCGCACCGTTCCCGCGTCCTCGCCGAACTCCCGTAGGGCCCGGACGTCCTGAGGCTCGACCTCCTCCTCAGCCACCTCCGCCTTCTCCGCTCCCTCTACCTCTGCCTCTGCCTCTTGCTCTGCCGCTGCCTCGTCCCGCGCCTCTGCCTCGGGGACCGGGCTCGGGACCGGTCGGCCCTCCGCGACGGCGGCGAGCGTCTCGGCGACCTCCGCCGGGTCGGGCCGCTGTACCGGGTCGCGTACCAGGAGCCGTACGACGAGCGGGCCGAGCGGGCCGGCCTGTTTCGGCTCCGGCGGGTCCGCGGCGATGATCGCGGCGAGCGTGGACTCCACGGTCGTACGGCGGAACGGGGACCAGCCCTCGACCGCCGCGTACAGCAGGACGCCCAGGGACCAGAGGTCGGAGGCGGGGCCCCCGCTGCGTCCGGACATCCGCTCGGGCGCGACGAACTCCAGCGAGCCGACGAACTCGCCGCTGACGGTGAGGGATTCCTCGCCCTGGATATGGGCGATGCCGAAGTCGGTGAGGACGACCCGGCCGTGGGGGCGCCCCCGATCGGGCGACGTCGGGAGTGGCGCTGGGCCGAGCAGGACGTTGGCGGGCTTCACGTCCCGGTGGACGATGCCGACGGCGTGCGCCGCGCGCAGGGCGCCCAGGACGGCGAGGCCGATCCGGGCGGCCTCGGCCGGGTCGAGAGGGCCGCGTTTCAGCACCTCGTGCAGGGACTCGCCACGGACCAACTCCATGACGATCCAGGGCAGTCCGCCCTCGCCGTCGGCTCCCGCCCCCTCCACCACCACGTCGTGGATGGCGACGGCGGAGGGGTGGTCGACGCGGGCGGCCGCCCTGGCCTCGCGGTGGAGGCGGTGGGCGGCCCGGCGGTGGAAGTCGTCCTCGGGATCACCGGGCAACCGGGGCTGCTTGACGGCGACCTCGCGTTCCATGAGCTCGTCGCGGGCCCGCCAGACGGTGCCCATACCGCCGGAGCCGATACGTTCCAGCAGCCGGTAGCGCCCGCCGACCGTCCGGCTCTCGGCGCCGCCGGGGTCCCCGTCGTTGCTCATGTCTCCATGACTACCACGATCTCCGGCGCCCTCACCTGCCCAGGGCGAACCGTCCCGTTTCCAGCCGCCGCGCCGCCCCGACACCCGGCCCGGCGGAGTGCGCCGGTGCCGCCAACGCCCCTTCGCCTGCCGCTCGTTCGGCCCGATACGCGGTGACCCGATCCATCCCGTCCCGTCCTAGAGCTTGTCGAGGTCCAGGTTGGCGATCGCCGTGCGGGCCACCTCGCGGCCCCGCGCCGTGAAGTCGCCCGCGCCCGGGTAGGCGACGGTGAGCCGGTACATGTCGCCGGCGGTGGACTTGTAGTAGAGGATCCGCAGCTCGCGCGGGCGGGGGTCCTGGGTGTCGTCGGTGGTGTAGCGGACGGTGTTCCCGGCGGCCTTCCGGTCGCGGAACGTGGCGTTGTCGTCGGGCTGCGTCTTCGGCGCCTTCGGCATGTCGAGGCGGTAGCTGCCGTTCTCCTTGAACACGCCGTCGTCGGCGTACATCTCGGCGGCGGCGGACGCTTTGATCTCCTTGCCGGTGTCCTCCGCCCTGCGGTCCACCGACAGCACCACGGAGATGGCACCGCTCGGGTCGGTGTAGCTGACCCAGTGGCTGTCGTCCGTCTCGCGGTCGGGGACGCCCTTCTTGTAGGTGTCGGGGACCGCCACCTTCGCGGTGACGTCCTTCACCTGGTGCTTCTCCCAGCCGTCCGGCAGCGGCCCCGCGAACGGGTCGGCGACCACCAGGTACGCCGTCACCGCCGCCGCGACGACCGCCGCGCCGAGCACGGTCCACGCCGCACGGCCGAACCGGCGCCGGACGCGCGGGACTTCCACCTGCCGCACGGCCTGGGTGGGCCGGGGTGCGGGCAGGTTCGCGGCGGCCTCCAGCAGGGCCCGTACCCGTGCGGCGGCCGGGCGGCGCGCCGGGTCCTTCTCCAGCAGGCCGTTGACGGCCTCGGCGAGCGGGCCCTGGGCGGCGGCGGGCGGCGCGGGCACCGCGTTGAGGACGGACTGGAGCGTGGCCGGGGTGTTGCTGCGGCGGAACGGCGAGACGCCCTCCGTCGCCGCGTACAGCACCACGCCCAGGGACCACAGGTCGGCGGCCGGGCCGGGGCGCTGGCCCAGCACTCGCTCGGGGGCGATGTACTCCGGCGAGCCGACGATGCCGCCGGTGTCGGTCAGGTTCGTCTCGCCCTCGATCTGGGCGATGCCGAAGTCCGTGAGGACGATCCGGTCGTGCCGGCCGAGGAGGATGTTGTCCGGCTTCACGTCCCGGTGCAGGATGCCCGCCGCGTGCGCGGCCTCCAGCGCGCCGAGCACCTCCAGACCGGTCCGGGCGGCCTCGCGCGCGCTGAGCGTGCCCTCCTGGAGGGCGTCGCCGAGCGAGCGGCCATGGACCAGCTCCATCACGATCCACGGCCGGCCGTCGACGACCGCCACGTCGTGCACGTTCACCACGGCCGGGTGGTCCAGCCGGGCCGCGGCCCGCGCCTCGCGGCGCATCCGTTCGAACACGTTGGCCTGTTCGCGTTCGGGAAGGTGGTCCGGTACGCGGGGTTCCTTGACGGCGACCTCGCGGTCCACCGTCTCGTCCTTGGCGCGCCACACCGTGCCCATACCGCCGTGCCCGAGCTTGGCGAGCAGCCGGTAGCGGCCCGCGATGAGCCGCCCGACGCCCGGCTCCTGCGGAGGGGCGGCCTGGACGGGCACCGCGGTCTGCTGCGGCGGCGCCGGCCTGGGCGGTTGCAGTACAAAACTCGTCGTCTCGTCGGCCTCGTGGCCGACGCCCCCGTCGTGACTCATGGGTCCATCCCTATCGCGCCAGGCAGGCCGGTATCCACCGGTGGCGCCCACCGGTCACAGACCCGTGACGCGTAACGTTCCTTATCTCCCGTTTAGGTCGATACGGCGAAGGTGTCGACCGCGACGTCGAAGTACTCCCGCGCCTCCCGCACCTTGCCGACCGGCGCCGACACCCACACGTCGTACAGCAGCCCGCCCTCCTCCCAGCACAGGTCGTACGTGTGCCGGGGCCCCTCCGCCGCGCTGAAGCCGTTCCAGGTGAACTCCCAGAGGGCGGCGGGGCTCCCACCGTGGCGGGTCTCGGTGACCCGGCCGTCGTGGTAACCGGGGTTGGTGTCCGGGCCCTTGGCGGCGGCGGACTCCATCACGGCGAGCGGGCCCTCGGGGGGCGCGGCGGTGACCTTGATGCCGAGCCGGAAGATCTGCCCCGGGGACATGTAGAAGACCCGCTCGCCCTGCGGGACACGCGTGAAGTCCTCCGGCACGGCGAGCGAGAACCCGGCGGGATCCACCGCCACGCGGTAGCCGGAGGGGGCGGTGGGCGTGCCCGGGCGGTCGTCCGAGGCGGCGGAAGCGGGCCCTCCCGTCGAGGGCGCGGCGGGCTGGGCGGGCCGGGAGGACGTGGGGGAACCGGACGGGGAACGGGTGGCCGAGGGGGTCCCGGTGGCCGTGGGGCTCGTCGACCCGCTCGTCGAGAATCCCGGCGCCGAACTCTTGGGTGTGCGCCCGCCGTCACCGTCGCCGTTCAGCAGCAGCGCAGCCGCCGACACGCCCGCCCCCGCCATCGCGGCGACCAGCAGCGCGGCCACGAGCACACCCCGCGTGGAGCGCTCCCGGGCCGGTGGCTCCCACCGCGGCCGGGGCAGGTCCGCCTGGGTCGGCGTGTACCCCGACGACACCGGCCGCGGCGTACGCCCGGTGTCCAGGTAGGCGCGCAGCAGCCGCTCCGCCTCCGCCGCGCCGAGCCGCCGGTCCGGATCGCGCTCCAGCAGCCCCCGCACGACGGGCAGCAGCGGCTCGGCCTGCGCGGGCGTGCGGATCTCGGCGAAGACGACGGCGTGCAGGATGCCGCCCAACGAGTCGCGGCGGAAGGGCGATTCGCCGCTGAGCGCCGTGCACAGCAGCGCTCCCAGCGACCACAGGTCGGACTCGGCGCCGGTCCGCGCCCCGGACATCCGCTCCGGCGCGGTGTACTCGGGCGAGCCGACGAACGACCCGGTCTCGGTGAGCGTGGTGGCGCCCGCTACCTGCGCGATGCCGAAGTCGGTGAGGACGACGCGGTCGCTGTCGCCTTCGAGCAGGACGTTGGCGGGCTTGATGTCCCGGTGCAGGATCCCGGCCGCGTGCGCGGCGCGCAGGGCGCCGAGCAGGGCGATGCCGATCCGCGCCACCTCGGCCGGCTCGATCGGACCCCGCGCGGCGATCCGGTCGGCGAGCGAGCCGCCGTCGATCAGCTCCATGACGATGTACGGGCGTTCGCCTTCCTCGACGACGTCATGGACGACGATGATGTGCGGGTGGCTCAGCTGGGCCACCGCGCGGGCCTCGCGCAGGGTCCGGTCGCGGCGGCCGCGCGCCTCCTCGTCGGAGAGCGTGTCGTCCTGGGTCAGCTCCTTGACGGCGACACGCCGCCCCAGCAACTGGTCGGTGGCACCCCACACGACCCCCATGCCCCCGCGCCCGAGCCTCGCGTCCAGCCGGTAACGGCCCGCGATGACCCGTACGCCGTCCCCGTCCCCCTCGGTCCCCATGGGCCCATCATGCCCCAACGGACGCCACGCCTCCGGGGCGCCGTCCGGCCAACTACCGGGACGGGCGCAACCCTACGAAGTCGGCTCCCGCCAGCTCTGCAGTACGGACTTGAACTGCTTGGCCGTCTCGGTCCAGTCCTCGGCGGGCGAGGACATGTAGATCGCGTACTCGGAGCCGTCGCGGGCCACGTAGGTCTCCTCGATCGCACGGCGCGGCCCGGGAAACTCCGTGTCCTTCGCCTGCGCGGTCCAGGTGTACTCCCATTCGGAGCCGTCCCGGTCCCGGTAGACGTTCTTCTCCAGGGTGACCCGGTTGTAGGCGACCAGCCGCTTGAGCTGCTGTTCGAGGTCGACCTGGTGCGCGTGCGGGTCACTGAAGTCGGGGGACTCGTCGAGGGCGATGCGGATGAAGTGCTCGCCGCCGTCAGGCGTGTAGTCGATCTGCTTGAGGTCGCCGGCGTCCTGGTACACGACACGCTCCCAGCCCTTGGGGAGCGAGAGCCCGAAGCCGAGCGGGTCGTCGATCTCCTTCCAGGAGTCGGCGCCCTCCTCGGCGGGGGTGCTCGTCCCGGCCGGAGTGCTCGGGCTCGGCGAGGTGGACGCCGACGCGGACCCGTCGGTGCCCTGCCGCCCCTCGTCCCACTTCTGCCACGCCACCGCCGTACCCCCGCCGACCAGCGCGGCGACGACGACCACGAGCGCCAGCACCCGACGACGGCGCCGAGGCGGCTGGGACGACCGCGTGTCGGGGGCCGGGCCGACGTGCGTCGGCCCCACGGCGGTCGCGGGGTGACCGGGTACGGGCGTCGACGCCTCCGGCGGCAACGGAACGTACGCGGTGCGGGCCGTCGGGTGGGTCGGCGGGTGCGCGGCGGAACGGTGGTCCCCCGAGGGCCGGTCGGGCCCTCCGTACTGCGTCGGCACGTACGCCTGCGCCCCGCTGGGGCGTCGGCCCTCGGCCGCCTCGGCGAGGAGTCGTTCGGCCTCGGCGGTGTCGGGACGGGTGGCCGGGTCCTTGCGCAGCAGGGCGGTGATGACCGGGCCGAGCGGGCCGGCGTACGCGGGGTCGGCGGCCTCCTCCTCGACGACGGCCTGAAGAGTGGTCAGCGGCGAGGTGCGCCGGAACGGCGACCGCCCCTCGACGGCCGTGTACAGCGTCGCGCCCAGCGCCCACAAATCGGAGGACGGGCCGGGGTCCTGACCGCGCACCCGCTCGGGGGCCAGGTAGTCGACCGAGCCGACGACCTCCCCGGTCCGCGTGATGGTGCTGTCGCCCTCGATCTGGGCGATGCCGAAGTCGGTGAGGAGGACCCGGCCGTCGTCCGAGAGCAGCACGTTGCCGGGCTTGACGTCGCGGTGCAGGACACCGGCGGAGTGCGCGGCGCGCAGGGCGCGCAGCACCCACAGACCGATCCGGGCCGCCTCGGTGGGCTCGACCCGCCCGTCCTCCTTCACGGCGTCGGCCAGCGAGCGGCCCTCGACCAGCTCCATCACGATCCACGGGCGGCCGTCGTGCTCGAGCACGTCGTGCACGGTGACCACGGCGGAGTGGTTGATCCGCGCGGCCGCGCGGGCCTCCGCCCTGGTCCGCGCCAACAGGACGGCCCGGTCGCTCTCCGCCACGTAGAGCGCGGCCGTCAACTCCTTGATGGCGACGGCCCGGTGGAGCAGCTCGTCGTGCGCACGCCACACCCGGCCCATTCCGCCGCTCCCGATGGCGTCGGCGAGCCGGTAGCGACCCGCCAGGAGCAGGCCCTGCATCTGATTCACGTTGCCCCGCAATGCTCTTGACAACGCCAGCCTAAGGACCGGGCAGCTTCCGGGGAACCGGCAGGGTGCCAAGGTGACAGCACTGTGACGGTTGTCGCTTCCCCCGCCAGGAGGGAACCGACCGCGTCCGGGCCGGCGCTCAGCCGGTGTACTGGTAGGTGGCCGACGCCTGCTCGAACAGCCGGCTGACCTCGTCCCGCTCGGCCTCCGGACCCCTGACCTGCACGATGTGGTAGCGCCCCGAGATGAGGATCGCGACGTTGCGGACGTACAGCGACCGCCCGTCGCCGTCGGTCCAGGTGAACTGCCCCTCGGCCATGGTCCGCGCGCCCACCGTCGTCGTGCGCAGTCCGGAGGCCGTCGCCCAGCTGGAGTCACGGTACGGCTGGAGCTCGCTCTCCTTCTCCCGCTGGTAGACCATCGGGTCGCTGCCGCTCGACGACGCGCTGTCGCGGCCGGGTACGACGATGAGCTCGAAGTCGCCGTGCGAATACACGACCTGGCCGCGCCCGTTCTTCGGGGTGCGGTCCCAACCGTTGGCCACGGCGACCCGGAAGCCGGCGTCGTCCGCCCGGACGGTGAACCCGGCGGCGGCCTGCGTCCCGGACCCGCCGGTCTGCGTCTGAGTGGCCTCCGCTCCTGAGGACGCCGAGGACGGGGAGGCGCCGGCGCCCGGCGAGGTCTGGTCGGGCCGGGGTTCGCTGCTCGCCTCGGGCGCCTGGCCGCCCGGCGCGCCGGTGGCCCCGGTCCGCTGCGAGCCGTCCGAACCGGCGTCTTCCTCGCCTGCCTTGGGCATGAACAGCAGGGCGTACGCGATCGCTCCGGCCAGCACGAGCAGGATCAGGACCAGCAGGGTGCGGCCCAGGCTGCGGGGCGAACCCTTCGTCTCCTGCCGGCCCCGTTTGTGCCGCCCGTGGGTGGCGGGCAGACCGGCACGCCGTCTGCGCACCAGTTCGCCCCGGCGGCGGATGATCGGCAGCCGGCGCGGATCGGTCGGCGGCGCGGCGATGACATAGGTGCCCGCCTCCGGCTCCGGCGCGGACCGCACCAGCGAGCGCAGCCAGCCCCGCAGTTCCTCGAAGTCGAGGCGCTCGGTCGGGTCCTGACGCAGCAGCGACTCGACGACCGGCCTGAGCGGTCCGCACTCCTCGGCGAAGGCAGGCGGCTCGGCGCACACCATCTGCACCAGCTCCGCCGTCGACTCCTCCGGGTAGGGCGCATGCCCCTGTACGGCTCGGAAGAGCAGCGCGCCCAGCGCCCACAGGTCGGTCGCGGGACCGATCGGCGCGGCCAGCTGCCAGTTCTCGTGCACCGGCCCGGCCTGCTCGGGCGCCCACCGTTCGGTGACCGGCCCGACCACGGCCATCCGCGCCTGACGCGCCCGCTCGGCGGCCAGCGCGGTGCCGGGCCCGCGCCGCGCGACGCTCCCGGTCGCCCCGGACATCCCGGTCGCCGGCTCGTCCCAACGGGCCGCGCCCCGCGCCTCACCCTGCCCCTGCCCCTGCCCCTGCCCCTGCCCCTGCGCGGGAACGTGCGCACCGGGGACGGGCGTGAGCGAAGCGTGCGACGCCGGAGGGGCCTCGTACGGTGCGCCACCGGCACCGGCACCGGCACCGAGACCGGGACCGGCGGTATGGACGTGAGCGGACTGCCCTTGGCTGCCGTACCCGGCGGGGCCGGGCACGGGCGCGCCCGAGACGCCGTAGGGGTCGGCGATCTGCCCCGGGGGATGGCCTCGCGGGGTCCCATGGCCGTCGTCGGCCGGGGTTCGGGTGCCGGGCAGGGCCGCACGTCCGTTCTGCTCCGCCTCCTGGGCCTCCTGCACCCGGGCCGCCGCCCGCGCTCCCGCGCGGTACGCGGCGATCGCCCCGGCGCGCGCGGCCCGGATGTCTCCGCCGGTCTCCATCGGCGCCCTGCGGGCCACCGCCCCGGACGTCCCGCCGCCACCGGACGGTTCGCCCGCCTGCACCGGCAACGCACCCGACGCCCGCGCCTCTATGGCAGCCCGCCGAGCGGCCTCGGGATCGACCGCACCGGCACCGAACCCGCCTCCACCGGAACCCCCAACGGAGCCGCCCCCGACGGAACCGCCGAACCCACCGAAGCCGCCTGAGCCGCCGGGCCCGGCGGGGCCGCCGAGAGCGCCCGGGCCGCCCTGCTGAGGCGGGGACGCGGAAGCCCGAGGCCCGCCGACGCTCCCGCCGTGGCCCGCGCCGCCGTTCCCCCGGCCCGCCGCGCCCTGCTCGTCCTCCACCGCGTCCGGCGCCGGCACCGGGTCGTACCCGCACAGCGCCTCTTCCGCCGCGCCGACCGCCAGGCCGGTCAGCATGACCCGCCCGTCGTCGCAGACCAGGACCGTGCGCGCGGTGATGTTCCGGTGCACCCAGCCGTGACCGTGCAGCACCCGCAGCGCCATGAGCACGTCGGAGGCGACCTCGGCCGCCCGGTACGGCGTCAGGGGCTTCTCGGCGAGCAGTGCCGCCAGCGGCCGTGCCGCCACCAGTTCGCTCACTATCCACAGCGAGCCGCCCTCGGCGAACACGTCGAAGACCTGGTCGAGCCGCGGATGGTCGGGAATGCTCGCCGTGGCCTGCGCCGCCTCCAGGGCCCGCCGGACGACGGGGTCGGCGGGCCGCCGCGTCCCCTCACCCACGCCCACGCCCCGGGGTCTCGGTCGCCGCGCCCCACGTTCCCGCGCCGTGAACCCCTCGGGCAGCCCCTCCGCGTCGAGCACCTCGGCCTCGACGACCTCCGGCAACGGCACCTGGCGGACCAGGACTTCCTGTCCGCTGTAGGTGTCGAAGGCGCGGGTCTCGGTGAGTTCGTACTCGTCGGAGGGCGGCAACGGCAGGCGGTAGCGGTCGACCAGTACTCGACCCGCGTAGTCGTCCACGTTGCCTCCCCCGGCCGCCCGGTCGGTCAATTCCGTTCGTGTTGCGTGCCGTTACAGCCGTATCCGGCCGTATAGCTGGATGCGTACCGTCCGCAAGCACTCACGATACGTGCCGGAGGCAACCCGCAAAGAGGGGATGCCAGATCTCACGCCCGAACACGGCTACTCGGCGGCCGCTACTTCTTGGGCGTGAAAGTGTCCGTCAGCGTCGCCCAGGTGGTCTGCCGCAGGTCGGTACCCCATGCGGCGGACTTCGCCGTGTACATCAGCGCGTACCCGAGACTGTCGTTCACGACGAACCCACGGTCGATGGTGCGGTACGCCGTCCCGCCGTCCGTGTAGGTGAACTCCCAGTCGGCCGTGTTCCAGCCCCGGTAGTCCACCTGATCTATTCGGATCTTCTTGTACTGCGTGCGCCTCATGCCCAGCTCTTGGTTCTTCCAGTCGGCGACGGGGTCGTCCTTGGGCGTGGTCGTCCAGGCGACGAGCAGCTTCTGTCCGTCGGGCCCGGTGAAGCGGTCCCCCGCGGAGTCCGAGGACCGGTACTTCCACCCGGCGGGCAGCCCGATCGTGTACCCCTGAACGCCCTTGTGCGTCCTCGCCGCCCCGCCGCTCTCGGACGCGGTGACGCCGGATCCGGCGCCCCCGGCCGCGGAGGTGCCGCCCGAAGCGGAACCGGACGACGCGGCGGACTGCGAGGACGACGCCTCGTTTGTACGGGTCCCGCTGCCGACGTCCTCCTTGGTGTCGGCGCTCGCGCTCCCGCCGGTCACCGCTCCGGAAGCGCCGCCCTTCGCGCCGCCTTCGGTGTCGTCGCCACCGCCGAGGACGAGGGCCAGCACGGTACCGAGCACCGCGAGCGCCACGACCACGGCGATGATCACCAGCGTCCGCTTGGGCACCACATCGGTCAGCGGCGCCCTGGGCACGGCCCGCGGCGGCAGATCCGGCGGCGTCATCACGGGCCATCCGGAACTTCGCCCGGCACCCCCGCCATTGCCCCCGGAAACGGCACCAGAACCAGCACCCGCACCGACGCCTGCACCCGACCCCGACCCCGAACCGGAACCGGATCGAGCCGCCGGCACGGACGGGGACACCTGCGTCGCACCGGACACCGGCCCGGACGCCGATCCCGTCGTGCCCCGGGAGCCCGGGGCCGCGGGCGCCGCGGCGGACGGCGCGGCGGCGGAAGCGGCCGCCCCGGTACCCCGGACCGCACCACCCTTCCGCGCCTCGCTCCGCTGTGCCTCGGGCGCGCCCACGGAACCGGAAGCGCTCGTGCCGTTCGCCGACTTGGCGCGGGCCGCGGCCGCCGAGGTCGCGGCGCCCGCCGCGACGGCGGCCTTGCGCACGGACCGGAACGCGCCGCGCAGCTTCTCGCCCGCCTCCGCGCCCGCCGAACTCCCCCTGCCTCCGGCGGCGTCCGGCAGCGCCGGCAGCGGCACGACCTTCGTCGCGTCCGCCGGCTCGGCGTGCCGCGGTTCGGGCGCGTGCAACACCGCGTTGAACATCGCCCGCGCACCGGCGTCGTCGAGCCGCCGCGCGGGATCCTTGGTGAGCAGGCCGTAGATGACGTCCCTCAGCGGACCCGCGTTCTTCGGCTCCTCCAACTGCTCGGTCATCACCGCGGTGAGCGTGGCGATGGCCGAACCCTTGTCGTACGGGGGCGAGCCCTCGACCGCCGCGTACAGCAGACCGCCGAGCGACCACAGGTCGGCCGCCGGGCCCGGCTTGTGACCACGGGCCCGCTCCGGGGAGATGTACGAGGGCGCGCCGACGAGCATGCCGGTGGAGGTGATCGACGGATCGCCCTCGACCTGTGCGATGCCGAAGTCCGTGAGCACGACCCGGCCGTCCTCGGCGATCAGCACGTTCGACGGCTTCACGTCCCGGTGCAGGATGCCCTCGCGGTGCGCCGAGCGCAGCACGTCGAGGATCGCCAGTCCGACCTCCGCCGCGCGCTTCGGCTCCAGCACGCCGTCCTCACGGATGACCTCGGCGAGCGACTTGCCCTCGACGAGTTCCATCACGATCCACGGCCGGTCGTCCTCCTCGACCACGTCGAAGACGGTCACCGCGCTGTTGTTGCGGATCCGCGCAATGGCCTTGGCCTCGCGCAGTGTCCGTGTGATCAGCCGGCGTTTCTCGTCCTCGTCGATGTTCCCCGGGAACCGCAGCTCCTTGACGGCGACCGTGCGTCCGAGGGTCTCGTCCTCGGCGCGCCACACCGTCCCCATGCCGCCGCGGCCGAGTACATCTCCCAGCCGGTACCGCCCGGCGAGGAGACGTGCGCTCTTGTCCTGACGGGATGCTCCCGCCCGCTCCGCCTCCGACATGCGTCCCCTCATGCAACCCGCCCTGACAGAGCCTCCATTGTCCCTCACCCGACAAGTGCCCGACGCCCAGGGTGCCCCTCATCCCCTCCCGGCCGCACTCAAGAGCGGTGCATTCCGGCCAGAAGGTGCAGCACGCTCCGGCCACGGAGCCCCACGAGCCCCTTTCGTGAGACGGGGACCGGATGAAGTCGGGCACGACCGGCCCTGGATGATGAGCCTGCCGGGGGAGGAGCGAAGAAGGGAGGAGCCGTGATGCGACCGCTGCGCGGTTTGGTGGCCCTATCCGTCGCCCTCGCGCTCCTCGGCCTGTTCGCGACCGGCTCGCAGGCATCCCCCGTGCCGCCCACGGACTCCCTCCTCCCGCTGTTCCTCACCCGGGGCAAGGCGCCCGCCGCCGCCCTGCTGGCCCGTGAGGAGAGCGGCATCCGCTTCGCGGAGGCGGGCCCGGGCGTCTCCCGGCCCGACCACTTCCGGGCCGGGAGCATCACCAAGACCTTCCTCGCGACCGTCGTGCTCCAACTGGCCGCCGAGCACCGGTTGTCGCTGTCCGACACGGTGGAGTCGCACCTACCGGGCCTGGTGCGCGGGGCGGGCAACGACGGGCGCGCGCTGACCCTGCGTTCCCTGCTCACCCACACCAGTGGCCTGTACGACTTCACCCGGGACACCGAGGGCACCGTGCCCGTCCTCCCGCTGCAGGCCGTCCGTATCGCCGTCACCCACCCTCCGGCCGACCGAGGCCGCTTCGCCTACTCCAACACCAACTACGTCCTGCTCGGCCTGGTGGTCGAGCAGGTCACCGGCCGCTCGTACGCCATGGAGGCCGAGCGGCGGATCATCTCTCCCCTGCGTCTGACGGGCACCTCCTTCCCCGGCTCCCACACCTCTCTGCCCTCCCCGCACGGCCGCGCCTACGACCCGGACGGGACCGACGTCACCGAACTCGACCCGCGGGTGGCCGGGGCCGCGGGCGAGCTGGTGACCACGCTCGCCGACCTGGACCGCTTCTACGCGGCCCTGCTCGGCGGCGCACTGCTGCCCCCGCGCGTCCTGCGCGAGATGCTCGACACCCGTACCGCACACGGCTCGTACGGCATGGGCCTGTTCCCCGCGAAGCTCCCGTGCGGCGTCACGGTGTGGGGACACAACGGCCGGATCTCCGGCAGCTACGTGCGCACCGCGGCCACCGTCGACGGTCGGCGTGTCCTCACGTTTCGGGTGAACACGACGGCGATCGCAGACCCCGCCCTCGAACCGGCCCTGCTCGCCGCCGAGTTCTGCCCTCGCACTCCGTAGAACGAGCCGGTTCCGAACGGATATCCCGGATCACCACACCCGTTCGAGTGAAACGGTCACGCGAAAGCCGAACCCGGCCGCACAGGACGGGACCAGACGGGACGGGACCGGACCGGACCGGGCATGGCAGAAAGGGCGGATAGGGGGAAAGGGGGAAATCAGAGCGACCCGATGTCCGGCGCTCCCAGGCGTGCCGCGTCCGCCGTCAGGTCGTCGGGCTGGCGCTGGGACTCCCGCTCGGCCTCCACCCGCTTCTCGTAGTGCTGGACCTCGCGCTCGATGTGGTCCTTGTCCCAGCCGAGGACCGGCGCCATCAGCTCGGCGGCCTCGCGGGCACTGCGCGTGCCGCGGTCGAAGGTCTCGATGGAGATGCGGGTGCGGCGCGTCAGGACGTCGTCCAGGTGCCGTGCTCCCTCGTGCGAGGCGGCGTAGACGATCTCGGCCCGCAGGTAGTCGTCGGCGGCCTGGAGCGGCTCGCCCAGCGTCGGGTCGGCGGCGATGAGGTCCAGCAGCTCCTCCGCCATCGCCCCGAAGCGGTTCAGCAGGTGCTCCACCCGCACCACGTGCAGGCCCGTCCGCGCGGCGATCCGCGCCCGCGCGTTCCACAGCGCCCGGTAGCCCTCCGCGCCTATCAGCGGCACGTCCTCCGTGACGCAGTCGGCGACCCGCTGGTCGAGCCCGCGCACCGCCTCGTCGACCGCGTCCTTCGCCATCACCCGGTACGTCGTGTACTTGCCGCCCGCCACGACCACCAGTCCCGGCACCGGATGCGCGACGGTGTGCTCCCGCGACAGCTTGCTGGTGGCGTCGGACTCGCCGGCCAGCAGCGGCCGCAGCCCGGCGTACACGCCCTCGACGTCGTCGCGGGTCAGCGGCACCCGTAGGACCGAGTTCACATGCTCCAGCAGGTAGTCGATGTCCGCGCTGGAGGCGGCCGGGTGGGTCTTGTCGAGGTCCCAGTCGGTGTCGGTGGTGCCGATGATCCAGTGCCGACCCCACGGGATGACGAACAGCACGGACTTCTCGGTGCGCAGGATCAGGCCGGTGGAGGAGCTGATCCGGTCCCTCGGCACGACGAGGTGGATGCCCTTGGACGCGCGGACGTGGAACTGCCCGCGCTCCCCCACCATCGCCTGGGTGTCGTCGGTCCACACACCTGTGGCGTTGACGACCTGACGGGCGCGGATCTCGTACTCTCCGCCCCCCTCGAGGTCCTGCACCCGCGCGCCCACGACGCGTTCGCCCTCGCGCAGGAAGCCCGTCACCCGCGCGCGGTTGGCCGCGTTCGCCCCGTAGGCCACGGCCGTGCGCACCAGGGTGGCGACGAAACGGGCGTCGTCCATCTGGGCGTCGTAGTACTGCAACGCGCCGACCAGCGCGTCCTTCCTCAAGGCGGGGGCGACCCGCAGGGCGTGGCCGCGGGTCAGATGGCGGTGCGTGGGCAGGCCCCGGCCGTGCCCGCGGGCCATGGACATCGCGTCGTAGAGCGCGACGCCCGAACCGGCGTACAGCCGTTCCCAGCCCTTGTGCTGGAGCGGGTACAGGAAGGGCACGGGCTTCACGAGATGCGGAGCCAGTCGCTCCAACAGCAGCCCGCGCTCCTTCAGCGCTTCCCGTACGAGTGCGAAGTCGAGCATCTCCAGATAGCGCAAGCCACCGTGGATCAGCTTGCTGGACCGGCTCGAGGTGCCCGACGCCCAGTCGCGCGCCTCGACCAGTCCGGTGGAAAGTCCGCGCGTCACGGCGTCCAGGGCGGTGCCCGCGCCGACCACCCCGGCTCCCACCACCAGCACGTCCAGCTCTCGCTCGGCCATGGCTGCCAGTGACTCGGCTCGCTGCGCCGGCCCCAGTGTCGCTGTCCTCACCGCTGCCTCCCACTGTCGCTCGCGCCGGCCGCACCCTCAGGGCGAGATCCGGTTCGTATCCCTCATGCCCAAATTCTGACCGCGTTGCCCGGCTTCAGCCACCACTCGCCCCCAGCCTGTGGACAACTCTCACGGAACCTGAACCGGCCTTCCGGAAAACGCACCGGCAGGCTCAGCCCGTCCGCGGCCGGTCGGCACACCGCCCGAGCCGGCCGATCGACACAACCGGCCAACACAGTCGATCAATCCCGCATAACGGTCATATTTACTCCTAGTCTGACATTGCGCTCGTCCACTCTGTCCACCGGGCTTGCGCACCTGTCCCACCTCGGTTACTGGGAAGGACGGCATACGTCATGCCCGCAGATCTCGCCGTCATCGGACTCGGCCCGTTCGGCCTGCCCCTGGCCCAGGCCGCCGTGGCCGCCGGAATCCCCACCATCGGCTACCGCACCGGCCCCGAGGCCGGCTCCCTCAGCCCCGCCGAACTGCGCCGGATGCTCTCGGGGGGCTTCCGGCCCGCCACCAACCCCGCCGAGCTGGGCCGGGTACGCACCGCCGTCATCTGCGCCCC
Source organism: Streptomyces sp. NPDC102259 (assembly GCF_044766465.1). Lineage (NCBI taxonomy): Bacteria > Bacillati > Actinomycetota > Actinomycetes > Kitasatosporales > Streptomycetaceae > Streptomyces > Streptomyces sp. NPDC102259. The sequence goes on along the minus strand of NZ_JBIWMA010000009.1, from coordinate 124,384 downwards.
CACCCCGCGCGACGCGGACGGCGGGCTCGACCTGAGCCAGCTGGAGACGGCCGCCCGAACCCTCGCCGGACACCTGCGCCCGCACACCACCGTGATCCTCGAGTCGCCGGTGTACCCCGGGGCCACGGAGGAATTCCTGCGGCCACTGCTCGAGGAGACCTCCGGCCTTCGCGCGGGACGCGACTTCCACCTCGCCTACTCCCCCAGCCGGGTCGACCCCGGCAGCCGCGCCTTCAACCCGGCCAACACCCCGAAGGTCATCGGCGGCCTCACCCCCGCCTGCACCGAGTCCGCCGCCGCCTTCTACGCCCGTCTCACGGACAAGGTGGTACGCGCGCGTGGCCTGCGGGAAGCCGAGACCGTGCAGCTCCTGGAGACCAACTTCCGGCACGTCAACATCGCCCTCGTCAACGAGATGGCCGTCCTCTGCCACGACCTGGGCGTCGACCTGTGGGACGTGGTCCGCTGCGCCGAGACCAAGCCCTTCGGCTTCGAGGCCTTCCGCCCCGGCCCCGGGGTCGGCGGCCACTCCGTCGCCCTGGACCGCACCGGCCACCCGGGCAGCCCGCTGCGCCTGGTCGAGCTGGCCCAGCAGGTCAACAACCGCATGCCCCGCTACGTCGTCCAGCGCGCCGCCGCCCTCCTCAACGAGCACGGCAAGTCGGCACGGGGCGCGCGCGTACTGCTGCTCGGCGTCACCTACAAGGCCGACCTCGCCGACCAGCAGAACACCCCCGCGCGCGAGATCGCGGTCCGCCTGATGGAGCTCGGCGCCGCCGTCAGCTACAACGACCCGCACGTCCCGTCCTGGAGCGTCCTGGACCGCCCGGTGCCGCGCGCCGACTCCCTCTACGAGGCCGCCGCCGACGCTGACCTGACGATCCTCCTCCAGCAGCACCGGACGTACGACCTCCAGGGCCTGTCGGTGAAGGCACAGCTGCTGCTGGACACGCGCGGGGCCACCCCTACGGGGGCGGCGCACCGGTTGTGAAGCGGGGCGCACACGGCCGCCCCGGGCTCCGGGGGCTGGTGGCGTACGGCACGGCCCGCCGGTAACGTACGAAACAGGTGGAGCCCACCGCAGGGGCTACTGCGGCAGGCTCCAGGATGGATCACGGAGTGTCCGCCCCTAGTTGTTGTGGGGGCGGACACTCACCAACCGAAAAGGTGGAGCCCACCGCAGCGGTCACTGCGGCAGGCTCCAGGATGGATCACGGAGTGTCCGCCCCTAGTTGGTTTGGGGGCGGCCGCTCACCATCCGAAAAGACGCAAGATCCACCTCCTCCGGCACTGCACCGTCCGAAGACGGAGTCGGTCCCAGCGGGTGGGCTTGCGGTGACGTCCCATGGGCGCCCCCTTCCACGACGCCGCCCATGACCCGGTGGACGACACGCTCAGGAATTCGGGCCGGGCCCCGAGGGCCGGGGTCCGGAACGATGTCCTTGGAAGGGGGCACCCCACACAACTGGGGCGCCGACCCGGACGCTGCCGTCTCCGACCCCCCTGACCAGCCCACTTCCGCCTCGAACGCAACCGCGCGCCCCGTCCCGCGCCACCCGCCCCGGCCCACGCGGGCAGCGGGACGAGACATGCGAAAGGGGCCGGCCACCTCACCCGAGTGAGATGACCGGCCCCTGCCGACGTCCTGTCCTACGGAAAAGCGCCTACCGCCGGTGCACCGAGTCCGCGACCGTCACCTCGACGCGCTGGAACTCCTTCAGCTCGCTGTAGCCGGTGGTGGCCATGGCCCGGCGCAGGGCGCCGAAGAGGTTCATCGAGCCGTCGGGCTTGTGCGAGGGGCCCGTGAGGACCTCCTCGATGGTGCCGACCGTGCCGAGGTCGACCTTCTGCCCGCGCGGCAGCTCCTCGTTGACGGCTTCCATGCCCCAGTGGTGGCCACGACCCGGCGCGTCGGTCGCGCGCGCGAGCGGCGAGCCCATCATCACCGAGTCCGCGCCACAGGCGATCGCCTTGGCCAGGTCGCCGGACCAGCCGACGCCGCCGTCGGCGATCACGTGCACGTACCGGCCGCCGGACTCGTCCATGTAGTCACGGCGGGCCGCCGCCACGTCGGCGACCGCCGTCGCCATCGGGACCTGGATGCCCAGCACGTTGCGCGTGGTGTGCGCCGCGCCGCCGCCGAAACCGACCAGGACGCCCGCCGCGCCCGTGCGCATCAGGTGCAGAGCCGCCGTGTAGGTGGCGCAGCCGCCGACGATCACCGGGACGTCGAGCTCGTAGATGAACTGCTTCAGGTTCAGCGGCTCGTGCGAGCCGGAGACGTGCTCCGCCGAAACGGTCGTGCCGCGGATGACGAAGATGTCCACGCCCGCGTCCACGACGGCCTTGGAGAACTGGGCCGTGCGCTGCGGGGAGAGCGCGGCCGCGGTGACCACGCCCGAGTCGCGCACCTCCTTGATGCGCTGCCCGATCAGCTCCTCCTTGATGGGGGCCGCGTAGATCTCCTGGAGGCGGCGGGTCGCGGTGTCCGCGTCCAGCTCGACGATCTCGTCGAGCAGCGGCTGCGGGTCCTCGTGCCGGGTCCACAGGCCCTCGAGGTTGAGGACGCCGAGGCCGCCCAGCTCGCCGATGCGGATGGCGGTGGCCGGGGAGACGACCGAGTCCATGGGGGCGGCCAGGAAGGGCAGCTCGAACCGGTAGGCGTCGATCTGCCAGGCGATCGAGACCTCCTTCGGGTCCCGCGTACGGCGGCTGGGGACGACGGCGATGTCGTCGAAGGCATACGCCCGGCGGCCGCGCTTGCCGCGCCCGATCTCGATCTCAGTCACGTGTGTGGCCTTTCCCTGATGCGTTGCAGCGTCTACCAGTATCGCCGACGGGTACGACAAGGGCGGCCCCGGAGTCCCCGGGGCCGCCCTTGGTGCGCCTGACGAGCGCTTCACGCGCGCGTGAAGCTCACTTGCGGCTGTAGTTGGGCGCCTCGACCGTCATCTGGATGTCGTGCGGGTGGCTCTCCTTCAGGCCCGCGGACGTGATCCGGACGAAGCGGCCGTTGTCCTGGAGCTCCGGCACGGTCCGGCCGCCGACGTAGAACATCGACTGGCGCAGACCGCCGACCAGCTGGTGGACGACGGAGGACAGCGGGCCGCGGTAGGGCACCTGACCCTCGATGCCCTCGGGGATCAGCTGCTCGTCGGAGGCGACGCCCTCCTGGAAGTAGCGGTCCTTGGAGAACGACTTGCGCTCGCCGCGGGTCTGCATGGCGCCCAGGGAACCCATGCCGCGGTACGACTTGAACTGCTTGCCGTTGATGAACAGCAGCTCGCCCGGCGACTCCTCGCAGCCCGCGAGCAGCGAACCCAGCATCACCGTGTCGGCGCCCGCGACCAAGGCCTTGGCGATGTCGCCGGAGTACTGCAGGCCGCCGTCGCCGATGACCGGGACGCCGGCCTCCTTGGCGGCGAGCGCGGCCTCGTAGATGGCGGTGACCTGCGGGACGCCGATGCCGGCGACCACGCGGGTGGTACAGATGGAGCCCGGGCCCACGCCGACCTTGATGGCGTCGGCGCCCGCGTCCACCAGGGCCTGGGCGCCGTCGCGGGTGGCGATGTTGCCGCCGATGACGTCCACGCGCGTGTGGTTCGACTTGATCTTGGCGATCATGTCGCCGACGAGCCGCGAGTGGCCGTGGGCGGTGTCCACGACGATGAAGTCGACACCGCGCTCGATCAGGGCCTGGGCCCGCTCGAAGGAGTCACCGGCGACGCCGACGGCCGCGCCGACCAGCAGACGGCCCTCGGAGTCCTTCGCGGCGTGCGGGTACTTCTCCGCCTTGACGAAGTCCTTGACCGTGATCAGACCCTTGAGGACGCCCTCGTCGTCGACCAGCGGAAGCTTCTCGATCTTGTGCTTGCGCAGCAGCTCCATGGCCTCGACGCCGGAGATGCCGACCTTGCCCGTGACCAGCGGCATCGGCGTCATGACCTCGTGCACGCGGCGCGCGCGGTCGGTCTCGAAGGCCATGTCGCGGTTGGTGACGATACCGAGCAGTCGCTTGTTGCCGTCGGTCACCGGGACGCCGCTGATGCGGAACTTGCCGCACAGCGCGTCGGCCTCGGCGAGCGTGGCCTCCGGGTGGATGGTGATCGGGTCGGTCACCATGCCGGACTCGGAACGCTTCACGAGGTCGACCTGGTTGGCCTGGTCCTCGATGGAGAGGTTGCGGTGCAGCACGCCGACGCCGCCCTGGCGGGCCATCGCGATCGCCATGCGCGACTCGGTGACCTTGTCCATGGCGGCGGACAGGAGCGGGATGTTCACCCGCACGTTCTTGGAGACGTACGAGGCGGTGTCGATCTCGTCGGGAGCCATGTCCGACGAGCCCGGCAGCAGCAGCACGTCGTCGTAGGTCAGCCCGAGGGTCGCGAATTTTCCGGGCACTCCGTCGACGTTGGCAGTCATGACACCTTCCCCAAATGGCCTTGCTCGGTGCGGATGTCCATGCTAACGGGAAGCGCACCTCCCGAATTCCACGGTCGGATGTGACTCTGGGCTTCGTATGTTCGTACGGAAACGGTCGGCGCCCTGTTCAGCGACGCCCGTCCGAAGGGGCTGCTACTGCTCGGCGAGCGCCCGCAGCCTGCTCAGGGCCCGGTGCTGGGCCACGCGGACCGCCCCGGGTGACATTCCCAACATCTGCCCGGTCTCCTCGGCCGTGAGGCCCACCGCGATGCGCAGCAGGAGCAGTTCCCGCTGGTTCTCGGGCAGGTTGGCCATGAGCTTCTTGGCCCACTCCGCGTCACTGCTGAGCAGGGCGCGCTCCTCGGGGCCGAGTGAGTCGTCCGGCCGCTCGGGCATCTCGTCGGAGGGGACCGCCGTCGAGCCCGGGTGGCGCATCGCGGCGCGCTGGAGGTCGGCGACCTTGTGCGCGGCGATGGCGAAGACGAAGGCCTCGAAGGGCCTGCCGGTGTCCCGGTAACGGGGCAGGGCGAGGAGAACCGCGACGCAGACCTCCTGGGCGAGGTCCTCCACGAAGTGGCGCGCGTCGCCGGGCAGCCGGGACAGCCGGGTGCGGCAGTAGCGCAGCGCCAAGGGGTGGACATGGGCCAGCAGGTCATGAGTGGCCTGCTCGTCGCCGTCCACAGCGCGATGGACGAGTGACCCGATCGTCCCCACGGCAGTGACCGCCTCGTCATCGCGCATCGGTCCATGGTGCACTGCGGCCGGACCGGCCGCGGCACCGTGCCCGTCGTTGTGCACCGAAGCGTTATGAGCAGGTGCGCCGGAACTCATCCGCTGCGCCCTCCCCTCCCGCTCGACCGACTCGTCCCCGAGGAACTCCACAACTCAAGGATGCGGCATCCGCGGCGAAACAAGCAGCGGGCATCCCGCGGGAGCCTGCGCCACTCCCGCCCGCCGTGCGGTGGGAGGGGGCGTCGCCCGACCTCCACACCACGTCTGAGCAGGGAGGTTCGCCCATGACCCGCTCCCCTCGCTGAATGACGGATGTCACCCGAACCCGGTCGGAACCACCGCCCGGCCGGGGCCCGTCCCGCTCCGGACCGGCCCTGGCCCCGCCCCGCTCCGGACCGCTCCCGGGCCCGTGGGGACGGGCGGCAGGAACGGGCGGCGGGGACGGGCAAGGGGGACCTGACAGGCGGGACCTGACAGGCGGGACCGGCTCCTAACGGACCAGGCCCCACCGGAAGCCGAGCGCCACCGCGTGCGCGCGGTCCGAGGCGCCGAGCTTCTTGAAGAGCCGGCGGGCGTGCGTCTTGACCGTGTCCTCGGAGAGGAACAGCTCACGGCCGATCTCCGCGTTGGAGCGGCCGTGGCTCATCCCCTCGAGGACCTGGATCTCACGCGCGGTGAGCGTGGGCGCGGCGCCCATCTCGGCCGAGCGCAGCCGGCGCGGGGCGAGCCGCCAGGTCGGGTCGGCGAGCGCCTGTGTGACGGTCGCGCGCAGTTCCGCACGCGAGGCGTCCTTGTGCAGATAGCCGCGGGCGCCGGCGGCCACCGCGAGGGCGACGCCGTCGAGGTCCTCGGCGACGGTCAGCATGATGATGCGGGCTCCGGGGTCGGCCGACAACAGCCGCCGTACGGTCTCGACGCCGCCCAGTCCGGGCATGCGTACGTCCATCAGAATCAGGTCCGAGCGGTCGGCACCCCAGCGGCGGAGGACTTCCTCGCCGTTGGCCGCCGTCGTCACGCGCTCGACGCCGGGCACGGTCGCGACCGCGCGGCGGAGCGCCTCTCGGGCAAGCGGGGAGTCGTCGCAGACGAGGACGGATGTCATGGCCGCCCTCCGCAGCTGATGCGCGTCACCTTGTGCCTCCAGGCTGTTACGAATCGTCACCTGTGCGGTCGACCGTCTCGGACGCCTGCCCGAGCGTTTGTGTTTTCAACCGCCACCGCACTCTCAACGACGGTCACTCGAAAGAGTTACGGGGCCGCATGCATTCTTCGGCACTCTACGTGAGGGGGCGGATACAGAGGAGGCAACCACACGGACCCTCAAGCTTTCATCACAAGCAGTGCCCCATTCGGCCCTATTTCTTCCCTTTTACTGGTGTCTGAGGCTAGATTCGCAATGAGTCATATTTTCATCTCCTTAGATCGTAGTTGTACGGTCGTGGGCACCGTATCCGCTCTGAACGGCTACAAGGGGTCACGCAATGGCAGATTTCTCCCGCCTTCCCGGACCGAACGCGGACCTGTGGGACTGGCAGCTCCTGGCTGCCTGCCGCGGGGTGGACAGTTCGCTCTTCTTCCATCCGGAGGGTGAGCGCGGGGCGGCTCGGAGCGCTCGAGAGAACTCGGCCAAGGAGGTCTGCATGAGGTGCCCGGTCCGCGCCCAGTGCGCGGCGCACGCGCTGGCGGTACGCGAGCCGTACGGCGTGTGGGGCGGGTTGACCGAGGACGAGCGCGAGGAGCTGATGGGCCGGGCGCGCAATCGCCTGGTCTCGGCGTCGTCGGGCGCGAGAGACGCTTCCTCGAACACATGAAGGAACGTTTCTGCAAAGCGCGGTGAAGCAGCGGTCCCGAAAAAAGCGGCGGGCACACGTGTGCCCGCCGCTTTCGACTGCCGTCAGCCGATGCGCGCCGCCGCCCGCCCCAGCTGCTCCAGCGTGGCCGACACCGCGGGCACCTGGGCCAGGTCGGGCAGGGTGAGCGCGACGATCTCCCGCCGCACTGCCGGTTCCAGTGTCACCGCGCGGGCGCCACGCGGTCGGACGGACTCGATCGCGAGCTGGGGCAGCACCGCGACGCCGAGTCCCGCGCCCACCAGACCGACCACGGCCGGATAGTCGTCGGTCGCGAAGTCGATGCGGGGCGTGAAGCCCGCGCTCTCGCACACCTGGACCAGCTGGCCGCGGCAGCGCGGACAGCCGGCGATCCACGGCTCGTCGGCGAGGTCGCCGATGGCGACGGACCCCGAGGGCCCCGTGCGCGCGAGGCGGTGCCGTTCGGGGACGAGGGCGACCAGCCGGTCCGTCAGCAGCGGCCGTACGACCAGGTCGTCCCATTCGCCTTCGCCCGCCTGCTCGGCGTCGCCTGCGCCCGTCGCGCGTTCGTAGCGGAAGGCGAGCGCGATGTCGCAGTCGCCCTCGCGGAGCAGCTCGACCGACTTCGGCGGCTCGGCCTCCTCCAGGGAGACCCGGGTGCCGGGGTGGGCCGCGCGCAGGGCGGCGAGGGCGGTGGGGACGAGGGTGGAGCTGCCGCTGGGGAAGGACACCAGCCGGACCCGGCCGGCGCGCAGCCCCGCGATGGCGGCGACCTCCTCCTCGGCGGCGGTCAATCCGGACAGGATGCCGACCGCGTGCCGGACCAGTGCCTCGCCCGCCTGGGTCAGTCGCATCTCGCGTCCGCTGCGGATCAGCAGGGGAGTGCCGACGGACGCCTCCAGGGCCTTCATCTGCTGGCTGACGGCGGGCTGGGTGCAGCCCAGTTCGCGCCCGGCCGCCGAGAAGGAGCCGGTGGCGGCCACGGCGCGCAGGACGCGGAGATGACGGGCCTCGATCATTCTCCGAGCATAAGGGAGCCTTGGGCAGCCGGGCGAATAATGCGTCGACACTTTGACCTCCGGGCTCGTACCGTGCCGCTATGAGGCTTCTGTCTGTCAATCTGGGCCGCCCGAAGGCCGTGCCGTACACCGACCAGCCGCAAGGCCTGACCGGGATCGACAAGCGGCCGGTCGAGGGGCCCGTGCGGGTCGCGGCGCCCGGCCCCAAGGGCGTCGGGGCGAGCGGGCTGGCCGGGGACGCGGTGTGCCACCTGCGTCACCACGGCGGGGACGACCAGGCGGTGTACGCCGTCGCGCGCGAGGACCTCGACGACTGGGAGCGCGAGCTGGGGCGCACGCTGGCCGACGGCGCGTTCGGCGAGAACCTCACCACCGCGGGTCTCGACGTATCCGGCGCGCTGATCGGCGAACGCTGGCAGATCGGTCCTGACGTGGTGCTGGAGGTGACCGCCGGGCGGATACCGTGCCGCACCTTCCAGGGCCATGTCGGCGAGGAGCGGTGGGTGCGGCGGTTCACCGAGAAGGCGGCCACGGGCGCGTATCTGCGGGTCGTCGTGCCGGGTGAGATCCGCGCGGGGGACCCGGTGCGGATCGTCCACCTGCCGGAGCACGAGGTGACGGCCAGGATGCAGTTCCAGGCGGTCACCACGCACCGGGAGCTGCTGCCCCGGCTGCTCGCGGCGGGCGAGGCGCTGCACTCGGAATCGCTGGCGGCGGCCCGGGAGTACGTGGCGAAGTACGCGGACCGGGCCGGGGAGAAGTACGGGGAGAGGCAAGGGGGCTGAGTCGGCGTCACGGGAGCGGGCGCGGGACGCGCGTGCGCGGGGCATGCGCACGCGGTCTTCACCTTCGGGAGGCCACGTGCAGAGAACGGACGCCCGTAGTCCGGGTCACTAATCTTCTGCCATGACAACGGCTCTGATTACGGGTTCGACCGCGGGCATCGGCGCCGCGTTCGCGCGCAGACTGGCGGCGGACGGGCATGATCTCGTCCTCGTGGCACGGGACATCAAGCGGCTGCGCGAGCAGGCGACCGAGTTGCACGACCGGCACGGCATCGAGGCGGAGGTGCTGACGGCCGACCTCGCCACGGACGAGGGCATCGAGGCGGTGGCGGCCCGGCTCGGTGACCGCAAGAACCCCGTCGACCTGCTGATCAACAACGCCGGCTTCGGCAACAAGGGCCGCTACCTCGACGTCTCCATGGCCGACGAGCTGAAGATGCTCAAGGTGCACTGCGAGGCCGTGCTGCGGCTGACGTCCGCGGCGACGGCGGCGATGCGCGAGCGCGGACGCGGCGGTGTCGTCAACGTGGCCTCGGTGGCGGCCTTCGTGCCGCGCGGGACGTACGGGGCGTCCAAGGCGTGGGTCGTGCAGTTCACCCAGGGCGCGGCGAAGGACCTGGCGGGCAGCGGGGTGCGGCTGATGGCGCTGTGCCCGGGGTTCGTGCGCACGGAGTTCCACGAGCGGGCCGGAATGGGCACGGACAACATCCCGGGCTGGATGTGGCTGGACGCGGACAAGCTGGTCGCGGCGGCGCTGCACGACCTGGCGCGCGGGAAGTCGCTGTCGATCCCCGACCCGCGCTACAAGGCGCTGATGGGCCTGGTGAAGGTGACGCCCCGCTCGCTGCTGGGTGGAATCAGCTCGAGGACGGGCCGGAAGTACGGACCTCAGTAGCGGGCCCGGCGATGGGCGGGTGGCGTCGGCGCTCCAGTGGGAAAATGGGCGTGACAGGGACCGGACCCAGGGGGGCCGGAGGCGGCGTCATGACGTTCGTACAGCTCATCGACTGCAAGACCAGCCGGTTCGACGAGATGGACCGGCTGATGGACACCTGGGTCGAACAGACCAAGGGCAAGCGGACCGCGTCGCACGCGGTGGTCGGCAAGGACCGCTCCGACGCCTCGCACTTCATAGAGATCGTGGAGTTCCCCTCGTACGAGGAGGCGATGCGGAACTCGAACCTGCCGGAGACCGACAAGGTCTTCCGGGAGCTGGTGGCCCTGTGCGACGAGATGCCGACCTTCACGGATCTCGACGTCGTACGGGACGAGCAGCTGTACGCCGCGACGGCGCGGCGGTTCTTCGAGACGATCGGCACACGGGGCGAGCTGCCGGCGCTGGACTCTCTGATGGCCGAGGAGTACCACGACCATGATCCCGCCAACGAGCAGGACACCATCGGGATGGACGCGATGCGCCGGGAGATCGAGATGTGGCGGGGCGGTTTCGACCTCGCCTTCTCGCTCGACGACCAGATCGAGCAGGGCGACCGCGTGTGCAACCGGTGGACCTGGAGCGGCACCCACAAGGGCGACTTCATGGGGATCCCGGCCACCGGGAAGCGGGTCACGATGACCGGCACGACCGTCTTCCGGTGCCGGGAGGACGGGAAGATCGCCGAGGCCTGGTGGCAGTACGACCGGCTGGGGCTGATGGCGCAGCTGGGGGCGCTGGACGGGCTGGAGCGGTAGGAGACGCCGAGGCCCGGCACCCCTTGTCCGTGGGGTGCCGGGCCTCTGCCGTGCCGACGACCTGGGTCGGTGCCTACCGGCCCGGGTCGGTGTACCGACGCGCTGCGTCAGTGGGAGTGACCGTGGCCGTGGCCCGCGGCGGCCGGCTCTTCCTCTTCCTTCTTCTCGACGACCAGGGTCTCGGTCGTCAGGAGGAGGGAGGCGATGGAGGCGGCGTTCTCCAGGGCGGAGCGGGTGACCTTGACCGGGTCGATGACGCCGGCCTTGACCAGGTCGCCGTACTCGCCGGTCGCGGCGTTGAAGCCCTGGCCCTTGTCGAGCTCGGCAACCTTGGAGGTGATGACGTAGCCCTCGAGGCCCGCGTTCTCGGCGATCCAGCGCAGCGGCTCGACGACGGCGCGGCGGACGACGGCGACACCGGTGGCCTCGTCGCCGGTCTTGCCCAGGCCGTCCTCCAGCACCTTGGCGGCGTGGACGAGCGCGGAGCCACCACCGGAGACGATGCCCTCCTCGACCGCGGCGCGGGTCGCGGAGATGGCGTCCTCCAGACGGTGCTTCTTCTCCTTCAGCTCCACCTCGGTGGCGGCGCCGACCTTGATGACGCACACGCCGCCGGCCAGCTTCGCGAGGCGCTCCTGGAGCTTCTCGCGGTCCCAGTCGGAGTCGGTGTTCTCGATCTCGGCCTTGATCTGGCCGACGCGGCCCTGGACCTCGGAGGAGTCGCCGGCACCGTCGACGACCGTGGTGTCGTCCTTGGTGACGGTGACGCGGCGGGCGGAGCCGAGCACGTCCACGCCGACCTGGTCGAGCTTGAGGCCGACCTCTTCGGAGATGACGGTGGCGCCGGTGAGGACCGCCAGGTCCTGGAGCATCGCCTTGCGACGGTCACCGAAGCCGGGGGCCTTGACGGCGACCGCGTTGAAGGTGCCGCGGATCTTGTTCACGACCAGGGTCGACAGGGCCTCGCCCTCGAGGTCCTCGGCGATGATCAGCAGCGGGCGGGAGGAGTTGGTCTGGATGACCTTCTCCAGCAGCGGCAGCAGGTCTCCGATGGAGGAGATCTTGCCCTGGTTGATGAGGATGTAGGGGTCCTCGAGCACGGCCTCCATGCGCTCCTGGTCCGTCACGAAGTACGGCGACAGGTAGCCCTTGTCGAAGGCCATGCCCTCGGTGAAGTCCAGCTCCAGGCCGAAGGTGTTGGACTCCTCGACGGTGATGACACCGTCCTTGCCGACCTTGTCCATCGCCTCGGCGATGAGCTCGCCGACCTGCGTGTCCTGCGCGGACAGCGCGGCGACGGCGGCGATGTCGGCCTTGTCCTCGATCGGACGGGCGGTGGCGAGGAGCTCCTCGGACACGGCCTTGACGGCGGCGTCGATGCCCTTCTTCAGGGCGGCCGGGGAGGCGCCCGCGGCAACGTTCCTCAGACCCTCGCGTACCAGCGCCTGGGCGAGCACGGTGGCGGTGGTCGTACCGTCACCCGCGATGTCGTTGGTCTTGGTCGCCACCTCCTTCACCAGCTGGGCACCGAGGTTCTCGTACGGGTCGTCGAGCTCGACCTCGCGGGCGATCGTGACACCGTCGTTGGTGATGGTGGGGGCGCCGAACTTCTTGTCGATGACGACGTTGCGGCCCTTGGGGCCGATCGTCACCTTGACCGTGTCGGCAAGCTTGTTGACGCCGCGCTCGAGGGCGCGACGGGCGTCCTCGTCGAACTTCAGGATCTTCGCCATGGGAGCGGTCAGCCCTCTCGGAAAACGTGGGAGAAACGAACTGCGCCCCCAGCTCCCGGCTTCACAAAGACGCGGGGCCAGGAGCGCAGTTCACTGCAAAACTGGGTGAATTACTTCTCGATGATCGCGAGCACGTCGCGAGCCGAGAGGACGAGGTACTCCTCGCCGTTGTACTTCACCTCGGTACCGCCGTACTTGCTGTACAGGACGACGTCGCCGACCTTGACGTCGAGCGGCAGGCGCTCGCCGTTCTCGAAGCGACCCGGGCCCACAGCGAGGACAGCCCCCTCCTGGGGCTTCTCCTTCGCGGTGTCCGGGATGACCAGGCCAGAGGCGGTGGTCTGCTCGGCGTCGAGCGGCTGGACCACAATGCGGTCCTCGAGCGGCTTGATGGCAACCTTGGAGCTGGTGGTCGTCACGATCCGACCTCCCCCTTCGGAGATCTCACGGGGCTAACTGTCTGAGGTGGCGACCAGGTGGATCCGTCGTCGCGGGTGCCGGACCTGCCCGTCGCGTGTTGGCACTCTCCAGTGGGGAGTGCCAGAACTGAGACTATGACCGTGATTAGCACTCGGTCAAGCGGAGTGCCAATGAGTGCGGCGCGTCGGCCGGATTTCGAGCGGGGGTGAGAGGCCCTGTCGCCGTGTGTCGGTGTGGTCCCGCGCGCTGGGGGCTGCCGCCTCCAGGCCCCCGCCGTCGGCCCTGAAGGGGCCTCGTCCTCGAACGCCGGACGGGCTGAAAAACAGACCCCCGGCCGGTACTGGAAGGTTCCCCCGGCAGTGGGGCCCTCGGGGGTTCTCAGACGTAGTCCTCCAATCTGGCCACCGTCAGGCCCTGCTCCTGTACGCGTCGCAGCAGGCTCGTCGTCCGTTGTCTCAGGCCCGGGCCCGTCGACTCGTCCGGGGCCACGGCGATGATGTCGCCGGGGTGGAGGCGGTGGGGGCCGTAGGTGTAGGTGAGGTCGGTGGGGCCCATCGCCGCGCGCCAGAGGACGATGGCCGCGATGCCGCAGTCGGCGGCGGCGCGTCGGGTGGTGGTGTCGTAGGCGCCGTAGGGCGGGCGGAAGAGGCGGGGGCGCAGGCCGAAACGGGAGCGGAGCTTGTCCTGCTGGCCGCAGATCTCGGCGCGCTGGCCGGCGTAGGGCAGGCCGCGCAGGGCCGGGTGGTCCAGGGTGTGGTTCTGGATGTTCGCGCCGACGGACCGGAGGCGGGCGAAGTGGGCGTAGCCCGGGCCCACCACGCTGTCCGTGAGGAACATGCTCACCGGGAGACGCAGTTCGCGGACCATGTCGACGAAACGGGGGTCGCGTTCGGCCCCGTCGTCGTAGGTGAGGAAGACGACCCGGTCGGCGGTCGGGACGTGGTCGACGACCGGCGGGAAGGCCGCTCCGGGACTGCCCGCCAGGGAGCGGGCGGGATGGCGCGGTGCGGGGGCCAGGGGCGCCGTCAGGCCCCAGCGGCGGTAGGCGTCCTGCCCGGCCGGGCCGTGCGGGCGGACCCGGGCGGCGGCCTTCTTGCCGAGCCGTTCGATCGGGTCGACGGACTGGGCGCAGCCCGCCAGGGCCGCCAGTGTCGTGAGGGTCGTCAGGATCAGCAGTACGGTCGGCAGCCCCCGCGTCCTCACAGGTAGTCCTCCAGTCGCGCCACCGCGTACCCCTTCGCCGTGACCTTGTTCAGGAACCGGCGGACCATGTCGGGCATCGTGCCCTTCCAGTCGCCGCGGCCGCGGAAGTGGCTCAGGACGATGTCGCCGGGGTGGAGGTCCTGGTCCCACTCGCGGTACTCCCAGTGGTCGACGAAGACCTCCTCGGCCCAGAGCGGGGCGTAGCGCACGCCGCAGGTCTTCGCGGCGCGCAGGGTGTCCTGGTCGTAGTTGCCGAAGGGCGGCCGGAAGAGGGTGGGGCGCCTGCCGTAGCGCTTCTCGATGACGTCCTGCATGCCGCAGATCTCGCGCTTCTGGCGGGCGTAGGAGAGGGCGGGCAGGTAGGGGTGGTGCAGGGTGTGGTTGTTCAGCCCCACGCCCCGGTCCTGCATCTGCTTGAAGTAGCCGTAGTCGTCCTTGACGAGGTAGTCGCTGAGGAAGGCGGTGTACGGGATCTTCAGCTCGCTCATCATGCGCAGGAACGCCGGGTCCTTCTCGGCGCCGTCGTCGATGGTGAGGAAGACGACCCGGTCTTCGGTCGGGATCGTGGTGAAGACCGGCGGGAGGCCGAGTTCTTCGTGATCGTCGACCTCGAAGCCCTTGCGGGTGGTGATCTCCGGTGGGTGCGCGGGCGGCGCCGGGGGTGTCAACGGGGCCTTCTTCAGGCCCCAGCGCTTCGCCGCGACGACCCGGGCCTGGTGCGCGGCGCGGAGCCTGGAGGCGTACGCGTGCAGGGCGCGGGCGGGCGGCGCCTCGGGGGGCGGCCCCGCCTTCTCGGGCTGCTGGCCCGGCGCGGGGCGCGCCGGGCGGCCGGCGCCCTCGCCGCCTCCCGCGCAGCCCGAGGCGATGGTGGCCAGCGCGAGGACGGCGATGAGGCTCCGGACGCCCACACGACCGCCCACACGACCGTTCACATGCCCGTCCGCACGACCGTTCGCACGCCCGTCCGCACGACCGCCCAGACGACCGTCCGCACGACCGCGCGCCCGTCCGCGCCGACGCGGTGTCCGAGAACAGCCGTGCTTGTCATCATTTTGTACGACAGGTCCCATGGCGCCGGATCCTCGCAGTCACCGCTGCGCAACCCCGTCCGACACCGCCGCCGGAGACACACCGTCCACCGACTGGCCCAAAGAGACCGGCGGCGGCGGGCGGTGACCGTCGCGGCGGGTGGCTGGTCGACAATGAGGTGGTGAACGACCTCGCTCCCCTCCTCTCCGCCGAGGGCCGTGCCCTCCTCGACCTGGTGCGTGGCACCGCTCCCGCCGACGAGCTCGCCGTCGCCACCCGGCTGCGCCGCGCGCACCCCGCCGATCTGGTGTCCGCGGCGCTCGGCCAGGCCCGGCTGCGGCAGCGGGCGGCGGCGAAGTTCGGAGCCGAGGACGCGGAGCGGATGTTCTTCACGCCGAACGGGGTGGAGCAGTCGACACGGGCGAGTGTCGCCGGCCACCGGGCCGACCGGATGAAGGCGCTCGGCGTGACGTCCGTCGCCGACCTGTGCTGCGGGATCGGCGGTGACGCGATCGCGCTCGCCCGGGCCGGGATCCGGGTGCTGGCCGTGGACCGGGACCCGGTCACGGCGGAGGCGGCGCGCGCGAACGCCGACGCGCTGGGGCTGAGCGAGCTGATCGAGGTACGCGAGGCGGACGTCACCGAAGTGGACACCGGCGGCTACGACGCCGTGTTCGTCGATCCGGCGCGCAGGGGAGGCCGCGGCCGTATCTTCGATCCCGAGGCTTACTCGCCGCCCCTGTCGTGGGCCGTCGGCGCCGCCCTCGCCGCCCCGCGCGCCGCCCTGAAGATCGCGCCCGGCGTGCCGCACGAGGCGATCCCGGCCGAGGCCGAGGCCGAGTGGATCTCGGACGGCGGGGACGTGAAGGAGGCGGTGCTCTGGTTCGGCACCGAGCCGGGGGCCGTGCGGGCCACCCTGCTCCCGGGGCCGCGGACGCTGCTCGGCGCCGGGTTGCCCAACCCGGACGTCCGGCCGGTCGGGCGGTATCTGTACGAGCCCGACGGCGCGGTCATCCGGGCCCATCTGGTCGCCGACGTGGCCCGGCAGCTCGACGGCGGGCTGATCGACGAGACCATCGCGTACATCACCGCCGACGGTCTGCGCCCGACCCCGTACGCCACCGCCTACGAGATCACCGACCGGCTGCCGTTCAACGTGAAGAAGTTGAAGGCGCTGCTGCGGGAGCGGGGGGTCGGCATTCTGACCGTGAAGAAGCGGGGGTCGGCGGTGGAGCCGGAGGAGCTGCGGAAGAAGGTGCTGCCCAAGGGGCAGGGGCCGAACTCGGCGACCGTGTTCCTGACGCGGGTGGCGGGGGCGCCGACGATGCTCGTCGGGGCCCCCGCCGGGTCGGCCGTTACTGCCGGTGGAGCGTCTTGAGCGGTGCCAGGTTCGGCTGGGCGCCGACCGCGCCGGGGCGCTGCACGGTGGTGGCCCGGGCGTCGCCGTCGGTGCGCGCGGCGAAGGCGCTCGCCGACGTGCTCGGCGGGATGACGCCGTTGAAGTACGCGCGGTAGTCGACGTAGGCGCTGCCCGCGCCCATCGTGGCGCCCACGGTGTTCAGCGCGGCCGGGGAGATCGAGCTGTTGACGCCGAAGGCCGCCGTGAAGTGGACGCTGGCCGTCTCACGCTGGTAGTAGCTGGTGAGCTCGGGTGACGGGGCTGCGGCGCTGGTGGTCCACAGGAGCGGTCCGAAGACGTTCATCGCCGAGGCCGCCGACACGCCGTCGCGCCAGGAGCCGGAGTAGGCGAGGCCGGTCTGACTCGGCGCGGACCACCAGAACAGGGCGATGGCCACCGAGATCGACGGGTCCGTGGCGCCCGAGATCGGGTAGTACGAGTACGTCGACGGCCAGCGCGAGAAGCTCGAGTGGGTCAGCGCGTACTTCGCCGCCGAACCGACCGTGATGATCATGGTCTTGTCCGGGTTCAGGCTGTTGAGGTACGACTGCACCGACGCGGTCAGCTTGGTGCCGTTGGTGAGTACGACACCGCCCGCGCTGGCGGCGCCGTCGGAGCCGGCCGCGGCCGCAGCCGAGAGCGCCGCGCGGTACTCGGTGCCGCCGGCCAGGAAGACGTACTTGGGGGCGGAGCTGATGGTCTTGCTGACCATCACCGAGGTCGCGTAGCGGTCCGCGCCGGTCAGCCGGACGGGAACGTAGCCGAGCGCCTTCACCTGACTGGCGACCGCGTTGTCGAGGACGGACGTGCTGCCGGTCAGGTACACGGGCAGGCCCGGCTTCAGGATCCGCTTCAGCTCGTTCTTCGTCGTCGAGGACAGCCCGGTCTTCTGGGTCATCAGCACCGGGCCCTCCTTCCGGCCGGCCAGGGCGGGCGCGGTGACGGCGTACGCCGGGTCGTCCTGGTTGACCAGCACCGCGGACTTGGCGTTCATCAGGCCGGGCTCGCTCTGGCCGACGGTGTTCCAGGTCCAGCGGGAGGAGGCGGTGGCGGTGAGATAGGCGTTGGCGCCCCAGACCCGCGCGGTGCTGTTCTTGCGCAGGGGCTGCCAGCTGGGGTTCCCGACGTGGCCGCTCTGCGCCGCGCCGGTGACCGGGGTCAGCTCGCCGCTCGTCGTGTCGACGTACTCGACGGTGTGCACGTCGTCGCTGTTCGGCGAGGTGTGGGCGTCGAGGAGGATCCGCTTGCCGGTGGGCGACCAGGACGGGTCGGCGTACCGGCGCGGGCCGGTGGTGAGCTGCTTGACGTCGGTGCCGTCGGCGTTCGCCGTGAAGATCTGGGGGTTGCCGTCGGCGTCGGCCCGGACGAACGCCAGCTTGGTGCCGTCCGGCGACCAGGCGGGCTGCTCGGCGTCGGCCAGGGCGAGCTTGACCGTCTTCGTCGCGCCGTCGTAGACGTACACGCCGGCACCGGCGTCACAGCTGCCCGAGCGGCGCTCGAAGGCGACCAGGCCCTTGACGTTCACGCTCGGTTCCGAGTCGCAGACGGTGGCCGGTTCGAGGTTCGCCGGCAGCAGCGGTCCGGGCGCCCACGACGCGTCGGAGGGCCCGTAGGCGAGCTGGCCGCCGCTGGCGAAGACGACGTAGCGGCCGCCGTTCCAGAAGGTCAGGTCCTCGTACGGGGCGCTGGAGCGCAGGCCCTGCGCCCACGGCAGGGTGATCTTCTTGGTGCCGTTGGGCAGCACGCTGGAGATCTGGCCGGAGACGCTGACCACGCGGCTTCCGTCGGGTGCCCAGGTGGCGTAGCTCCCCACGTTGGGGATCGTGCTGGTGCTGCCGGTGACGGGGTCGATGAGCAACCCGCCGTCGTTGAGGATCTTGCCTTCGGTGCCCGGCCAGGGCCCGGCGTCGTCGGCGACGGCGCCGGGTGCGGCGGCCAGGGTGCCCGTGGCGGCGAGCGCCGCCACGGTGGCGAGCGCCGCGGCACGGCGGCGCGTGAACAGTCTCAAGTTGTCGACCCCCGGGGATCACATGATGTCGTCGGAGCCGCGTGTGGGCGCGTGGGCCGGGTCGGCGTCGTCCCCCGTCGCCATTTCCCTGGGCCGCACAGTCGCTTCACAGCGGCCGGATCACTCTAGGTCGCCGCCACCACAAAGGGAACGTATTTACGGCCAACAAACGTTCGAAATTACAAGGGCTTTGGATTGCGGGGTTCGAGGTGCTTCAGCCGGGTCGGCTCTCGTCGGCCCGTGCCCGCAGCAGCTCCCGTTCCCGCTCGTTGCCCGTCAGCTCGGCCGCCCGTTCGAACTCGGCCCTCGCCTCCGCCGTCCGGCCCAGCCGCAGCAGCAGGTCGCCGCGGACGCTGGGCAGGAGGTGGTAGTCGCGCAGCGTCGGTTCGGCGACGAGCCCGTCGACGATCTCCAGCGCGGGCCCGGGGCCGTCCGCCATCGACACGGCGACCGCGCGGTTGAGTTCGACGACCGGCGACGGGGACCGGGCGGCCAGCAGTCCGTACAGGGTGGCGATGGCCGACCAGTCGGTGTCCTCGTAGGTGTGGGCGTGCGCGTGGCAGGCGGCCACGGCGGCCTGGAGGGCGTAGGGGCCGGGAGCGCCGGTCGCGGCGGCGCCGGCCCGGTCGAGGGCGGCGATGCCACGGGCGACGAGCATGCGGTTCCAGCGGCGCCGGTCCTGGTCCCTGAGGAGGACGGGCCTGCCGTCGGGGGCGGTGCGGGCGGCCGTGCGGGACGCCTGGAACTCCAGCAGCGAGACCAGACCGTGGACCTCGGGCTCCTTCGGCATCAGGGCCGCCAGTTGCCGGGCCAGCCGCAGCGCGTCCTCGCACAGTGCCGGGCGCAGCCAGTCGTCGCCCGCGGTGGCCGCGTACCCCTCGTTGAAGATGAGGTAGATGACGTCGAGGACCGAGCCGAGCCGGGCCTCGCGGTCGGGTCCGTACGGCACCTCGAAGGCGATGTTCCTGGTGGCCAGGGTCTTCTTGGCGCGGACGATGCGCTGGGCGACGGTCGGTTCGGGGACCAGGAAGGCGCGGGCGATCTCGGGTGTGCTCAGGCCGCCGAGCAGGCGCAGGGTGAGGGCGATGCGGGCCTCGGCGGACAGCACCGGGTGACAGGCGGTGAAGACGAGCCTGAGCAGGTCGTCGTCGATGGCGTCGGGGTCGGCGGGCTCCTCCGGCGGGGCCGTCGGGTCCAGGCCGTGGCCGATCTCCTGGAGCTTGCGGGCGTAGTTCTCCCGGCGGCGGACCAGGTCGACGGCGCGATGCCGGGCGGTGGCGGTGAGCCAGGCGCCGGGGTTGTCCGGCACCCCGTCGCGCGGCCACTGCTCCAGGGCGGCGACCAGCGCGTCCTGCGCCAGCTCCTCCGCGATGCCGACATCCCGGACGACACGGGCGACGGCGGCGATGACACGGGGCGACTCGAGACGAAAGACGGTCTCGATGGCGGTACGGGGATCCAGGGCGGCGCGGGGATCCGGGGCGCTTCGGGGGTTCGAGGCGGGCTGTTGTTCCACAGCCCACCATCGAACACCCCGGCAGTCGTTCAGGCCAAGGAAGGCTCAGGCTCGGCCAGGCTCAGGCTCGGCCAGGCTCAGGCTCGGCCAGGCTCAGGCTCGGCCGGCTCAGGCTCAGCCCTCCGCGATCTCCCGCACCTCACAGGTCACCGTCCAGTGCTCCTCGTGCACCTTCAGGAACCGCTTCGTCCACTCGATGGCCTCGGCCATGTCCTTGCACTGCATGAGCGCGTAGCCGCCGACGACCTCCTTGGACTCGGTGAAGGGGCCGTCGGTGAGGGAGATCTTCCCGCCCTCCCAGTGCGCGCGGACGCCCTGCGCGGACGGGGTGAGTCCGGCGGTGTCGAGCATGACGCCGGCCTTGGTGACCTCCTCGATCAGCTCGCCCATCCGCTGCATCAGCTCGGGGCTGGGGCCCTCGGCGGGGGCGGTGGCCTCGTCGATCTTCACGAGCGACAGGTAGCGGGGCATGGTGACTCCCTCGGGTGCGGTGAGCCGGGTCCTTCCCGGCCTCTCACCCCTTCGTCGAACGGGGGACGGCCGGATCGACACCCTCGCCGGACTTTTTCCGGGGAAAGTTTTCCGGTCGGCGTTTCCGCAGCTCACGCCCCCCTTCGCCCTCACCTCAGCGACTCCCACAGCTCGCTCGCCGCCGGTTCCCGTGCCACCACCCGGTTGGGGTCGGAGGGGGCCGTCACGACGGGCATGGTCACCGTCCTGAGTCCGGCCGCCGAGAGGCCCTTCAGGCTCTGGCCGAGTTCCATCAGCTCGGCGAGGGAGTTCAGGCCGGTGTCCGTGGTGAGGCTGCCGGTGACCGCGTCGGCGACCTGGTAGAGCCGGGTGGGGCTGGTCAGCAGGTCGGTCGAGGCGATCTGCGCCAACAGGGCCTTCACCAGGGTCTGCTGGAGGCCTATCCGACCGAGGTCGCTGCCGTCGCCTATGCCGTGCCGGGTGCGGGCCAGGGCGAGCGCCCGGGTGCCGTCCAGATGGTGGGTGCCGGCCGCGAGGTGCAGATGGCTGTCGTCGTCGTCGATGTCCTCGTCGGTGGTGACGGTGACCCCGCCGAGCGCGTCCACGAGCTTCGCGAAGCCCGAGAAGTCGACCTCGATGTAGTGGTCCATGCGGACGCCGGTGATCGACTCGACCGTCTTCACGGCACAGACGGGACCGCCGACCGAGTAGGCGGTGTTGAACATCGCGCCGTACGCCACCGCCGTCGAACCGCCGTCGGACAGCGGGCAGGAGGGGCGGGTGACGAGGGTGTCGCGCGGGATGCTGACGACGGTGGCCGACGTCCGGCCCGCGTCGATGTGCACGACCATCGCGGTGTCGGAGCGGGCGCCGGAACTGTCACCGCCGCCGAGCGCCTGGTTCTCCTTGCCGCTGCGCGAGTCCGAGCCCAGCACCAGGATGTTGACCGCCTCGGTGGGCAGCGGGGAGGCGGGCGCCGAGCCGGACGGCGCCGGGGTCGTGACCGCCTTCGCGGGGCGTTCGTCGCCGAGCGCGTTGTCGATGTCGACGCTCTTGATGTTGTCGTTGAGGTGCCAGTAGGCCCAGCCCGCCGTCCCGATGCCCACCACCAGGGCGGCGGCCAGTGCGATGCCGGCGGCCTTCAGCACTCTCGACCGCCGGCCCGTCCGTCTGCCCGCGTCGCCCTGCTCCTCGTGTCGCGTCACACACAGGAACGTAAGTCCGAATTATGAGCGGACTGTTAGGACCGGTGCCTGACGGCGAACTTCTTGTGAAAATCTCATGATCCTCAGCCCAGCGTCACCGTCGGCACCGGATTGCTGCCGCTCCAGGTGGCGTTGAACCCGAAGCTCACCGAACTCCCGTCTCCGACCGTCCCGTTGTACGAGGCGTTCACACACGTCACGACCGCCCCCGACTGGGTGCAGCCGGCGTTCCAGGCCTGGGTGATCTGCTGGCCCGCGCCGTACGTCCAGGTCACCTTCCACGAGGACAGCGCGGCGCCCGAGCAGGAGATCGTGACGTTCCCGGTGAACCCGGTGTTCCACTGGCTGCCCACGCTGTACGCCGCCTTGCACGCGCCGGTCGGCGGCGGTGTCGTCGTACCGCCCAGCGCCTCCGCGATGCCGTAGTACGCCGGTTTCGGCGCGTAGTTCGCGTCGTACGGCGTCGCCGCCCCCTGTCCCGGGAAGGTGCTCTCCACCCAGGAGTCGGAGTCGGTGAAGCCCCACACGGTGAGGTTCACACAGCGGGCCACCGCCACGCAGGCCGCGGTGACCGCCTTGTAGTCGGCCTTCTGCTGGGCCAGCTTGGCGCTGTCGGACGGAAGCGTCATCCGGATGTCCAGCTCGGTGATGGCCACGTCGACGCCGAGGTCGGCGAAGCGCTGGATGTTCTGCTGGAAGGTGGCGGGGACCTGGCCGAGGACGAGGTGGGCCTGGAGGCCGACGCCGTCGATCGGGACGCCCCGTTCCCTCAGCGACTTGACCAGGTTGTAGAGGGCGGTGCTCTTCGCGTTGACGCCCTCGACGTTGTAGTCGTTGATGTACAGCTTCGCCGCCGGGTCGGCGGCCCTGGCCCAGGTGAGGGCGTTCGCGATGTAGTCCGCGCCGAGGCCGTTGTACCAGAGGGTCGAGCGGTAGGTGCCGTCCTCGTTGAAGGGCTCGTTGACGACGTCCCAGGCGGCGATCTTCCCCTGGTAGCGGCCGACCTCGGTGTTGATGTGGTTCTGGAGCAGGGTGCTCAGCTGGGCGGACGTCCAGCTGCCGTTCGTCAGCCAGCTCGGGTTCTGGCTGTGCCAGACCAGGGTGTGGCCGCGCACCTGCTGGTCGTGGGCCTGCGCGAAGGCCACGATCTGGTCGGCCTCCGCCCAGTTGAAGGTGGACTGGGTCGGCTCCACCGAGCCCCACTTCATGGCGTTGCCGGGGGTCAGCGAGCCGAACTGCGCCCCGGCGAGGTCGCCGTAGGTCCCGGTGAGCTTGGAGCCGGTGACCGCGGTGCCGACGACCTTGCCCTTGGCCGCGCCGAGCTCGCGCAGCGGGGTGTCGGCGGCGTGCGCCACCCCGGCCAGCAGGGCGCCGACGGTGGCGGCCCCGGCGAGCAGGGCGGCGAGACGTGCACGTATCGATGAACTGGAGGATCTCATTGCGGGTGCCTCCGAAAGTTTCGGTCGTGCAACCGATTGACTTCGGAGGAGTGTGGGGGCGTCCGCCACACCCGTCAATACGTCAACTTCCGGCCACCCGCGTTCCTACCGGGCGGGCGGCGCCCCGGTGCTCGTCCGCACCACCAGACTCGTCGCCAGCTCCACCCGCGTCGCCGTCTGCGTCTCCTCGGACCTGGAACGCCCCAGCTCCAGCACCAGCCGGGCCGCCGCCTCGGCCATCTCCGTGAGCGGCTGCCGTACGGTCGTCAGCGGCGGACCCACCCAGCGGGCCACCGGCAGATCGTCGAAGCCGACCACGCTCACGTCCTCCGGAATGCGCAGTCCCAGCTCACGGGCGGCCTCGTAGAAGCCGAGCGCCTGGAGGTCGTTGCCCGCGAAGACTGCGGTCGGCCTGTCGGGACGGTCGAGGAGCTCGCGACCGAGCCGGTAGCCGGTCTCGTGGTGGAAGTCGCCGGTCTTGATCAGCTGCTGGTCGACCGGCAGCCCGGCCGTCTCCAGCGCGGCCCGGTAGCCGTCGATCCGGGCACGGCTGCACATCATCTGCGGCGGCCCGCTGATCGCCCCGATCCGCCGATGCCCGAGCTCGACCAGGTGCCGGGTCGCGGCCAGGCCGCCCTGCCAGTTGGTGGCGCCGATGGACGGCACGTCGGCGCCCGGGTCGCCGGCCGGGTCCATCACCACGAACGGGATGGACCGGCTGGTCAGCAGCGCCCGCTGGGACTCGTCGAGCCCGGAGAGGACCAGCACGACACCGTGCGGTCGGCGGGCCGCGACCTGGTCTGCCCAGGTCCGGCCGGGTGTGAGCCGTCCGGCGCTCTCGCTCAGCACGACACTCAGCCCGGCGTCCCGCGCCACGTTCTCCACGCCCCGGATGACTTCCATCGCCCAGGCGCTCTCCAGCTCGTGGAAGACCAGGTCGATCAGCGGGGATCGGGTCGCCTCGGCGCGGCGGCGCCGGTAGCCGTGGGCGCGCAGCAGTTCCTCGACGCGGGTGCGGGTCGCGGGGGCGACATCGGCGCGGCCGTTGAGGACCTTCGAAACAGTCGGTGCCGATACGCCGGCCTCACGGGCGATCTCCGCGAGCGTCGCGGTCTGCGTCGGCCGCGCTTCTGTCCGCGTTTCCGCGGGCTCCGAGGGTGTCATGGCGGCGATCGTATCGCCACGCGACCTCTTGACGAACCTATTGCGACGCCATAGGTTCCCGGAACATTCGAAGTAAAGCTCGAAACATTCGTACCCTTCGCTGTCCGCACCGACTGTCCACCTGGTGGCTCACCGACCTCTGACAGGAGTTTCATGACCACCGCCCCCTGGCGCGACCCCGCCCTGCCCGCCGCCGCCCGTGTCGACGACCTCCTCTCCCGGATGACCCTGGAGGAGAAGACCGCCCAGCTGTACGGCGTGTGGGTCGGCGCCGCGACGGACGGCGACGGAGTCGCCCCGCACCAGCACGACATGACCGCCGACTACGACTGGAACGAGCTGATCACGCGGGGCCTCGGCCAGCTGACCCGGTCCTTCGGCACCGCGCCCGTGGACCCCGCGGTCGGCGCCCGCGCGCTGGCCCTCGCCCAGCGGCGGATCGCCGCGGCCGGCCGGTTCGGCATCCCGGCCGTCGCCCACGAGGAGTGCCTGGCCGGCTTCACCGCCTGGCGGGCCACCGCCTACCCGGTCCCGCTGGCCTGGGGCGCCGCCTTCGACCCGCCGCTGGTGGAGGAGATGGGCCGGGCGATCGGCCGCGACCTGCGCGCGGTCGGCGTCCACCAGGGCCTGGCCCCCGTCCTGGACGTCGTCCGCGACCCGCGCTGGGGACGGGTCGAGGAGACGATCGGCGAGGACCCGTACCTGGTCGGCACGGTCGGCACGGCCTACGTCCGCGGGCTCGAGTCCGCCGGGATCGTCGCCACGCTCAAGCACTTCGCCGGGTACGCCTCCTCGGCGGGCGCCCGCAACCTGGCCCCGGTGCGGGCCGGCACCCGGGAGTTCGCCGATGTGACCCTGCCCCCCTTCGAGATGGCACTGCGCGAGGGCGGCGCCCGCTCGGTGATGGCGGCCTACACCGAACGCGACGGCGTCCCGGCCTCCGCCGACCCCGAGCTGCTGACCCGCCTCCTGCGGGAGGAGTGGGGCTTCACCGGCACGGTCGTCGCCGACTACTTCGGCATCGGCTTCCTCCAGACCCTGCACCGGGTCGCCGGCACCCCCGCGGAGGCGGCCCACCTCGCCCTGGCGGCCGGCATCGACGTCGAGCTGCCCACCGTGAAGTACTACGGCGAGGCACTGGTCACCGCCGTACGCGCCGGCGAGCTCCCCGAGGAGCTGGTCGACCGGGCCGCTCAGCGCGTCCTGCTCCAGAAGTGCGAACTGGGCCTGCTGGACGAGGACTGGCAGGCGCCGGCGCCCGAATCGGTCGACCTCGACCCGGCGGCGAACCGCGCCCTGGCCCGCCGGCTGGCGGAGGAGTCGGTGGTCCTGCTGGACAACCCCGACGGCCTGCTCCCCCTCGCCCCCGACACCCGGGTCGCCGTGGTGGGCCCGCGGGCGGCCGACGCGCTGGCGATGCTGGGCTGCTACTCCTTCCCGTCCCATGTCCTCACCCACCACCCCGAGGTGGACCTGGGCATCGAGATCCCCACCCTGCTGGAGTCCCTGCGGACCGAACTCCCGGACGCGAAGGTCACGTTCACGGAAGGCTGCGGGGTCTCGGACCCCGACCCGTCCGGCTTCACCGAGGCCATCGCCCGCGCGGCGGAGGCGGACGTCTGCGTGGCGGTCCTGGGCGACCGGGCGGGCCTGTTCGGCCGGGGCACCTCGGGCGAGGGCTGCGACGTGGCCGACCTGAGCCTGCCCGGCGTCCAGGGCGAACTGCTGGACGCGCTGGTCGCGACGGGGGTGCCGGTCGTCCTCGTCCTGCTCACCGGCCGCCCGTACGCGCTCGGCCGCTGGCACGGACGGCTGGGGGCCGTCGTCCAGGCGTTCTTCCCGGGCGAGGAGGGCGGTCCGGCGGTGGCGGGCGTGCTGTCGGGCCGGGTGAACCCCTCGGGCCGCCTCCCGGTGAGCGTGCCGCGCGTGCCGGGCGGACAGCCCTGGACCTACCTCCAGCCGCCACTGGGCCTGGCGGGCGAGGTCAGCAACCTGGACCCGACCCCGCTGTACCCGTTCGGACACGGGCGCTCGTACACGGAGTTCGCGTGGGAGGAGTTCTCCGGCCCGGACGCGGAGATCGACACGGACGGCTCGTACGACCTGTCCGTCACGGTCCGCAACGCCGGCGGGCGGGCGGGCACGGAGGTCGTGCAGCTGTATCTGCACGACCCGGTGGCGAGCGTGACGCGTCCCGACGTACGGCTGATCGGCTATCAGCGGCTGGAGCTGGCGGCGGGCGGGTCGGCGCGGGTGACCTTCCGCTTCCACGCCGACCTGTCGGCGTTCACCGACCGGGCGGGACGCCGGGTGGTCGAACCCGGGGATCTGGAACTGCGGTTGGGGGCGTCCAGCGGGCAGCTGCGGGAGGTGGCCCGGGTGCGGCTCGCCGGGCCGGTGCGCGAGGTGGGGGCGGAGCGGCGGCTGCGGTGCGAGGCGGACGTCCTGCGAAATTGACGTGTCGACGGGCGGTGTCCGTCTGTGACCTGACGCGGTGAACTCCCCTGAGCACCCGGCACACCCGGCACACCCGGCCCGTCGGTGGCTGCTCGCACCGTAGGGCCTGGCGGCCGGGCCGGGTCCGCTATCCCGCGACCGGCTCGAACCGCCACCGGTGCACGGCCCGGCTCAGCAATGCCCCGTCGGGATCGGGAAGTTCGGGGAGGACGGCGTCGTAGTCGGCGTCCCACCAGGTAATGACCAGCACCCGGTCCTGCGGGGCACGGAAGAGCTCCCGGCGCACGGGCGTCCGCGCGAGTTCCTGCGCCCGCGCCCAGGCCAGCAGTTCCTCGCCCCGCCCGGGGACCGCCCGGGCCTCCCACATCAACGCGACCGTCATGAGTAGAGGTTGCCCTTGCTGACCTCGTGCACGTGGTCGTGGTCGTGGGCCTGGTCGTGCGGACGGCCCGGCACATGCGGCTCCGTCACCGGCAGCGAGGAGTCCGCCGACAGGTCCCAGCCGGACGCGGCACGCCCCCGGGCCACCATCTCCGCGCCCAGGGCCGCCACCATCGCGCCGTTGTCCGTGCACAGCTTGGGGCGCGGGACGCGCAGCCGGATGCCGGCCGCCTCGCAGCGCTCCTGGGCCAGGGCGCGCAGCCGGGTGTTCGCGGCCACGCCGCCGCCGATCATCAGATGGTCGACGCCCTCGTCCCGGCAGGCCCGTACGGCCTTGCGGGTCAGGACGTCCACGACCGCCTCCTGGAAGGAGGCCGCCACGTCACGGACCGGGACCTCCTCGCCCGCCGCCCGCTTCGCCTCGATCCAGCGGGCGACCGACGTCTTCAGCCCGGAGAAGGAGAAGTCGTACGCCGGGTCGCGCGGGCCGGTGAGGCCGCGCGGGAACGCGATGGCCGAGGGGTCGCCCTCACGCGCGTAGCGGTCGATGACCGGGCCGCCCGGGAAGCCCAGGTTCAGCACCCGGGCGATCTTGTCGAAGGCCTCGCCCGCCGCGTCGTCGATGGTCGCGCCCAGCGGACGGACGTCGGAGGTGATGTCGGTGGACAGCAGCAGCGACGAGTGGCCGCCGGACACCAGCAGCGCCATCGTCGGCTCGGGCAGCGCGCCGTGCTCCAGCTGGTCCACGCAGATGTGGGAGGCGAGGTGGTTCACGCCGTAGAGGGGCTTGCCGAGGGCGTAGGCGTACGCCTTCGCCGCCGAGACGCCGACCAGCAGGGCGCCGGCGAGACCGGGACCGGCCGTGACCGCGATGCCGTCGAGGTCCTTCGCGCTCACCCCCGCTTCCTTCAGGGCCCGTTCGATGGTCGGGACCATCGCCTCCAGGTGGGCCCGGGACGCCACCTCCGGCACGACGCCGCCGAAGCGGGCGTGCTCGTCGACGCTGGAGGCGATCGCGTCCGCGAGCAGGGTCGTGCCGCGCACGACGCCGACGCCGGTCTCGTCGCAGGAGGTCTCGATCCCCAGAACCAGGGGTTCGTCAGCCATTGTTCTCGGTTTCCTGTGTCCCTTGTACCGGGGTCGGTACGGATGTCGATGGATCGGTCAGCTTCATCACCAGGGCGTCCACGTTCCCCGGCTGGTAGTAGCCGCGCCGGAAGCCGATGGCCTCGAAGCCGAAGCGTTCGTAGAGCTTCTGGGCGCGCACGTTGTCGATCCGGCACTCCAGCATGACCTCGGCGCACTCGAAGGCGGTCGCCGCGCGCAGCAGCTCCGTCAGCAGGCGGCCGCCGAGACCGGTGCCCCAGTGTTCGGGGGCGACGGCGATGGTCTGGACGTCGGCGACCGCGGCGAAGCCGCTGTCGGACCCCGTGCCGGCCGCGGCGAGGCCCGCGTACCCGACGATCCGCTCGCCGTCGGCCGTGGTGTCGACCGCGACGACATAGCGCCGGGTCGCCTCGGGGCCGCGGGCATGGGCCAGGTCGGACCAGAACATGCCCCGCGACCAGGCGTCCTCGGGGAAGAGGACCTTCTCCAGCTCCAGCACGGGTTCGATGTCCCACCAGCGCATCTCACGCAGCACGGGCCGGCCGGTCGGGTTGGCTGCTTCGGTCACTTGGGGGTGACCACCTTGTAGTTCTTCGGCACCTGGGCGTCCGGCCGGCGCAGATACAGCGGGCGCGCGGCCGGCAGCTCCTCGCCCCGGGCGAGCCGCTCCGCGGCGAGCGAGGCGAGGGCGGCGGCGGAGACGTACTCGGGCTCGTGCGCTTCGGGGAAGGTGTCCGGGTACAGCAGCGCGCCCGCGCCGACGGACGGCAGCCCGGCCACCTCGTCGGCGATGTCGGCGGGCCGGTCCACCGCGGGGCCCGAGACCCGGGTCCGGGAGTCGTCGTACCGGGCCCAGTAGACCTCCTTGCGGCGGGCGTCGGTCGCCACGACGAAGGGGCCTTCGAGGTCGGAGGCGTAGGCGAGGCCGTCGAGCGTGCACAGACCGTGCACCGGGACGCCGAGCGCGAGCCCGAAGGTGTCGGCGGTCATCAGGCCGACTCTCAGCCCGGTGTACGGGCCGGGGCCGATGCCGACGACGATCCCGGTGACGGCGTCGAGAGTGCGCCCGGCCCCGGCGAGCAGCCGGTCGACGGCCGGCAGCAGCAGCTCGCCGTGCCGGCGCGCGTCCACCTGACTCGAGGAGGCGATGACGTCCGTGCCGTCGTGCAGCGCGACGGTGACGGCGGGGGTGGCGGTATCCAGAGCGAGCAAGAGCACGCAAACAGCCTACGGCTCCCGTGCCCCGCACATGGCCGCGCCGGTCGGAGCCGTGAGGACTGCTAACGTCACCGCGAAACGTGACGTACGGGACAGACTGGGTGGTCGCCGATGCCAAGCAACAGCTCGACTTTCGTGGCCGGGCTCACCGCGGCGGCCCTGGCGACGGTCGCGTTCCTCACCTTCCAGGCGTCGGCGAACGCGCCCGCCGACCTCGCCGGGCCGCAGCGCAGCGGCGCCCCCGCGAAGGTGGCGAAGGCGCCCCGCGACAAGGACCACCCCGCCGCGCTGCCGGCCGACTCCGGCCTCGGCGCCCGGGTCGTGTACTCGCTGGACGACGACCGGGTGTGGCTGGTCGGGCCGGACGGCAAGGTCAAGCGCACGTTCGAGGTCGCGCCCGGCAGCGTGGACCCGCTCCCGGGCAACTACGCCGTCACCTCCCGCGCGGGCGCCATCACCGGCACCGACGGCACCCCCATCGAGCATGTCGTGCGCTTCGCCACCGTGAACGATGTGACGATCGGCTTCAGCGCGGCGCTGGACGGCTCGCTGCCCGAGCCCGACCCGACGGTGAAGACGGGCGGCATCCGGCAGACCGTCGCGGACGGCGACGCGATGTGGGACTTCGCGACGATCGGGCAGAGCGTCGTCGTGATCCCGTAGGCGCGGCTCGGGCCCGGGGGCGATACGCCTGAGTAACTCGTGAACGTTCCGACGAGACGTCGGCAAAATGTTGCGTCGGGCGTCTTGTGCGTGGTCACATGGTACCAACTTCGTAGTTAGGTCTACCTAACTACGCCCGCCCCCGAACCTCAGGAGGCGTCCATGTCGGTCACCGAACCCGAGGGCCGGCCGTCGCGGCCGTTCACGCTCGCCGGTGTGTCCATGCGTGACCTGCTGGCCTCGTGCGCGGCGGCGGAAGCCGTCTCGACACCTCCGCGGCTGCCCGACCCGGCACTCGCTGAGCGGCCGGTGAGGCGTCCCGAGGCGGCCTGAGGGCCCGCCGACGGCGGGCCCGCGCAGACCCGCCCGGCCGACCGCACACCGATCAGGCCGACAGCGCGCCGAGGTCGACCGGGGCCCAGCGCTCGCCGAGACCCGTCACCGTCACGTGCCGCACCTCGTCCGTGGTGTCGCCGACGGCGCGGTGGATGAGGACCTGGAGCCGGTCGTCCGTCAGCTCCTCGACCTTGCCCTCGCCCCACTCCACGACGATCACCGACGCGGGCAGCGACACGTCGAGGTCGAGGTCCTCCATCTCGTCGAGCCCGCCGCCCAGGCGGTAGGCGTCGACATGGACGAGCGGCGGACCGTCCCCGAGGGAGGGGTGCACGCGGGCGATCACGAACGTCGGGGAGGTGACGGCGCCCCGGACCCCGAGCCCCGCTCCGAGCCCGCGGGTGAGCGTCGTCTTGCCCGCGCCGAGTTCACCGCTGAGCATCACGAGATCGCCCGCGCGCAACAGCTTGGCGAGACGTCGGCCCAGCTCACCCATCTGCTCGGGGGAGTTGACGACGATCTCGACGCGGTTGCCGAGAGGTCCGGGCTCAGCCGGGCTGTGCGCTGCTGCTGGTGCTTCCATAGCCGTTCACGGTAGCTCCTGCGGGCACGGCACCCGCACGGGTGAGCAGGTCGGCGAGGCGGTCGGTGACCACTTCCGGGTGTTCCAGCATCACGAGGTGCCCGGCGTCGGGGACGAGGACCAGCTCGGCGTCGGGCAGCAGGTCGGCGATCGCCTCACTGTGCTCGCTCGGCGTGACCAGGTCCCCGATCCCGGCGAGCACCAGCACCGGCATGTCGGTGAAACAGGCCAGCGCCTCGGTCTTGTCGTGATCCGTGAACGCCGGGTAGAACTCGGCGACCACGTCGATCGGCGTGCCCTCGATCATCCGCTCGGCGAACCGCGCCACCGCCGGATCCACGTCCCGCGACGCGAACGAGTACCGCTTGATGATCCCGGCGAACAGATCGGCGGTGGCCCGCCGCCCCTTCTCCACCAGGGCCGCCTGCTGCCCCAGCGCCTTCAGCACCCCCGGCAGCACCCGCCGCACCGCGTTCACGCCCGCGACCGGCAGCCCGAAGTTGACCTCGCCGAGCCGCCCCGACGACGTCCCCACGAAGGCGGTGGCGACGACCCGCTCGCTGATCAGCTCGGGGTACAGCGCGGCCAGGGCCATCACCGTCATCCCGCCCATGGAGTGCCCGACGAGCACGATCGGCCCCTCCGGCACGGCCGCGTCGATCACGGCCCTCAGATCGCGCCCCAGCTGATCGATGGTGACCGGCTCGCCGTCCCGTATCTGGGCGTTGCCGCGGGCGGACCGGCCGTGACTGCGCTGGTCCCAGTGCACGGTCCGTACGACACCCCGCAGTGCCGCCCGCTGGAAGTGCCAGGAGTCCTGGTTGAGGCAGTAACCGTGGCTGAAGACCACGGTGACGGGGAGGGGGGCCTTGCGCCCGAAGAGCCTGCGCCGCCGGTTCGCCGGTCCGCCCTGCGGCTCGACGTCGTCGACCTCGTAGTACAGCTCGGTGTCGTCGTCGGCGTACGCCTTGCCCGGGGAACCGCGCAGCCCGCCGTACGGCCCCGTCGAGTCGAGGGCGAGCCGGGCCTTCGCCCGCATGCCGCGCCCGACGGTCATCCGCTCCAGGGCGACACCGGCCGCGGCGCCCGCGGCGATCACGCCTATCGCGGCGCCGGCGATGCCGGTCGCCCGGCGCCACCCCCCGGCCGCCCCCGTGGCGGAGGCGGCAACGACCACCGAGGCGGCGCTCACCACCGCCTCCGCGCTGCTCTCGCTCACGTACCGCTCCTCTTTGGCCGATGCCCGTGGTCCGACTGCGGGGTACCCGTTCGGTTACTCATTCACCTGATCGGGCTCATTGACATAGACGCGAGGAACGCGCGATCCGATGCGCGTGACGATCTCGTATCCGATGGTTCCGGCCGCCTGGGCCCAGTCCTGTGCGGTGGGCTCACCGCGGTCGCCGGGTCCGAAGAGGACCGCCTCCGCGCCGGGGCCGGGCTCGTCACCGCCGAGATCGACGACGAACTGGTCCATGGCGATGCGTCCGGCGGCCGTCCGCCACTTGCCGGCGACCAGCACCGGTCCGCTCCCGGACGCGTGCCGGGGGACGCCGTCCGCATAGCCGAGGGGGATCAGCCCGAGGGTGGTCTCGCCCGGGGTGACGTAGTGGTGGCCGTAGCTCACGCCGTGACCGCCCGGGACGTGCTTCACCAGGGCCAGCGAGGCCGCGAGGGTCATCACCGGCCGCAGCCCGAAGTCGGCGGCGGAGCCCAGCTCGGGGCTGGGCGAGAGGCCGTACATCGCGATGCCCGGGCGGACCAGGTCGAAGTGGCTCTCCGGGAGCGTGAGCGTGGCCGGCGAGTTGGCGATGTGCCGCACCTCGGGCCGCACGCCCTGGCGTTCGGCGTACGCCACCATCTCGTGGAAGCGGTCGAGCTGGGGCGCGATGGAGGGATGGCCGGGCTCGTCGGCGCAGGCGAAGTGCGACCACAGCCCGGTGATCCGGAGCAGCCCCTCGCCCTCGGCCCGCAGCGCCTCGCCCACCAGCTCGGGCCAGTCGGCGGGCTGGCAGCCGTTGCGCCCGAGCCCGGTGTCGGCCTTGAGCTGCACGCGGGCGGCCCGTCCGGCGGCCCGCGCCCCTTCGACGACCTCCCGCAGGGCCCAGAGCCCGCTCACCGACACGTCGATGTCGGCCTCGACCGCGTCCCGCCAGGGCCCGCCCGGCGTCCACAGCCAGCACATGATCCTGACGTCCGCCGGCAGCCCGCCGTCCGCGCGCAGCGCCAGCGCCTCCTCGGGCGTGGCGGTGCCCACCCAGCCCGCGCCGGCCGCGACCGCGGCGCGGGCGCAGGGGGCGGCCCCGTGCCCGTACCCGTCGGCCTTCACCACGGCCATGAACTCCGCGCCCGGCGCCTTGGCGCGCAGCGTACGCACGTTGGCCCGCAGCGCGGCCAGGTCGATCTCGGCACGGGCGCGCGACGGGGTGGCGGGCGGCTTGGCAGTCTCACTCATCGCGCCCAGTGTCTCAGAGGGCTCGGACCGCCCCCTAGGTACCGGGCCGGTGCCCCCATACGTAGACCCGGTCGCCCTTCTTCAGCACACCCCACAGCCGGCGCGCGTCACCGACCGTGAGATTGACGCAGCCCATGGATCCGATGGTGGTGTGGATGCTGTCGTAGACGGCGTGGAAGGCCTGGCCGCCGTCGAAGAACTGCGCATAGGGCATGGGGGCGTTGTAGAGCGTGGAGACATGGTTCTTGTGCCGCCAGTAGATGGTGTGCCATCCCTTGCGGGTCGGGTGCACGGCCCGTCCGCTGCGCATCGACACGGGCCCGAAGACGACCTTCGTCCCCTTCTGCACCCAGGTCAGCTGCCGGTCGAGATCTACGCAGGCGACCCGGTGGGTGCGCACCGGGCACTTCTTGCGGGCGTTGGGATTCTTTTTCGCGGCGATGAGCTGCATCCGCGCCCAGGTGACGGGCCCGGCGTAGCCGATCGCGGGCTCGATCCGCTGCTGCCGCTGGAACGCCCGGATCGCCTGGCAGTCGGCGGCGGACTGCTTCCCGTCCGCCGGCAGCTTCAACCACCGCTCGACCGCCCGCTGGTACGGCCCGGCCCGTCGGCTGCAGGCCACCCGGGTGGCCACCTCGTCGAACGGCACGTACTCGATGAGCGCGTACGTCCCCTCCACCGCGTCCCGCGGCTCGACGGCGTCCTCGGCGGCGCTGGGCGCGTACACCCGCGGCGCGAGCACCTGGTCCGGCGTGTCGATCTCCCAGGACGGAGGCGTCGGAGGAGGAGCGGCGCGGGCGGGCGTCCCCAGGGGCAGAAGTGCGACGGCGGCGAGCAGCAGAGCCGCGGTTCGTGTGCTGAACATCCCATCAGACAAGCGCGCCGCGTACGCCCCCCAGGACTGCCGCGCGGCGGCTTCACCCTTTCAGCGGGGGATTCCAGCCCGTCCGGCGTTTGAGGACAAGGGGGGTCCGAGGGCACGGCCCCCAGGGACGGGGACGGGGACGGGGACGGGGACGGGAAGGGAAGGGGCGGCGGGGGCGAGGAGAACCCGGCCCCTACCGCCGCACGTCCCGCCACGCCCCCGCGACCGCCGCGGCCACGTCATGCGCGCCCACCGGCGCCCCGTCCGCGGCGAACCGCCCCGCCAGCCCATGCAGATAAGCCCCCGCACTGCCCGCGTCCAACGCACTCAGCCCCGCCGCCAGCAACGACCCCGCAAGCCCGGACAGCACATCCCCGCTCCCGGCCGTGGCCAGCCACGCCGTCCCCGTCGCGTTCACCCGCACCACCCCCGCCCCACCCGCCTGCGCGACCAACGTCGTCGACCCCTTCAACAGCACGGTCGCCCGGTAGCGAGCCGCCAGCTCCCGCGCGGATCGCAGCCGGGCCGCCTCCACCTCCTCCCGCGCCACCCCCAGCAGCGCGGCCGCCTCCCCCGCGTGCGGCGTCATCAGCGTCGGCGCGGTCCGCCCCCGCACCGCGTCGGCGTCCGCGAGCCGCAGCCCGTCGGCGTCGATCAGCACCGGCACCTCGGCGGCCAGCACCTCCGCCACCGTCTGCGCGTCGTCCCCTGCGCCCGGCCCGACGACCCACGCCTGCACCCGCCCCGCCCGCCGGGGCCCCTGGTCGGAGACGAGCGTCTCCGGGAACCGCGCGACGACCGCGTCCCCGGCCGGCCCCACGTACCGCACGGCCCCCGCACCGCCCCGCAGCGCCCCCGCCACGGCGAGCACGGCGGCCCCCGGATACCGGGCGGACCCGGCGGCGATCCCGACGACTCCCCGCCGGTACTTGTCGCTCTCACCGCCCGGCACGGGCAGCAGGGCGGCCACGTCCGCGTGCTGGAGGGCCGCCAGCTCGGGTTCGGCGGGCAGTTCGCCCCCGAGCCCGATGTCGACGAGCCGCACCGACCCGGCGTACTCCCGCGCCGGATCGACGAGCAGCCCCGGCTTGTGCGTACCGAAGGTGACGGTGAGGTCGGCGCGGATCGCGCTCCCGTGCACCTCACCGGTGTCGGCGTCGACGCCGCTGGGCAGGTCGACGGCGACGACGGCGGCCCGGGCCTCGGCGACGATCGCGGCCAGCGCGGCGGCGTCCGGCCGCAGCCCGCCCTTCCCGCCGATCCCGACGATGCCGTCGAGCACGAGGTCGGCCCGCCGGACGACGTCCTCGGCGCCGGTCGGCGCGATCGCGCGACCGCCCGCCCGCCGCAGCGCCGCGAGCCCTCCGGCATGGGTCCGGCCGGGCGCGAGCAGCACCGCGGTCACCCCCGCCCCGCGCCGGGCGAGCCGGGCGCCGGCGTACAGGGCGTCACCCCCGTTGTCGCCGCTGCCGACCAGCAGCACGACCCGCCGCCCGTACACCCGCCCCAGCAGGTCGGCGCAGGCGGCGGCGAGCCCGGCGGCGGCCCGCTGCATGAGGGCCCCTTCCGGGACCCGGGCCATCAGCGCCCGCTCGGCGCTCCGGACGGTCTCTACGCGGTAGGCAGTACGCATACGGTCGAGTCTCCCCCGGAGTCCCCCGTCCCCGCACTCCGTCGGCTCACTCCGCGACCCGCCCCACGGCCCCCGCGACCCGCCCCGCGGCTCACCCTTCGGCCACCACCACCGCCGAGGCGACCCCCGCGTCGTGACTCAACGACAGATGCCAGCTTTGGACGCCCAGTTCGGCCGCCCGCGCGGCGACGCTCCCCCGCACCCGGAGCCGAGGCCGCCCGCTGTCCTCGACGTAGACCTCCGCGTCCGTCCACAGCAGCCCGGCCGGCGCCCCCAGCGCCTTGGCCAGGGCCTCCTTCGCGGCGAACCGCGCCGCCAGCGAGGCGGCGCCCCGCCGCTCCCCGCTCGGCAGCAGCAGTTCGCTCTCCAGGAACAGCCGCTGGGCCAGCCCGGGCGTCCGTTCCAGCGACGCCTCGAACCGGTCGATCTCGGCCACGTCGATACCGACCCCGATGATGCTCATGCCGAGCACCCTACGGCCGCACTGTCACCACCTGCTGCTAGCCTGCGGCGACTTGATCAAGCCGGAGCACACCGGATGACGCCGCATCACATCGGACGGCATCCGGTCACATCGGTGAAGAACCCGCCGCGCGCCCTGGGGGGCCAGCCCGCGCGCCGCGGACAGCTACGCCAGGGGGCGGAGGAATGACCAGCACCACCAACGGCATGGCCGGCGGCGGACCCACGAACACCTGGGGACCGACCTTCGACCCGTACGACAACACACCCGAGCTGATCCCGCTGCGCACCGCCGCGCAGGCCGGGCACTGGCCGGGCGTCCGGGACTTCTTCGCGGGCCTCGACTCGGTCGACGAGCTGGCCTCGGCCTCCAGCCTCCTCGCCGACATCCCCGGCGTCGAGAGCCTGCTGGAGCGGGCGGTGGCCGCCGAATCGCCCGGCGACCCGCTGCCGCGCACGCTGCTCGCCGAGCGGTACGTCTACATCGGCTGGGACATCCGCAGCGGCGCCCGCGCCCAGGACGTCTCACGGGACCAGTTCACCCAGTTCCACGACTGGCTGCGCAGGGCCGAGCAGCTGCTGATCGAGATCTGCGCCGAGCATCCCTCGTACGCGCCCGCCTGGACCGCCCGCCTGATGACCGCGCGCGGTCTCCAGCTGGGGCAGGCCGAGGCACGCCGTCGCTACGACCGTCTCTCCGCTCACCATCCGCACCACTACCGGGCACAGGTCCAATTGCTCCAGCAGCTGTGTCCCAAGTGGAGCGGCTCCTGGGAGGCGGCGCACGGCTTCGCCCGCGAATGCGCGACCGCGGCCCCCGACGGCTCCCACTCCGGCGCCCTGGTCGCCCTCGCCCACATCGAGCGCTGGCTGGACCTGGACGGCGGCGAGGACGCGGCCTACATGCGGGGCCTGCCGGTCCGCGACGACCTGCGCAACGCCGCCCAGGTCTCCGTGCTGCACCCGGCCCACCGGCCCGACTGGAACTCGATCGGCGCGCACAACGCGTTCGCGTTCGCCTTCTCGCTCGGCAACCACTGGGAGTACGCGGCGCCGCACTTCGCCTTCCTCGGCGACCGCGCCTCCGAGTCCCCGTGGCACTACATACCCGACAAGAAGTCCGCGTTCCTCAAGTCCCGCAAGGCGGCGCTGGAATCCCGAGGAGGCGGCCACCGATGACCACCCACCTGCACAAGCACGATCACGACGACCGCGCCGACCTGGCCGCGCTCGCCGGCCTCGTCTCGCACACCACCACGCAGGCCATCCCCACCCTCTACGCCCCCGCCTCCGGCAACGAGATCACCGCCGGTCTCTTCTTCCGGGTGGGCCGCGCCGACGAGACCCTGGCCACCGCAGGCCTCACCCACCTCGTCGAACACCTCGCCCTGCACCGCCTCGGCCTGTCCGATCTGCACTACAACGGCACGACGGCGAACGCGTACACCCTCTTCCACGTCACCGGCAGCGAGGAGGAGGTCGTCGAGTACCTCAACAGCGTGTGCGCCGGGCTGCGGGACCTGCCGATGGAGCGGCTGGAGACCGAGAAGGAGATCCTGCGCACGGAGGCGGCCGGCCGCGGCGGCGGCCCCCAGCAGCAGATGCCGCTGTGGCGATACGGCGCCCAGGGCTACGGCCTGTCCAGCTACAACGAGCTCGGCACCTGGAGCCTGACCCCGGACCAGGTGCGCCACTGGGCCGAGACCCGCTTCACCAGGGACAACGCGGTGCTCTGGATCGCCAGCGACCGGGTCCCCGACGGCCTGGACCTCACCCTCCCCGCGGGCTCCCGCTTCCCCGCTCCGGCCGCGACCAGCGCACTGCCCACCACGCCCGCGTTCATCAGCGGCGACGACGGCCATGTCGTCCTCACCTCGGTGCTCCGCCGCTCCACCGCGGCCAGTGTCTTCGCGGACGTCCTCGGCCGGGCCCTCTTCCAGGACCTGCGTCAGGAGGGCGGCTACTCCTACTCGGCGGAGGCCGAATACGCCCAGCGCGACGCCGACTTCGCCACCCTCACCGCCCACGCGGACTCTCTCCCGCAGAAGCAGGACGCGGTCGTCGGCGGCTTCGTCGACACCCTCGCCCGGCTGCGCGCGGGCCGCATCGAGCAGTCCGAACTGGACTCCGTCCGCACCAAGCTCCTCAAGGTGTACGACACCCCCGACCTCGCGGCGGCCGCGCTCCCCTCGTACGCGCTGAGCCTGCTGCTCGGGCACCGGATCCTCACCCCCGAGCAGCACCGGGCCGAGCTGAACGCGGTGACGACGGACGACCTGCGCGAGGTCGCCCGGGAGACCTGGGACAACGCGCTCCTCCAGGTGCCGGGCCGGGGCGTCGACTGGGCGGGCCTCACCCTCGCCCCGCAGGACTCGCAGGCCGCCGTGACCGGCACCCGCCACCAGTCCCTGGAGGACGACGAGGTCACCCTGGTCATCG
Source organism: Streptomyces sp. NPDC102259 (assembly GCF_044766465.1). Classification (NCBI taxonomy): domain Bacteria; kingdom Bacillati; phylum Actinomycetota; class Actinomycetes; order Kitasatosporales; family Streptomycetaceae; genus Streptomyces; species Streptomyces sp. NPDC102259. The sequence continues at coordinate 85,737 of NZ_JBIWMA010000009.1, read as the reverse complement.
GCGCCGAGGGCGTGAGCCTGGTGACCCCGAGGGGTCCGGTCACCGTCCGCTACGACGCCGTCGCGGCGATGACCACCCGCCCCGACGGCGCCCGCACCCTGACCGGCCACGACGGCTTCTCGGTCACCGTGGAACCCACCCTGTTCCGAGGGGTGACGCCGGAACGCACGGCCGCGCTGGACGCCGCCGTGCCCGCACAGGCCGTGGTGCGGATGCCGGCCCGCGAGCCCGACCGCATCCCGCAGCCGCGCAAGCGGACCTCCGGCCCGCGGTCCTCCGGCAACGGCCGCTCCACCTGGGGCTGGACCACCGCGCTCTGGCTCGTCGGCCTGCTCGCGGCGACCTGGGGCCTGCTGTGCGGGATCATCACGGCCGACGAGGCCTCGGCCACCGCCCCCGAGTGGGACGCGGTGACCGGCATCTGGATCCTGGAACTCCCCCTCGCCTTCGCGACCTGGAAGATCTACGCGGCCAGAAGGCAACGCGTACGTGGCTGAACAACCCCTGGGGGGCAGGGCCCGTCGCAGACGGTCCGCCCCCCCCAGGGGCGCGGGGAACTGCGCGCCCAGCCACAACGCACCCGCACCCGCCCGCGGCGAGAACCCCCACTCCCTCAGGCGCCGCCGCCCACAACGCCGCCCGCAACCCCTCTCACTCCACCGTCACCGACTTCGCCAGGTTCCGCGGCTGGTCGACCTCGTTGCCCCGCGCCGTCGCCAGCTCGCACGCGAACACCTGCAACGGAACCGTGGCGACCAACGGTGACAGCAGCACCGGCGTGACCGGGATCCGCACGAGATGGTCGGCGTACGGCACCACCGTCTCGTCCCCCTCCTCGGCGATCACGATCGTCCGCGCCCCCCGGGCCCGGATCTCCTGGATGTTGGACACGATCTTGTCGTGCAGGACGGACCGCCCCCGAGGCGACGGCACCACCACGACGACCGGCAGGTCCTCCTCGATGAGGGCGATCGGCCCGTGCTTCAGCTCCCCCGCGGCGAACCCCTCCGCGTGCATGTAGGCGAGCTCCTTCAGCTTCAACGCGCCCTCCAGCGCGACGGGATACCCGACGTGCCGCCCGAGGAACAGCACGGTGTCCTTATGGGCGAGGGACCGCGCCAGCTCCCGCACCGGCCCCATGGTCTCCAGCACCCGCTCGACCGCACCGGAGATCTGCGCGAGGTCCCGGATGACGGCCCGGATCTCGTCCCCCCACTTGGTGCCGCGCACCTGGCCGAGATACAGCGCGACGAGATAACAGGCCACCAACTGCGTCAGGAACGCCTTGGTCGAGGCGACGGCCACCTCCGGCCCGGCGTGCGTGTACAGCACCGCGTCCGACTCCCGGGGGATCGTCGACCCGTTGGTGTTGCAGATCGCCAGCACCTTGGACCCCTGCTCCCGCGCGTGTCGCAGCGCCATGAGCGTGTCCATCGTCTCCCCGGACTGGGAGATGGCGATGACCAGTGACCGCGAGTCGAGAATCGGGTCCCGGTAGCGGAACTCGCTGGCCAGCTCCACCTCGCACGGGATCCGCGTCCAGTGCTCGATGGCGTACTTGGCGATGAGGCCCGCGTGGAAGGCCGTACCGCACGCGACGATGACGACCTTGTCGACCTCCCGCAGCTCGTAGGCCGGGATCCGCACCTCGTCGAGGGTCAGCGCACCGGAGGCGTCGATGCGGCCGAGCAGGGTGTCGGCGACCGCCTTGGGCTGCTCGGCGATCTCCTTCAGCATGAAGTAGTCGTAGCCGCCCTTCTCCGCGGCCGACGCGTCCCAGTCGACGTGGTACGACCGGACGTCCGCCGGGCGCCCGTCGAAGCCGGTCACCGTCACACCGTCCCGCCGCAGCTCGACGACCTGGTCCTGACCCAGCTCGATCGCCGACCGGGTGTGCGCGATGAAGGCGGCGACGTCCGAGGCGAGAAAGGCCTCGCCCTCCCCGACGCCCACCACCAGCGGCGAGTTCCGCCGCGCGCCGACCACCACGTCCGGCTCGTCGGCATGCGCCGCGACCAGCGTGAACGCCCCCTCCAGCCGCCGGCACACCAGCCGCATGGCCTCGGCGAGATCGGCCGTCACCGAGAACTCCTCGGCGAGCAGATGGGCCACGACCTCGGTGTCGGTCTCGGAGAGCAGCTCATGCCCCCGCTCGGTCAGCTCGGCCCGCAGCCGGGCGAAGTTCTCGATGATCCCGTTGTGGACCACGGCGACCCGTCCGGCGTTGTCGAGATGCGGATGCGCGTTGGCGTCCGTCGGCCCGCCGTGTGTGGCCCACCGGGTGTGCCCGATGCCCGTCGTCCCGGTCGGCAGGGGCCGGGCCGCGAGCTCCTTCTCCAGATTGACGAGCTTGCCCGCCTTTCTCGCGGCGGCGAGCCCTCCGTCCGCCAGAACGGCCACTCCCGCCGAGTCGTAACCCCGGTACTCCAGCCGCCTCAGCCCGGCCATGACGACCTCTAGCGCCGACTGAGACCCCACGTATCCCACGATTCCGCACATGCGCGGCAGCCTACGACCGATCCCCGTCCGGAAAGAGCCTCAGCGTGCCCGATTTCGGAAATTCCCACGGCTGTACGCGGCCTCGATCGGGCGTGACGGACCCCACCCACCATCCTGTTCAAACTCCGTTAACAATGGACTGTGATCTCTCCGGTCTCCCCGATGCCCCGGAGCGCCCACCGGCACAGGCCGGAGGCGACTCCTTACGTCGACCTCACCCGCTCCGAGTGGAGCGCGCTGCGCGAGAAGACTCCGCTGCCGCTGACCGCCGAGGAGGTCGAGAAGCTGCGCGGCCTCGGTGACGTCATCGACCTCGACGAGGTGCGTGACATCTACCTCCCGCTGTCCCGCCTCCTCAACCTCTACGTGGGCGCCACCGACGGCCTGCGCGGCGCCCTGAACACCTTCCTCGGCGAACAGGGCTCACAGTCCGGCACCCCGTTCGTGATAGGCGTCGCGGGCTCGGTGGCGGTCGGCAAGTCGACGGTCGCGCGTCTCCTGCAGGCCCTGCTGTCCCGCTGGCCGGAACACCCCCGCGTGGAACTGGTCACCACGGACGGCTTCCTGCTCCCCACCAGGGAGCTGGAGGCCCGCGGCCTGCTGTCCCGCAAGGGCTTCCCCGAGTCCTACGACCGCCGCGCGCTGACCCGCTTCGTCGCCGACATCAAGGCGGGCAAGGGCGAGGTCACCGCGCCCGTCTACTCCCACCTGATCTACGACATCGTCCCGGACCGCAAACTCACCGTCCGCCGCCCCGACATCCTCATCGTCGAGGGCCTGAACGTCCTTCAGCCCGCCCTCCCCGGCAAGGACGGCCGCACCCGCGTCGGCCTCGCCGACTACTTCGACTTCAGCGTGTACGTCGACGCGAGCGCCGAGGACATCGAGCGCTGGTACCTCAACCGGTTCAGGAAACTCCGTCAGACGGCCTTCCAGAACCCGGACTCGTTCTTCACGAAGTACACCCAGGTCTCCGAGGACGAGGCCGTCGACTACGCCCGCACCCTCTGGCGCACCATCAACAAGCCCAACCTGGTGGAGAACATCGCGCCCACCCGGGGCCGAGCCACCCTGGTGGTCCGCAAGGGCCAGGACCACAAGGTGCAGCGCCTGAGCCTGCGCAAACTCTGACGGCTACCCTGCCTGCATGCTGCACCTGCGCCTGATCACCCCGTCTCGCAGCACCGACGACGTGGTCGCCCTGATCGAGAACACCGTCGGCACCACCCACCTCGTGGTGTTGCCGGGGGCGGCACGCAACCCGGCCGGCGATGTCGTGCTGTGCGACGTGGCACGCGAGGCGGGCGACGAACTCCTCACCGGACTACAGGAGTTGGGCCTCGACAAGACCGGCTCGATCGCCGTGGAGAACATCGACCTGTCGCTCTCCCTGCGCGCCGACAAGGCCGAGGAGGAGGCGCCGGGCGAAGGCGCCGACGCGGTCCTGTGGGAGCACCTCACGGACGCGACCCACGAGGAGTCGACGCTCTCGGTCACCTACATCGCGTTCATCATCATCGCCACGATGATCGCGGCCTGTGGTGTGGTGCTGGACAACGCGGTCCTGATCGTGGGCGCGATGGCCGTGGGCCCGGAGTTCGGCCCTCTGGCCGGCGTCTGCACGTCGATCGTGCAGCGCGCTCCCCGCCTGGCCCTGCGCTCGCTGATCGCCCTGCTGGTCGGCTTCGCGGTGGCGATGGCGGCGACGGTGGGCTTCAGCCTCTTCATGGACGCGATCGACCTGTTCAGCATGGAGCAACTGGAGGCCGACCGCCCGCAGACGGCTTTCGTCTATGCCCCCGACTGGTTCTCCTTCATCGTGGCCGTCCTGGCGGGCGCCGCCGGCACCCTCTCCCTGACCTCGGCGAAGTCCGGCGCCCTGGTGGGCGTGGCGATCTCGGTCACGACGGTCCCGGCAGCCGCCAACGCCGCCGTGGCCCTCAGCTACGGCGACATGGCACAGACCCGGGGCTCGACAGAACAGCTCCTGCTGAACCTGCTGGGCATCATCCTGGCGGGCACCTTGACGCTGCTCGCTCAGAAGTACTTCTGGACCAGACAACGCAAGACGGGACAACCCACCTAGGGCCGCGGGGAACTGCGCGACAAGCCACGACGAACCCGCGGCCCGCGACGCACAGCACCCCCACCCCGAACCCGCCTGGAAGCGGCCCCGCCGCTTAACCCAGCGCCGACTTCACGACATCCGCCAGTCGCCCGGCGACGGACCGGGCCTGGTCGATGTCGGCCGCCTCGACCATGACCCGCACGAGCGGCTCGGTCCCCGAAGGCCGAAGCAGCACCCGCCCGGTGGACCCGAGCTCCCGCTCCGCCTCACCCACGGCAGTCGCCAGCTCGGCCGAGTTCCCGACCCGGGACCGATCGACGTCGGGCACATTGATCAGCACCTGCGGCAACCGCTCCATCACGGAGGCCAGCTCCCGCAGCGAACGCCCGCTCTCGGCGACGCGAGCCGCCAGCATCAGCCCCGTCAGCGTGCCGTCACCGGTCGTCGCGTGGTCGAGGATGATCACGTGCCCGGACTGCTCGCCGCCGAGCGCGTAGCCGTGCTCCTTCATCTCCTCCAGCACATACCGGTCGCCGACGGCGGCCTGCACGAGCTGGATGCCCTCCCGCTCCATGGCCAGCTTGAAGCCGAGGTTGGACATGACGGTCGCGACAACGGTGTCGGACCGCAGCGCGCCCCGCTCCCGCATGGCCAGCGCGAGCACGGCGAGAATCTGGTCCCCGTCGATCTCGTCACCCGTGTGGTCCACGGCCAGGCACCGGTCGGCGTCCCCGTCGTGCGCGATGCCGAAGTCGGCCTCGTGCTCGATGACCGCGGCCTTCAGCTTGTCCAGGTGCGTGGACCCGCACCCGTCGTTGATGTTGAGCCCGTTCGGCTCGGCCCCGATGGTCACGATCTCCGCGCCGGCCCGCGTGAACGCCTCCGGCGACACCCGGGCGGCGGCGCCGTGCGCCTCGTCGAGGACGATCCGCAGGCCGTCCAGCCGGTTGGGGAGCACGGCGATGAGGTGCGCGACGTAGCGGTCGAACCCTTCGTCGTACGACCGCACGCGTCCGACGCCGCTGCCGGTCGGCCGGCTCCAGGGCGCGCCGGTGCGGTGCTCCTCGAAGACGGATTCGATCCTGCCCTCGAGATCGTCGGCGAGCTTGTGGCCGCCGCGGGCGAAGAACTTGATGCCGTTGTCGGGCATCGCGTTGTGGCTGGCGGAGAGCATCACGCCGAGGTCGGCGCCCAGCACACCGGTGAGGTAGGCGACGGCGGGCGTCGGCAGCACGCCGACCTTCAGCACGTCCACGCCGGCGCTCGCCAGACCCGCCACCACGGCGGCCTCCAGGAACTCCCCGGACGCGCGCGGGTCCCGTCCGACGACTGCCACCGGCCGGTGGCCCTCGAACGTGCCCGCCTCGGCCAGCACATGCGCCGCCGCGACGGACAGGCCGAGCGCCATCTCCGCCGTCAGATCCGCGTTGGCGACACCGCGCACGCCGTCCGTGCCGAAGAGTCGTCCCACTTGTCCTCCTGAGGAAGCGTCAGTTTCAAAAGCCGTGCGGGTGCGTCGGACGATCGACCGGCCGACCGGTCGGTCTGTCTACGGCGGCTCCGCATCCAGGCATTGGATGCCCTGAACATCCGATCACACAAGCCTTTGAGCACCTTGTGCCGTTATACGCCCACGGCTGCGAGAAAACGAACGCCCCGGCGACACTGTGGCGTGCCGCCGGGGCGTTCGGAGTACGTACGAGCGAACCGCACGGGCCCGACCCGGAATACGTACGAGCAGGCAGCGAAGCTTAGCGCTTGCTGTACTGCGGGGCCTTGCGGGCCTTCTTGAGACCGGCCTTCTTGCGCTCGACCGCGCGGTCGTCACGCGTGAGGAAGCCGGCCTTCTTGAGGGCACCACGGTTGTTGTCGACGTCGGCCTCGTTCAGCGCGCGGGCGACACCGAGACGGAGCGCACCGGCCTGACCGGAGACACCGCCACCCGAGATACGGGCGACGACGTCGTAGCGGTTGTCGAGCTCGAGCACCTTGAAGGGCTCGTTGACTTCCTGCTGGTGCACCTTGTTCGGGAAGTAGTCCTCGAGGGTGCGACCGTTGATCTTCCACTTGCCGGTGCCCGGAACGATCCGGACGCGGGCGATGGCGTTCTTGCGACGGCCCAGGCCGGCGGCCGGCTGGGGCTCGCCGAAGCGGGAGGCAAGGGACTCCGAGGTGTACTCACCCTCGACGGGGACCTCGGACTCGGTGGTGTAGCTCTCGATGTCGACGAGCTCGGTCTCTTCGAGCGGCTGCTCGGCAGTGGTCTCGGCCACGGTTCTCCTCAGTTCTTTTCAGCTAGGGGGTGTGGCCGGAATTACTGCGCGACCTGGGTGATCTCGAACGGCACGGGCTGCTGAGCCGCGTGCGGGTGCACGTCACCCTTGTAGACCTTCAGCTTCGAGAGCATCTGACGGCCCAGCGTGTTCTTGGGGAGCATGCCCTTGACGGCCTTCTCGACGGCCTTCTCCGGGTTGTTCGCGAGGAGGTCGTCGTAGCGCACGGAGCGCAGACCGCCCGGGTACCCGGAGTGGCGGTACGCCATCTTCTGGGTCCGCTTGTTGCCGGAGAGGTGCACCTTGTCGGCGTTGATGATGATGACGAAGTCACCGGTGTCGACGTGGGGCGCGTAGATCGGCTTGTGCTTGCCCCGGAGGAGGGACGCGGCAGTGGTGGCGAGACGGCCCAGGACGATGTCCTGAGCGTCGATGACGTGCCACTGGCGCGTCACATCGCCGGGCTTGGGGCTGTACGTACGCACGGTTCGTAGCCTTCGCTTCTTCAGTGAATTGGTCCTGACAAGGTCACCGAAGACGATCACGACAGCCGAGACCGCACTGCGGTGACGCATACCGCGTGCTGGTCGCTGGTCATCGGCCCGGTGGACCGGTGTAAGGGCCCGTCCCGTGAGAAGAGCAAGCCAATACACAACGAAGATGCAGGATACCCGCGTCTCGGGGGCCGGGTCAAAACGGGGCCTGTCACCCGATCACGCGTGAGCATGTCAGCCTGACCGGAAGCCGTCGCCGGAAACCCCCTCCTGGAGTGGCCTGCGCCACACTACAGGCGCCGGCCTGCGAATATGCCGCACCAACCACCCGGAGATGTCACGTTTGCCCGTACTCGCGCCGGGAACACCGGGGACTTCAGCGCCGGTTGAGGCGGAACAGCATCCCCCGCTCCCCGTCTAAGATGCGGCCCATGAGCTATGGGCAGGGGGGACCTCAGTCCCAGTGGGATCCATGGAAACCGAACTCCCAGCAGCCGTGGACCAGCGGCGATGACGGCCCGACCCCGGACTGGGCCGCGCTGGCGGAGGCGTCCGAGACGCGCAACAAACGCCGTCGGCTGCTCCTCATAGGCGGCGGCGCGCTCGCCACGCTCGCCATCGGCACCGCCGTGGCCATGGCCGTGGTGTCGGCGAACGGCAGCGACGAGGCGAACAAGCCAACCTCGTCGGGGCCCGCGGCCGCCGACCTGCCGAGCGCGTCCACCACCCCCTCCTTCGCGCCGACCAGCGCCCCGCCGCCGCTGAACCCGAAGGAGTTCGTCGCCAGCAAGGCCAAGGACACCGCCCCCAACGGGCCGGACCTCCTCTTCCCCGGCACGCAGCTGACCATGGGCTCGGCCGTGTACAAGAAGGGCCCCAAGGCCGACAGCACCACCTGCACCACAGGGGTCCAGGGCACGCTGGCCCAGGTGCTCACCGCCAACGACTGCACCCGCCTCATGCGCATCACCTATACCAAGGGTGATATCGCGGTCACCGTCGGCGTGGCGGTCTTCGACACCGAGGCGCAGGCCCTCAAGGTCAAGAGCCAGGCCGACAAGAAGAGCATCGTGAAGGCCCTCACCGGCGGGAACGTCAAGACCTTCTGCGACGGCGCGATCTGCCGCTCCACGACCAACTCCTACGGCCGGTACGCCTACTTCACCATCACCGGCTTCACGGACGGCAAGGACGTGACCACGAAGGACACGGCGGTCTTCACCGCGGGCGACGACCTCGCGGAGTTCACCTTCCAGCGGATCCGCCAGCGCGGCGAGGCCCAGGCGTCGGCGGCGGCCGCGAACTGACCGCGGACGCGGACGCCGACGCGGGGCCAGGCCGTCAGCAGCACCCGGCCCCGGGCAGCGTGCGCCGGTTGCGCGCCTCCTTGTTGCGTGCGGCGAGCAGCTCGTCGGCCGGATAACCGACCTCCTCCAGCGTCAGCCCGTGCGGCCGTACGACATGCACGGCCGAGTCCCGTACGCCCGCGGCCAGCACCTTTGCGGGCCACTCCGCCCCCCGGTGCCCGTCGCCCACGAACAGCAGCGCCCCGATCAGCGAACGCACCATGTTGTGGCAGAAGGCGTCGGCCCGGACGGTCGCGGTGACGACCCCGTCCGCACCGCGCACCAGGCTCAGCTCCTGGAGCGTACGAATGGTCGTCGCTCCCTCCCGCCGCTTGCAGTAGGCGGCGAAGTCGTGCTCGCCGAGCAGCCGCCGGGCGGCCTCGTTCATGGCGTCGACGTCGAGAGGCCAGTCGTGCCAGAGGACGTGGCTGCGCAGCAGGGGGTCGACGCCTCCCGGGTTGTCGGTGACCCGGTACGCGTACCGCCGCCAGATCGCCGAGAACCGCGCGTTGAACCCGGCGGGCGCCTCGGCGAGGGACCAGATCCGCACATCCTTGTCGAGCCGCCCTGCGAGCCGCTTGAGCAGCTTCTCCCGGTGCTCGGCCCAGAGGTCCTCCGGAAGGTCGACGTGCGCCACCTGCCCGCGCGCGTGCACACCGGCGTCCGTCCGCCCGGCCACGGTCAGCTCGTACGTGGTCTCCCTCGACCGGGTCACGGTCCGCAGGGCGTCCTCGATCGCCCCCTGCACGGTCCGCCGCCCGCCGGCCTGCTTGGCCCACCCGGAGAACCCGCTCCCGTCGTACGAGAGATCCATCCGCACCCGGACGAACCCGGGCTCCACTTCGTCACTCACTCCTGGATCCTCTCAACCCTGCGACCTGCGAAGAACACCTCCGACACCACCTCCGGAAACGTTTCCGGAAACGCGGAACGGGCCCGCCCCGAAGGGCGGACCCGTCCACTGCGAGGCGGTGCCTCAGGCGTCCTTGGACTCCTCGGCCGGAGCCTCGTCGGCCGGAGCCTCGTCGGCGGGCTTGGCGTCCTCGACGACCTCGTCCTTCTTGAGGCCGTCTTCCTTGACCGCACGCTTGGTGGCGGCCTCGGCCTCACCGGTGGCCTGCTGCGCCACGGTCAGCGCCTCGACCAGCTCGATGACAGCCATGGGCGCGTTGTCGCCACGACGGTTACCGATCTTGGTGATGCGGGTGTAACCACCCGGGCGGTTCTCGTAGCGCGGGCCGATCTCGGTGAAGAGCGTGTGCACGATGCTCTTGTCCGTGATCACCTGGAGCACCTGACGACGGTTGTGAAGGTCGCCCTTCTTCGCCTTGGTGACCAGACGCTCGGCGTACGGACGCAGCTTGCGCGCCTTCGCCTCGGTGGTGGTGATGCGACCGTGCTCGAACAGCGACTTCGCGAGGTTCGCGAGAAGCAGCTTCTCGTGCGCGGCACTGCCGCCCAGACGGGCACCCTTGGTGGGCTTCGGCATGGTGTTTCTCCTAGGTGTCTGCCCCGGCCGTATCAGGTACCGGGGTCAGTGTCCGAGCGGGCGATTGCCCGTCGGAGATCCGTGCGCCTCTCGCGAAGCGCACGGAGGGTCCGCGCCCCCGAAGGGGCGCGGGACAGAACCGGCCTCCTCACGGAGGGCTCAGTACTGCTCGGTCTCCACGAACCCGGCGTCCGCGTCGTCGTCGGCGCCGAAGGCGTCGGCAGCGGCGGTCGGGTCGAATCCGGGCGGGCTGTCCTTGAGCGCGAGGCCCATGCCGGCCAGCTTCGCCTTGACCTCGTCGATGGACTTCGCACCGAAGTTACGGATGTCCAGCAGGTCGGCCTCGGAACGAGCCACGAGCTCACCCACGGAGTGGATGCCCTCACGCTTGAGGCAGTTGTACGACCGAACGGTGAGCTCGAGCTCCTCGATCGGCAGGGCGAGATCAGCGGCGAGAGCGGCGTCCGTGGGGGACGGGCCCATGTCGATGCCCTCGGCGTCGATGTTCAGCTCGCGGGCGAGACCGAACAGCTCGACCAGCGTCTTACCGGCAGAGGCCATGGCGTCACGGGGACGCATCGCCTGCTTGGTCTCGACGTCGACGATCAGCTTGTCGAAGTCGGTGCGCTGCTCGACACGCGTGGCCTCGACCTTGTACGTGACCTTCAGAACCGGCGAGTAGATGGAGTCGACCGGGACACGCCCGATCTCCTGGCCCACCTGCTTGTTCTGCACGGCGGAGACGTAACCGCGACCGCGCTCGACGGTCAGCTCCATCTCCAGCTTGCCCTTGCCGTTGAGCGTGGCGAGGACGAGGTCGGGGTTGTGCACCTCGACACCGGCCGGGGGCGCGATGTCGGCGGCGGTGACCAGACCCGGGCCCTGCTTGCGCAGGTACATCACCACGGGCTCGTCGTGCTCGGACGACACGACCAGCTGCTTGATGTTGAGGATCAGGTCGGTGACGTCCTCCTTGACGCCCGGCACGGTGGTGAACTCGTGCAGCACGCCGTCGATACGGATGGACGTGACCGCCGCACCCGGGATCGAGGACAGGAGGGTCCGGCGGAGGGAGTTACCGAGGGTGTAACCGAAGCCCGGCTCCAGCGGCTCGATCACGAACCGGGAGCGGAACTCGTCGACGACCTCTTCGGTCAACGAGGGACGCTGAGCGATCAGCATGTGGCGATCAGATCCTTCTTTCGTGGACGCCCGCTATTTGACGCCCGACGGAAACCGTGCGCACTCACCGCACGGGTACTGCAAGGGTACGGGCGATACAGCCCTTTTACGGAGCCGTACCGCCCGAAAGCCTCAGACCGACACGCGGCCGTATCCAGCCGACGTGAGCCGGTGCGTCAGACGCGACGACGCTTCGGCGGACGGCAGCCGTTGTGCGGGGTCGGGGTGACGTCCTGGATGGAGCCGACCTCGAGGCCCGTCGCCTGCAGGGAGCGAATGGCGGTCTCGCGACCGGCGCCCGGGCCCTTGACGAAGACGTCGACCTTGCGCATGCCGTGCTCCTGCGCGCGACGGGCAGCCGACTCGGCGGCCATCTGCGCGGCGAACGGCGTGGACTTGCGCGAGCCCTTGAAACCGACGTGGCCGGCGGAGGCCCACGAGATCACGTTTCCGGCCGGGTCCGTGATGGACACGATCGTGTTGTTGAACGTGCTCTTGATGTGCGCCTGGCCATGCGCGACGTTCTTCTTTTCCTTGCGGCGCACCTTCTTGGCAGCGCCCTGACGACCCTTGGGGGGCATCTACAAACTCCTACGGGGAGGTGGTCGGTCCTACAGCGAAGACCGCTGATGAAGCGTTGTCCGCTGTGGACTACTTCTTGCCCGGCTTCTTCTTGCCGGCGATGGCGCGACGCGGGCCCTTGCGGGTACGAGCGTTCGTGCTGGTGCGCTGACCGCGGACAGGCAGACCACGACGGTGACGAAGGCCCTGGTAGCAACCGATCTCGACCTTGCGGCGGATGTCGGCCTGGACCTCGCGACGGAGGTCACCCTCGGTCTTGATGTTGGCGTCCACGTACTCGCGGATCGCGACGAGCTGCTCCTCGGAGAGGTCGCGAACGCGGGTGTTCGGGTCGACGCCGGTCGCTGCCAGCGTCTCCTGGGAGAGGGTCCGGCCGATGCCGAACACGTAGGTGAGGGCGACCTCCACACGCTTTTCGCGCGGGATGTCGACACCGGAAACGCGTGCCATTCAATGGCTCCAGTTGATCTTCGGAGGTCTTCCGCAGAACCGCTTCCCATCCGCCGGCCTCCTCGTGCCGCTCAGTGAGCGCCGAGGATTAGGTACGAATGGGTCCCCGGCCTCCGAGCCGGGGGTATCAGACGGGAGAAACCGCCTGGGATCTACGTATGAACACTTACTGTTCGCGTCGCGCGAAGTCTCTGCGATGTCGATGCAGAGGGTGTGATCTGTAAGCGATCAGCCCTGGCGCTGCTTGTGGCGCGGGTTCTCGCAAATGACCATGACCCGACCGTGACGGCGGATCACCCTGCACTTGTCGCAGATCTTCTTGACGCTCGGCTTGACCTTCATGGGATGTGAGGTTCTCCGGGTCAGTTGCCGGCAACCCCGCACGCGAAACCGCGCACAGGGCCTGGGCAAGATCTACTTGTAGCGGTAGACGATCCGGCCACGCGTCAGGTCGTACGGAGACAACTCCACCACGACCCGGTCGTCAGGGAGGATACGGATGTAGTGCATACGCATCTTGCCGCTGATGTGCGCCAGGACCTGGTGGCCGTTCTGGAGCTCGACCTTGAACATGGCGTTCGGAAGAGACTCGACGACAGTGCCCTCGATCTCGATGGCACCTTGCTTCTTGGCCACGCTTCGCCCTTCGAATCGGCTACCTTGATCGACTCCCCTGCGTATCCCTTACGGGTGCATGCAGACATGCGAGTGCACGAGAGCCGACGAGTCAGTCTACGTCAGGCCCCGCCGAAAGACGAATCGAGAAGTCTGCCCCAGCAAGGAGATCCTTAAGCAGCCCACACCACCCCACACAAAGCCCCCCACCCCGCCCCCACCCAGCAGGAAAAGCCCCCTCAAGACCCGAATCCCGGACCCGAGACACGGTCCGATACCCGGAGGGGCCGGCAGCCCCAAGCCACGGGACCGAAGCGGAGACCTCGGGGTATCGGCCCCAGGACCGGACCGAGCGGGGGCATGAGGCACCGGCCCCAGGACCGGGCCGGAGCGGCGCAAGGGGCACCGGCCCAGCGACGGGACCAGAGCGGGGCCCCCAGGGGCGGCAGCCCCCGGCGACGGGACTCGGAGGGGGCCCAGGGGCGCCGGCCCCGAAGGCGGGGTCCGGAAGCGGGGCAGGGGGCGGCAGCCCCAAGCGACGGGACGGAGCGGGGTCTCGGAGCACGGGACCCCGGAGACGGGACCGAAGCCGGGGCCCGGGGGCGGCAGCCCCCAAGGGCGGGGGCCCGGGGGGCGGCAGCCCCCAACGGCGGGGGCCCGGGG